>CBFGUW010000038.1:0-49924 GCA_965652395.1 uncultured Saccharospirillum sp. | reverse complement strand
AGCGGTTGGTCTTTGGGGTAGTCGGTTGCGGTGTCGTTCACTTCGTCGAGCAGGTGGCAGCGTTCCGCCGATGTCATGAAGGTGGCCTTGCTGTAAGGCTGTTCCAGATCATCCGCCATGCCCTGCAGGATGCGCGTGCAGTAATCCGCCATCTGTTGCGTCACTGTTTCAGCCAGAGACGACGTCATGCGGATTTCCAACTCGTTCAGCGTGGTGGAAATGGTGACATCCAGATAGGTGTTTGTGCGCTCATAGGAATTGAGATCCAACACTCGTTCGTGTCGGTATTCCGAACCGACCTGCTCGTAGATGTGAAAATCCACATAGTTGAATATCACATCGAAGAAGGGGTTCTCGCCGTAGAAGGATTCGTTCAACGCCTCGACGATTTTTACCAGTGAAAGCCGACCGAACGTTTTCATCCGCATGACTTTGTCGTGAATGCTTTCCACCAGATTTTTCAGACTGGCGTTGTCGGGCACGCTGACTTTGAACGGAACCGTATTCAGAAAACAGCCCAGAATTTTGTCGCCGTCCACTACCGATGGCCGATTGTTTTCCACCAACCCCAGTACAAACTCCCGGTCTTCGGTAAACATGTGCAGAGCCAGGGCATAGGCGGTAAAACACAGGGATTTCAGTGGCAAATGATGGCGTTGTGCGACTTCGCGCAGACGACCCAGTACGTCGGCCTCCAGGAAGGTACTCACCACCTTCGGGCTCGGGTCCGAATAGCGAAAGGCGTCCAGCGGGAAGCGTTTGTAATCGGCCAGTTCCTGCCGCCAGAACTCGGTGATGTCCGACCGGCGCTGCACCCGGTATTGATCGGCGATGAAATCCCGGTAGCCGCTGCGCAACCGCTCGGCGGGCACGGCGATGCTTTCCCCGCGACGCTCACGGTCGTACACCTGCATCAACTCGGTCATAAAGGAGGCGATGCTCCAACCATCCATCACGGCGTGGTGGAAAATCCAGCACAGCACAGCACGTTGATCCTCCAACCGGTACAGCTTCATGCGCCAGCCGGGGCCCTGGTCCAGTTTGAACGGCCAGGTTCGGTCCTCGGCAAGATCGGCCTTGATGCGTTGTTCCTGATCGCTCGACGGGGCTCCGCGCAAGTCCATCGATTCAAACGGCAGAATCGGCACCTCACGAAAAATCGCCAGGAAGGGTTCATCTTCCATGTAGAAACGGGCGCGCAGCATTTCGTGCTTGTCCACCATGAAAGCGAGCGCACGCTTCAAGCGTTGGTCATCAAATTCCGGGAAGTGAATCTGGTAAACGAACTGGTCGTGGTAGACCGCATCCTGAGCGTTGGTGAGCGACAATGAAATCATGCCCCGCCCGATGTCGCTCATCGGATAGGCATCCTCGATCTCGTTCAGGTGATCAGGCAGGTGCTCCGTCAGTACCTTGTCTTTCCACTGCGTCAGTTCGGTGTGGATGTCGCTCAGGTCATTGTTGCGGGCGTCGGCTTCGGTATTGCCCGTCAGCAAAAGCGCCAACGCTTTCACCGTGGGTTGTTGATAGAGTTGCTGAATCTCCAACGGCCGCTGCATCTGCTTGGTGACCAAACCAATCAAGCGAATGGCCTTGATGGAGTCGCCACCGAGATCGAAAAACGAATCGTGGATGCTAATGCTGTCCTGGTTAAGCACCTGCTGCCAGATCCCGACCAGGGTTTCCTCCACCTCGTTGGTGGGGGCTTCAAAGGGTTGCCGGCTGTCGAAGCGAAGCGGCTGTTGCATCAGTGCACGCCGGTCGAGTTTGCCATTGGCGGTGAGCGGCATAGCATCCATCACCACGATGTGGGCAGGCACCATGTAATCCGGCAGTGTTGCACGCAGGCGGTTTTTCAACGTCTCGACATCCAGAGCCTCGCTGGTAGTGACAAAGGCACAGAGCGTGCTTTCGTTGCGGTCGTCTCTAATCGACAGCACAGCGGCTTCGGTGACCTCCGCCTGCTTCTGTAACCAGACTTCGATTTCCGACAATTCAATGCGGTAGCCACGAACCTTCACCTGATGATCGATGCGGCCGAGATACTCGATATTGCCATCCGCGCGCCACCGGGCGAGATCGCCGGTTCGATACAACCGTTCGCCCGGGCTCAGGGGGTTATCGATAAATTTCTCGGCGGTCAGGGCTTCCCGATTAAGATAACCGCGCGCCAGCCCGACCCCGGCAATGCACAATTCACCACCCACACCGATCGGCTGCAAACGACCCGACCGGCTTAAAATATAAAGTCGGTGATTGGCGATGGGTTGGCCGATGGGCACCGGCTGGTCAGTCGGACGGTCCGCCGTGCATTCGAAGAAGGATACGTCCACCGTCGCCTCGGTGGGACCGTACAGGTTGGACAGGCGCCGACCGCTCAGGATCGTGTGAAACGCGGCCACCTGGGCGGGCATCAACGCCTCACCACTACATATCACCTGGGTCAGACTCGACAGGGAATCCACTGTGCCGCGAGCGGCAAGATAATCCAGAAACACACTCAGCATCGAGGGTACGAAATGCATGCGGGTCACGCCATGACGCGCCACCCGATCAACCAGCATGGCCGGATCTTTTTCGCCATCGGGCGGTAACAGGCTTAGCCGGGCTCCGGCGAAAAACCACCAGAACAATTCCCAGACGGACACATCGAAGGTGTAGGGTGTTTTTTGCAACAACACATCGTTTTCGGTCAGCGGATAGGCGCTCTGCATCCATTGCAGACGATTGATGACAGAATGGTGTTCGATCATCACGCCCTTGGGTTGACCGGTGGAACCGGAGGTGTAAATCACATAGGCCAAATCATTCGGGCCGCTGGATACCTCGTCCACTGGCTGCAATTCCCCGGCGGGGACATCCGTTTCCTGATCGAGGTTCAGACGTTCGATTGCCTCGACATCCGGCACGTCCATCGACGACAGCGTCAGCAATAACCGGGCATCACTGTCGCCCAACATAAAGCGAATGCGCTCCTCCGGAAAACCGGCATCAATGGGCAGGTAGGCACCGCCGGCTTTCAGTGTGGCCAGTACCGCGACCATCATTTCGGTGGAGCGCGGCATCATCAGCGCCACAATTTGATTGGGGCATACGCCTTTGGCACGCAACAGATTCGCCAGTTGGTCAGCCCGCTCATTCAATTGCGCGTAAGTGAGACTGCTTTGATCGTCCGTTACGGCGATACGATCCGGGGTGGCCGCCACCTGGGCTTCGAACCGGGCATGCAGGGTCGTGCCTGCATCGTATTCGCACCGGGTATCGTTGAAGCGTTGCAACAGATCCGATTTCTCGTCGGGTGTGATCAGGTCCAAGGCTTGAACATCGCTGTCGGGATTGTCCGCCATTTGCGTCAGCAACATCTCCAAATGGCATTGCAACCGATCGACGGCCTCGGGTTCGAACGCCGAGGCGTTGTATTCGAAATGGATGTTCAATCGTTCGCCGAGAAAGACGATGATGTTCAGGTCGTAACTGGTTTGGTCGTGAATCTGCACCTGATCGACTGTGAACGGCAGGGTGCTGCCATTGGTGAGGGCCGCAACGCTTTCATCCACAGGATAGTTTTCAAAAACCAGAATATGATTGATCAGCTCCTGCTTAAGCGGTGTGGCAGCCTGACTGTCGGCTAGCGGGTAAAAATCAAATGCCGACGACTCCACCGCTGCCTGTTGATGCCGTGCAATACAATCCACC
Source organism: uncultured Saccharospirillum sp. (assembly GCA_965652395.1). Lineage (GTDB taxonomy): Bacteria > Pseudomonadota > Gammaproteobacteria > Pseudomonadales > Natronospirillaceae > Saccharospirillum. The sequence continues at coordinate 46,228 of CBFGUW010000038.1, read as the reverse complement.
ACGCGCTCACCCGGCCGAGCACAGACCCGAACCGGAATGGTGTTGATGAACAGGCCAATCATCTGCTCGACTCCGGCCAATTCGGCCGGGCGGCCCGACACCACCCCGCCAAACACCACGTCGTCGCAATCGTTGTAGCGTTGCAACAATAATCCCCAGGCGGTCTGCATTAGGGTGTTCATGGTGCTCTTGCTGCGCTGTGCCAATTGCTTGAGTGCATTGGTGTGGCGCTCGCTGAGTTTCAGGCTTTTTTTGGTTAGCCGATAGGGTGCGCTTTGGGCGGCACGTTTTGGTAACACCTGTACGGCCTGGTCATAGTCCGCCAGATAATTCGTCCAGTAACTCGTTGCTCCGGCATGATCACGCTGCTGCAGCCAGCGGATGTAATGGTGATAGGGAGTGGGCTCGGCGAGGTTTCCGGTCGCTCCCTGAGTGCGCTGTTGATACAACTGAAACACTTCCTTAAAGATCAGCGGCAGGCACCAGCCGTCCATCACTATATGATGGAAACTCCACACCAGATGAGCCTCTCTTTCACCGGTAAAAAGACAGCTGGCTCGTACCAGCGGACCTTTGATCAGATCGAACCCCTGCGCTCTGTCCGCTTGTTTAAAAGCAATAACTTTTTTCTTTAACGCCTCGCCTGTCAGCGTCGAAAGATCTTCAACAGCAAGCGTGATCGGGCGGTCTTTCAACACCACCTGAACCGGCTGCTTGGAGTTGGCGATATTAAATACGGTGCGTAAGGCGTCGTGACGCTGAATGAATTCGTTGATAGCCCATTCCAGGTCGCTGACATTTATCTCGCCGGTCAGGTCGAAGGAGATTTGCTCGACATAGGCTTCGGAACCGGCGTCTTTCAGGCTGTGAAACAACATGCCTTGTTGAAGCGGCGTCAACGGGTAGATATTTTTTATTTTACTGGTGGAATTCATATCGGCCCCATGAATACGTCTTAAAGTTGATTGATGTCGTTTTCGAGTTCCGCCAGTTCATCCAGGCTGAACTCGTCGAACATCAAATCGCTGGGTGTCATTTCCGACTCTTCCCGGCCCAGGCAATGCTGAATAATCCGCTGCAATTCCGTTTTGTACCGGTCCGTCAGGGTGCGAATGGTTTCGGCCTCGAACACGGCCGGGGCGTAGCCAAAGCGCACCTGCAGACAGCGGTTAACGGTCAAACCATTGATCTCCAGGTGGTACAAGCGTTTATTGCCAGGGCCAAAGCTGGGCCCGGTCGATAAGGGCGACAGACTCAACAGGTCGGTCGGCAGATCGGCATCAAATTGGCCGAGATAATTGAAACAGACGGCGGGATCACTCGCGGTTGCCGTGCCCTGAGGAGCCTGGCCGTACCGGTAAAGACCGTATCCCACGCCTTTGTTCGGTACGCGGCGCAGCTGCTCCTTAACCCGCTTGATGCGTTCACCCACCTCGGGGGCACCCTGACTGATCAACACTGGGTACAGCGCCGTGAACCAACCGACGGTGCGGCTGATATCCAGGTCGTTCAGCCCATATTCCCGGCCGTGTGATTCCAAGTGCAGTTTGATGTCCGCCTGTTGGCTCCAATCGCCAAGGGCCGTGCCCAGCGCGGTCAACAACAGGTCGTTGATATCGGTGTTGTAGGCTCGGTTGGCCTGAGTCAGTAATTGGTGGGTTTCAGCTTCTGTGAGTTCGATTCGACATTCGGCGCTCTCGCCGACCAAAGGCACCGAGGTGACGGAATGATCGAACGGTAACGACGGTTCCGGCGTCGCATCCATCTGCGCCCAATACCGCTGCTCTTCCTCCGGGAGTGACTGTGACCGGCTGTGCTGATCAAGCGCATTAGACCAGGTCAGGAAGGCATCGGTCTTGGTAGGCAGCACCAACGGCTCACCCTTCATGGCCTGGGCATAGCCGGTGGCGATGTCTTCAAACAGAATACGCCAGGACACGCCATCCACCACCAGGTGATGAATGGCAATCAACAGATGGTCGCCACTGCGAGTGTGAAAAATACCCAGTTTGACCAGCGGTCCTGTCGAAAGATCGAACGAGGCTTGAATATCAGCAGCATGTTGCTCGATAGTCCGACCAATTTCATCATCCGGCAGGTCACTCAAATCAAAGCGCTGACAGCAGACGTTATCGCCTTCGTCAATGCCTCGATTATGGGCGGTCACTTGACCGTTTCGCTCCGTAAAAACAGTACGCAGCGCATCGTGGTGCGTAACAATGGCCGTCATTACCGTGCGCAAAAGAGTGTCGTCAAAACCCGCCTCCCGGAACAGCATGACGGCCTGGTTCCAATGATGTGATTCATCGAGGTTCTGTTCGAAAAACCAGCGCTGGATCGGAGTCAGCGGAAGTTCACCCGAAACCGGAGACTGGTCGATGTCGCGCACCGACCGCTGAACCCTTTGGCTCAACCCGGCCACGGTGGGGTAATCAAAGAGGTCGCGTGTTTCCAACTTGTATCCATGCTGATTCAAACGTGCCGCGACCTGAATGCCTTTGATTGAATCCCCTCCCAAATCAAAAAATGGATCATGAATACCGATGGGTTCAACACCGAGCACTGTTTGCCATATATCGACAAGCAGCGCCTCCACATCACCTTCCGGTGCGACGTAATCGGTGTCCGTTTTCAGATCGGGCAGCGGCAGCGCTTTGCGGTCGATTTTGCCACTGGCGGACAAAGGCATGGCTTTCAACACTTCGAGTGCCGAGGGCACCATGTATTCGGGCAGGATTGAACGTAGGTGCGCTTTCAATTCCGGTACCCATTGCCGCGCGATCTTGTCGATCAGCGGATCGTTGGTGTAAAACTCCGCGGGCTCGAGCTCCGCCGGGACGGGAAATACGGGTCGGGCAGAATGAGCAGTCACCAAGGATTGGAACACGGCACTGAAGCGACCTTCCCCGCGTGCCTCAAGGTCCCAGCCGATATCCACCCGGTAGCCCAGTTCGTCGGCGAGTTGCCAGAGGTCTTCCGGGTCTACTCCGGTATCAATCCCGTCACCCTTCAAAACGGCCTGTATATCACCCAGGGTGTCGCATTGCCCTTCGTGCAACAGGCTCAAACCTTTGCTCGCCTTTGCCACTCGGGCATTGATGAGGTTGTGCAGTGCCAGGACAGGTTCGTTCAATTCCGCCAACCGTGCCCGAATACGGTCCAGATTGAAGGTATCGCCGCCACAATCAAGCCAAACCTTCGGCTCGAAACATTCCAACGAAGGGTCCAGATGCAGCGTGACATCGTAACGATAGCGACTGACTTCGTTATGGTGCGCACCCCGTTTCAATTGAATGTCGACATGGGTAATACCCGCGCCGTTCTGTTGCAGTGCATGGAAAAATACCGGATCGACCACCAGCTCCTGCTCCTGGCGAACCCGCTTTTGCACCAGCCGTTGCAACTGGTCGACGGTGATATCACCGCCTCTTTCCAATTCCACGTCGGTTAAGAAGGTTTCCAACAATGGCAAGCTGCGGATATCACCGAGGAAAAGCCGGCCACCCTCGGCCAGTACCGACAGAGCGGAGTGAATAACACTCAACAGATAAGCTTGATCCGGGAAGTACTGCGCTACGGAATTGATGACGATGGTATCGAACGAGCCTGCCTCAAAACCGCCGAAGTCATCCGCGTCTTTATGAAGTAATTCCAGGTGCTGCAAATCATCACGCAGGGTTTTAAGGTGGCGTTCGATATAACCCAAAGCGGTGTCCGAGAAGTCGGTCGCAACGTAGCGCTCACAATGCGGAGCGATATTCGCGGCCAGCAGGCCGGTGCCGCAACCGATTTCCAACAGCCGTTTCGGTTTGAGTGCCAGAATGCGGTCGACGGTGCTGTCAACCCACACCCGCATTTCCTCAGCAGGTATTGGCAAGCCGGTGTAACTGCTGTTCCAGCTAATGATATTGAAATCCGCCTCGTGTTCGTTTTCCCGGTCGTAGGCTTTTTCGAAAACGGTTTTCCATTCATTCACCTGTTCGCTGTCCAGTTCGGCGGTGTCCTGGTTTTTGATACGCTGGCGAATGTCGCCGCCGGGTACCACATAACCGACCAACTGACGGCTGTCGGAGGTGTCCTCAGGCTGATGAGCGATCACTGCCGCTTCGCGTACGTCAGGATGCTCGGCCAACGCGGCCTCCACTTCGCCCAATTCGATGCGGATACCGCGGATTTTCACCTGGTCGTCGACGCGGCCCATGTATTCGATATTTCCGTCCGGCAACCAGCGCGCCAGGTCACCGGTGCGGTACATGCGGGCACCGGGCGTGAAGGGGTGTGGCACAAAACGTTCTTCGGTGAGCGCCTCGCGCTGCCAATAGCCTCTCGCCAGACCGGCACCTGACAGCCAGAGTTCCCCGGGCACGCCGATGGGTTGAATCTGGCGCGAGCTGTCCAGGATCAGCGTTTCGATATTGCCCAGGGGTTTACCGATGGGAACACCGGGTGCCGCCAGGCTGTCGGGAGTGGTGGAATGATGAGTGGCATAGATGGTCGATTCGGTCGGGCCATAGATGTTTTCCAACCGCGCCCCAAGGCCGGAATCGAAATATTTTTGCGCGAGGCCGGAAGTCAGCGCTTCACCCGCTACGCAGATGTATTTAAGCGATTCGAGATCCCGTTTCAAAGACGGGTTTTCGTGCAGCGTGGTCAACAAGGCGCCGAACAGAGAAGGCACGAAATTTACGTGCGTGACGCCGTGCTCGCGGATCACCCGCGCCAGTTCGAAGACATCTTTTTCCTGCCCAGGCGGCAAAAGGACCAGCCTGCCCCGCCCCATGAACCAGCCGAACAATTCCGTGACCGACACGTCGAAGGTGTAGGGGGTTTTCAACAGGATGGCGTCGGATTCCTCCAGCGGATAGTGCCGCTCCAGATCGGACAGAATATTCACCACCGAACGGTGCTCGATCATCACACCTTTGGGTCGACCGGTGGAGCCCGAGGTATACATCAGGTAGGCCAGTTGCTCAGGCCGACAGGGCAAATCGGGGTTGGCGTGATCGGTTGTAGTGGTGGTCATGCAATCGACGTAAAGACGTTTGCCGGAGAACACCAATCGGTCGTCCAGCACTGAAGGCAACATCACCAGCGCCACATTGGCGTCGTTCAGGATGTAATCAACCCGGTCCTCTGGAAAGGCGGGATCTATGGGCACATAGGCGGCGCCCGCCTTGAGCACGGCCAACAGGCTGACCACCATATCCACCGAGCGTTCGCAAAACACGCCGACCGGTTGTTCACTCTCGATACCGGCATTCAGCAATTCGTGCGCCAGTTGGTTAGCGCTTACATTCACATCCTGATAAGAAACACGCCGGTCGCCATACTCCAACGCCGTGGCATCGGGATGTTGGGCCGCGCGTTGTTCAAACAGAACATGCAGTGGAACATCCAGCGGGTACCCTTCCTGACGGGTATCGTTGAAAGTCATCGTCAGGCGTGCCCAATCTTCCGGCGAGACAAAATCAAGTTTGCGATAGGGTCGGTCGAAATCGTCCACCAGTGCACGCAGGATCGCTTCGTATTGGTCCATCATTTTGTGCGCGATGGCTTCCGGATAATAGCAACTGACGCGCAGCAGGAACTCATCCATGCTGGTGGACACAGTGAAGTTGAACAGGGTGTTCATCTTGTCGAACCAGTCCAGGTCGAGCACGTCATCGGTGTCGCGTTGATCCCAGATGGATTCCAGTACATGAAAGTCGACAAAATTGAATATCACATCGAAGAACGGGTTGTTACCGTAATGCGATTCCCCTACTGCCTTGACGATGTTGACCAGCGACAGACGCCCGTAGTGCTTCAGTTGGGTCAGCTTGTCATCCATATCCTGAAAGAGACGGCTCAAAGCCGTGCCACCAGCTTCGGACATTGCCACTTTGAACGGAATGGTATTAAGGAAACATCCGAGTACTTTTTCGGAATCCTCCAGCAGCGGGCGGTTGTTTTCCACCAGCCCGAGCACGAATTCCCCGTCAGCGGAAAACAAGTCCAACGCCAAGACATAGGCTGAAAAACACAGGGTTCTCAAGGGTATTCCGCGGCTCAGCGACAAGGCTTTCAATTGGTGCAAAAGCTCGGGGTCAACCTGACGGTTGACGATTCGCATGGAATCCTCCGCCACACCGAAATGGTGTGTTGGGAAGCGTTTGTGACCGGTCAGTTCCTCTTTCCAGAACGCCTGGATATCGTCGGACTGCTGTACTTTTTTCTGATCGACCACATAATCGCGATAACGACTGTTGAGCCCGGGCAGCGGCGCTTCCCACTGCCGGTTGTGGTATACCTCCATCAACTCAGTGATAAAAGAGGCCACACTCCAGCCGTCGAGGATGGCGTGATGGAACATCCAACACAACACCACCCGGTCGGCATCCAACCGATAGATCACCATGCGCATCAAGGGGTACTGGTCGGCTTTGAAGGGGTTATTCAAGTCCTGTTGTAGATCGGCCTTGATCCGGGCTTCCTGATCATCACGGCTCAGACCGGACAGGTCGATATCGAGCAGCGGTATGTCATCCCCTTCTTTATAGACCACCTGAAATGCCTCGCCTTCCAGGTGCATCGCCGTGCGCAGAATATCGTGACGCGCGACCATGTAACGCATCGCCAAACGCATGCGTTCGGTATCGAAGCCCGGCTCTTTGATTTGCACCATGGTTTGCTCATGATAGAGCGAGGTATCCTTCGCTTCGGACAACGACACCATGCCATGAACGATATCGCTCATCGGATAAATATCTTCGATGTGCTCCGAACCATCGGAAAAATACTGTTCGAGAATGGTGGTTTTCCAGTCTTTCAATTCGAGTTCGATTTGGTCGCGAACGCCTGAAGAAGCGGTGACGGCTTCATCTTCTTCAGCCACTCGGGCTAGACCTCGAATGGTGGGGTACTGATAGAGTGTCTGGATCGATAGATCCCAATCCAGGGATTGATTCATAACGCTGATCAGCCGAATGGCTTTGATCGAATCCCCACCCAATGCGAAGAAATTGTCGGTCACACCGATATCGTCACGCGCGAACACCTCGCACCAAACAGTCAACAAAGCCGACTCGACCGGTGTCGAGGCGGCTACTTTTTCAGTGTTGGTCAGGGTGGGCAGCGGTAATTTTGACAGTGCCCGACGGTCGACCTTGCCGTTGGCGGTCAGCGGCATGGAATCAACAAACAACAGGTGCGCTGGCACCATATAAGCGGGCAAAGTGCCACCTAGACGGCTTTTCAGTTCACCCTCGCTTACGTCAGCGGCCGGTAGAACGTAGGCGCAAAGAAAGTTTTGCCCCTGCTCATCCTGATTGGCAAGCACTACTGCTTCCTGGACTTCCGCTTCCTGCTCCAGTTGAATTTCGATTTCCGACAATTCGATGCGATAACCACGGACCTTCACCTGATGGTCGATGCGACCGAGGTATTCAATTTGGCCGTCCGGCAGAACACGGGCGAGATCGCCGGTGCGATACATTCGCTGCCCTGGAGCAAAGGGATTATCGACAAAACTCTGAGCGGTCTTTTCCGGCAAATTCAAATAGCCGCGTGCCAAACCGACACCGGCTATGCACAATTCGCCGACCACACCCAATGGCTGGATCTGATTGTTCGCGCCGAGTACATAAAGGTGATGGCGGTCTATGGGTCGGCCGATCGGAACTGGACGGTTGACGGTCTGCCAATCGTCGCAGTCGAAATAGCTGACATCGACCGAGGCTTCGGTCGGCCCGTAGAGATTGGTCAGGCCGGTGCCGTTGACTTTGGTCAGCAGGTTTCGAAACGCCGATACCTGAGCTGGCATCAAAGCTTCGCCGCTGCAGAACACCCGAGTCACACTGGCGAGGCGCGAAGCCTCTTTACGCTGCCCGAGATAGTCCAGAAAAACGGACAACATCGAAGGCACAAAGTGCAGCCGGGTGACACGGTAGCGCTCCACCGCTTCGACGATGCGGTCTGGGTCTTTCTCATCACCCGATGGCAACAACGCCAAGCGCGCGCCTGTCAGGCTCCACCAGAATAATTCCCATACGGATACATCAAACGAATAGGGCGTTTTCTGCAACAACACATCGTTCACACCCAAGGGATAGGCGTGTTGCATCCACAGCAGTCGGTTGACGATGGCGCGATGTTCGATCATCACCCCCTTGGGCAGTCCAGTGGAACCGGAGGTGTAGATAACGTAAGCCAGATGCTCCGGCCGTATCTCCGGTCGCTGGTTGACGCCGTCCAGCTCAAAGGTGGCGGGGTCATCCAACAGAAGCCTCGGGGTTTCCTCCGGGCCGATTGTCTGTAGCGACGCGGTGGTCAGCAGCAGGCTCGCACCGCTGTCTTCGAGCATATAGTGGATGCGTTGCTCGGGCAGTGAAGGGTCAATGGGCAGGTATGCGGCACCGGCTTTATGAATGGCGAACAGGCCGACCACCAGGTCCAGAGAACGTTCGGCCAGTACCGCGATAATACCGTCCGGTCGAGCGCCCCGAGTGATCAATATACCAGCCAATTGGTTCGCCCGGCGGTCAAGCTCGCGGTAGGTCAACTGGACATCGCCGAACAGTACGGCAGGTTGGTCCGGCGTTTTAGCCGCCTGTTCCTCGAACAGGGCAGGCAAAGTCGTGTTGATTTCGTAGTCAGGTTGCGTCTCGTCTTGAAGACCGCTCAGCAGCCACGCCCGTTCCGACTCCGGCAATGGTGACAATGCCTGCAGCGGATGCAGCGGTTGTGCGACGACAGCGTCAAGTAGACCTCGGAAATGCTGCGCCATTCGCTCGATGGTATCCGGCAGGAATAACCGGCTGGCATAAATCAGCTGACATCTAAGTGCTCCATCGGATTCCTCCACTTCCAACGTGAGATCACACATGGAAGTGTCCATGGAAAACGGATGAGCAGGCGTAGGCCCGGCCAAGCGTAATGGCGTTTCCGTCATGTTCTGCATAACGAACATGGCATCGAAGACGGGGTTTCTGGAGACATCGCGTTCGAGATTCAATTGGTCCACGAGCAAATCAAAGGGGTAGTCGGCGTGATCCAGACTTTCCACCACGACGCCGCTTACCTGTCCGAGATAATCGACGAAGGGTCGGTCTGCCGACGGTTGGCTACGTAACGCCAGGGTATTCACGAACATACCAATCATATCGGCCGTGGCGGCGTGATTACGCCCCGCGATAGGTGTGCCGACGATGATGTCCTCCTGCCCACTGTAGCGCCACAGCAGTGTTTTATAAGCGGCCAGCAGTAACATGAACAGGGTTGACCCCTGTTGTGAGGCAAGGCGGGTCAATCGACCGGTTAATTCACTGTCGATGCTGAACTGGCTGCGAGCCCCTTCAAAACTTTGCACCGGCGGACGGAAAAAGTCGGTCGGCAACCCCAAAGCCGGGAGTTCCCCTGACAAGGTTTCCAACCAATAGGCGCGGTCGATTCCGTTATCATCGTTCAGGCGTTGTTGCTGCCATGCGGCATAATCGTGGTATTGCATGGTCAAACCAGGCAGCGCTGCATCGTCGTAAAGATGCATCAAATCCCGTATGAAAATACTCAGCGAACTGCGGTCTGCAGCGATGTGATGGCAATCGAAAAATAACAAGGTGCTGCCGCTGTCCACTTCTAGTAAGGCGACTCGCAAGGGCAACTCGCGGGTGAGGTCAAATGGTCGTACCAGGCCGGCCAGTACCTGTTCCAGTTCCGCTTCCCGACAACGGCGACGGTCTATTATCAAGCTCGCGCGAGATAGAACCCGCTGCTCGATACGCCCTTCCTGTTCGCGGAACAGAGTACGCAGGGTTTCATGACGATCCACTACAGCCTGTAATGCCTGCGTCAACCGGGCCGTATCCACTTCCCCGTTCAGCCAATAGGCGTAGGGGTTGTTATAAGTGGTGTTGGCGGATATCTCGTTCAGCATGAACATGCGTTTTTGAGCAGCCGTCGCCGGGTAGGTGGCGATATCCGTTATTTCGGTCTCTTTCTCGGGTGGCTCATTTTCAGTCATCCGGTCCAACGGCAACTTCAGGCCACATTCCAGCACGTGATAAACACATTGGTGCTCGTTCAGCGCCAACGCCTGCTGTACATCCGCTGTGTTCAGATCGCCAATGGAGCAGACACCGATGTCGAGGCTGTCGGCCACCTGACCAAAAGCGGAGGCCATCATGCCGGTTTCGATGGCCGCCATAAAAATGCCCTTGGTGCCATATACCGGTGCAGAGACTCGTGAGTTGTAAACCAGGAACACAGAGAAAGCCGAGGAACGGAAGATAGATTGATTCCGATAGTGATGGGTTTCATCGGTAATGCCTTCGCCCTCTGGCAGTACCGTCAGTTCACTGCTGGCGGGGTGGTAGTAATAAACACCGCCATCCAGCCCTTCCACGCGTCCGGGTTTGACATGGAGATAAACATCCATGGGGTACAAACCACCGGCACTCGGGTAACGGTAACGAATGTCGTCCTCGTTACGTTTTTGGCCAAAAGTGGCCAGCAATGCTGACAAGGTTTGCAGGTCAATGGGACGACCAGTGTCGAATTCACGAGAGGTTCGAATGCGTTCCAAGGTCGCGAGAGCATCGTTGTCAACCGCATCGTTTAGAACGACGGAAGAGCCTGCGTTTTCTTGAGCGCAATGACGATTCAGCACCTCGGTTTTATGCCGTCGGTAGTCCTCAGGGCCTTGGATTCGATCACCATAAAGATGATCTATCCATGGCTCCTGCAAAGACAACAGCTCCAACGGAGGAATGACAGAGTTGACCAATACGCCGTCATCAAGCAATCGCGCCAACAATCCATCCAGCGCCTCCCGCGCGATGTAATTAAGTGACTGCGCCACCCTGCTCGCGGTGGTCGCTTGACGCGTGAGATCGTGCAACAGCGGCAACAAGTGCTTTTCAAAGTCCGATTGATAAAGCCTTCCCTTGATACGAACGCCCGCCGTCTCGGTGACGAGTTCAAGGCCGGGCAACCACCACAGAGGTTGATCGTCGGCCAGAGAACAGGGCGATGTCTCCACCACGCTGTCTGGCTCGGTCACCGGCTCAGCCTGAGCCATCGGTGCCTCGCCTTTTTCACGCAGAATATAGTCTGCGATGTCAGCCAGCGTCGGGTGTTCGAATACATGACGAAACGACACCCGTACCTCGAATTCCTTTTCGACCGCCACCAGCAACTGTTGAACAGTCAGCGAATCCATACCCAACTCAAACAGGTTCTGATTCAGGCTGATGTCGCTGGTATTCAAGCGTTCCCGAAGCCAAGCGGACAATGTGCTTTCCACGGCATTGCCGACCGGCAGGCTTTGCTCCTCGGTTTTTGTTGCGGGTTCAGGCAACGCCTTTCTGTCGACCTTGCCATTCGGTGTGAGTGGTATTTCGTCCACACTGACACAATGGGCGGGAACCATATAACTCGGCAAGGCGGCGGCCAGCCATTCGCGAAGCTCCCCATCGGACACAGCCTGGTTGGTCACCACATAGGCACAGAGAGTGCGACCGAGCTCTGCCGTATCTCTCACCAGGACAACTGACTGAACGACTGCCTCGTGCATGTTCAACCGATGCTCTATTTCACCGAGCTCTATACGGAAACCCCGTATTTTTACCTGAGTATCCTTGCGCCCAAGAAAAGTCATCACGCCGTTGCTTTCCAGTCGGGCGTAGTCACCGGTTTTGTAAAGTCGGCCCAGGTTGTCGCTATCAATAAAAGCTGCGGCGGTTTTCTCGGTATCGTTCAGATACCCGACACCAACACCCGCCCCACCGATGTACAGCTCACCCGCCACACCCACCGGGCAGGGTGTAAGATCAGACGTCAATACATGTAACTGTTGATTTGCAAGCGGCATTCCATAAGGAATGCTTGACCAGTCCGGTTGTACCTCTTTGACGGGATAGTAAACCGACCAGATGGAACATTCGGTGGCGCCGCCCAGGCTCATAACCTGGCACTCCGGTGCCAATTGATGCAGAGAGGTGGGGAGGTCCAGTGGAATCCAGTCCCCGCTCAACATAAACAAGCGAATGGGAAGGCGGAGCTCCCGATGTGCAGCGGTGACTGCCAACATTTGAACAATGGCGGGAACGGAATTCCATACCGTGACACCTTCGCGCTGAACCAGCTCGATGAGGGTGTCCATATCGCGTTGATCGGGTGCGATCACCAAGGTGGCTCCGGCCGCCCAGCTTCCAAACACATCGAAAACGGACAGGTCGAAGCTGTAGGAGGACAGACCAATAATGCAGTCTTTTTCCGTCACCCCGAACTTTTTATTGATATCCACCAGGGTATTGACCGCCTGGCAATGACGAATGACAACGCCTTTGGGCAGTCCGGTACTGCCCGAGGTGTAAATCACATAAGCGATGTCGTCCGGCTGAGGGCTGATCTTGAGTGGTTGATCGGAATACTGGTCGAGATCGATCTCCTGGAAAAAACCGGAACCGACCACACGACGACAACTAGCGTGGTTGAAGATGTGTTCCTTACGTTGCTCGGGATAGTCCGGATCGATCGGAACATAGGCGGCACCGGCCTTCAAAATGCCCAGCTTCATCACGAGCGTGGAATGGCTGCGCTCACCCAGCACACCGATACGATCCCCCGCACCAATGCCCTGTTCCACCCAGTAATGTGCCAATCGGTTGGACAGACTGTCCAGTTCTCGATAACTCAAACGACCCGAAGCATCCACTATGGCGGTTCGATCGGCATGCAAATTCACCGCTGCCGACACTAGTTCGGTTAGCGTGCTGGCAGGTATCGTTTCAGCGGTGTCGTTAAAGCGACTCATCAGGTCGAGATCATTTTGAGGAGGAAGCATCAATGGCTTGTCCACTCCCTCACAGACCCTGTTGACCAGCTCGATGTAGTGCTCGAAAGCCCGCTCCACCCAGTCGGTATCAACAATATTCTCAGCGTAATCCCAGCTCAGTTGAACGTCGTCGCCCACTTTCAGCACCTGATGATCCAGCATCACCTGAGGCGTTTGGCTAACGCCATAACGCAACTTACCCAGCTCGGAAATGTCTACAGATGTGTCATCAAAAAGCATGCTGGTGAACACCACGGGCATAATGGGCGCCGTACCGGTATTCCACTCGCGCGACAGATCACGCAAAAATTCGACGCCATCGTAAAGACTGTGCTGAAGCGCCTGCAGAAGTGTTCCCTGCATCCGATCGGTAAGGGTCCAGAATGGTTCTGAAGTCCCGAGGTGTGATTCGATCAGCGCAAGCGAAGTAAAATCCCCCACAACGCGGCCGATGTCACCATGGAAAGGCTCACGCTTGGCCAGTGTCACGTTCAAAGCCAGGTCAGCTTGATTGCACCAGAAGCCCAATACCTTGGCAAAAGCCGCGCAGAACACTGCGGAAGGCGATACCGAGTGATGGTGTGCTAGTCGAGTCAGCTTGTCGACATGTGCACTAGATAAGCGATGGGAAATCCGCTTGAATCGCGGTTGTTGATGGTCCTGCGCATCGAAACTGGTCGGCAAAGCGGGTGCTTTGGGAAAACGGGCTGCCTTGTTTTGCCAATACAGACGATCACGTTCGTAACGTTCACTTCGACGCAGAGCCTGACGATCCCGAACGTAGTGTGGAAATTGATAGTCAAGTGTGGACAGCGCCCGACCGTGATACAGACTCAACCAATCGGCCAGTAGCCGATGAATACTCTGGCTGTCGGCGATCAATAAATCGATGCCAATACAGAGTACCGACCGCTGGGAAGAAAGTTTAACTGCCTCGATTTTAAACAGAGGCCAGGACTGAACATCGGCCACCTGCTGCGACAGCTGCTCACGCTTGGCGGTGAGCAGTGCCTCCTGCTCCGGGGCAGCAAGGTTTGTCGCGTCGGTAATCGGTAAGGGGTAACGACAGTCAGAACTGGACAGCACTTTCTGTTGGCCATCACCGGTCATGACGGCACGAAGCATCGGATGATGGTCGATAACCGCCTGCAAGGCGTCGCTCAGTCGTGACAAATCAAGACGGGTATCAAATTCCTGATAGGAATAGGTAGACAAGCCACTCAATTCTATATCGCTGGTACGACCGATCAGGTAAGCCGCCTGGACTTCTGTCAGCGGAAAGGCTGTATTTTCGCTTACGGAATCGCCGGTTGAGGTCTGGTCTGTTTCCAGCCCGGCCGCCAAGGGTCTCGATACACCACGGGCTTTTAGAAAGCCACACATTTCCGCGATGGTTTTAATGTCTCGCAACTCGTCCAGGCACAGTTCCACACCAAATGACTGTTCTATGGCTGTCAATAGCTCCAATAACCGCAGCGAGGTTGCGCCCAACTCGAACATATCTTGTTGAGGCTGGATGTCGGTTCTGCGAAAAACAGCCTTCCAGATGCTGAGCAGTTCGGCCTCCACCGGATTCTCACCGACAATAGCCGGGCGAGCTTGAAGGTCACGTTCGGCTTCGGCGCTACGAAGACTGTCAATCACACCGTCGAAGCCGCCTGCGCTCAAGTCCGAAGTGTATTTGAAGCGTTGCTTCTTCCCACTGGTGGTTTTAACCACCGAAGAGATGGGCAGCACCTGCTCAACCTCAACGCCCATCCGCTCGGTTAAGCCGCGCATCAACTTGTCTCTCAGTGGTAGAAAGCCCTCGATATCTTTTCGATACACCAGGAATACGGCGATGCCGTTGTTACCGGTGCCGGTTTCGTCGGTCGCGCACGCAACTACCTTGTTTTCCGGGATGCTGAGAATATCGCTTACCATCCGCTCAACATCATAAAGATAGAGATTCTGGCCATTGATGAAGGCGACGTCCTTCATGCGCCCCGTTACCACCAGACGTCCATCGCGCATAAATCCAAGGTCACCCGTATTGACCCAACCATCACTGGTGATAGCGCTTTCAGTCGCAGCCGAATTATTAAAGTACCCCTGGGTAACATTGCCACCACTGATTTGTATCTGACCGATAACCCAGTCGTCCTCCGGCTGTCCATCATCACCCACGATGCGCACGTCACAGCCGAATACGCCACTGCCCACATCCATGAAAGTTACGGCGTCCTCGTGCGGGGAGGCAAGAGTATCGACGGCCTTCCCCACAGCCAGACTGTCGCGTTTGACATGCACGGTGCGGAAACGCTCACCCGCGGGGGGAAAAGTGGCCGCGACAGAAGCTTCCGCCATGCCATAGACGGGCATCATACTTTCGCGCTTCAATCCGTATGGCTCCAACACCGATAGAAAGCGGTTACATAACGGTTCCGAAATAGGCTCGGCCCCATTTATTATCAAACGCACCGACGACAGATCCCAGTCGCTGGCATGACCTTCCTTGAAATAACTTAGGAAATGCTCGTAACCAAAATTGGGCGAGCACGTAATGGTGGCACGGTGCTCATTTATTTTTTGCCACCACAGCAGAGGCCGGCGGGCAAATAAAGTGGGGGGCATTAGCCGCTGGTGAATATTCTCCAACAGAAATGCCAGGTGGAAGCCTATCAAACCCATATCGTGTGTAATCGGCATCCAGCTCAGTGTGGAATCCGCCGGGGTGGCCTCCAGGCCCTGAATAATAGCCTGGCAGTTGATAACAAGATTTTCATGAGTCAGCATCACCCCTTTTGGAGAGCCTGTGGAGCCGGAGGAATACTGGATAAAGGCTACATCAGAAGGTTTCGGAATGTGGATAAGACCATAATCGGGATGTTGGTCGCTAAAGTCAGCCAGGTCTTCCAGCCATATAGTTCTACGCCCAATATCCTGCTTGAGCGACTCCGAAACCTCGGCCTGTGTCATATAAGCTTCAAAGTCTGAAAAATCCGGCTGATTAAAAATCAGAAAAGCATGGTCGATCTGTTCATAGATGTTCAACACCTTGCCGCGATGATCACGATTGGTGGCCTGGGTGACAGGAACCGGTACGATACCGCCCAACAGGCAGGCCCAGAAGACATCCACAAAAGCCTCGGTATCCGCCACCTGCATGATGAGATGGCGGCCGGGCTTAAGCCCCCGGGCACGGAGATGGTTCAAGATGTTCAACGCCCGACCGTAAACTTCCCGATAGCTTTTGTAGCGCTCATCCCGTGCACCGCGAATGAAAGTGATTCCCTGAACATCGTCCCGGGCACTGACTTCGATAAGCTTACTGACCAGATTCATATTTTCACCAACCGTGATGCGCTGTGTTTTATCCAAGAGCAGACCCTGCCCTGACCTTTTTAAAAGCCAAAGCAAAATGGTCAGTGCATCCAGGCACTGAAAGAGATGAGCATGCAGAATTCTCCTCAGGCTTCACGAGGGCCTCTCTCGCTACGGAGCGACAGTCGTGAATGGGGGAGATCCGTTGCGTTGCTAGCTAACGCTATCGTCGGATATGTCGAAAGAAGTGCTGTGTCATATCTGTGCGCCCTGGGATTATTATTGTTTTAACCGTTTATCTTGTTGGTATAACGGTAGACTTCAGGGTATGTCTAACAAAGGCGCCAGTCCTGTACTTAACAATTCAATAACTATACATTATTGCCCTAACACCTTTCCTCTCCAAAAAAGTGACAACTTCATTGAATAACACCGAACCGCTCCACACACTTTTTGGAATATGAAACTCGCACAAAGGTAGCCACTTCAGTAGCAATTGATTGATAACTTATTGAAATAGAAAGAAATATCCAACATTTTCCGATACAGATTTTAGGCATAAAAAAAGGAGCCTATATAGGCTCCTTCGGTTATCGGTACTGATATTTTCCCAATAAACTTTAGTCTTAAAAGGTATCGATCTCGTGTTCTCGCAAATAGTTACCCACATTATGGGAAGCCCGGACAAACTCAGAGGCTCGCTCCAATTCCCGCTCCAGGTCTATGGGTTCGTCCTGTAGGCGGGACTGCAACATGCTAGCCAGGATTTTGCCAACATAATTCCCGATCTGCTGAAATTCCTCGGTCTGTATAAATTGCACACCACGATAGGGAACCGGTTGAATACTGGCATGTTCGAAGTCAGTTTCGCGTATGGCATTGATGGTCCAGTCCGCAAAGGTCGCATATTGCTGGTATGCCCGGTTCTGGTACAGAGAGTGGCGGGTACCCGGCGGAACTTTTGCTATGCCGTACCTTTGCTCAACTAACTGATGGTACTCGTTGGATGTCGCCCATTGGACAAAACGCCATGCTGCGTCTTTACGAAGAGAGTTGGCCGGAACTGCGAAGCCCCAGGACCACAACCAGTTCGAGCCCTGCTCCGTTACCTGAGAAGGCGCTTTGGCATAACCGACTTCGGAATAGAATTCCGCGCTGGCGATAGACCCCCCGGCAGCGGTTGAGTCGACCCAAATATCACACTCACCGGTGCGGAAGGCTTGCAGGTTCTCTGAGTAGCCATTGTTCCAGGCCGCTGGCAAACCGTGCTCATCCATCAGGTTCAGATAAAAGTTGATGGCGTTGAACCAAGGCTCTTCCGTCAAAGTCGTGGACCATTGCTGATCGAACCAACGTCCGCCAAAGGCATTAACCATGGTGGAGAACAGCGCCATGTTTTCACCCCAACCGGCTTTCCCCCTCAAACAGATGGTTCCCGCCTGTCCATTCGAACGACTGGACAATTCATCCAGCATGGTATCAATATCGCTCCAAGTGGGAGCCTGCGGCATGGTCACACCATAGCGACGGAAGACATCCCTACGGTAATAGGTAATTGAGCTTTCGCCATAAAATGGCAGAGCGTAGTAGGAGTCGCCGGAACGGAACCCTTCCATTATTTCGGGAATCCAATCATTGCTGTCGGCACTGTTCAGGATACTGTCGGGGACCGGAGACAAACGACCGTTGCCTCCCCAAAGGGGCGCTTCCAATAAGCCCAGGGTATAAACATCGTAACGAGGGGCATCGCGCTTACTGTCGCGCGACTGCATCAGCCGCAGAACGGATTCATCCACAACCTCCCAGGTAATGGTTATTCCCGGGTTTTTTTGCAGAAAGTGAGTGGATAGCTCCCGCATGTTCAGCATGTCTGCGTTACCGACGGTAGCGACGACTATTTCTTCAGCGGAGGCAGCTTGGAGAGCAATTACAGAGCCGATAAATGACGAAATCAGAGATTTACGAATCATAGAGGCGGGCTTATACATCATCTTACCCTCTTGTTGTTGTTATCAATATTTAAGTTCAGGGGAGTCAACTTTAACAATCACTTCTTGAGGTATTTTGATACTTTATTGACCCAGAAAAACTCAGATTTTTAACAGATCTTTTCAAATTGTGTTTAAAAGAATAAGTAGTTCGATAAAATTTTGTCTGCCTATCCTTATCAATTCGACAGCGCCTTATGAACGACTTCTTTCCCTCAAATGTAGCAAAGGAATTGCAACTCGCGATAACAACGCAAAAAAAAGCGGCCACGAGGGCCGCCAAGTGCTGCCAGTCTTCCACGTCATAACGACAAGGTCGACCTACCATGAACTTAAGAGGTAGTGCGGGAATTTAATGCTTTCAGAGCTTCATAGGAGCCTTTCTGGCTTATCTCCTGATACCAATGAGCCACTTCTTCCAGGAAAGCCCGGCCTTGCGCATCAGGGTCGACACCAAAATAGGCATCGGTTTTCAGCAGGGCAATCCGGTCTTCACGGGTGGCCGCGTTCAATTCATCCGACAGGTTGAATTCGATGATATTCAACTCGGCCCCATCGTCAGCTTTCGCATTGAGGTAGGCCAGGAAGCAACTGAACATGAAACTCAGGCGTGAGGTGTCCGCTTTCTTCGCGATAACATCGCCCACCACCGGCATGATGTAATTTTTTAACTTGGCGTAACCATCGGAACAGATACGTACCTGCTGATCACCAATCTGGCTGTTGCCGAAACGCTCGATCAACTTCGCCTCATAGGGCTTGACCGGCATGTCCGCCACGGTCGGCAAGGTCGGTTCGGCGTCCTGCTCCATGTAATCCATCACCAGTTTTTCAATCGCCGGATCCTTGATGGCTTGATCGACCCGTTTATACCCGGCCAAATAACCAACATACGCCATCATCAGGTGGCTACCATTCAACAGGCGCAACTTGTTTTTTTCGTAAGGCGCAACATCGTTGGTAAATTGGACTCCGACTTTTTCCAACAACGGTCTGCCTGCAGTGAAATGGTCCTCTATCACCCACTGGATAAAGGTTTCACAGCCTACGGCCGCCGGGTCATTCAATTGAAATTCCCGCAGCATATGTTCCGTATCGTGAATCGAAGGCGCAGGAGTAATACGATCGACCATGGAGTTGGGATAACTGACCGCGACTTCAAACCAGGGTTTCAGCTCGGGTTCCGCCAACTCGATGAATGACAGCATGGCTTTGCGCAGCACATCACCGTTATGCGGCACATTGTCGCACGACAACAGCGTGACCCGGCCTTCCCCCTCCAGGCGAGCACGAAGCCGCCCAGCCTGCCATAAGTAACCAAAAATGGTTTTCGGTGCTTCCGGGTGGTTCAGGTCATGTACGATGTCAGGATGTTCACTGAAGAACTGGTCTTTTTCGAAATCGTAACGGTAGCCGCCCTCGGTGATCGTCATACTGATGATCTTGACAGCCGGATCCGCCAACTGCGCGATGACCTCTTTGGTCTCCTTGGGGGCGAACATCAACTTGGTCAATGAACCGATGATCCGGCTCTCTGATGACGTATCGTCCTTTTCGGTGAGACTGTAGAGGCCCTGCTGGTCTCTCAGCGTCTGGATCAGCTTTTCATCGCCCGGCATGAGACCTATACCACAGATACCCCAGTTCAGGTCACCCGTAGTGGCCATGTATTCATCCATATAGAGCGCCTGATGCGCTCTATGGAACCCGCCGACACCAATGTGAGCAATACCCGTGGTTACTTCGTTGCGTGAATAGCCAGGCCACTGGACCCCATCGGGACAGGTGTCGGGCGTTAATTCAGTCAGTGGTCGTGGAATTTGATTCACGTGGTCCCCCTCGGAAGGCCGAAACGACCTTCCTGAAAACGATGTTTAATAAGGATAGTAGATTGGGCGAGTCGCCAAAGATGTCGAGCCTTACTTCACGGCCCCGAACGTCAGTCCGCGCACCAGCTGTTTCTGGCTGATCCAGCCGAAGATCAGAATGGGGGCAACAGCCAGGGTGGAAGCCGCCGACAGTTTCGCCCAGAACAAACCTTCAGGGCTGGAGTAGGAAGCGATAAGGGCGGTCAAAGGCGCGGCTTTGGAAGCCGTGAGGTTGAGCGACCAGAAAGCCTCGTTCCAGCTTAGAATCAACGACAGCAGGAAGGTAGAAGACAAACCGCCGAGTGTGATGGGTATCAGAATATGGCGGATTTCCTGCCATAACGGAGCCCCATCCATCCGACAGGCTTCCAGAATATCCTTGGGAACCTCTTTGAAGTAGGTGTAGATCATCCATACAAGAATGGGCAGGTTGATCAAGGTGTAGATAATGGTCAGGCCCAGCTTGGTATCGAGCAATGCGGTATCACGCGCAAGCAAATAGATAGGCACCAGTACACCCACCGGCGGCAACATCTTGGTGGACAGCATCCACATCAGAGTGAACTCGGTTCTCTTGCTTGGGTAGAAAGCCATTGCGTAAGCGGCGGGAATAGCAATCAACATACCCAAAATGGAAGAACCAAAGCTGATCACAACCGAATTCCATGCATACTTCAGGTAATCACTACGCTCAAACACTTCCGCATAATTCTCGAATGTCGGCATGAAGAACAGAGAAGGCGGCATGGAAAACGCATCCAACTCTGTCTTGAAGCTGGTCAGAATCATCCAGAAAATCGGGAAGAAGATCAGTAAAGCAACCGTCCAGGAGCCAACAGTAACCGATACGTTCTTGAGTACTTTCGCTTGATGAAGGTTCATTGCCTGCTCCTTACTGGGTGGCCAGTGATTTACTGACGGCTCGAATCAAAAACAAAGCCACGATATTGGCCAGAATCACGGCGATAATACCGCCCGCGGAGGCCATACCAACGTCGAACTGCAGCAGAGCCTGGGAGTAAATCAGATAAGCAAGGTTTGTTGTCTGCGTACCTGGACCACCGGAAGTGGTGGTGAATATCTCGGCAAAGATAGACAGCAGGAAAATGGTTTCGATCATCACCACAACCGCCAGCGGCCGTGCCAGATGAGGGAGAGTAATGTGACGGAATACAGCCAGGGGGCCAGCTCCATCCATTTTAGCCGCTTCCAACTGCTCCTGATCCATGGATTGCAAAGCCGTCATCAGGATCAAAATGGCGAATGGAAGCCACTGCCAGGAAACAATAATGATAATTGCGGTCAGAGGGTAGTCAGTAAACCAGTCGACAGGCACAAACCCCAGGGTTTTTGAAATAAAGGCAAAGAAACCACTTACCGGGTTCATCAACAGGTTTTTCCACACCAGAGCGTTAACCGTAGGCATGATAAAAAACGGAGAGATCAACAGCACTCGAACGATGCCTTGGCCTGGAAATGGGTGGTCTACCAATACAGCAATCAAGGTTCCGAGACCGATGGTAATAACCAACACCATGCCAACCAATATCAGGGTATTGAACAACCCGTCAAAAAAGCTGGGATCGGTGAAAAAGTAGTAAAAGTTTTCCCACCCGACGAAGTCCTTCATGGAGGGCACCATCAGGTTAAAGCTTACGGTCGAATAATAGATAGTCATTCCCAGGGGAACGGCCATCCAGACCAGCAACAGAAGTACAGAAGGGGCCACCAGAATACGGGCGATACCGGCGTTTTTATTGAGTTGAGACATGACAGACTACATCCGAGGTGAAGCTGACTCCGCCGGCCGAAGCCGGCGGAGTGGACTAACAGGGAAGGAACTTAGATCAATCCTGATACCCTGCACGACGCATTTCACGATCTACGACGCGATTCGCATTACTCAGTGCCTGATCGACACCGGTATTACCGGACAGGGCGCCAGCGATTTGCTGACCAACAGTGGTGGCGAAACCACTGAAGCCCGGGATAGCGACGAACTGGACACCAGTGTAAGGCGTTGGTTCCAGAGTCGAGTCGTTAGGATCGGCTTTGTTCATCTGGGACAGCGTCATTGAAGCGAACTCAGCTGCTTCCAGATATTCTTCGTTTTCGTAGGTGGACTTACGAGTACCCGGCGGAATAGCGGCAATGCCGTGTTTTTCCGCTACCAGATCTGAATACTCTTTTGAAGTCGCCCAGGTGATGAACTCACGAGCGCCATCTTTGGCATCGGAACTGACAGGAATCGCAAGCGCCCAGGCCCACAACCAACCGCTGCCCTTACTGGTTACCTGCATCGGGGCGGCAGCGAAGCCTACCTTGTCAGGAACCTGACTCTGGGTCGCGTCGGTTACAAAGCTACCGGCAACGGTGGCGTCAACCCACATGGCGCACTTGCCAGTGTTGAACAAGGCCAAGTTTTCGTTGAAGCCGTTGCTGCTGGCACCCGGAGGGCCGTAGTTTCCGAGCAGATCAACATAGAAGTTGATCGCATTCTTCCACTCGGGCGTTTCCAACTGGGCATTCCAGTCCATGTCGAACCAGCGGCCACCGAAGGCATTAACCATGGTGGTTACCAGTGCCATGTTCTCACCCCAGCCTGCTTTACCGCGCAAACAGATACCATACTGCTCTTTTGACGGATCATGCAGCTTCTGAGCGAAACCACGCACCTGCTCCCAGGTCGGCTCGGAAGGCATGGTCAAGCCAGCTTTCTCGAACAGATCTTTACGGTAGTAGGTCATGGAGCTTTCGCCGTAGAACGGCAGGGCGTACAGAGTGCCATCGTGGGACAGACCGCCTTTCACAGAAGCGAAAATGTCATCCACATCATAACTGGCGGGCAGATTATTCATCGGCTCCAACCAGCTGTTACCGCCCCAGATCGGAGCTTCGTACATACCGATGGTCATCACATCGAACTGGCCACTGTTGGCCGCAATGTCGGTGGTCAGACGCTGACGCAGTACGTTTTCTTCGAGAATTACCCACTCCAGATCGATGTCCGGATGCGCTGCCTCAAATGCGGAGGACAGTGCCTGCATGCGGATCATGTCACCGTTGTTCACCGTACCGATGGTGACGGTTTCAGCCAGGGCCGCGGTGGAGAGCGATACCGCGCAAGCCAGAGTGGCCATGCGTACGAAAGGTACTTTCTTCATGCTCATAATTACTCACCTGTACATTGTTATTTTTGTGGATCTGCAAAGCCGCAAAGCCAGACTTTGCGATTTGCGGATGGACTCATTAAACGAATGGACGGCAAACTCCGCCAATACCGATCCTATGAATTTCTATACTTTTTTGATCCCCCCTCTTGTTGTCTGCCTTTGCTCATTAGTTGTAGCTCAAAAAAATAGGTTTGCATGTCCAATAATTAATTTTTTAAGCCCCTGTTAAGCTTCGCCTCGGTTAATCATGGACATTCAACCTAACTACAAAGACGCACAGGACGCCAAAAACCCGTGCTTGCCTTCATGCCTGAAACTGAATTCCTGATGCCCCCATTCGGGGTAAACCTGTAAGTCCTTGTGGCCCTGCAACTGATTGTAAACAGCGAAGGCCGACGAGGGCGGACAAGTATCATCCTTCAAGCCCGTCCTCAGCAGGACAGGTCTGCCGATGAAACGCGCCATATTGACACCATCGACGTAACTCAATGTTTTATAGAGAGATTCCTCCGTCTCGTGGAGCGGGTCCTGAATCATGAAGTAACGGCTGACTTCACCGTAAGGACCGGCGTCTGCAAGCTGTACGGAGCGAGGAATATTGCAAAGAAAAGGCGCGTCACTGAGCACTACCGTGCTGTGCTCGCTCAGGTAGCCCATGGCCAGAGCGATGGCACCGCCCTGACTGAAGCCTTCCACCACTACTTTGGGGTTGCCAAATCCCAGATGTTGAACTACCGCGTCGATCGCGCGAACGCCATCCAGGTAAACCTGGGTGTAATAATAATTGTCCGGCCCCTCCAGACCCTTGGTGACCAACCCGGGGGTGCCGGAAAAATCGTAGGCATTGGCATCGGCTGAACGCAGACCCTGCCCCCGCACGTCCACCAGCAAGGTGGGGATGCCCTGAATCACGTAGCGCAACGCATCCAAGGGAGTCAGCACATTGAAATCGTAACCAGGAAAGACAACGGCGATACGACTGTGATTTTCAAGCCCGGTAGTCCGTACCAGACGGCATCTCAACTCCGAACTTTGAAAGCCGTCGTAACTCAATTCGGTCACTCGAATTCCCGGCAATGAATAAGGCTCGGGCCTGGATGAAATATTGAGTGGCTGCTTTCGGCTTTGCGCCAACTTTTCGGCCCAGAACGCCTCGAAGTCCTCCGGGCAATTCACATTGGAGCGATAGTGCCAAAGGGCTTCCAAAGGTGCTTCGGGAATATTAAGTGCGTTCACAGCTGTTTCCGTACCCTTGCAAACAGAGATAAACCCAGTCGCACCCTGCCTTGATGAATCGGTAATAACAGAGCATGCGCCGCATTATTAACACCGGCACAGAAGGCCGACACTGCGGTTATTCAGGCAGAACAAACCTCTGGCTGGACTGTCTGGGTTTATCTTTATTGTTATTGTTTTGGTTGAATGCCACTCCGAAATCGATGGAGCAACGACAGTGCCATTTAAAAGACAATCGAAGGTCCGTCGCCAATACAAAAACAGAGAATAACAATACTATTTTGGCGCTGGAAAATGGGCGCGGTCAGGAAGCCCACGCGGCGTGCAGAGGTCATCGGTTTCAGCCATGCTCTAACCGACGGTCACTTTTTTTTGGTTTCGCATCATCAGTGACTCCCGATACTCTCTGGGAGTCATACCTTTGATTTTTAAAAACTGGCGATTGAAATTCGCTACATTGGCATAGCCCACTTCGTAACAGATATTGGTTATGGAGTCCTCCGTGGTCTCCAGTCGCTCACAGGCTTTGCTGATGCGCAGGCGGATAACAAAATCGATAAAACGGCGCCCCGTGGCTTTCTTAAAGTATCGGGAGAAAAAGTTGGGTGACAATCGAACCAGATTCGCGACTTCCTCCAGCGTAACATCGCGCTGGTAATTCTGAGCCAGGTAATTCACCACAGTGTTGACTCTGTCCTCCATCAAAGGATCGGTATTTTCGACATAAGACCGGGTGGACAGAATACGGTAGTGCCCGGCACGGGCCAGCTCGTCCATAAGATTGAGAAAAGCCAGCACCTGTGCGGAACCCTGCAGTTCCCCTACCTGTTTGAAGTAGGGTAGGAGCCCCCGGCTGGTTGGCTCGGGAAATTCAATACCATAGCGGGAATCTTCCAACATGGGACGGTAAGCGCGGAATTCCGGCATGGTTTTGGCCAATGACACCATAAGTTCATCGGTGAAATTGATAACCTCGTCACGAATGCCCGGACCGAATTGGCTCGTGGTGATCCAGTTGTGAGGAAGGTTGGGGCCGCAAAGGAAAATGGTGCCCGGTGAGAAAGCGCCTACATAGTCGCCAATGAAAGCTTTACCCCGAGTATGACGGATCAAATGAAGTTCGTACTCGCGATGGTAATGCCACCGGATAAGAGGGCTGTCGGCGCCGTGGGAAAGGTAGCGGACACTGTGTTCATGCTCTTGAACCAGCTCGAATTCGGGCTGTAACGTCATAGGTCTCAACCTCCGGAACCCATGATCCTGACTTGTGATATCTGACCAAGGTCAAAAAAGGATAGCACAAGATTTCCAAACCGAGACTTATTTGAAGAATCACCCAGTCTCTTGCCTCGGCTCGGGCGCGTGCTATGGTGGACCGATAACAATTAAAAACGGAACCGCCATGGACTCAAAAGAATTCGGGCTGGTCTTTATCCAGCAGCTTACCGGGCTGGAGGATCTGCACTACGGTTTTTGGGACAACACGCTGCCGCCACCCTCCCTCATGCATTTTAAAGCCGCTCAGGACCGGTATACGGAACAGTTGGCAGAAACCCTGCATCATCATCACGCCACCCCTGCTAAAGTCCTGGATGTGGGTTGCGGAACAGGGGAAGTGCTCACTTACCTCAGCCGTCTGGGTGACGAAGTGGATGGGGTTATTCCAGCCCCTCATCTGGAAAAACGGGTGTGCGAAAAAGTACAGGAAGGAAGGCTTTCCAGCCGGGTATGGGGCTGCCGGATGGAGAACATTCCCATCTCGCAACTTGAGGCCCAATATGACGTGGTACTGTTCAGCGAGAGTTTTCAATACATTCCCTACCGAACCTCCCTGCCACTGGCCAAGCGGTTATTGAAGCCGGGTGGAATCGTGCTGATTTGCGATTTTTTCAAAACCGAACATGCGGGCGACGGGCAACCCGGCGATAAAAGCTTCGGTGGCGGGCATCGCTACCGGGATTTTCTGTCCTATCTGGAAGAGGAAGCCTGGCAGATACGGGAAAACACCGACATCACCGCCGAAACGAGCCCCAATATTCGCCTGCTCGATGAATTGCTGCGCCAACGCATCGGCCCGGCGGTGGGCACCCTGAACACCTATCTGGGAGAACGCCACCCCACCCTATTGAAAGTGGTGAAGTGGCTATTCCGAAAAAAACTGGCCAAATTGAAGTTCAAATACCTCAGCGGACACCGGACCCAGGCTGTTTTTGAGCGCTACAAGACGTACCGGCGCATGGTTCTGGAACCGGGATGAGCCAGGGCTAGTCCCACAAAACACCCACGGTACGTTGACCGAATAGAGGCTGATCATAGGGGATGGACGCCATGCCACCCGCCGCCGCTCCCAGGCACACGTGCAGCGGTAGCAGATGCTCTTCACGCGGATGAACAAAACGCGCGTGGGGAGCCTTGCTCCAATCGATCAGTCGCTGGTATCGGTCCGCGGGTGTCAGGTCCGGTTGGGTGAGTGCCTCCACCAGCCAATCGTGAAACCGGCGGCCGGGTTGATCGTCACCGCCCATGGCGCCGCCAAACACTCGCATGTTATGAAAGGAAAGGCCGGAGCCGAGAATCAGGACCCCTTCTTCCCGCAACGGTTGCAGGGTTTCGCCCAGCTTGATGTGTTGAAGAGGATCCAGACTTTGCAGCAACGACAGCTGCAACACCGGAAGGTCTGCTTCCGGTTGCATCAGCATCAGAGGGACAAACACGCCGTGGTCGTAGCCACGCCCCTCGATCTCTTCGACGCCCATACCGGCTTCCGCAAGCACCGATTTGACCCGCCTCCGCCATTGTGGCGGGTTAACGGCTGGATAGGACAGTTGATAGGCCTCCGGCGGAAAACCGTAGTAGTCGTAGAGCAGGCCCGGCTTATCATCACCCAACAGCGAAGCCTGGGGCGCTTCCCAGTGAGCACTGATGACCAGGATGGCCTTGGGAGGCTCCCAAAGCCGGCTGGCCGAGCTCAGAAAATCCACCAAGGGTTGATGCCCTGGCTCCCCCAACAGCGGCATGGGGCCACCGCCATGGGGAATAAACACAACCGGGGGTTTTGATGATCGGGACATGGTCGGCACCTCTGATATGGACGCTTTCAGAGTATGTCCGGAGTCGCCCGCATGCCATCGAAGATGTTTGATGAACCACTTCGATGGATTTGAACATCGAACTCAGCGACGCCGCCGATGATCCCCCAGTTCCGCATCCCATTCCTGTGCGCGAGAGGCCAGCCACCTGGCATGACGTTGGATGTCGGCGGGCCAATCGGCCATTTGTTCATACATCAAACCGTACTGGCGACGGTAGAACTGACGCAGAGCTTCCTCATAGTTGGGACGATCGCCAGCCAGCGTTTGCAAGAATCGATCAACGGCCAGGCGCGCCTCCTCGGCCTGTACCTCCGGCGATTTCCGGGCCTCTTCCACCAGTTTGCGCAACGCCGCCGAGGCGCCACCGGGCTGGCTGTTCAGCCACTCCCAATGACGGGGCAACAACGAGACTTCGCGGGATTGAACGCCCAGACGGGGTCTGCCACGGCCTCGTTTGGCAGGTTTCGGCGGCTCACCAGCCTGTAAGCCCAACACCCGTTCGATCACCTCATCGGGCTGGTCAAAATCCACTTCCAAAAGTCGGGATGTCTCCCGATTCAGAACGAGCAGCTCGGCATCGCTCTGTTGATCGAGGAACCGGCGGGCCATCGCCAACGCATCGGATACTGCACCTTCACCAACGAGCTCGCTGTTATTGAATATGATGATCTCCATTCTTTTCCTCCTAATTTTTACCCGGACACAATATCAAATAATTATGGGTAAAAATCAAGTCGATGAGTGAATTCTTTTTCGTGCCGAATCCCAAAGACAACCAGAACCAACGAAATCGGTACCCACATCTTTTTTATGTGGAGTCGATCGCCGGTCAGATCAATAGAAAGCGCCTGTCTGATTTCAAACGCTGATCAGCCTTAAGGTTATAGTATTTTCCTAACCACTTGGTCGATTTTTTCAACTGATTCGAAGAGGTTCGCAGCGATTGCAATCGCGTATACTGCCCCTACTTAAAGACGTCTTGACGATTTCAATACAGCAATTAAGGAGCGCAAGCATGAGTGGCGACTGCAATATCGGTTTGATTGGTTTGGCGGTAATGGGGCAAAACCTGGTGCTGAACCTGGTTGATCGCGGCAACACTGTCGCCGTTTACAACCGCACCCAGGAGGTGACCAAAGCCTTCGTCAATGAAGCCAACAACGACCGTTTGGTCGGCACCGACTCATTGGAACAGTTTGTCGCATCACTCGCCAAGCCCCGGAAAATCATACTGATGGTCAAGGCCGGCCAACCGGTGGATGCCGTGATCGACCAATTGAAACCGCTATTGGAAAAGGGCGATATCCTGATCGACGGCGGTAACTCGCTGTTCACCGATTCCCAGCGTCGAAGCGATGCGCTTACGCCTCAGGGCATCCATTTTGTGGGGTGTGGCATTTCCGGGGGTCAGGACGGCGCCCGCTTCGGACCCTCAATGATGCCCGGTGGTGACGAATCTGCCTGGCCGGCGCTCAAACCCATCCTTCAGGGTATCAGTGCCAAAACAGAAGCCGGTGAGCCCTGCTGTGAGTGGATGGGTGACGGGGGTTCCGGCCATTTCGTAAAAATGGTGCACAACGGCATCGAATACGGCGACATGCAGATGATTGCCGAAATCTACCATCTGCTGAAAGCAACAGGGCGGGACAACGCCACCATGGCGCAACTCTTCGAGAGCTGGAACAGCGGCCGCCTGGCATCCTACCTGGTTGAAATCACGGCCGAGGTTCTGCGCATCAAGGATGAGGACGGCAGCGACTGGGTCGACAACATCTGGGATAAGGCCGGACAAAAAGGCACCGGTAAATGGACCGCCATTCAGGCGCTGGAACTGGGTGTACCGGGTTCTGTCACCACCGAAGCCGTTTACGCTCGCGCCCTCTCCTCCCGTTGGAACGAACGCCAGCAAGCCCATGATCTTTACCGCCCCGAAACCAGTCTGGACGATTACGCCGAGCTGGAAAGCGACGCCGAAGCGGCCCTCTATGCCGCCAAGCTGATTGCCTATGCACAGGGCTTCTCCCTGCTCTCTGAGGCGGCACGTGAATACAGCTGGAAATTAAACATGGCCAACATCGCTCAGGTGTGGAAAGCCGGCTGTATCATTCGCGCCAAAGCACTGGACCCGATCCAGTCTGTGTTCGAACAACAACCCGAACTGGAAAACCTCATTCTCAGCGAGTTCTTCCGCCAGGAACTGACCGGCTGCGAGAGCGCCCTGCGTCGATTGCTGGGCAAAGCCATCGCCGGTGGCATTCCGGTCCCGGCGCTGTCCAACGCCTTGGCATACTTCGACGGTGTTCGTACGGCACGCCTGCCCGCGAACCTGATCCAGGGTCAGCGCAATTTCTTCGGTGCGCATGAATATGAGCGTCTGCCCAAGTAGCCGACCTCCCTGATTACTCAATAAAAACAAGCGCCCTTCGGGGCGCTTTCTTCCCTGTCCCTCAGTTGCTCCTTCGCTCCTCAAGTGCCTACTGTCGCCAAGCACCTACACACCAAGTTATTGATTTTAAAAGGTTTTTAAATTCACCTCGCCTTAAGTGTCGCCAATCGCCAACACTTCTCTAACCTGTTGCTCGGCTCAAAAATCAGCCAATAGCATATAACCTATTGATTTATATGGAGTTTTTAAACATGGCACAGTGCTCGCAATACCCAGTGTGAAGTCATGAAGCGCCGGGTAATTCATTGATCGCCCGGTATTTTTGAACCCAACCACACGCAGGAGTAAACGTTATGAAAACTGCAATCGTACTGTCATCCGCGGTGTTAGCCTTCGCAGCAACTGGTGCCATGGCTGAAGATTCCATGACTGGCGGCCAGTCCAACGAAGAACTGTTCAGCCAACTTGACGTAAACGGCGACGGCGTTATCGATTTTGATGAAGCTGCCTCCAGTGTTGCCCTGAGCGACCAGTTCGAGCAACTGGACGAAGATGGCTCTGGTGACCTGTCTCAGGAAGAATTCTCCAACTTCCAGATGGATTCAGGTACCGGTACTGGCACCGAGACTGACACTGAGTCTACTTACTAATCGTCCGCCAGCGTTTCTGAAACGTTAGCAGGCGCCAGGAACAGGGAGGTTCCGGTAATCGACAGCGGTTTCCGCTGTCGATACAGGGAGGAAAAGCGAACCTTGTGTTTGCTTTTCCTATGCTGAGGATTCCCCGTCGTCATCATAGGAAAAGCAAGTTCCGGCACCGGGGCTGTAAGGGCGGCCCCGGCCCGTCGGCGAGGCTGGCCAGGATGCGTCTTGACCCAGAACGTACCCTGGCCATTGCGGCACAAGGCAGGTGCCAGGCAGTACGTCCCCTGCGGACGAGAGTATTGAGCGCGGAAGAGGCCGGTTGACAGAGCTGGTCTTGCTCTCTTCCCTACTCTGGGCCGGCACCTGTCGGCCCCTTTTTTTTCAAGGATAAGAAAGGACAAGACCTGTGCCATGATGTTTCTTCTGCGGCCCGCGTCGCTACGCCAACTGGTGCTCACCAGTTTTGCCATTGCCTTGATTCCTCTGGCGGTTCTGCTCTGGCAGGGTCATGCCGCTCTGAATCGCATCAATGATCTCGCCGTGCGTGAAGCGCAGGATGCCGTCCGCAACGCCCGCCACATTGAAAACATGGACAACCTGGTGATCGATATCGAACGGGCCGTCCGTCAATACGATGTGGTCCGCAGTGAATCCACCCGCCAGGTGGCTGAAAACAACCTGAAGAATTACACCAACGATCTGCAAACCATTTGCTTTGGTGACGGCCTGTCGGAAACACCGGCCGTCTGCCACCTGCAACAACAGCACCTGCGCATTCTGGGCAACACCTTTGCGACCGCAGAATCCGAAGAGCTCAATATCATGCTGCGCGACTTGCGCAGTCAGCAACGTCAGCTCACTCATTTGATATGGCAACAACTGAATGAACGTCTGACGCAGCAGCAGGATTATGTGAACGACCAGCAACGCTGGCTCACCTGGCAAACCATAGGGTTGGTATTGTTGACCTTGCTGTTGGTGGCCTGGTCCAGCGGTCGTATCTCCACGCCAATCAAGCGATTGGACCGGATGATTCGCACCATTGGCCAGCAGGACAGCGGCCCGCTACCGCCCGAAGTTGGCGGCCCACGGGAACTGAACGAACTCGGCGACCGGTTGCGCTGGCTGTCGGCCCGTCTGCAGCAGCTCGAAGCATTGCGGCTGGCACTGCTGCGCCATGCCTCTCACGAACTGAAGACCCCCCTGGCGAGCATGAAAGAAGGATGTTCGCTGTTGTCCGAGGGTATCGCCGGGCCACTGAATCATCGCCAGCGGGAAGTCCTTGCCCTTCTGTGTGGCAGCACCGAACGATTGGCACAACTGACGGAACAATTACTCGACTACAACCAGCTCCTGCAACAAAGTGAAGTCAGCCTTGAAGCGATTGATCCCTGCGAATTGATCGACACCACAGTCGAGCAGCATGCCCTGGCACTGCGACAGCGTGAGCAAGGGGTCGAAGTGAACTGCGAATTAACGGAATTGTGGACCGATTCCAAACTTTTCCAGCGTATTCTGGATAATCTGCTCAACAATGCCCAAGCCTATGGACGTCAAGCCGGTCGCATTCTCATTCGGCTGGCTCGGGTGAACAACCAGATCCACCTTGAAGTCGCGAATACCGGCCCGACTATCCCTCACGATCAACGCCAGACTCTGTTCGAGCCTTTTCAGCGCGGACAGACGCCTCGCATGGATTCTCTGCAGGGGTCCGGTCTCGGTTTGTCCGTCGTGGCGGATTGCGCCCGTATGCTCGAAGGCCAGGCCAAAATCATCGATATTCCGGATTACGATGTGTGTGTTCGCATCGAGCTGCCGGTTAAAGGAGTTATTGCATGAAGCCCGGACTCGTCCTATGTCTGTCGGGATTGCTGCTGGGAGTGTTGACCGGTTGCCAGATGTTTTCGCGTGATGCCACCGCTACCGCCACCACCTCGGACTTCGTGGTGGCCGAATACGCCCTCATCCCTCCGGAAGCCGGACAGTGTGGCGCCCCGCCTACCATGCCACCACTTGATAACTCGGCACTGGCGGTTATCGCCTGGCTCCATTTCAACGACCAGTTGGCCACCCTGCCTCCCATGCAGCAATGGCGCCTGCTGCTGAATTACACTGTTCACGAACCCGGCGCCGACCTCGCCGCCGCCCTGGTCACCAGCCACCCGACGGCACCGGACGCACTTCGCCTGCTTAGCCAGGGCACCTTCAAAAGACGTTTGCCGGGGCTACCCATGGCGGTCCGGCCGGTCTTCACTCAGGTCATGGCTTATAACGACGCTGTGTTGTTGAACCATGACAGCATGCGCCAACTTGAACGAGCCCGGTATCTGTATGAAAAACGAGTGGAGCGGCTGGAGCAGGCACTGGCTGAAAAAGACCGGCAGATCGAGGCTCTGACCGATATCGAGTCCCGTCTTAACGAAGGGGGTTCCGGCGGTACCGACACGCCCGGTGGTGGCGATGCCGGACCTCCTCCCGGATCAGGAGAAGAGTGATGACATCCGAAACCGGTCAGCCCCGTTTGTTATTGGTCGATGACGACAAAAGTCTGCTGCGCCTGCTGTCCATGCGCCTGGAAAACGAAGGCTATGAAGTCACCGCCGTCACCAATGCCGAATCCGCCCTGCACCGACTGGAGTCCGAGCGGTTCGGAGTGGTGTTGAGCGACCTGAGAATGCCCGGCGCCGACGGCATGGCCCTGTTCGATTGGATATCGCAGCGTCACCCCGGCCTGCCGGTGATCCTGATGACAGCCCATGGCTCGATACCGGAAGCCGTGGCGGCCACCCAACGGGGAGTGATGGGCTTTCTCACCAAACCACTCGACCATACCGAATTGCGCGATCTGCTCGCCAAGGCGATGAGTCATAGTGCCAATCCCCAGTCTTCCGACTGGCGCAGCGACATCATCACCCGCAGTAAAACCATGGAGCAATTGCTGGATCAGGCCGGGCAGGTTGCACGCAGCCATGTCAGCGTCCTGATCACCGGCGCCAGCGGCACCGGCAAAGAGGTATTGGCCCAGGCCATCCATCGCGCCAGCCCACGGGCGGACCATCCCTTTATCGCCATCAACTGCGGTGCCCTGCCCGAACATCTGTTGGAATCGGAACTGTTCGGACACAGCAAGGGGGCTTTCACAGGTGCGGTCCGAGAAGAAGCCGGACTGTTCCGCGCGGCAGACAACGGCACCCTGTTCCTGGACGAAATCGGCGACATGCCGCTGCCGTTGCAGGTCAAATTGCTGCGCGTACTGCAGGAACGGCAGGTGAGACCGGTTGGCAGCAGCCAGAGTATTCCGGTCAATGTGCGGGTGATCTCAGCCACCCACCAAAACCTGCGCCAGGCCATGGATGAGGGCCAATTCCGGGAAGATTTGTACTACCGGCTAAATGTCGTCAACCTCACCCTGCCCACCCTACGTGATCGCGCCGAGGACATTCCGCTTCTGGCCCGGCATTTATTGCGGCAAAGCTGTGAACGGCATCAAGCCAAGGTCAACGCCTTTTCCGATGATGCCATGGAGCGACTGATGACGGCCGAGTGGCCGGGCAACGTCCGTCAGTTGGTAAATGTGATCGAGCAGTGCGTGGCTTTGAGTCCAAGTCCGGTAATTAATGAAGCCCTGGTTAAACAGGCCCTGGCCGACCAAAGCAGCCATTGGCCGACACTGACCGAAGCACGCGACCAGTTCGAACGGCAATATCTGATTCGGGCGCTGAAGATGACCGAAGGCAACGTCACCTGGGCGGCGGAATTGATTGGCCGCAACCGCACCGACCTCTATAAGCTGTTCAAGAAACACGGGCTGGATTCGAAAAGTTTTTCCAACAGCGCCACACCTCAGGAATGACCGGCGTCAATGAATCTCCTTTAAAACGAGACTTCCACCTAAAGGCGAAGGGACAAGAGGACGATAAGCTGTACACTTCCCCCGCCCCCTGGACAAACCCTGCAATTGGTCCTGGCGACCTTACTTTGCCGAAATCATAGCCGCCTTCATCGACGGAGAATCCATCCTGGGGCATTCCCGTCCTTACATGGATGTTAACTGTGGCCAGTTGGTAAAAACTTTTGGCATGCAGCTTTCGGGCAATCGAATTTTACTCATCGATGCGTTGACGGACGCCTCTCTACCGACTGAAGAACAGTCCACCGACTTCATCCTTCTTTAGTACTAACACGTCACCACTCACCCGTTTCCCCTCTATACTTGGCAGGCGGACGCCGTTTACGGCGCCCAGGGACCGACACCCCCAATCACAACAACGAACGGTGTGCCCATGTTAAAACCCGCCCTTGCCTTCCTGAGGTGGCTGCTCTGCAGCCTCTGTGTAATAACGACTGTCCAGGCGGAAACGCCCCAGATCCAATGGCGACTGATGCAGTCGTGGGGCAGTGATTTCCCGGTCTTCGCCGATGCCACCAAACGATTCGCGGAACTGGCCAATGAGATGTCGGCCGGTCGCATTAAAGTGGAGATAATCGGCACTGAAAGCCATGGAGCCCCCTTCGGCGTATTCGAAGCGGTTCGCAAAGGCGAATACGAAATGGGACACTCGGCCTCTTACTACTGGAAAGACCTCGACCCGAACACCCTCTTCTTCACCACCATGCCTTTCGGAATGCTGCCGATCGAGCAATACGCCTGGTTCTACTTCGGTGAAGGTCAGACCTTGATGAATGAGGTCTATGCCCCTTACGGACTGCATTCTTACCCCGGTGGCAACACCGGCAGCCAAATGGGCGGTTGGTTTCAAAAGCGGATTCACGATGCGGCCGATTTGAACGGTCTTAAAATGCGCATACCGGGTTTCGCCGGAGAGCTGATGCAGCAATTGGGCGTGGAGCCGGTGAACGTAGCCGCCGGCGACATGTACAACGCCTTCAATAGAGGCGATATACAAGCGGCGGAATGGGTTGGGCCTTCTCTGGATTTCGATCTCGACCTGCATTTGGTCGCGCCTTTTTACTACACCGGTTGGCACGAACCCGCGACCGAGCTGCAGTTTCTGATTAACGCCGAGGCATTCGCCAAACTGCCGGCAGACCTGAAAGCCATTGTCGAAACGGCCATGCGCCTGGCGGCATATGAGATGTATGTTCAGTCCGTTCATGCCAGTGCGCAGCAATGGTATGAAATGCGGCAGAAATTCCCGGTCATCCGCGTTAAGGACTTTCCCGATGAAGTGCTGGACACCCTGCGCGCCGTAAACGGACGAGAGCTTGAACGGTTCGCTGAAGCGGATGAGCTGTCGCGACGCATCATCACCTCGCAACGGGACTATCTCATCAAGGCCAGAAACTGGACCTTAATTTCGGATTACAGCTACCTCGAATCCATCGGCCGTTAAGGGGATCGTCCATGCGTGTTATTGCTTCTTTAATTAGCGGCCTCGCTTTGTGGAGCCTGGCCTCCCTTTCCAATGCCGAAGTTCATACCTTGCGCCTAGCGGAAAGCTGGGGAGAAAACACCGCCTTGTTCGGTGACACCACTCAACGCTTCGCCACTTTGGTCCGCACTCTCTCCAACGATAGACTGCGCATCGAAATCGACTCGGCCGAAGATCATGGTCAGCCTCTGGGCATATTCGATCTGGTCAAATCCGGCCAATACGATATGGGTCACTCCGCTTCTTATTATTGGAAGGACCGGCTGCCCAACGCCCTTTACTTCACAACCATGCCGTTCGGCATGATCGCCTCCGAACAATACGCCTGGTTTTACCGGGGCGATGGAATGGCGCTTATGGATGAAGTCTACCGCCCCCACAACCTCTACTCTTTTCCGGGCGGCAACACAGGCCAACAAATGGGTGGCTGGTTCCGTAAAGAAATTCGATCTTTGGACGATTTAAAAGGGCTGCGCATGCGCATTCCGGGCTTTGCCGGAGAAGTACTCGCGGAACTCGGCGTCGAAACGGTCAACCTAGCCAGTACCGAGCTTTACGAGGCGCTTGAATCCGGTCGGATCGATGCCCTGGAATGGGTCGGCCCCTCCCTGGATTTCGATTTCGGCTTTCACCGCATCGCCCCCTATTACTACACCGGCTGGCATGAACCGGCGACCGAACTGCAATTTCTGATCAACCGTCAGGCGTTCGATGCCCTGCCCGCCGACCTGAAAGCGATTCTAAGCGCCGCCATGCGCACCGTGGCATTCGATATGTGGGTCCAGGCCCAACACGACAGTGCTCAAAACTGGCAAACCATTCGTCGGGACTATCCGAATGTTCAGGTTCGCACCTTCCCGCCGGACATCATGCGCGCGCTGAGAGAAGCGAACCGGAAACAATTGGAGGCGCGGGCCAAGGTCGATCCTCTCGCGGCCCGCATCATTGCCAGCCAAACGGATTATCTGACCAAGGCCCGGAAATGGATCGACATTTCCGAACGGGCCTATCTCGGCAACATGGACGCACAGGGCAACCGAGTGGAGTGATCGTGCAAATGTGACTTCCTGCCACCGGCGGGATCTTGCGAGGGATCGCAAAGCCCCCATAATGAGCCTCGTTGTCAGTCTCTTTTGGGGAGAAACCATGTTCCGAATCATGCTGTTCCTGGCCACCAACTTCGCCATCGTGCTGGTGCTGGGTGTTTTCCTGAACCTGATTTTGCCTGCCTTTGGCATCCAGTTGGGCAATACCGGTGTTTATCTGGTTTTCGCGCTGGCCTTTGGCATGGGCGGCAGCTTTATTTCCCTGGCTATGTCGAAATGGATGGCCAAACGGGCCACTAGAGCCGAAGTGATCACCCAGCCACGTTCCCGTGAAGAACAGTGGCTGCTGCAAACAGTGGAGCGCCTGGCCAAAAACGCGGGCATCGGAATGCCGGAAGTGGCCATTTACCCGTCACCCGATGTCAATGCGTTCGCAACCGGTGCGAGTAAGGACAATTCGCTGGTGGCGGTCTCGGCCGGTTTGCTCAACAACATGAGTGCCGATGAGGCCGAAGCCGTGCTGGCGCATGAGGTGTCCCACATTGCAAACGGTGACATGGTGACCATGGCGCTGGTCCAGGGGGTGCTGAATACCTTCGTGATCTTCTTCGCCCGCATCATCGCCGAGGCCATTAACGCTTTTGTGGCCCGCGGCAATGAAAATGGCCAGGGGCTGGGTTTCCTGGGCTATTTCGCGGTAGTCATGGTGATGGAGGCGGTCTTTGGCGTGTTGGCGAGCATCATCGCGATGTGGTTCTCCCGCAAGCGGGAATTCCGTGCCGACGCCGGTTCCGCAGGCCTGGTTGGGCCTCAGAAAATGATCGCTGCGTTACAGCGGTTGAAAGCCAGCCAGGATTCCCAGCTGGAAGGCCAGCTGGTCGCCTTCGGCATCAAAGGCAAAGCCCGCGAACTCTTCGCCTCCCACCCCAGCCTGGATGACCGTATCGAGGCGCTTCGTCAGTTCTGATTTTTTACCCATCGTGTTGGTCCGTGGCACCGTGTTTGGTGCCACTCTTTTAGTTCATTGGGTAAACCCGCGTCCGCGTAACAGTTTTAGAGGTTTTTATTTCTGTTAGGCGAATAAAAAGCTGGGGAAGGCTGGGAGCTTAGCGCCCGGTGACGGGGTATCCCTATCCGGGGGTATCCGAGGCATGGATGCCGAGGTTAAGCCCCCATGGATGGGTTGATGGCGCCCCCGGATAGGGATACCCCGTCACCGGACGCGGGTTCAGCCTCTTACCACTTGAACCCGGCCAGGTGGTGGTTAAGCGAGTGGGTTTGGGTGTTGACGTCTTCGCTGTAAGTGAATGCCTGGTCCACTTGGTCGCTGGCCTGCTGAGCGAGATCGGACAGGCGTTGGATGTTCTTGTTGGTTTCCTGACTGACTTGGGATTGCTCTTCCACAGCCGTCGCGATTTGCGACGACATCTCATTGATTTGAGCGATCGCATCGAACACAACCTTGAGAGACGCCTGAGCCTCTTCAACACTGGCGACACTGGTCTTACTGGATTCCCGGCCGGATTCCGACAACGCCACCCCACGTTCCGCACTGGTGCGTAACCGCTCGATTTTTTCGCCAATCTCTCCCGTGCTTTCCTGCGTCTTGGCGGCCAGCGACCGAACTTCATCGGCCACCACGGCAAAACCGCGTCCCTGCTCGCCCGCTCGGGCGGCTTCGATTGCCGCGTTCAAAGCCAAAAGATTAGTTTGCTCGGCAATACCGCGAATCACCGTCATGATCTCGGTAATGCTGTCCACATCACCCTGAAGTGACGCCATCGCTCCCGAGGTTTGCTCCATTTGGTCAGCCAAAGATTGAATCGCCTGTACCGTATGTTGCATGGCATCGCGACTCTTTTCCGCACTGCTGTATGCTTCTTCGGCAGAGGAGGAAGTGGCTTGCGCGTTCTCGGATACATTCTGGCTGGCGGTGGCACTTTCCGTGACGGCCGCCGCTATGGATTCAATTTCCGAACTCTGCTCCGAAACCAACGACCGGCTGGCATTGAAGGATTCTTCAAGGCGAACCACCGATTGCTCGACCTGCCCCGACACCTCACCCACCGCTTGCATCGAAACCTGTAGTTTTTCCATGAATTGATTGAAATAATCGACCAACTGCCCGATCTCATTTTTTTGATTCACGGAAAGCCGACGCGTTAAATCCCCCTCACCCTGGGAAATGTCTTTCATCGCATCTTTAAGTTGGACAATAGGAGCCTTCACCAAAAACCGCAGCAGCACGTAAATCACTACCGCCAATACCAAGCCCAAGATGAGAGTTCGGGCGATCGACAATTGCACCACACTGTGCAACCGCTCTTCGAGGAACGCCTCGTTTCTTTCTATGTAGGCAACAGCTATGGGGTCTTCACCGGCTTCCTCGAAATAGAGGGGGACACGGGTCAGCCCGTCAGTGGGAGGTAAACTTTTCGCGGCTTCATGGCCCTCCCCCGTTGAGCGCAGGCCATGGCTGAGCTTATCGTTCTCAACCACATAAACGGCGTTGATAACCTGGCTTTCGACCGTCGCGCTTAAGACTCGTTGCACTGTCTCAGTCTGATAGTTCCACAGGGCGGGCGGCAGAGACAATGCCAAAAAGGTTCCCGTTTCCGATAGCTGGGTATCGACCGACTGTCGCCATTGCCGGGCATTGGTCTGGTAGTCGATGGAGGCACTGATCACCAGCAACATCGTGATGATAGAAACCGCCCAAAGGTTGAAACGCAGGGATAGCGAGTGAATGCTTGGCATTTTCATATGAAGCCCCGGTACTACACCACTGACTTGAGGTTAGGGACCGGAAGGTCGACCCTAACGATCCAACATTAAGTACAACATCGGCCGCCAATCCCTAAACTTAAGCAGAGGTTTGTTGCAGGGAGCTTCCTTAACCATCGAAACCGGCTTACATGTACTCCGCCATGATGTCGTCGATGTTTATCTTGGTTAACCCTTCATTAAAAATACCAAGCCATCGTTCGCCATCGTCGTTATTCTTGAACGCGATATACAGGTTCTTCTCGACCAGCAATTTGTCGTTCATTTGAACCTTCCCAGCCACATTTTTCACTCTGGGATCATTTTCCAGCAGGTAATCCAGTACGTTACTGTCGATTACCGCCATATCGATGCGGCCTCCGGCCACCTTCAATACGTTTTGACTGTCGGATGTCACCGCTGAGGCATTGATCTCCCCCGAGGCGATCATTTGGTCGAGTTCTTCCGTGTTGACGTAGTCCTGCACCACTCCAATTTGATATTGGGTCAAGTCGTCCATGCTGTCCCAGTCAACCGGATTCTCCACGGCTTCCACAAAGCCGAGTGGGCCCTGCCCCATGGGTTCTGAAAACAGGAACTCGTCTGAATCGTAGTAGTACTCCGGAAAATAACCAGCGTACTTATCATTATCGGTTGCCAATGCGACCGCGCGGGACCATGGGTAAAATTCCACCACCAACTCATGGCCCATGGCTTCGAAAGCGGCTTTGGCCACTGCCACGGAGGCGCCCTGGGAGGGGAGGGAGGCGCCTGAATAAGGGGGCCACTCCAAGGAGGTTAAGTAGAGTGTGTCTGCTCTGCTGGGAACAGATAGCAACAGGAACAGGGTAACAACCAAGCTTAAAGTCAGACGTTCCGTCATAAAAACGGCCTCTTTTGTTTCAGGATGTATTGATTTTTGAGCCCTCAGTGACCCAACCTAATGGCATGCAACCTTACTTAAGCTTAGCAGAGACGTGGCGAGTCGTTATTTACACTGGCTATTAAAGGCAAACATCCAATAGCCTAAAAACACAAAGATGCCCCAACCTCATCTCGAAAAAAGCCGCAACACCTTAAGCAAGCGCTGCGGCCAATTACCGTTACCGATTCAGAAACTCCTGTATGATTTCGTCGTATCGACCGCTGGCTTTTAACGCTTTCAAGCGACGAGGAAGGAACCGACCACCTCCAAATGGATAAGACGCATTTAAAGCGTAGCAAGCCCTCACCCTTTTAATTGCCCAGAAACGGCACGATGGAAAACCAACCAGTGTTTTATCGGCTTAAACGCTTTTCTGGTACATTTCAGTTTGTCGGCAACAATGATTGAATACCCTTTCCACCTCCCTCGAAGGATAGAGATTTGAAGCGTTTTTTACCCTGGGTCGCCTCACTGCTGCTTGCTACGGCCACAGCCAACGAACAACATCACCCGAACCGGGATTGGGAGCACATCGAGGTGCCGGGGTTCGATATCGTCTATCCGGAGGGCCTTGAAGAGGAAGCCCGCTACGTAGCGGAACGCCTGAATACCTATTGGCCCGAACTCGAAGGCTCATTGCCGCTGGACACCGCCCCTCGGCGCATCCCCATCTTGATCTCCAGCCCCACGCTGATCAGCAATGGTGCGGTCAGTTACGACCCGGTGCACTCCATCTTCTATAACCGGCCGGCGCCTCTGGGCGGGTTGGAATGGTTTGATATTCTGAGCGTGCATGAGGGCCGTCATTTGGTGCAGGTTCACCAACCCCTGGACACCCTGACCGGCAGGATTGCCTATGCGTTCGCGGGTGAATATGGGCCCGGAGCCATTATTCTGCTGTTTTACCCCCAATGGTTGCTGGAAGGCGATGCGGTGGTCAGCGAAACAGTTCTGACGGAAGGTGGACGGGGCCGTGTCGCTTCGTTCGAGCTCTGGTTGCGCACTCATGAACTGACCCAGGAGCGTTATTCCTACGACCGGGCCATGCTGGGCACCGGATTTGAAAGCTACCCCACCGTCAGCCCTTACGATCTGGGTTACTTCATGACCAGCTATCTGCGCCGCACCCACGGCGACGGGATTCTCGACAAGGCGCTCGCCCGCACCGCCAACCCAGACCATGCCCTGACCTTCAACGGCGCTGTCCATGGCCTGACCGGCAAAGGTCTGGACGCCACTTATCACCGGGCCTGGGACGATCTGCTCCAGCGCTGGCAACAACAGGTGGACAGCCTCGACCCAACGCGGGTGGACCCTCTTTGGCAACCGGAAGGCGACCATTGGCACAGCCTGTACCCCATTGGCACGGATGCCGACCGGATCCTGGCGGTGGAAATGGATGTCGAAGACGGGAGTTATCTGGTGGCGCTGGAAAAGGGGGAGGTTGAACGACTGAAACGTCTGCCACGCCGGGTCGCGGCGGATTTCTACAGCGTGGCCAAACAACGCAGCGTGAGCTACGCTGCCGGGACGTTCTGCTGGACGGACAGGGCCACCCATCCCCGCTTTGCCCTGGAAGTCGGCGCGGATATTCAGTGTTACACCGAGACCGACAAGACCCTGACCACCCTCACCCGCAACGGAGCGTTCACCAATATCGGGCTGGCACGGGACGCTCAATCCCTGCTGGCCCACCGTTTTACGGAGCAGCGCCACAGCCAATTGGTTTTGCTGAACCGGAACGGCCGGGAACTGGCGGCCCGGGATCTACCGCCGCGCAGCGTCGCCTATGACCTGACGCCGGACGGTTCCGGCGGCTGGGTGTTTGTCCTGCTGGACGGGGAAGGTGTTCGTTTCATGAACTGGCGGGCCGATACCAATGACCTGGTCGAACTGACGGCGCCGGTCAAAGGTGAAAGCCTGCGCTCCCCTCAAATGAGTGCTAACTGGCTGATATATACCAGCGATCGCAGCGGCATAGACTCAGTATGGGCCATGAACCGGGAAAGCGGTCAGCGCTTCCAGGTCACGCAGCGGCCCTTTGGCAACTACTTCGTTAACCTCGACGCAGCCAACAACCGCTTGGTTTTCACCGACTATACCGCCCACGGCCATCAAGTGGTCAGCCTACCCTGGTTCGATCCCCAAGCCCCATTGACCTGGTGGCTGCCTTCAAACCAGCTCAACACCCGGCCCACAGCTTACAGCGCACCGCTGCAACGTCCCGTGCCGGAATCAACCGGGCCGGTCGCAGCCGCCGCAAGCCCCTACCATCGATGGGCCAACGCCTGGAGCCTGAACCGCTGGCAATTGCTCGGCGACAACGATGAACTCACCCTGCATCTGCACTCCAATAACCTGCTCAACACCCTGACCGTGGACACCTTTGCCGGGGCCCATTTCGGCGCAGGCACCGCCATAGGGGGCGTCACCGTCAATTGGCGGCAGTGGTGGCCGGTTCTCGGCCTGTCAGCGGAGCGGCGGGTGTCGGATGAAGACGAGACGCTGGATAGCGGTATCGGCGTGAATGCGTCTCTTCCCTTGATCAGCACCCAAGGACTGTGGACCACCGTTATCACCCCCAACGTCGGTACCCGCTACACGGACCGGGAATCGATCGACAACGGGCAGGACTGGCAAAGCACCCTGGTCAACGCCGGTGTCACCTTCAACCGGATTCACGAAGCCGCCCCACGCGACCTACAGGCGCCCTACGCCCTGGCCAGCCGGTATGACATCGACCTGGAGCTGGAAACAGACCGCATTCAGCAATACAACTACAGCCAACTGAATCTGCCGGGATTCGCCGCCAACCATCACCTCACTCTCAGCAGCCAGTGGCAGGACCGTCAAAGCGGCTTTACCGGCCCGGGACGCTATCTACGTCCGACCGCCTTCGACGACCTGGTCATGGGAGCCCCCGCCTTGGATGCCCGACTGAATTACCGGTTCAGCCTGGGCCCTGTGGACGCCTCCCTGGGCCGTTTGTGGTATCTGCGCAGCCTGGAACTCGGACTCGATGCCCGCTGGATGAACGGCGTCGATGAGAGCCACAGTGCCATCGGCCCCCAGCTCACGCTTCCCTCCAATCTGTTTCGTAACTCCCTGTTGCGGCTCAACCCCACCTTCAGCCTTTATTACCGCCCGACCACGGAAGACCTGAAATGGACTTTCGGCTTCACCCTGAACGGTACCTGATCCGCCCCGGAGAGCCCGAATAATTCCCATGGGAATTATTCGGGAAGCCCCTGGGCTTTGCCCGGCCAAAGGGGCTACACTGGGGGAGCTCGCGACAATGACAAGAAGGTACGACCGTTATTATGGAAAATCCCGCCGTTGAACTTGCCGACCGATTGAACTCCGCTCTCGAAGCCCGTCCCTTCGAAACCCTCGGGCCTCAAAAAACCAAAGACGGATGGCTGATCCGCGTTTTCCAGCCTGACGCAAAAGACATCACCCTGATCGAACTGGGCAGTAACGCCTCTCTGGGCACCATGACTCCGGTTCATCCCGACGGCCTGTTTGAATTGACGCTCAACCAACAGCAACGCCCCGAATACCGGATGAACATCAGCGCCCGCGACGGTCATGACTGGGAAGCCATCGACCCCTATCAATTCCAGGCCCGGACCTTCGAAGACTTCCACTGCGACTCGGAAACGCTGTATCACAATATGGGCGCCCAGCTGTGCAGCACCCAAACCGGGGCGGGCGAGCTTCATGGGGTCCGTTTCGCGGTCTATGCCCCCAACGCGCGCAGCGTCAGTGTGATCGGCAATTTCAACAACTGGGACGGACGGCGCCACCCCATGAGCAGCCATGAAGACGGCATCTGGCGGTTGTTCATCCCCGAGTTGAAAGCGGGCGAAGCCTACAAATATGAACTCAAGGACGCGCGCGAACACCGCCTGCCCCACAAAACCGACCCCTACGCCTTCTGTTGCACCCAATATCCGGATTTCAATTCAGTCGTAGTCGACCACTCCGCCTACCAATGGCAGGACAGCGACTGGGCCGAACGCCCCAAGCAGGACCCACGCACCCTGCCCATGAGCATCTACGAAGTGCATGCCGGTTCCTGGAAAACCCACGACGGAAAACCACTCACCTACCGGCAACTCGCGGATGAACTCATCCCCTACCTGACCGACATGAACTTCACCCATGTCGAATTTCTGCCCGTCTCCGAATACCCCTACGACGGCAGCTGGGGCTATCAACCGCT
This sequence comes from uncultured Saccharospirillum sp., assembly GCA_965652395.1. Classification (GTDB taxonomy): domain Bacteria; phylum Pseudomonadota; class Gammaproteobacteria; order Pseudomonadales; family Natronospirillaceae; genus Saccharospirillum. Next base: position 1,375 of record CBFGUW010000038.1, on the reverse strand, counting down.
GGGCCTGTTCGCCCCCACCAGCCGCTTCGGCACGCCTGACGACTTCAAATACTTCGTCGACCAATGCCACCAGCACGGCATCGGCGTCATCGTCGACTGGGTCCCCGCCCACTTCCCCGCCGACGAACACGGCCTCGCCCGCTTCGACGGCACACCACTGTACGAATACGAAGACCCCCAGCGCGGCTGGCACCCGGACTGGAGCTCCTACGTCTACGACTTCGGCCGCTACACCGTCTGCGACTTTCTCATTTCCTCCGCCATGGTCTGGCTTGAGCATTTTCACGTCGACGGTCTGCGGGTCGACGCCGTCGCCTCCATGCTCTACCTCGACTACTCCCGCGAAGCTGGCGAATGGACCCCCAACGTCGACGGCGGCAACCACAACTACGAAGCCATCGCCTTCATCAAACGCTTCAACGAAGCCGTCTACGGCCGCTTCCCCAAAGCCATGACCATCGCCGAGGAATCCACCGCCTTCGACGGCGTCACCCGCCCCGTTTTCGCCGGTGGCCTCGGCTTCGGCTTCAAATGGAACATGGGCTGGATGCACGACACCCTGGAATACATGAAGAAAGACCCCGTCCACCGCAAATTTCACCAGGGCGACCTCTCCTTCTCCATGGTTTACGCCTACAACGAAAACTTCGTGCTACCGCTCTCACACGACGAAGTCGTCCACGGCAAAGGCACCATTCTCACCCGCATGCCCGGCGACGAATGGCAGCAAACCGCCAACCTGCGGGCCTACTATGGCTACATGTTCGCCCACCCCGGCAAAAAGCTGAACTTCATGGGCAACGAAATCGGCCAGGGCCTCGAATGGAACTTCCGCGGCCAACTCGACTGGTACCTGCTCGACTACCCACGCCACCGGGGCGTCAAAGCCCTGTTCAGAGACCTCAATCGCCTGCATCGCGACGAACCCGCCCTGCACGAATGGGACTGCGACCATCGCGGTTTCCGCTGGATCAACCACGACGACGCCGACAACAGCATCATCAGCCTGGTGCGTTTCAGCGAGTGCAGTAAAATTGTCGTCATCGCCAACTTCACGCCCAACCCGCACAGCCACTACCGGATTGGCGTTCCCGAAGGCGGCCGCTACGAGATCCTGTTGAACACCGATTCAGAATTCTACGGCGGTAGTAATTACGACATAGGCGACGGCTACGATGCGGTACAGGAAGAACACGACGGCTTGCCGTATTCCATAGATATCAGGATACCGCCACTGGCGGCGGTGTATTTGAAGCCGAAGTAAGCTAACCCAAAACATAAACAAGGGTGTTGTAATAGTAAGCCTGTGCTGGCTAGCGATGGATGCCGGGCAGGCTTATGTGGGGATGTCCGCAGCAAGGATGCTGCGGCCAAG
>CBFGUW010000037.1:0-50048 GCA_965652395.1 uncultured Saccharospirillum sp. | reverse complement strand
CCAGTTCAGGGTATTATCCTTAACTGGACTGGTCATATCTATTAGACCACCTCAAGACGATACAGCCACTTATTAGCGTGAACAGTATCAGGGGAAGGTATCTAGGCATATTTTTGAGACCTATTAGGCATCTTTATTATGTTCCTTACACTTCATGCCAGGTAATTCGGATTTCAGAAAGTTGTACAGCCTATGGTCGCGGATATGTTCTGTCCAGTCTACTATAGGAAGTTCCCATACAGAGTAGCCTTTCATTTTCACTTTGATCGCATGGGCCTCCTTCTTCCCCGTTCTTGTATGAATGGCCTTTCCTGTCAAATACTCGATGTGTTCAACACTGTCCAAAGGGATTTTTGAGATCGTCAAGGGCCAGCTCTTGATGTATAGGATTCCGTCTTCAATCCACGCAGCTGGCTTTCGACAGTATAGGTATTTGTAGGGGATTCCAATAGCCAATATGGCAAGTGGAAACGCTAATGAAGTGGCTATATCTTCTCCCTGAGCCCAAAAGCTAATGGCTGCGATCAGTGCTGCAACAAGTAAAGTGGTAATGGCAGCATTCAAAGGCACTTTGGACGGTAATGCTTTGTATGTCATGATAAGTCTTCGTTCACTCTCTGTAGTTGAACTGGGGTTGACGATTATCCCATGCGAAGGTGCTTTATCACTCCGGCTTTGAGCAGGCGAATCAGCTCCGGGTCCATACAGTCGTAATTGTCCGGAATGTCCAGGCATACCAGCTTTTTTTTGCCAAGCAGGTGTTTGAACTTCTTCGAGACCTTGCTTCTGTGAGTTTTCTCCATAACAAAGACGATGTCGGCCCATTCAATGAGATCACCACTGATGGGCGTCTCGGCATCTGAGTTCGTTCCGCACCCAATAGCATTAATGCCATCGTATTGGGAGAAGACGGCTTCGCCGGTTGGGCTTCTTAACCGGTTTTCACTGCATACGAATAGTAGGTTCATGGGTGGTTGCTACCTTTACAGGCTGCAGCCTCATTTAGTGTTGGTTACTTAACGTGCAAGCCAGTTAAATCACAGCGATTATCAGGGCCTAAGTTGTAATCCATCCGCACAACTTTCTGACCAGCCGCTTTAGCAGAGAGAACCATGGAAAATTGGGCCTTGCCTGCTTCATCACTTAGATCGATATACATAATTTGATATTTGCACTGTGGCAGTCCCTCAACAGTATAAAAACCCGCAGTCGAACTTCCTTCAGAAAAAACCTGACCGATAGATTTGGTTTCTAGTGTTTGATCTGCAAAAACGCAAATAGGTGTAACACAGAGTAATACTTTCAGTGCGCTTAACTTCATGTTTACTTCTCTCCATTTCACAATGTCGGCAGCAGTAACCGTATTTTTTCCAGTCCGTTACCTGCCTCGTTAAAAAGTCCAGAATACAGAATAAATCCAAACAGGTCTATTTTTAGGGATGGCGTAACTGTTGAAAGTAAAACTGGCCCCATTTCTTTTTTTTTGCAATGCTATATGGTCCAGTATGGCATGCATTAAACCGCAACATCTCGAACCGAAGCATCACCCGCCAGTGTAAAGCCTGGCGGGAATAAGTACTTCATTCTTCAGATAGACCCACCATCACCATGCTGCTAATGAGTTGCAGGTTTCCGTTGAGCTGCCAAAGGATATTGCTTAATGTGTGATCGGACACCTTAAACCCCCGGTCTTCTATCGGTGTTTCAAAGTACCCACTAAGGATGCTGACCAGGGCAGTGGAGCGGCTGAGAATACCTTGAAGCATGTCCTGGTCCATCGGGTTGATATTGGGGCGAAGTGTCAGCCCATCCTCAGGACTCGACAGCGTCATGCGTGGTTTTCCCTTGGGGTTAGTCATGGTTTCTCCAATAGATCCTCAAAAGAGCATGTCAATTAGAGTTTATGCACAAGAAGACTCTGGTGATACTAAGGAATCCTTAGTATCTGATCATAAAGAAAGAGGTCGTTCTTCTCTTCATTGCTCATGGTTAAGAAAGGCACAATCAACACATTCACGAAGCTGATTCGATGTAGTCCATGAGCTGCGTATCCATAAACTCAATATCTGCTCTGAAGAAATCCCGGCGTGGTATGTCTTTAGGGTCAAACCAATGGAAAGTCTGTCTGCGGTCTTGATCCACGACCGCTGGCTCTGCATCACTTTTTGCATGAAATATTACGTAATGAATATCACCACCAAAGTCATTCATCAAAGTCTAACTACCGACCACGCTCAGGTCCTCGAGCCCTGTTTCTTCCCACAGTTCTCTTATGGCCGCCTCTTCGGCGGATTCATTGTTGTCAACCGCTCCACCAGGAAACTCGAACACCATGCCTAAAGAGGGGCGTAGCCTCTCTTGTACAAGTACTTTTCCATTCCGTATTACAACAGCCATGGAAAGGTTTTTACGTTGAGTGATCATGCTCAATTTCGCTCCTGAAATAAATCTGTCCCCTTTTCGGTTCCTTGACAAGGGCTACGGCCATTGCGCTGCGAAGTCCGCCTAGTGGCAAAGCGTTTTGGTTCCCACAGAGTCTCACGGGAATTGTTCAGAGGCTCCCTAAATCTTATAATGTGTGCCCTGAGTATGCTCCCAACGTGAAATTATTAAAGACATCGTACTGATGTATATCCAATAGTTCATTATCTGCAAAAGTTATGTTTCGATTGCTCGCTTCTAAAAGCATTTCTTTGGATTTTCTAATATTTGGAGGCAAGTGTTTGTTGGGGCCATATTTTAGCAAGATCCCGTACAAATAATATGCCATGTCAAATTTATCTGCGATAGTTAAATAGTCAAATAAACCCAATAAAAACTTGCTGTCGGGGAGAATTTGCTTTCCTTTTCGAACCCCTCCATGCCACAAGAAAAAGAACGCTAAAAGACATTCCTCTTCGCTGAGATCGTTATATTCTATGTCTTGATTTCCAATTATGCCAATGGGATCTTTAAACGAAAAAACATTGCCATCATAGATGTGCCCTAATCCATTTTCATTATAAATGTAACTATGGTTTTCCAATATGTGTCCAATCATGCCTTCCAATCTGTTCTCCCAAACGGTAGGGGTAAACGAAGTGCCTGGATCGGAGAGTACTTTAATCTTAACGTTAATATATGCTGATTGAAATTCATATCTACTCATTGATTTTAGGGGCTTATATCTGTCTCTATAGAAATCTAACATGGAATCTTGCCTCTCGAATATATAATATGCAACTTAGTTGAACGATTGTGCCTGACAGCTGTTAGTTGCATAGAAGCGAACGAATCTGCTGACATAGTAATGACTTCCACAAAAACTTTCTTGCCAATGATATTTTATGTTGATTCTTTGTTACCGATCATCCATGCATCTATCGTAGAAAAAGGATGCGAATTCTGTGGCCTCCTCTTTTTTGTCTTCGTCAGTCATTTCAGGATAGTAGAAAATATTTTCGTACGCACTTTGAAGTATTAGCTCATGGGTACTCCCTTTGAATGGAATTCCATTGTCTTTTCCATATTCTGATAGGTATTGAAAAAGCTCATTCCTTGAGTGACCTTCTAAGCGAAGTAGCGCAGCTTGATAAGTGGAATTATAAACCTGACCACACTCTAGTCGTTCTTGGCGAGAAAGTTCGCTATTACCCATGCTGCCACATGAAGTGATAATGAAAGTGTTGAGAATGATAATTCCCCGTGTCCATTTAAACTGAGCTGTTGGCATATCATTATTCCTGCATGCTAATATTCTGATCTCGATCCGCTAAAAAATCAGTATATAAGAGAAACGCTCCTATGGATAACTCCATCGCCGTATTTTCCCTTATCCATAAAACAGTCTTCGTCGTTCTGGGAGCCATCTCCTAAATAACCCGTCCCAAGGTGTTTACTGCCGAACTTCTGCTCCCATATGCAACCCAGGATATTCACCCCAACCAGCATTAGGTGTAATAGATTCTGTAACAGAGCGCAAGTTTTCACCAGTCAGAGGTGTCGAACGTGTCCGCTTTCAGCGGCAGGTGGGTAAATGCGGGGGGAATCCAGAAAGGAAGAAACCACTGTCGGCACATCCTGTGCCGACAGTTAAAACTAAAACCAATACCCGCTACACCGCCTCAGTCTCCGCAGCCTGCTCCTCAGCCAACGCCTGATCTATCTCCGTCGCTTTAATAAATGCAGGCCGCGATACAATCCGCTCAATGTACTCATCAACAACCGGGTTGGTTTCGATTATCCCAAACTGGCTACACCACTTCAGAGTCCCACCCCAAAATACATCCAGCGCATAAAACTGCTCACCCAGTAAATAGGGGCCTTTCTCCAACTGCTTATAGAGCGTGTCCAGCATCTTTTCGTAACTGGCGTAGGGCATTATGCCCGGGTCGCCGGGTTCGCGTTTCATGGCGCGGTCCACTACGGCGGGTTCGAAGGTGGAGCCTTGGTAGGCCATCCAGCGTAGGTAGGCGCCGCGCTGAGGGTCGTTCAGGGCGGGGGCGAGGCCTTTTTCTGGGAAGAGGTCGGCCAGGTAGAGGAAGCAGGCGACCTGTTCGGTAATTACGGTGCCTTTGTGCATCAGGGTGGGAAATTTGCCCAGGGGGTTAATCGCTAGGAATTCAGGTTGGTGGTTTTCGCCTTTATCCCTGTTCAGAACTTTCATTTCGTAGGGGACACCCAGCTCTTCCAGCAGGAAAAGCACACCGCTGCCGCGGGTATGGGGGGAATGATATAGAACGAGGTCGTGTTTGCTCATGGTCTGTCTCCTTGGGTGAATGGGTACTGCGTGAACCATGTTAGGCACTAAACCTGCCACCTGATGACAGGTATGATGGTTGCCCTGTAAAAAATGTTCAGCCATAAAGGCTAGGGGGCTTTCCATGCGGGCCAGCCGTTTGTTGAAGCTGTTGATGACGCTGCAGTCGCACGAAAAGGTAACCGCCCGGGAGCTGGCGGAGGCCTGTGAAACCTCGGTGCGCACGGTGTATAGGGATATCGATGCGCTCAGTGAAATGGGTGTACCGGTCTACAGCGAGCGTGGTGTCGAGGGTGGGTATCGGTTGCTGCACGGCTATCGCACCCGTTTGAACGGGCTGTCAGCGAAGGAGGCCGAAACCTTGTTTCTGGCGGGGCTTTCCGGTCCGGCGCAAAAAATGGGGTTGCAGTCGACCCTGGCGGATGCCCAGTTGAAGTTGATGACGGCGCTACCGGAAAGCATGCGGCACGAGGCCGACCGGTTGCAGAGCCGCTTTTTGCTGGATGCACCGAACTGGTTTGCGGACGATGAAAAGGCGGATCATCTGCCGGAATTGATGACGGCCGTGCTGGAGCAGCGACGTGTTGACATGGTCTACCGGAGCTGGAAGGGCATTCGGGAACGGCGGGCTGAACCGCTGGGGGTGGTGCTGAAAGGTGGGCAGTGGTATCTGGTGGCGACGGTTGAGGGGGATGCACGAACTTACCGCGTGTCTCGCGTCGAATCCCTGGTGCTCACCGATGAACACTTTGACCGGCCCGCTGATTTTAGGCTGTCGGAGTTCTGGCAGGCCAGCCTGCGCCGAATGGAATCACTGCAGTACCCGTTACTGGCGGAGGTTCGCTTAACTCCGTTGGGCGTGCAAATCATGGAGTTTATCTGCGCGCCCTATGTGATTGCCCATGCGACCATTGAACCCCTGGGGGAGGATGGTCGGCACGTTGCGCATCTGCCGGTAGGCAACCCGCCCCATGGGGTGTCCGATCTGTTGCGTTTTGGGGCGGAGCTGGAAGTGATCGGCCCGCCGGAGGTTCGGTTGGCGATGCAGGGCGTGACGACCCAACTGGCTGAACGGTATAGGCCTTAATCGCTGTCGCGGGCTATTTATCCACCGCCATTTTCTGATGCAGGCTTCGGTCTTCCGAAGGGGTCAGCCCATATTGGTTGCGGTAGGCGGTGCTGAAATGCGCGCCTGAGCTGAAACCGCAGCTCAGGCCGATTTCGGCGATGCTTTGGCTGCTGCTCAGCAGTTTGTTGCGGGCTTTTTCCAGCCGAATTTGCAGGTAGTAACGGCTGGGCACGGCGTTGAGGTGCTTTTTGAACAGGCGCTCCAGCTGGCGACGGCTGATTTTCACGTGGTAGGCGATGTCGTCCGTGGTCAGCGGTTCTTCGATGTTGCTTTCCATCAGTTCCAGCGCTTCGGCGAGCTTGGGCTGTTCGGCGCGGGTGCGTTCGCTGAGTTGTTGCGGCACGGTGTCGGAGGGGATGCCGAGGCGTTCGTTGACGAAGTGGCGCGATACGGCTTCGGCGGTGTCGGCGCCGATGCCTTTGGCAATCCACATCAGCATTAAGTCGAGGCTGGCGCTGCCGCCCCGGCAGGTGAGGCGGTCGCGGTCGATGCTGAACTGTTCGGAGGCGAGCAGGATGGATTTGTGGTCTTTCAACAGTTCGTCGTAACTCAGGCAGTGCACCACGGCGCGGTAGCCGTTCAGCAGTCCGGCGCGGGCGAGCACATAGGTGCCGCTGGCGAGGCCGCCGAGGGCGCAACGGGTCGGGCGGCTTTGCAGGAATTCGGTCAGGCCCGGGGTAGCGGGGTGACGGGCGGGGGAGGTGCCGGCGACGATCCATACGTCGGCGTCCGGGGCGGTGTCCAGCGAGTAGTCGGTGTCCATTCGGTTGCCGAGGCTGGAGTAGGTTTTATCCCCACTGAGGGCGACGGTAAAGGCGGAATAGGCGTCTTCACCGGTGAGTTCGTTGCACACCAGCAGGGGTTCCATGGCGGATACATAGGCCATGGAGGAATATCCCGGCAGCAACACAAAACCGATTCGTTGGGTCACCCTTGTTGTTTCTCCCGTTGGTGTCTGCCCCGCCGTTGGGGCTTATTCGAATGTGCCTTTCTTCAACAGTTCGCCGTTTTTCATGCACCAGTCGCCCCGTGCCATGACGGCGTTCAGGGCGAGGCTGTCGCGGTCGAGCAGCAGCAGGTCGGCGTCGTTACCCGGTGCCAGGGTGCCTTTGCGGGGCAGTTTCAATATGGCGGCCGGGTTGGCGGTAACGGCTTTTAACGCTGTGGTGATGGCGATGCCTTCTTCCAGCACGGCGTCGCGGAATTCATTCAGCATGGCATCCATGGAGCCTACTTTCAGGCTTTCCAGTATACCGTCTTTATTGAAGTGCGGCAGGCTGGCGTGGCCGTCGGTACTGAAAGTAATGTGGTTTTCATCGGCGCCTCTGTCCAGTACGAATTTCAAAGCGCTGGCGCATTTGACTTCACCGGCGGCCAGAATCTCGGGGGTGTGGCTGGCGGTGAAGTCGATGGTGCCGCCGCCTTTGATGAAACGCAAACCGTCTTTCAGCAGGCCGGGTGAGCGGTTCATGTGGGTGGGGTAATACTGGCTGAGCGGGATATTGGAGTTCTGCGCGACTTCGAACAGCAATGCCAGGTGTGCATCGCTGGCACCCACGTGCACGCTGACGATCCCGGCTTTGCCGCTGAGCAACCCTCCGACCCGTGCTTCGGCGCCAATGCGCGCCATTTCCCGCCAACTGGGCTGGCTGCCGCGATGGTCCGCAATGGCGACTTCGCCAACGCCGATGAAGCGCTCAATCAGCATGATGTCCTGTTGCAGGCTGCCGGTCAGCGTACGCACCGGGACCTGATAGCTGCCAGTGTGGCAGACGACGCTCAACCCTTCGGCTTCAAGACCGGCGGCTTTGGCGAGCAGATCGGGCAGGGTGCGGGAGACGGCATCGGTACCGAGCACGCCGGTCACGGTGGTCACACCGCCGCGAATGGCGTCTGAGAATTCCATGGCCGGGGTGCGGGTGTGAAAGCCGCCTTCGCCGCCGCCCCCGGTGATGTGGGTGAGGGTGTCGACCAGGCCCGGGGTCAAGATTTGGCCATCGGCGTCGATAACCTCTAAATCGATGTTTGGTGAACCCTGCAGCGACAACGAGTCATCGATGGCAAGAATGCTTTGCCCTGCGATCAATACGTCCTGCACGCCCAGGTCGGCCGGCGCCAGTACCCGGGCACCACGAATCAGTTTCAGCATGGGGGGTGACGCCCCTTCCGATTGAAAGTGTGATCGGCATCATACGCGGGCGGCTACGCTGCTCCAAGGCGCCAGGCCCTGTAAAGCCGCAATCCTGAAAACCCGGTACGCCTGAATAAAGTTACACTCCCGGTCCGACGACCCCAGGCCGTCCACAAGACACAACAAGATGAGGTGAGGCATGAAGATGGGCAAGACTCTGCATCCCAGGGACTGGACGCTCTTTGTCAGAACATTGGTGATGGTGGGCTTGTTGATATTCCTGTTGGTGATCGGCTTCGCGCTGGTGATGGCGGGCGTCCGTGCGTTGGTGGCCGAGAGTGAATCCCAGTTCACTCTGGTGGACAAGCAGCGCGATACGCTGGCGCAGCAGAGCCAGGCGCTCGATGTCCAGAAAGATCAATTGGCCCAACAGCAGCAAGCGCTGCAGGCTCAGTTGGAGGCCATGGCGGTACAACAGCAAACGGCGCTGGCGCTGCAGCAATACCCCGAATTCCTGTTTTGGCGGTTCGCTTCGACGGCATCGCTCGCGCAAAACGATATCGAACAGGGTGACCAGGCCGAGGCCGCATTGCGTGAAGCTGTGGGGCGATTGGCCGAGTTGGATGAGGAACTGGCTGAGGCCATAGATGTGTTCCTGCTGGATCTCGACGACTTCAACGAGAATATCGCTGAGGCGATCAAGCTGTTCGAGGCGGGTGAGGATGCCGATGCGCGGCGTCTTGTTCAACGCACCCAGAATAACTTCCTGTCGATGAACACCATGATCGAGGTGGTGTCGCAACTGTCCAGCGAGGCGGTGGTGGCCGCTAACGAGAGTGTGACTGAATCCCTGGCGCAGTTGGATGTGTCCGTGGCCAATGTGGAGCAGGCTTCGAATTCCGTTGCCGAAGGCAGTGCGGGGCTGATTCGCGGCATTGAACGTATTGTGGAGGAGGGACGAACCACTCAAACCCAGGGGTGGGCCACGCTGGGGGTGGTGAGCCTGCTGTTTTTGTTGGTGGGTTATGTTCTGTCCCGTTCGGTCAGTCGTCCGGTTTTTGAACTGGAAAAGGCGATTAAACGCATTGATGAAACTGCGGATCTTTCTCAGCGTGTTCACTTGAAACGCCGCGATGAAGTAGGCCGCATTGCGAAGACATTCAACGGTATGCTGCAGAGTTTTGGCGACATCGTTGCGGATGTTCGCGAAGGCGCGGCCTTGATGGCGGAAAAGGTATCGGATAATTCCGCGTCCAACGAAGAAGTGGGCCGCATTCTGGACCGCCTGAATTCAGAGGTGGATTTGGTGGCCGCTGCCATTAACGAGTTGTCCACCACAGTGCGCGGCATTAACGATAATACCAGTGAAGCGGCCAAACGCGCGCTCGAAGCGGAAGACCGTTGTCGGGACAGCAGCCGGGAGTCCGCCGACAGTGGTAATCAGGTAAAAGTGCTGGAAACGGAAATCCGCGCGGCTGCGGGCAACCTCGACAAGCTGGCGTCACGCACCGAGGAAATCCACGCCGTGGTGGATGTGATTCAAGGCGTCTCGGAACAAACCAATCTGCTGGCATTGAATGCCGCCATCGAAGCCGCCCGCGCCGGTGAGCAGGGTCGCGGTTTTGCGGTGGTGGCCGATGAAGTTCGGGAGTTGGCGCAAAAAACTGAGCGATCGTCCAAGGAAATCAAAGACATGATCGATCAGTTTTCAGCCGAAGTGAACAACACCGTTGAAGCCATGCAGCGTTCGGTGAGTTCGGCCACCAGTGCCGGAGAGCTCAGCGCCAAAGCCCGTGAGGCGATGGATCTGGTGCTATCGATTGTGGGTGAGATTCGAGCGACCAACGAGCATATTTCCGAGGCGACCCAGGAGCAAACCGAAGCGACGGATTCAATCGACCAAAGCGTCACCAGCATTGCATCCTTGATTGCCCAAGTGGCCGAACAGGCTCAGCACAATGTGGAAGGTGTTCGGGAAATGGCCGGGCATTCAGAACGACTTCGGTTGCAGGCCGAACGGTTTAAGACGTAATACTCACAACATCTCTCAAGTCCTGGGCGTGTGCTCTATCCGAGAACACGCCTGTTACTCCCATCGCTTTCAGTTTTTTCAACGTCGTGACGTCGTTGACGGTGTAACAATAAAGTGGGTATTCGCTCAGAATATCTTTGGCGCGTTCTTCGTTTAGGGCTCCGGCGAAACAATGAATGGTTGTGGGAGTGAAACCCTGAAGTGAATCCCGCCAGTTCTCGTCCATACCTTCGTATAGCGCGCCCAACGGCCAGGTGGGTTGTTTGGCGGCTACCTGCGCCAAGGCCGGATGATGAAAGCTGGAAATCAGCAGCTTTCCTCGTTGAACCAGTTCGGCCAGGCCTTTGGTTTCCAGTACTCGCTCGGTCAGAACTTCGGCCGATAGGTCAGGATTTATTTTGATCTCCAAATTCAAACCCAGCCCCAGCTCCTTCACCAGTGCCAGCGCTTCCTTCAGAAAGAGTAGTTTTTCACCCGCGTAGTGTTTGCCGAACCACGAGCCTGCGTCGATGGTCTCCAATTGAGCGCGGTTCAACTCCGCTATAGGGGTGTCTTCACGGGTGAATCGCTTGAGGGTGGCGTCGTGCATGATCACCAGGCTTTCATCACCGGCGAGGGTAACGTCGATTTCTATCCATTCAATACCCAGTTCGGCGGCTTTGCGAATGCTGGCAGCGGTGTTTTCAGGGGCTTCACTGGCGACGCCTCGATGGCCGATCAAAGGCGGCATAGGGTGGGTCATGGCGATGTCCTTGCTTGAACGAAAATTGAAAGAAACTTACAGCTTAACCGTTTAGGTTCGTCGGTAAATCGCGGGCTTTCTGTAATTAAATAATATTTGGCCGGGAAAGACATGTCTTTACTTGTGTAGCCATTCCAGCCGGGTATAGTCCCGCATGTCACCTTGTAAACGACGTCAGATCGTAGGGTGATTCAGTGAAGAAATACAACAATCAGAACCACTCAGTGGTCACCACCTATCAACTGACAATTGAACGAAGGGTAACAACATGAACAGACAGCCTGATCGTAACCTGGGCATGGAACTGGTCCGGGTGACCGAGGCTGCGGCTCTCTCCGCTTCGCGCTTCATGGGTGCGGGCGATAAAGAGGCCGGTGACGGCGCCGCTGTGGATGCAATGCGCGCCGTGCTGGAAACCGTCAGTATGGACGGGGTCGTGGTGATTGGCGAAGGCGAGAAAGACGAAGCCCCGATGCTGTACAACGGGGAAAAAGTAGGCACCGGCGACGCCCCTCCGTTGGATATCGCCGTTGACCCGGTCGAAGGCACCCGCCTTCTTGCGACCGGTCGGCCGAATTCGATATCCGTTGTGGCCGCCACCGAGCGCGGCGCGATGTGGGATCCAGGCCCTTCCTTTTACATGAACAAAATCGTCGTTGGCGAACCCGCCAAAGACGCCATCGATATCACCCAATCCGTTGCCCAGAACCTCTATTCCATTGCCGATGCGCTGCAACGCAAGGTGAACGAGGTCACTGTCTTTGTTCTTGACCGGCCACGCCACAAGGGGTTGATTCAGGAAATACGCGCGGCCGGTGCCCGTGTTCAGATGCATACCGACGGCGATGTCATGGGCGCTCTGATGGCGGCTATTCCCGGCACCGGTGTCGATGTATTGATGGGCATTGGTGGTACGCCGGAAGGCGTGATTTCAGCGGCGGCGGTAAAAGCGTTGAACGGTGGTATGCAAGGGGTGCGTGCGCCTCAGCTGGAAACCGAAAAGCGGGCGTTGCAGGAATTGGGTGTCGATATGAATCAGGTGTTGAAATTGGAAGACCTGATCACGGCGGACGATGCCTTCTTCGCCGCCACCGGCATAACCGATGGTCCCTTCCTGGACGGTGTGCATTACGATCGCGATGGCGGTATTACCACGCACTCTATCGTGATTCGGGCGGAGTCCGGGTCTTTGCGTTTTATCAAGGGTATTCATCGATTGAAGCGCTCTGTGGAGTTTGGCAAACACTCCAAGCAGAGCTTTCAGGATATGGTGGATATTGCTGCGAAATAATCGGCTGTAACGGGCCACGCCGCCGTTCCCCCGGCGTGGTCCGTTGTGAAGGTTATTGTGGAGCGGGGCCGGTCGGCCTCAGGCTCCTTCCGTTTGTGCCGCCAAATCATTGGGGTCGCCGTGTGGCATCCAATGTGGGTTCACGAGTGATGTGAGCACATGGTCGCGCCAGGCGCCTTCGATGAACAGATAGTCTTTTGCCAGTCCCTCTTCTACGAATCCGAGTTTTTTCAGAATATGGCCGCTGGCCTGGTTCCAGGGTTGGTAGTTGGCCATGATACGGTGCAGGCGCAGGTGGTCGAAGGCGTGGCCGATGACGGCGCTGAGTGCTTCGGTCATGTAGCCTTTGCCTTGGTAGTCTTTGTCGGTCCGGTAGCCGAGGTGGGCGGCCTGGAAGGCGCCGCGAATGATGTTGCTGAGGCCGATGTCGAGTATTGGGTCGCCTTCGAGGAGGCCGTAGTACCGATAACCCATATCGAGCCCCCAGACGCGTTTTTCGTTGGCGAGTCGGCGTTGGCAGTCGTCCAGGGTGTCTGGCAATGTGCCGCCACCTTGGGCAAAATGGGCCACGTTTCGATGGTGATATTCATACAATTGCCGGGCGTTGATCGCCTGCGGGTCGACCAGCGTGAGCCGGTCTGTCTTTAATAACAACATTCATCATCTCGCTTATGTCAGCCCGGGAATGCCTTGATACCATAGGTTCAAGGTACTCATGGGTGGTCATCCTGTTACCTGCCTTTAAGCGTAGGCCAATTTTGGATGAGTGCCCGTCATTCATTTATCTCATCGGTCGGAGTTGGTTGCCAGGAACCCGCACCGGCAGCTGGGTAGGCTTAGCCAGGGTCGGCATGAACCCATCCCTGGGGCCTGGACCGCAGCATCCCTGCTGCGGACCACCCTGTCTAAGCCTACCCAGCTGCCGGTGCTAGCCAATGTCGGCTACGACCATGAGTGCTTAGTTATCAAGCGAGTACAAATCATGTGGAATACCCCCGATCTCTGTGATGCCCATCCTGACCAAGCGTTGGTACTGGAACCCCTGTTCCGTGATTTTGGCGGCAAACCGGCCTTTTTTGGTCAGGTAGTGACGGTCCATTGCTTTGAAGACAACTCCCGGGTGAAGGAATTGGCCGGGATGGATGGCGATGGCAAGGTGATGGTCGTCGATGGTGGTGCGTCTCTGCGTCGTGCTTTGATTGGCGACCAGATTGCGTTGGATGCGGTCAACCATGGTTGGCAGGGTGTGGTGATTAACGGCTGCGCGCGTGACATTCATGAATTGCAGCGGATGCCTTTGGGTGTGCGGGCGCTTGCGAGCATTCCGGTGAAGACTGAGAAAAAAGGCTTGGGCGAGGTGGATGTGCCGGTGACATTCGCGGGGCAAACCATTGAGCCGGGTATGTGGCTCTACGCGGATGAGACCGGCATTGTGGTCAGTAGGGAGAAGTTATTCGGATAGTTCGCTGGTTAAAGTCCCCCAGGGTGGCGTCAGGCCACCCCTACTTTTTTTCTGGCCATTTTTTGCTGCAGAAACAACCCGCCGATAATTAACCCCAATCCTCCGAACGTCATGATCTGTAGTGGCTCTTTCAGTATAAAGTGAATCAGGAAGAGGCTGATAAAGGGTGAAAGAAAGATCAGTGTGCCGATGCGGCTGGCGTTGTTGGTGTAGTGCATGGCCAGTTGCCAGAATACGAAGGTGACGCCCATTTCGAAAAAGCCGACGTAGGCGAGGCTGGCGAGTGTCTGCCAGTTGTTTAGTGTTGGCATGCCGTCGCTCCAGAACATCCAGATCAGGAGGATGGGTAATCCGTATACGAAGTTTTGAAACAGGCCGATGATGGGGGGGCGTTTGTCGCGTGCGCCCAGTAGCCAATAGCCTGCCCATAGCAGCGTGGAGGCGAGCGCGAGGAAGAGGCCGAATCCGTCGAGGTCGCCGGTGACGTTTTTGCCCGCGAGTGAAATGAAGACGACACCGGAATAGCCGAGCAGCATGCCGATTAAATCCCACCGTGTGAGTTTGTGTCCGAGGAAGGGCACGGAGAGTAACCCGAGGGTGATGGCCCAGGTGTAGTTCACCGGTTGTGCGACTTGGGCAGGTAGGCGGTCGTAGGCTTCGAAGAGTATGGCGTAATACAACACGGGGTTAATCAAGCCAAATCGCAGGGCGGCGAAGCGGTCGGACCATAGACGGGAAGCTGCTTCGCTCAGTTCGCCCCGAATGGCGAGGACTCCGGCCAATGCCACGATCGAGAATACAGAAGCCCCGGCCATAAGTTGGCTGACGGTGACAAACTGCAAGGCTACTTTGAAGGCTGTGGCGACGGTGGACCAGAGCAATACGGCTAAGAGGGCGTAACCCAAAGCGCGGGTTTCGGATGACATGGTGGCTTCCTGGATTAAGACAGCAAGCGCGCAAGACTAACGGCAGAGTGGGGTGGCGTAAAGGGAGATTGTTTTACTGGAACGGAGGCTAGCACTGGATGCCTGGTGTGCTTGTCCAGGGAAGTCCGCGGCAAGGATGCCGCGGTCTAGGCCCGAGACGTCGGACCGCCATGGATAGGTTGAGTGGGCGGCATCCCGCACGGTCCTGGACAAGCACACCAGGCATCCAGTGCGGGTTTGGGCACATGGCTGCATTTAAAGTGTGCTAGAACTGCAGCTCCAAGTACCAACCGCCAGACAGGCTGTCGTAGGAGGTTAAATCATCACGCAGTTTCCAGGTCAGCATCCAGCCGATGTTCAGGCCTTCGGTGTTGGTCTTTAAATTAATGCTGGCTTGGTAATAGTCTTCGGCTTCGTAGTTGCGGCCGGTGCAGTTTGAGCAACCGGGGTCGACGAAGGCGCTGTAGGGTTCGGCATCGACATAATGCAGCATGTTTTCCAGAGTGACGGCTCGGTTGTCGAATACCCGGTAGCCAATGCCGATGCCTTGAACGCTGTAGCGTTCCGGGTCGGAGTGGACGTCGCCACGTGAATCCGCGATGCCGACTTTTTCATCGCCCCAGAAGGCTGAGAAGCCGAAGCGGTTGTTGACCCATAACCCGACACCCCAGCGATTGGTGCTGAGTGCGAGCTCATCGCTTTTTGCGCTGTCGTTTCCGTCCCAGTTGTAGAAGAGGGTGAAGTCGAGGTTGTCGGTAAAGTCGTCGTGGTCTCGTTTTTTCTCGCTTTTAACGGAAATTTCGCCTTCGGTGCCGGTCGGCTCCGGTGGGCGGGTGCTGGTTATAGTGGGTTCTTTGACTTTGAAGTAAAACGTCCCGTCCATTGTCAGGGTGAGATTACGGCCCTCGTAGCGGAAGGATTGGCTGCCTTCGAATCCGTCGGCTTCGAGCTGGAAGTCTCCCGGGTTAAGGTCGTGGTGGCGAACCAGGTCGTCTTTCAGTTCTTCGGCGGCTTCGCGTTCGATCTGGCGACGGCAGGCGGCGCCGTTGTCGGTGCCGATACAGCCTGCTTTGTAACGGCCTTCGATGGTTTCCACGTTACCAAGCAATGCCGGGGTGTCTTCCATCGATGCTGATGCGCCTGTGGGTATGGCAGCCCAGGAGCCGATCACCCGACAGTCGAAACCGCCATCAACCGCGCCGAGGCGAACGTCGCTGCGGCTGCGGAGCTCTATGTGGGGGGCTTCGGCTTCGTCGGGAAAGTGGTTGTCGATCTGGGTGCGGGCGTCTTCCTCGGCGAGAATAAAGGCTTGTTCACAGGCCTTGGCCTGGGTGTCGGCTATGGCGGTCGCTTCGGTGTCTACAATGAATGCCTGGGGTTCGGCCCACAGGGCCGGACTGGCGGCTATGGCTACGGCCAGAGCTAAGGAACGCATGGGGAACTCCTTGAATCACAATGCCGCTATTGTGGCGAATCCTTGCCTTATATGGCAGTGCTACAGGTCACGAATGTCCCCATGCTTGCTGAACTATTCAGTCTGCGTTCAGCATCCAGCTCTGAATACTGCGCGCCGGTATATGAATATTTGCTTGCCGGTCTTTGTGGATCAATCTCCAGTTTTTCGCAGTGTCACCGAGGTTCAGTACCACCAGGCTCAGGTTGCCGTCCGGGCGTTGGTAGGCGAGATGTTCGAGGCCATCGAAACCGGCGACGGAAAGGATGCGCACGCTGCCCGGGGGGATAGCCCGCGAGAAGTGGGCGAGAGCGTGGTAACTCGGCTGCCATTGGAAGGTGCCGGTGTCGGAGTCGACCAGTGCCGGGGCGGAGCAGTAGTTGCCCACGTGGTTGGGGCCGCCTTCCAGATTCAGGGCGAGGTTCCAGTCTATCCAGCCTTGGGTCCAGCGGCGCAGATCGTTGAGAATGGAGCGGGCATAGCGTTCGGCGACAGGCCAGCTGTCCGGGTGTGGGCCCCCTTCCTGGCATCCTTCGGTAAACAGCAGGCCTTTATCGGGATAGGCGTCGTGCACAGCCTGAACGTTGTCGAAGCAATCGTCCATATACCAGTGGAAGCCACTGCCCCAAACGTAACGCGCCGCGGCTGGGTCGCTGAGTATGGTGTGGGCACGGTGGTAGAGGTGATCCCGGTTGTGGTCCCAGCACACGATTCGCACCTGTTCCAACCCGGCCCGGTGCAGGGCGGGGCCGAGATGGTCGCGGATGAAGTCCCGTTCCTCGGTGGCGCTGTACAGGCAGGAATCCCAGCTTTGGGCGGCTTCGGGCTCGTTTTGCACCGTCAGCCCCCAGACGGAAAGCCCTTCTTCGAGCAGCAGTTGTACAAACTGGACATAATGCTGAGCCCAGGCGTCGCGGTATTCAGGCTTTAATTGACCGCCGCGGTTCATTTGATTGTTGGTTTTCATCCAGGCCGGGGGGCTCCAGGGCGACACCAACAAGTCGATGGAGCGGCCCAGAGCCTGTTCCGCGTCTTTGATCATCGGCAGTATGGCGGTGCGGTAGTGGTCAAGGCTCAGGTCCGCGCCCGGTTCGGTCTCACAGGTCCAGTTCCCCAAGGCGAAGTCGCAACTGTGCAGATGCACACGGCACAATGAATAGCCCAATCCTTCCTGGGGGTTGAAATAGCCCGTCATGAAACGCTCTTTCTCGGCTTCGCTCAGCGCCGCGTAATTCAGTGCGGCCGCTTCCGTGAAGGCACCGCCGAAACCCTGGTGCGTTTGATAGCGGACCTTGGGGTTAAGATCCAACCGGGGCAGTGTGCCGGCAACCTCCTGCCAGTCCTGGGTGGGTAACGCTGTACGCGAGGGCGTATCGAGTCGGGATTCAAAACCGATCAGTGTCATCTGCCTACTTCCTTAAAAAATGTTTGACGAAGCGCTCAGGGTTAGTTTAACTTGTTGTGAAAGCGCTTACATTATGGTCAGTCTTCCATAGGTGAGCGCAAAATAAAAGAATAAAATGAAAGCGCTTACAATAATGATTAAGAAGCGTTTCTCAACGAGGAAGTGCTGTACATGTTCTCACTGGATTTACCCTCTCATTCACGCCTGCTGACGCCGGAATTCACCTTCGGTGTCGCCACGGCCTCCTTCCAGGTCGAGGGTGCGACACAAGCCGACGGTCGCCTCCCCTCGATCTGGGACACCTTCTGCGAGCAGCCAGGCCGCGTTAAAAATGGCGACAACGGCATGCCCGCCTGCGACCACTATCACCGCTGGGCGGGGGACGTGGAAATGATCCAGGGCCTGGGCGTGGATGCCTACCGTCTCTCTATCGCCTGGCCGCGTGTGATGACCGAGCAGGGTCAGGCCAATGCAAAAGGCCTCGATTTCTACAAGCAGCTGTTGGACCGCTTGTTGGAAAGTGGCCTGGCACCCTATGTCACGCTCTATCATTGGGACCTGCCCCAGTACCTTCAGGACTTCGGTGGCTGGGTCAACCGGGATACCGCCTATCTCTTCCGTGATTACGCCGATCTGGTTACACGTGAACTGGGTGACAGGGTCGCTTCTTACGCCACTCTGAACGAGCCTTGGGTGAGCGCGATTCTGGGTCATGAGATCGGCGTTCATGCACCCGGCCTTAAAGACGCCCGGCTGGGACGACAGGCCGGTCATCACCTGCTGTTGGCTCACGGGCTCGGTATGGAGGTGTTGCGTACCAACGCGCCCAAGGCGGATGCCGGTTTGGTGCTGAACATGGCACCCAGCACTCCGAAAACCGACCGTTATGACGACCAGGTCGCCGCCCGATTGAGTGAGGCTTCGCTCACCCATTGGTTCCTTGAGCCTGTGCTGGAAGGTCGCTACCCGGCACTCTTTGAACGGTTTTACCCGGAGTTGACGCCCATCACCATGCCTGGCGATATGGAGCTCATTTCCCAGCCTGTGGATTTTATCGGCATCAACTTCTACACCCGCGGCGTCGTATCTTTCGATGCGAAAACCGATGTGAAAAACCATGAACCGGAAAACGTCGAAACCACCGACATGGGCTGGGAGGTTTATCCGCAAGGATTGACGGACTTACTGGTCGACCTGGATCGAACCTACCAGTTACCGCCGTTATTGATCACGGAAAACGGCATGGCGAGTGCCGACGAAATTCACAACGGCGGGGTTCATGATGAACAGCGGGTCCGCTATTACAACAGCCACTTGAACGCCGTGCACAATGCCATCGAACAGGGTGTTGATGTACGCGGATATTTCGCCTGGAGCCTGATGGATAACTTCGAATGGGCCGAAGGCTACGATAAACGATTCGGCCTGGTGTACGTCGATTACGAAACCCAGCAACGTACTCTCAAAGACAGCGCACTCGCCTTCAAAGACCTGATGGCAAGGAGGAAGTCCCGCTAGATACTTTTTTAGACCTGTGGCTGAACCCGTGCCCGATGCCTGGGTGACTCATTCAGGGTCGTCGTGAACCCGTCCATGGGGACTAGACCGCAGCATCCTTGCTGCGGACTTCCCTGAATGAGCCACCCAGGCACCGGTCACTAGCCATCGGTAATCGCATGAAGAACCGAAACTAACAACAAAAACACGGAGCACAGAGATGAAAACTATTACGGCCTTGGCTTTAAGTGCTGCTATCGCAGCGACCACGCAAGTTGCTCATGCGGAACCGGAACAGGGGGGTACTCTGACGGTCCCGATTATTACTACGGCTTTCACGAAAACGTTCAATCCTTACGTGGACCCGACGAATACCGTTGCCGGTCTGGTATTTGAACCGCTCGCTTTCATCAACGCCATGCAGGATAAAACACATTTCCGGCTGGCGGAAAGTTATGAGTATGCCGACGATCAGAAAAGCATTACCTATACACTGCGTGATGGCTTGAAATGGTCCGACGGAAAACCCTTAACGGCGGACGACCTCCTCTATACCTTCGAAGTGGCCAAAGAGGTTGCGGTGTATGACATCGCCGGTGTGTTGGCCAGCGGTCGAGTGACCAACGTGGTGAAAGTGAACGACCGTCAGGTTCGTTTCGAACTCGCCAAGCCGGACACCACCATCCATTGGGATTTGAATACCTATATGCCCATTCCCAAGCACGTTTGGGAAAAGGCTGACGATGCCGCCACCTTCACCAATCCGGAAGCGATTGGTTCCGGCCCGGTGACCGAGGTTAAATACGTGCGCGCCCAACAAATGGAGCTGTGCCGTAACCCGAATTACTACCTCGAAGGCCGCCCCTATCTGGACTGCTTGAAGTACCGGGCGTTCAACGACAACTCCCAGATTCAACCGGCGTTGATGCGCGATGAGATCGACTGGGGCTCGAACTTCATTGCCGATATCGATAAAACCTATGTCGCGGCGGACCCTGAAAACCATCATTACTGGTACCCCGCCAACGATGCCATCAACATCTATCTGAATACCAAGCGGGCACCGTTCGATAACTTGAAATTCCGTCAGGCCATGTCCGTTGCCATCGACCGTGAAGCCATTGTGGATTTGGCGGCCTATGGTTACCCGACCGTTAACGATTTCCCGGGTGGTATCGGCCATTACTTCGAAGCCTATATGGATGAGGGCATCTATGAGGATTACGGCTGGCTGGGTCAGTATGATCCGGAAAAAGCCCGCGCGCTGCTGGATGAAGCTGGCTACAAAGATGTAGACGGTGACGGCATGCGTGAACTGCCGGACGGCTCTGAGCTGTCGTTTGACATCCGCGTGGTCAATGGCTGGACGGATTGGGTTCAGACCGTACAAATGGTGACCGAGTATCTGGGTGAAGTTGGCATTCAGGCGAATGTGAATGCGGTTGAATGGGGTGTGTACGATACCTCGTTGAAAGAAGGTGACTACGACGCGGCCATTAACTGGTCCATGCTGGGTACCCACCCGATCCAGACCTATAAAGAATACTTCCACACCAGCCGTATCGGTCAGACCTGGCATGCCAATCACGGTGTGCATTCCGACCGGGTGGATAGCCTGATCGACAACTTCGGTACGCTTACCAGCGAGGAAGACAAGAGCGAAACTCTGGAAGAGTTGCAGCGTTTCACCGCGGAGAATATGCCGTTTGTCCCGGTATTTTCCAACCCGACCTGGTTCCAGTACAGCACCAGCCGTGTTGAAGGATGGCCGACCGAGGACAACCCCTACGTGCACCCGGTTTTCTATACCGTTGGTAAGAAAACCCTGGTCTTCAACAACCTCTATAAGAAGTAAGGTGGAAATGGGCGAACTCTCTCGCCCTTTATAGTGCAAGGGAGCACTTGGACTGCGACGCCAGGGAGGCACCAGCAGCCTCCGTACCGCCAGAAACCTAAAGGCCCGACCGATGCGCTACATCACCAGCCGTCTTCTGTTTTATTTCGTGGCGTTTTTTATCGCCATTTCCTTCAACTTTCTGTTGCCGCGCCTGATGCCGGGCGATCCGGTTGACGCTATGTTTGCCGGTGCCGCCGGTCGAATGGACCCTTCGCAAATCGATGCCGTTCGTGCCATGTATGGGTTTACCGACGGTACCCTGCTGGAGCAGTATCTTGGCTATGTGAAAAGTGTGTTCACCGGTGAATTGGGGCCTTCCATCCTGATGTACCCGACGGACGTAACCACGGTACTGGGCTTCACCTTCCCGTGGACACTGTTTTTGGTTGGCTTGGGTGTGACAGCGGCGATTGCTGTCGGTTTAGTGTTGGGCACTATCGCCGCCTACCGGCGCGGAACCTGGTTTGCATCCGTATTTCCCCCTGTTGCCGCTGTGATCTCTTCAATGCCTGCGGTGGTGACGGCCCTGTTATTGTTTTATTTCTTCGGCTTGAAATTGGAGTGGTTTCCACTCAGCTACGCTGCGGACCCGTCCATGGAACCGGGGTGGAGCTGGGCATACATCAAGAGCATCGCCTACCACGCAGTGTTGCCACTGACCGTCATTATTCTCGTAGGTCTCGCCCAGTGGGTGATGACCATGCGTAACGCCATGATCAACGTTCTCGGTGAAGACGTGATCACTATGGCCGAAGCCAAGGGGCTGAGCCCGAAACGCATCATGCTTCGCTATGCTTCCCGCAATGCAGTGTTGCCGGTGGTTACTTCGGTCGCCATGGGATTGGGCTTCGCGGTTGCGGGGCAGATTTTCATCGAGATTGTGTTCAACTATCCCGGTGTGGGCAACACCCTGTTAAAGGCGATCAACGCGCGGGATTATCCGTTGGTTCAGGCTTTGTTGTTATTGATCGTGGTGTTTGTGCTGGTGGGTAATTTCATTGCCGATCTGACCTATCTGTGGCTCGACCCCCGGCTGCGTAAATCGTGAAAGGTGATTCCATGTCTCAAGTATCCGTTACCATGAAAGCTTCAATGACAGGGCACCCACCCTCGCGTCGGTGGTTGCATCGGCTACGTAAATTCTTTTCTTTTTTTCAGGGCAACCCGACCGGGATGATCGGCGGCGGCGTTATGGCACTGGTCGTGGTCGCCTGCCTGTGCGCACCCTGGTTGACAGAATTCGAACCTGACAAACGGGTGGCTCGCCCCCATGTGGCACCGAATGCCGAACACGTCCTAGGGACTACCCGTCAGGGGCGGGACGTGTTCAGTCAGTTATTGCATGGGGGGAGAACATCCCTGGCCGTCGCTGTGATCGCCGGTTCGATCGCGACAGCGCTGTCTATCGTTGTTGGCATTGCGGCCGGTTATTTTGGCGGTCGTATCGATCAGTGGCTTAACTTTGCGATGAATGTGGTGTTGGTGTTCCCGCAGCTTCCGCTGTTGATCGTGCTGGCCGCCTTCTTGGGGCAGGTCGGTCCTACGGTTATCGCATTGTTGATCGGCATTACCAGTTGGCCCTGGGGAGCGAGGGTTATTCGTTCGCAAACCATGGCGATACGGCAAAAAGAATTCATCCTTTCCGCTGAATGCATGGGGGAAAGCAAGTGGCGCATCCTGTTGGTTGAAATTCTTCCCAATCTGACGGCCATTGTTGCCGGGAGCTTTGTCGGGGTGATGATGTATGCGTTGATCAACGAAGCCGGTCTTGAATTCCTGGGCCTGGGTGACCCGACTGTGGTGACCTGGGGCACCATGCTGTATTGGGCTCAATCCGCCTCGGCACTTTATACCGGGGGTTGGTGGGAAATGATTGTCCCGGCGGTGACCATCGCCATTGTCGGTGGCGCCATGGCGTTGATCAACATGTCCATTGATCAGGTCAGTAACCCCAAACTCAAGACCGGCCCGCATCTGAAACGCTGGCGCAAAATGAACAAGGCCATTCAGGCCCGGCGCATGAAAGGAGAAAGCCGATGAGTGCTCAACCTGAAATGGCCATCGACGATCCCTTGCTGGATATCCGCAATCTGAGTGTGGACTATGTCTCCCCCAAGGGATTGGTGCGCGCCGTCAATAATGTCAGTCTTTCGATCCGCCCGGGGGAAACTCTGGGGCTGGCGGGTGAATCCGGCTGTGGGAAATCCACGCTTGCGTTCTCTATCGCACGGTTGCACAAACCCCCTGCATTGATATCGGAAGGGGAAATTCGTTACCAGGGGCAGGATGTATTGGCGATGAATGCTAAATCGCTGCGACAGTTCCGCTGGAACGAAGTCAGTCTGGTTTTTCAGAGTGCCATGAACTCTCTGAACCCGGTGATCACCATCGGTGAGCAGATTATCGATGTCTTGCTGGCTCACCAAAAGATATCGATGGAGCAAGCCTGGGAGCGGGGTGAAAGTCTGCTGAAAACCGTGGGCATTCACCCTTCACGCATGGCCAGTTTTCCACACCAATTAAGCGGCGGTATGCGGCAGCGGGTGGTGATCGCCATCGCGCTGGCACTGGAGCCGAAACTCATCATCATGGATGAACCCACCACGGCGTTGGATGTGGTGGTCGAGCGTGAAATCATGGATGAACTCTATCAGTTGAAAGACAAATTCGGTTTCTCGATTCTGTTCATCAGCCATGACTTGAGTCTGATGGGTGAAATCGCGGATCGTATCGGCATTATGTATGCCGGAAAGCTGGTGGAACTGGGGCCCTCGAAAGAGGTGTTTTATCATCCCAAGCATCCCTATACCCAGGGGTTGATCAATTCGTTTCCCACCATTCACGGCCCCAAAGACCGGCTTCAGGGTATTCCCGGAAACCCGCTTAATTTGCTGGAGGCTCCCGAGGGCTGTTATTTCCAGGACAGATGCCGTCGCTGTTTCTCTTTGTGCCGCCGGGAAGACCCAGCATTGATCCAGGTGGCTCCTTTTCATCAGGCGGCCTGCCATGAATTGCAGGAGGAGAAGTGACGATGACCGCACAAAAAGAAGCCATTTTGTCCGTTCACAACCTCACCAAGGATTTTGTCGTCAGTCGGCAACTCACTAGCGCCACCTGGATGCGGGCGCTGAATGAGGTTTCCTTTGATCTGTACCCCGGCGAGGCTCTGGCTATTGTGGGCGAATCCGGCAGTGGGAAAAGCACCAGCGCCCGTATTCTGTCGCAGATCTACCAGAGCACGGGGGGCGATGTCACCTACCGGGGTGTTCCCCTTCGGGACTTTGTCCGTGAAAAAGGGCAGCGTGAGTTTGCGCGCAACGTGCAAATGATTTTTCAGGACCCTTTTGGCAGCCTTAATCCGGTCCATCGTATTTTTTATCAGGTGGCTCGGCCGCTGCAGCTTCATACCAAGCTGAAAAACAAACAGGCTTTGCGTGAACGGGTGCTGGAATTACTCGAAACCGTCGGATTGACACCGGCGGAGGAAACCGCGGACAAATTCCCTCACGAATTAAGCGGCGGCCAACGCCAGCGTGTGGCCATTGCCAGAGCCCTTGCTGTCGAACCGGATGTGATCCTGGCCGATGAGCCAATTTCCATGCTCGATGTGTCGATACGCCTCGGCATCCTCAACTTGATGCTGGACCTTAAGGAAAAGCATGACATCGCTTTTCTATACATCACGCATGACATCGCCACCGCGCGTTATTTTGCAGAACGCACGGCGGTGATGTATGTCGGCCATATGGTGGAATGGGGCGACAGCGATTCCGTTACTCAGAATCCGCAACATCCCTACACTCAGCTTCTTATTGCGGCGGTACCGGAGCCTGGGGAAAACAAGTCGCACGACCTAAGCGCCTATCAGCATAAGGCGGATATTCCCATGTGGCAGCCGGACAGTCGAGGCTGTCCCTTCGCCGAGCGCTGCCCTCACGCGAAAGATGCATGTCGTGAACGCATGCCCGCGGTGACTCAACTGAACGAAGGCCACTTCGTGCGCTGCCATTTATTCTAAGGACACAGAGATGACTAAAACAACACGACGCAAACTGGAATGGGCGGGCGTTATATTACTCTCCGCTCAATTGTTGGCCGCCTGTCAGGTAACGGATGCGGATAAGGAAAACGAAACGGATAACGATACCCCGGAACAGGAAACGGGTTCGGATAACATCCAGACTTCGCCTTTCCATCCGGAAGAAAAGAACTGGCGTTTGGTGTGGTCGGATGAATTCGACGGTAATAGTATCGACCCGGCCAAATGGAGTTTTGAGGAAAACTGTTGGGGCGGCGGCAATAACGAACAGCAATGTTATACCGGCCGTCCCGTCAATGCTTTCGTCCAAGACGGCGCGTTGGAAATTCGCGCGCGTCGCGAGGATTTTACCGGACCGGTAGAAAACCAGGATTCCCCCAATTACGACCCGAACAACACCCGCACCTTGCCCTACACCTCGGCGCGTTTGCGGACTCTTAACAAAGGCGATTGGAAATACGGTCGCTTTGAAATCCGTGCGCGCCTGCCCGAAGGTCAGGGCAGTTGGCCTGCGATCTGGATGCTGCCAACGGATTGGGTCTATGGCGGTTGGGCCGCTTCGGGTGAAATCGACATCATGGAGGCGGTGAACCTGAAAACCCAAAGCGATGCGGATGGCGCGGAGCTGGGCGATCAGGAAAGCCGGGTTCACGGCACCTTGCATTATGGCCGGGCCTGGCCGGATAACGCTTATTCCGGAACGGCTTACGATTTGGGTGACAATAATAATCCGGCTGACGGCTTTCATCACTATGCACTGGAGTGGCAGGAAGGCGAAATCCGTTGGTATGTCGACGGTGTTCATTACGCCACTCAAACCGAGGACGACTGGTACAGCCAATATCAAGAGTCCGGTGAATGGGTGACTGGCGAAGGTGCCGCACCTTTCAATCAGAAATTCCATATGATTTTGAATCTGGCCGTGGGCGGTAATTGGGCGGCGGGAGTCAACGAAGGTGGTGTGGATGAAAGCGCATTCCCGCAAAGTATGCTGGTCGATTTCGTGCGGGTTTATCAATGCGATGTCGATGCGGTGACCGGCGCCGGATGCGAAACCCGCTCTCCCATGGCGGAAGATGTCGAAGGCCATGATGCGCCGGTTGTGGATACACCGGACGATGGGTTTGGTGACGGACCGGTGTTTCATATTTATCAGGATGAGTTGACCGAAGGCCTCGCCTGGCAAACCTATAACCCCAGTGGCGCCATCGCCACCACTGAAGTGACGGAAGGAGATAACCGTTATTTGAACATCATTAAAAGCGGTGGGGATGGAAACGCTTACGCCAACAGTGCGGCCCGATTGGATTTAAACCACTGGGGCGAGAACGGCGATATGGTATTTGATATTAGGGTAAATAGTATTGGTGAAAATGTTTCATTGTTGGTTAAAGTCGACAGCGGCTGGCCGCAGGTAAGCGATGTGAGCATCGACATACCGGCTACCAGTGTTTGGAACGAAGTGAGAATTAACATCGCGGAGCTCGTTGTGAACGGCAACAGCATTCAAAACGGTCAAGCGGATTTAAGTGACGTGTTGAATGTAGTAGTCTTCGAGCCCTCCGGAGAAATCAACTTCGACGTAGATAATATTCGATACGAAAAAGTGCCCGACTGAGAGTTGAGCAAAGAGTCAGCATTGATCTTTTCGACTTTTTAGAGCTCTCAGATGACCATTGGTCATCCAAACGCTTGACTGTTCAGGTGAGCATGGTAAAAGCACAGAGTTCAATAACGAAGGATTGGTCATGCCCACCATCAAAGAGGTCTCAGAGCTTGCCGGGGTTTCCCAGGCGACAGTTTCACGAGTCATGAACGGAAGCGAACGCGTTACTGAGTCCACCAAACGACGCGTGATGGAGGCAATGAAAACCCTGGGATATCGCCCTAACTCGGCCGCCCAGTCGCTGGCTTCGAACCGCACCAACTCGATCGGCATGGTGGTGTCGGAATTACAAGGGCCCTTTTACGGGCCCATGATGGCCGGTGTCGAGGAAGTACTGCGCCAGGCGCGCAAGCACCTTATCATCGCCGCCGGTCATGGTGAGGCCGATACCGAAGAGGAAGCCATTGAGTTTTTGATCAACCGCCAGGTGGACGGCCTTATTCTGCTGGTCGAACGCATCGCGGACGACTATCTGCTCTCCCTCAACGAACGAGTTCCGGTTTTCCTGATCAACCACCATATCAAGGGCCTGCACGAACGCACGGTCTGGCTCGACAATGAGCTGGGGGGCTATCGCGCCACCCGCTATCTGATCGAGCAGGGGCATGAGCGCATTGCCTGTATTACCGGGCAAATGTGGAAACAGGATGCCCAGGAACGTCTGCAGGGGTACCAAAGAGCAATGCAGGAAGCCGGTCTTGAGGTAGACGAGAAGTGGATCGTGAACAGCTACTTCGAGCTGCAGGGCGGCTATCAGGGCTTCGAAACCCTGCTGGAACGCAAGGTCGACTGCACCGCCATTTTCGCCTGTAACGACGAAATGGCGTTTGGCGTACTGGAAGCGGCCGATCAGCATCGCATACAGGTTCCGGCGGATCTCTCCGTTATCGGTTACGACAACATTCTGACCGCCAACTATGTGAACCCCAAGCTCACCACCATGAACTTCCCGATGTTCGAAATGGCCCAGGCTTCCGCGCAAATGGCCATGGAGACCGTCTACGCCAAGCGCCCCACCAAAGAGGCGGTGTTCGAACCCCAACTGGTGGAACGTCAGACGGTGCGCTCGCGTAAGTGAAGAGCGGGCCTTGGTCCGCATTTCCAAACCGGCTTACGGGGCTGATAAAGTCCGCACTCCTTGATGGAGGTGTTGCCCGTGAGTGACCTGATCGTATCTCTACAATCTTTACCTGTTGTTCAGGATTTACCCCAAGGCTATCGGCTTGAAGCGGCCAAACCCTGGGACCGGGAAGCCATACTGACCTGGGTAAGGTCTAATTTCGGCGCTGGTTGGGCCGGTGAGGTAGCTTGTGGCCTGGGGCAGCACCCGTCCAAGGTGCTGATTGTGCGCCGGGATACCGAATTATTGGGCTTTGCTTGTTTCGATGTGACCTTTCCCGGCTTCTTTGGTCCTACCGGAGTAAGCGAAAAGGCGCGTGGCCTAGGGCTTGGCAAGGCATTGCTGGTGGAGGCGATGCACCGCCTGGCGGGATTGGGCTATGTATATGCGTTTATCGGCGATGCCGGGCCGGTGGAATTTTATCGTAAGGCGGTTGGCGCCGAGCCGGTACCGGCCGGTTTGAAAGGCGGCTATACACCGCCTTTAACGGGCGACTCCTGACTAACGGAACCGACTCTGCACCACCTGTACATCCCGTAGAATCCCGCTAGGGGTCGCCGCCGACTCGTTGACGTTGTCCAGACTGTAGGTTTTCACGAACCCCGGATACATCTCATTCACGGTATTTCCCCGTATGAACGCCTTGTTGACGTAGCTTTCGGCAATGAGCGTCCTTTCGGCGTCGCTGAATAGCGAGTGGCCTGTGCCCAGCTCCGCAATGGGGTTGGCGCAGCCGAGCGCTTCGGTCAGCAGAGTGGGGGCGATGTCTTCATGGGTGGTGCGGTATCGATACTGACCTTCGCGTCCCGGCCAATGGATCACCAGTGGCACACCGATCTGATAACGGCTGAAATTGCTGCCGTGGCCCCAGTAGTTCTCCCCTTGGTCATTGAACTCCTCACCATGGTCGCCGGTGATGACGAGGATAGTGTCCTGCCACAGGTTTCTGGCCTGCAGTTCTGTTTTCAGTTGGCCGATCAATGAATCCAGATAATGAATGGAATTATTGTATTGGTTCAGGTGCGGTACCGGATCCGTGTCTTTGTCCGCCTTGGACATGGAGAGTCGCTCGGCCGGAAGGAAGGGTTTGTCGTAGCCTTCAGGGGTCCAGTAAGAGAAATGGGATGAATTGAAAAACATGAAGCTGAAGAACGGTTGGGCCGGTTCCCGGTCGATTTCCACTAATAACTTATCGATCAGCGCTGCATCGCCCTTGGGAATGGTGCTTTCACCCCAGGCTTGGAGAGGCTCGATATCGCGGAAAAAGACTTCATAGAGTTTGTTGGTGCGGATGTCCTGGTTGGCGAGGACGTGAATGTCGTAATTTTGCTGTACCAGCGCCTCAATCAGTGCCGGACGAATGCCCGAACCGAGCGCGCCATTCCAATAGAGGTGGGAGGTACCGAACATCAGGCTGAACAGACCTGTGGTGGTTACTGAGCCGCCCGACAGGTGATTGCTAAAAGCCAGTGAATTCTGGCCGATGGCGTGGATATTCGGGGTGATTTCCGGCGTCATCCGGTCAAAACGCCAGCTTTCGAAGCCCACCAGAATGATGTTTTTCGGTCGCCCCTCCCCTGGAGCCGTACACTGTAACGGCGTGAGGGGGTAATTGAACGTCGAGGAGTCGGATACCTCGACCCGTTCGTTCTTCTCGATCAGGGCCTCATTGATCAGGCCCCATTTCTTCATGTCTTCGTCCGCTACGAGGGGCATGTACCAGGGAATTACGAACGACAGGGATACGATGGGCCGCATATTGTGGGCATAGCCCCAGGCATGGATGGTCTGCCCGCCGAGCGTCAGTAAAAAGAGCAATGTCATGACCGGCCAGGCTTTGAGCGAGCGGTTTCGCCGGGCCGCCCAGAGGGCGCCGAGGTACATCAGCCCCACCGCGACCACCAGAGCCAGCACGCCGCCCGCCACGGTCAACCAGCCGATGCCCAGACCGGCGAAATCGGTAAAGAACATCTTGATGAAAAACGCATCGATGTGAAAACGGTAGATGCTGAAAATCTGTCCATCGAGCACCAGCAGGAATTGGAAGGCTCCCGCCACCAAGGCGTATACCCCCAATCTAAGTTTCCCTGGCAGCAGCAGAAAAGGGAGCAGCACGATCGCCATCAGCAGAGTCAGTGCATAGGCTTGGCCTAATACCGCCAGGGGCACGTAGACATTCGCGAGCAGACTATGGGTCCAGTCGTAGGCCCAAAGATTGAATGCGATGAGAGTGGTGGCGATAAGCGAGTTCAAGAGCCAAAAGCGGCCCGCGAACGACAGAGCTCTACGGATCAAAGGGCGGTTCCAGGTCAGATTGGCGATAAAACGACCATTATAAGGGGTTCGGATGGGTTCCGCCCAGTAGCGTTATGGGGCCGGAAGTCATGTTTTTGTTATCAAAGAGCTCCTGCGGCGGTAGTACCTCGGGGGTGGTAACGCCTCATGAGAAAAAGCTGGGTGGTACGCTTTTGGGCTATTGCTCAAACAGGTTGTCGTACCACCAGGTTGTCAGGATTTATTCTTTAACCCCACCCTGAGTCAACCCCGCAATAAACTGCTTGGACGCCAGCATAAAAGCGATAATGGTTGGTCCCATCATGATCAGAATACCGGCGAACATCATGTGCCATTGAATGGCATATTGTTGGTTGAATCGCTGCAGGCCAAGTGTGAGCGGATAGTTGCTTTCCGACTGTAAAAAAATCAGCGGCAGAAAATATTCGTTCCACGCCTGCACGAAAGTTAACAGGCCGATGGTGGCGATGGCTGGACGCATCAGCGGGAAAATAATTCGCCAATAGAGCGTGAAGGGCAGGGCACCATCCATTTTCGCGGCTTCTTCCAATTCCACTGAAATGTTTTTCATAAAGCTGACCAGAATAAACACCGATACCGGCATCATACTGGCGCTTTGCACGAGGATAACGCCGAGCAGTGAGTCCAGTAATCCCAGTGTTCTCACAATGTCGAACAGCGGTGCCAGTGCCAGCCGGATGGGGATGATCACGCCGATCAAAAAGCAGATGAATAAGGCGGTGCTGCCTTTGAACGGCATTCTGGCCAGTACAAAAGCCGTGGTGCTGGCGCAGAAGACGACAATAACGACGCAGCTGACGGCGATGATGGTGGAGTTTAAAAAGTATTGGGCGAAGTTGGCGTTGACCCAGGCTTTGGCGAAGTTGCTCCAGGTCCAGGGGTCTGGCAGGCCGAAGGGTTCGCGAAATACCTGGCCGACATTCGGTTTAAGGGCGTTGATGACGGCAGCGCCGAATGGAATGAGCACGACGGCGACCCAGGCGAGCATGATGAACTGAACGAGGAGTTGTTCCCGTTTGTTGAGTTTGAATATTTTGTCCATGGGGCCGTCCTCAGTTGTTTCTCAGGTTGCGCAGGGCTAAAAAGATAGCGGCTGGCAAGATCATCACGGCAGTTAACAGGCCGATGGCGGCGGCCATGCCGAAGTTGGTGTCGGTGGTGTCGGCACTGCCTCCGAAAGCGGTGCGGAACAGGAAGGTGCCCATGATGTCGGTTGAGCGCAGCGGTCCGGCTTCGGGGCCCATGATCAGTAGGATGTAGTCGGCGTTGTTGAAGACGTCGACCATGACGATGACGGTGATCAGTACGAAGGCTGGGCCGAGTACGGGGAAGACGACGTTTTTGATCGATTGCCAGCGGTTGGCGCCATCCAATTGCGTGGCTTCGAGCAGGTCGGTGCGCACGGCCAGTATGCCGGACAGGATGAGCATGATGGCGAAGCCCATGCGGTGCCAGGCGTAAAAGAGCGACATGGTGACCAGGGCGGTGTCTTCGGAGCCGAGGAAGGGGATGGCTGAGTCGACCATTCCGCTTTGAACGAGGGCGGCGTTGAGGGGGCCGCGTGGGTGGACGAACAGGTCGAGCAGGTAGGCGACGGCGGCGCCTGCCATGGGGTAGGGCAGAAAATACAGTACTTGATAGGTTTTGCGACCCCAGGTGCGGAAGCTGAGCAGGAGTGCGAGGCTGGTGCCGATGATGAGGAAGCAGCCGATGATGACGATGAAAAAGAGTACGTTTTGGAACAGGGCGTTGAGCATTTGGTCCCTGTAGTAGGGTTGTGTCAGTACCTTGGCGAAGTTTTCGAGGCCGACGAATTCTTTGGGGCCGATGCCGGGCCATTTGACGAGGCTTAGGGGCAGTAGGGCGAGTAGTGGCAGGAAGTTGAAGATGCCGTAGAGCAGTACGCCGGGTGTCAGCAGTAGGGTGCGCTGGATGCGTTCCAGGGTGCGGTAGCTGAGTTTGGTGTGGCGTTGGTGTGTTTCGTTGGGCATAGGTTCCTGCCTCGGCGGTGCCAATGATTCGGAAGCAGTTTGTTTAGTCATGATAGTCACACTTACTGAAGATGACGGGGTGGGTCGTGGTTGGTTGGCTTGGGTGCTGGAACCCGCACCGGCTACCGGAGAGGCCCGCTCAGGGTCGGCGTGAACCCATCCATGGGGCCTGGACCGCAGCATCCTTGCTGCGGACCACCCTGAGCGGGCCTCTCCGGCATCCGGTGCTAGCCACCTAGCCACCGGACCCCGGAACATAACGGTAGCCCGGTGATTCCTTAGACGGGGCTGTTTATGTATGCCCCGTATTTCAGGAAAGGTAAGAGTGGCTTGACTTACAAAGCGCAATTCTCGGCGCCGACGTAACCTGCCTGGTTCAAACCAGACTGGATTTTTTCGGCCAGTGCACGCGGCGTGATCTTTCCGGCGAGCAGTTCCTGCATGCCTTCGGAGACCAGCGGACGATAACCCGGGTCGACGCTGATCAGTGCGTCGTTGAAGAACGGCTGGGCGGCGAGGGAGTTGTCGGAAATCATCTTGGCGGCCATTTGTACGCGTTCGTTGGTGACGTCGACCGGGTGGTTGGAGGCGGGGACGGCTTCGACCAGGTCTGCGAACAGTTGGGTGAACTGGGGTGAGGTGTAGAATTCCAGCACTTTTTTGACGGCGTCGATGTCGTCCGAGTTGGGGTTGTAGGCTAAGTGGGCGTCGGTGAAGCCGTAGACTTTGCCTGCCTGTCCGGGAATGGCCATGAAGCCGAGTTCGAGTTCTGGATCGATTTGATACATGGGGGAGGCGGGTGTGGCGGACCAGATGCCGTCGATCATCATGGCGGAGGTGCCGAGGGCTACGCCGGTGCGCATGGCGCCGTAGTCGTCGGCGAGCGGGTTGGGGTTCATGTAGCCTTTGTCCTGCCAGGATTTGAAGCGTTCCATGGCGCTGACGTAGATGTCGTCGGTGAAGCAGGCGTTGCCTTCCACCACATCTTTAGCCCATTCGTCGCTGGTCATGCCGGCGAGGATGGTTTCATGCAGGACTTGGTTGAGGTACCAGCCGTCGCGTCCGTCTACGTGGAGGGGGACGATGCCGTCGGCTTTTAGGTTGGCGAAGGTGGCTTCGAGTTCTTCAAGGCTCTTGGGCTCTTCGGTCAGTACGGCTTTGTTATAGAGGATGGATTCCATCTGCATGACGAAGGGGACGCCGTAGATTTTGCCGTCGGTGCCGCGGGCGCCGGCGAGGGCGGCTTCGCCGAAGGCGCTGAGGTCGATGCCGAGGTCGGCTACGGGCGCGGCGACGCCTGCGTCTACCCAGGGTTTGATCCAGGCGGAGCCGGCTTTGGCGTGGTAGAGGTCGGGGCGGTTGGTTTGCATGTCGATGCGCAGTTTGGCTTCGACGTCTTCGGTGTAAACGTTGAGGTTAACTTTTACGCCGGGAATAAGGTGCTTTTCGTTGATGTAGTCGAACAGGGCTTGGTCTTGCTCGCGCCAGGTGTAGAGTTCGACCGTGGTGTCTTCCGCGAAGGCTAGCTGGCTGGTGGCCAGTGTGGCGGCGGCCGTGGCCATGGCCAATGTTTTTTTAATGAGTTCCATACGAACCTCTTTTGTTGTTGTTTCGAAAAGGGCAGGACCAATATAATACCAATTAAAATACCAGGCAATACCAAATGTCTTAAAATGCCGCGTTTTTGGTTATCGGTTAACCAGTGCCTGGGTTTGTGGCTATGGTTCGCGACGGAGGGAGAGGTGACCTCTGCGGGGTCGTCGTGAATCCATCCGTGGAGCCTAGGCCGCAGCGTCCTGCTGCGGACTACCCCGCAAAGGTCACCTCTCCCTCCGTCGCTTGCTATGCTGGCATCGTCCACTCTCTGAATGCCTTTTGAATCGCATGAAATATTGGGCCGCCTATAAGGGGCAGATTCCGTCCGTCAATACTGGCAATTGGAACCAATTCGGCGCCGGTGCCGGTCATGAAGCATTCGTCCGCACTATACAGGTCATACAGTGTTAGCGGCGTTTCCGAGTTCTCAATCCTAAGTTCCGAGGCGATTTCCAATACGGTCTGGCGGGTGATGCCTGCGAGAATGCCTTCGTGGATGGGAGGTGTGAGTAGGGTGCCTTGGCGTACGGCGAAGATGTTGGAGACGCTGCCTTCGGTGACCCGGCCTTGGTGGTTGAGCAGGAGGGCTTCGTCGGCACCTGCGGCGTTGGCTTCGATGCGTGCGAGGATGTTGGTCAGGTAGTTGAGGCTTTTCACTTTGGGGTCGAGTGTGTCGGTGGGTTTTTGGCGAACGGAGGCGGTAATCAGTCGGGCGCCTTCGCGGGTGGCTCGGCTGTCGGTGACGGCGAGTTGGTCGGCGATGATGAATACGGCGGGGCGTTCGCAGCTGCGGGGGTCGATGCCGAGTGCGCCGGTGCCACGGGTGACTACCAGGCGGAGGTAGCCTTCGGGTTGGGGCAGGCGGTTGGCCAGTTGTTCGCACGCTGTGGTCAGTTCGGCCCGATGGTAGGGAATGTCGAGGTTCAGGGCTGTGGCGGAATGCCAGAGGCGGTCGAGGTGGTCGTCCAGACGGAAGGGGCGGCGTTGGTAGAAGCGAATGCCTTCGAAGACGCCGTCGCCGTATAGGAGGCCGTGGTCGAAGACTGAGATTTTGGCGTCGTTGGCGGGCATGATGTCGCCGTTCAGCCAGCACAGGGCGGTGCTCATCGGTTGTTTCCTTATGGGTTGGAGGGAATGACCAGCTTATTAAGAAGGTGCGAACCGATACAGATTCAGTATTATTGATTTTTGATCGGTACAGATATGGATTTGTGGAATCTGTACCGTATTTGGTGTCTGCATCTGTGAGGTGGTGGTGGCGTTTCGATATCAGCAGTTGGTCGATGAGTTGTGTCGGCAAATCGAGCAGGGTGGCTTGCAACCGGGTGACCGCCTGCCTGGTGTGCGGACCTTGGCCCGGTTGAAAGGGGTGAGTGTGTCCACCGCTGTGACGGCCTATCAGGAAATGGAGGCCCTGGGTTTGGTCGAGGCGCGGCCCCGGTCCGGTTATTTTGTGGCGGCTTCGGGTCAGGGGGCGCTGGAGCCGCCGAATACGGTGCTTGCGGAGCCTTATCCGAGCCGCATCAGTGGGGCGGAATTGGCGCTGCGCTTTACGCAGATGACGGCCGATGCCTCTGTGATTCACTTGGGGGCGACGGTGCCGGACCCGGCTTTGCAGCCTCACGGCGCTATTCAAAAAGCCTTGCGGGAGTGTTTGCAGGGAGCGGGGGAGGGCGCGTTGGGGTACGCCTTTCCTCCGGGTATCGAAACCTACCGTTATGCTCTGGCCCGGCGAATGGCTCGGGCCGGTTGCTCGGTTCAGCCGGGGGATATTCTGGTGACCAGTGGCTGTCAGGAAGCCATTACCCTGGCTTTGCGGGCGACGACCGAGCCTGGTGATCTGGTCGCGGTGGAATCCCCGACCTATTACGGGGTGCTGCAGATATTGGAATCCCTGGGGCTGAAAGCGCTGGAAATACCGACCCATTATCGAACCGGCCTGTCGATAGAGGCGTTGCAGTTGGCGCTGGAGCAGTGGCCGGTGAAGGCCTGCGTGGTGATCCCTCATTTCAATAACCCTTCGGGTTTTTGCATGGCGGATGACGACAAGGCGCGGCTGGTGGCTCTGCTTGCCCGCCATGAGGTGCCGCTGATTGAAGACGATGTGTACGGCGACATGAGTTGGCAGGGGGAAAGGCCCACACCCTGCAAGCATTGGGACCAAACGGGCAACGTTATTTATTGCAGTTCGTTTTCGAAAAGTCTGTCACCCGGGATGCGTACCGGTTGGATGACGCCGGGCCGGTGGCAGCGCCGGTTGGAATATCTGAAATACGTGACCAATCTGGCGTCGCCGACGGTGCCGCAATTGGCGATGACCCAACTGCTGGAGCGGGGGCTTTACGACCGGCATCTCAAGGTGGTACAGCGGGAATATGCCCAAACCGCCCGGCGCCTGCAGGGCATTCTGCAGCACGCCTTTCCGGCGGGCACCCGGGTGACTCAGCCCCGGGGTGGTTTGGTTTTGTGGGTGGAACTTCCGTTCCCGGTCGAGGGGCTGACCCTGGCGAATGAGGCGTTGTCCGCCGGGATATCCATTGCTCCGGGAGCCTTGTTTGCGACGTCGGACAAGTTCGCCAATCATTTCAGGTTGGCTTGCTGTCACCGGTGGTCTCCGGTGATCGAAGCTGCCACCTATCGGTTAGCCGAACTCGTCCGCCGCTATGCGCCGTAAACCTCACCAACCCATGCTTTTGGCCCGGCCCTGGATGCCGAGATGGGCCAGTAACGACATCCAATGTTCCGCTCTGCGCTCGAAGTCGACATAGGAACCCGTCTGGTTGCTGCCCCAGGCCACCTCGGCCAGCGCCAGCAGGCGGGGGAACCACATGAATTCGGCTTCATCCGGTTGGGTGACGATTTCTGTCCAAAGACAGGCCTGAACCCCTTGAATCCGTTTGCCCGCTTGGTCCGAGAGCCCGGCCAGCGGGTCGTAATGCCATACCTGGGATAAGTTCACCGTACCCGCCCAATAGTAACCGGGGTCGTCGGCCGCTTTGGTAACGGCCAGATCAAAATAGCAGTTCTGAGCGGGCGTCATGACGACCGGATGTCCGGCCTCGGCGGCGGCCTGACCGGCTTCGACGCCTTGCCAGGAGAACACCCAGGTAGCAGGGCTGACTCGGTTGCCGGTGCGAATCTCCTCCCAGCCTGCGGCGATCTTGCCGTGAGCCTGAACGGTTTTTTCCAGGTCGGCCATGAAAACGCCGTGCAGTTCGGAAGGCGATTGGCCTGTTTGTTCGGCCCAGGCAAGGGCAGCCGGTGATTTTAACCAGGCCCCTTCGGGAACCTCGTCCGACCCCAGATGGAACAATGGACCGGGGAAGAGGTCGCACCATTCATCGATCAGGGTGTTGATGACCTGGTGCGTTTGCGTCAGGGCTGGGTTCAGGACGTTGTCGTTGTGGTGCTGAACACTGCGGTATTCCGATCTGTCCTCGGGCTCCACCAGTTCGGGCAGTGCTTTCAGCAAGGCTCGGGCGTGACCTGGCACGTCCATTTCAGGCACTACCTCTATGCCCAGGGAGTGCGCCCGTTCAACCGTTTGGCGGATTTCCTCTATCCGGTAGCAGTGGCCGTAGGCTTGGGGACCGGTGCCCATCTGCGGGGGGAGCGGCAGGCCGTGGCCGCGCTCGTTGGCCACCTTGTTAATGGATGGATAAGCGCGGCTCTCCACCCGCCAGCCGTCGTCGTCGGTCAGGTGCCAGTGGAAGTGGTTGAACTGGAACAGCGCGAGGATGTCGAGCCAGGCTTGAATGGTATCGGCGGCGAAAAAGTGCCGAACCACATCCAGATGGACCCCGCGATAGCCGTACTTTGGCTCTCCTGACAGACGGCAGGCGGGCAAAGTCCCTGCCAAAGCCCACTGCAGCAGGTACTGCATGAGATAGGCCTGACCAATATGAAAACCGATGTTATCCCGGTAGGTTAGTTGAATGCCGTCGGCCTGGACGGAGAGTTCGAAGGGCGTGGCTAACTGAGCCGAGGCATTGGCCTTCACCGCTAAACCCTCGGGACTGAAGGCGGGAGCCCCGGCAGACTCAAGACGGCACCACAGGCGCGACAACCAGTCGGTATTCCAATAC
Source organism: uncultured Saccharospirillum sp. (assembly GCA_965652395.1). Lineage (GTDB taxonomy): Bacteria > Pseudomonadota > Gammaproteobacteria > Pseudomonadales > Natronospirillaceae > Saccharospirillum. The sequence continues at coordinate 12,532 of CBFGUW010000037.1, read as the reverse complement.
TCTCCGATGAAATTCAAAGCCTTGGGGCAGCCAAGCATCGTTGTGCTCACCTCAAGCTGCTCCGGTTGCGGTAGGAAAGCCAGATCATCACTGTGAATGGCTTGGGCTGAGTAGCGATCCCGCCGGGCCTCGCCGTTGACTTTCACTTCAAGGCAGCCCTTGGCCGTTACCAGATACATTCCATAAGGACGATCCGTCAGTTTGGGCAGGGAGCCCAAGCCGCTGAATTTCAGCGTCAGTGGCTCAGTACCCTGCCAGCTGTTTTCAAATACCAACCGATGCCAGTCACCCTGACGCTCTGCCAGCCGTGCGCCTTCCAGGCTGTTGGGCTTCATCGGGTGAACCAGGCTCATGCACAACTCCGTGGCGTCGGCTGGCCGTGTTCCCGTTGGGTTTAGGGTCAGCGTGAGGGTGTATTCCTGCTCCTCGCGAGCGACGGAGATATCCGCGGTTAACGTCATGGGTCTATCCTTACGGTCAGTGGATTCTCTATAAAGGTATTATATTGGTATTGTCATGGATAGAGAAAGGTCGTAATCTATGCTCCATTGTTAATGATAGGCGCGGGTGGATGCCAGTGGCAGTGTTTGATTTGTCAGCTGCGTGTTGCGAAACGCCGAACGGGAGAAGCTGTTCTTCCAGCGTCTTCCGTCTCCCATCAAGCGTCCGGCTCAAATGAAGAGGCTACCGACTGAATAATGACTGTGACTGACTCAGCGCCCTTGTTCATGGGAATCGACGGTGGTGGTACGTCCTGTCGCGTGCGACTGGCTGACGCCGAGGGCCGTATCCTCGCCAATGCACGGGCTGGCAGTGCCAATGTCTATCAGAGTGCGGAAGTCAGTTGGGCATCCATTGATCAGGCCACCGAGGATGCTCTGAGCCAAGCCGGTTTGCCCGGAGAGGCACGGGGCCGAATCGAAGTGGTGGCCGGGTTAGCTGGCTCTGAAATCGACAGCGCCGCCACCCGGTTTCTCGCCCGCCCTCACGGTTTTTCCCGATTCCATTTATTGAATGACGGCCAGATTGCCTGTGTCGGCGCTCACGCGGGCGAAGATGGCGCCATGCTAGTCGTGGGCACCGGCATTATCGGCATAGCCCACCATGAAAACGAATGGCGGCGCGTCTCTGGCTGGGGTTTTCCATTAGATGATCGTGGCAGTGGCGCCTGGATTGGCCAACAGGCCGTGCGCTATGCCTTGTGGCAAAACGACGGCCTGGTATCGCCCTCAGGCATGACAGAGGCGGTTTGGGAACAGTATTCCGGTTCGATGGGTGGTCTTATTGGGTGGGCCCAAGAGGCCAAATCCGTTGACTATGGTAAGCTGGCTCCTTTGGTAGTGGATTGGTATGAAAAATCCGATCCACATGCCGTCCGCATCGTCGAGCGTCAGATGAAAGTGATCAATGACTTGCTCGATGCTCTGCAGCAACCGCCGCAACCCTTGGTGGTGCTGGGCGGGTTGGGGCCTTTTGTCAGTGCCCGACTGGCCGAGCGACATCAAGCCCAATTGCGGCCCTCGCAGGGTGATGCTTTGGACGGCGCCCTAAGACTGGCCTTACAGAGGAGCTTGGATTGATGTCGACCGTCGTACGCACTGATCAGGAACTGATTGAATTCTTAACCCCGAACCCGGAAAAACCAGGGTCGCTCTATACGCAATTGTCCCGTTCCCTGACCCAGGCCATTCACGAAGGCCTGTTGAAGGATGGCGATTACCTGTTGCCGCAGCGCGAACTAGCACAAGCCCTGGGCGTTTCCCGCGTGACCGTTCGCAAGGCGATTGAAACCCTGGTGGATGAAGGCCTGCTGCGCCAGCGCCAGGGGGCCGGGACGGTGGTGACCTCCGGTGGTAAGCAGTCGATCCACAAAAATCTATCGGTATTGAACAGTTTTACCGAAGACATGATGGCCCGGGGGATGAAACCTTCCTCCGAGTGGGTCAACAAGGTGACTGTGCAGTCGTCGCCACGCGAAGCCATGGCGCTGAACCTTTCTCCGGGTGCTCGGGTCGGCCGTTATACGCGGGTCCGTTTTGCCAGCGACACCCCCATGGCTTACGAAATCGCCACGGTGCCGGGCAGCATCATCGCCCAGGCCGAACAGGTGAAAGACTCTCTTTATCAGGCGCTGGATGCCGCCAAAGCCCGTCCGGTCAGAGCGTTGCAAACCATGACAGCGCACAACGCCGATGCCGAGGTGGCCCGCTATCTGAAAATCGCTCCGGGCGATGCGGTGTTGTACATCGAACGCCAGGGGTTTGATGCCGGTAACCGGCCGGTGGAATTTACCCGGTCCTGGTACCGGGGTGACATCTACGACTTCGTGACCGAGTTGTCAGCCGTACCGGCGGACGGCTCCGGCTGACCGCCGGCACGAGTCGAAATACAACCCGCTCAGGCGGGCAGAAGGAAAGGTTATGTACACTGCGTTAGTCGCGCCCAACGTTTTTGACGGCCATGAGCGCCATGGTGCTTCGGCGATCCTGATCGACAATCAACACCTTGTCGGCCGGGTGCCGGTGACCGAGGTACCGTCGCATTATCAGGTGGAGACTCTGCCGGAAGGGGTCTTGGTGCCGGGCCTGATCGACCTCCAGGTCAATGGCGGTGGCGGTGTATTGTTGAACAATGACCCAACAGCCGAAGGCCTCGAGGCCATGGCCCGGGGACATGCCAGTGCGGGTGTGGCCCGTATTATGGCGACAGCCATTAGTGACCGTCGTGAAATAACCAGCCAGGTTGTGAATGCGTCTGTCGCGGCCTCGAAGGACCTGAACAGCGGAATTTTAGGCGTTCATATCGAAGGCCCCTTCTTCAGTCCGGAACGAAACGGTGTACACCGGAAAACCGTCCTGCGCCACATCGAGCCCGAGGATTGGGATTGGATTCGCAATGCGGCGACCGTTCCAGCCATTCTGACGCTCGCCCCCGAACAGGTGGATCCTGAAGACATCCGCAAGATGGTCGATCTCGGATTGCGAGTCAGTGCCGGTCATACCAACGCCACCCATTTGGAAGTGGTACGCGCCATCGAAGCGGGGTTGAGTGGCTTTACCCATCTGTTCAATGCCATGCGACCTATGAGCGGTCGAGAGCCGGGAGTGGTCGGCACGGCGCTGTCCAGCCGTGAGACCTGGTGCGGCATTATCGCCGACGGTATTCATGTGCATCTGGAATCCCTGCGACTCGCCTTTAATGCCAAGCCCAGAGGCAAGGTGTATCTGGTCTCGGATGCCATGGCGACCATCGGTGCCGAACTGAAAGAATTCGAACTGTATGGCGAGACCATTCGCGAGGTGGACGGGCGCCTGGTCAATGCCGAAGGTCGGCTGGCGGGCAGTGCGATTTCCCTGGCCGATGCGGTGCGCTTTTGCGTGACCGAGCTGAAGCTGCCGTTCGATGAAGCGGTGTCGATGGCCAGCCGTTACCCGGCCGAATACCTGGGCGTGGATGACCGTTATGGCAGCCTGTTGCCCGGCCGCGTGGCCGACCTGACTCTGTTCGACGACCAAATGAGCGTGACCGGCCTGTGGCGGGCCGGACAACGTTTGATCTGAGGTAAAACCCCATGCAAATAGTCATTCTGGACACCCCGGAGCAGGTGGCCGAGTACGGTGCGGCCCGTTTTATTGATCTATTGAATAAAAAGCCGAACGCGGTACTGGGTCTCGCCACCGGTTCCACGCCGATTCAGCTCTATAAAACGCTGATTGGGCACTACCGCGACGGGGACGTCAGTTTCAGTCAGGCACAGAGTTTTAACCTGGATGAATATTTAGGCCTGAGCGGCGACCATCCGCAAAGTTACCGCCACTTTATGAACGAGCAGTTGTTTGACCACATCGACATTGAACGCGATGCGACCCATGTGCCCGATGGGGCGACGGAAGATCCGCTTAATGCCTGCGAAGTTTATGAAAAAGCCATTCGTGACGCAGGCGGTATCGATCTTCAATTGCTGGGTATCGGCCGGAACGGTCATATCGGATTTAACGAACCCAGTTCCAGCCTGGCCTCCCGCACAAGAGTAAAAACGCTCACACCGGACACGGTGAAAGCCAATCAACGGTTTTTCAAACCGGACGAGTTTCAGCCGAATCTGGCCATTACCATGGGTATCGGCACCATCATGGAAGCTCGGCATATTCTGTTGTTGGCCACGGGTGAAGGAAAAGCCGATGCCGTGCGCGAAGCCGTGGAAGGGCCGGTGGCGGCGCGCTGCCCGGCATCGATTCTGCAGATGCATCCACGGGCGACCATGGTGTTGGATAGAGAGGCCGCGCGTGGTTTAAAGGACGTGGCGTTTTACGAATACATCGAGCGTGAGAACCAGCGGTTATTGAAAGGCTTTTAAGCCGATGGTGGAATGTCTGCACAATGGCTTGCATCGGTTCATAGGGACCGGTGCTTAAGCGTTCCGGATAGAGGCTGTTTTCCGGACGAGTTTCTTATATTGTGACGGCGTTACGGTTTTTTGATTTGCTGAAGGAGCTTTTTCAATGTCCATTCTTGTCTTGATGTCCGGCAGTGAAAACCGAGAGGCCGCCATTAAAAGCGACTTCCTCGCCCAGGGTTTTAACGAACCCGTATGGACGCCCAATGACGACTTTCAACCGGAAGCCGTTGAACTGATCCTCGCCTGGAAACCCGGTTCTCATTCTTGGGAGTTGTATCCATCAACAAAGCTGGTGCAAAGCTGGGGCGCGGGAGTGGACCATCTGCTCGACGCCGCACTTCCGGAAGAGTGGACCGTTGCCCGCTACATGAGCCAAAGCCTGAAAGACCGGATGGCCCGTTTCGTGACCGCCATGTTAGCCAATTGGCAACTGCGTATGCCCGACCTGTTCAACGCTCAACACTCTCAAGAATGGGCTTGGCATGAAGGTCGCTGGGGTGAAAGGGTATTGATACTCGGCATGGGCGAACTGGGGCGAAGCGTTGCTGAAGCACTGTTACCCCAAGGCTATCAGGTGGATGGGTGGAATCGCAGCGGTACCAGCGTGGAGGGCGTGCGTTCACTCACCGGCGACGCCGGATTGGCCCAAGGGCTGACGGAGTGCGATTACCTGATCAACCTGTTGCCGTTAACCAGCGGTACAAGGGGCATGATGAACCGCGCGTTCTGGGAACAATGCCACCGGAAGCCGGTGATCATGAACGCAGGGCGCGGCGCCAGCCTGGTTGAGGACGACTTGATACCCGCACTGGAGGCCGGTCTGATCAGTGGCGCCATCCTGGATGTATTCGAAACCGAGCCCCTGCCGTCTTCCCATCCCTTCTGGACGCATCCGGATATCTGGGTGACGCCTCACATCGCCTCGATCAGCGAACCCAAGGATGTCGTTTCCCTGGCCATCGAGAACCTGAAACGGGTGCGCCAAGGGTTATCACCGCTGTATGAAGTGGATTTGAGCCAGGAGTATTGATCCGGGAAGTTTACGCTGCCTTTAAGCATTACCCGCCTCGTAGGTGGCGCTGGAAGTCCATTTCCTTTCGGAGGACTCGGATAATCAATACATGCTCCGGTTCCGGCTGATAGAAGATAACATGAGCGCCATATTCCATGCGCCGAAGGTTGGGCGCCAGCTCTGTTGCCAAGCGACCGATGGTTTTGTTGTCCGCCAGCGTCTGAAATCGACTGTATAAGCCCATCAAATACCGCTGGGCTTGATCCAGGCCGAAACTGAGAATGCCATGTTCGTAGAGTGATGCGATATCACTGTCCGCTTTCTGTGTGAGAAGGTAAGTCGCCATTGTCCCTCAGCTTTTGTTCTACATCCCGCATGATGTCCTGAATGCCACGCTGGGATACTCCGCTGTTCAAGCCCTCGGCAATGGCCGCTTTCAGGGCAAGAAATTTTTCGTTTTCCTGCTGGTCCTTCCTAATAAGGTCGCGCACATATTCGCTGTCGCTGGCGTAATCACCATTCGCGATGCGGGCCTTTATCCACGCATCCTGTTGGTCTGTAAAGGAAATTGTTTTTCGGACAGTCGCCATGAAAGCACCTCCAAAATCATACAAGTGGTGCATTATAGCACCAGATTGGTGAGGCGGGGCCAGCCTGTTTAACGCAGGGCTTTCTTGACGGGTTTATTCCCTCCCGGCACCAATCCCAGAGCGTGGGGGCTTACCTATGACGGTCTACAAAGCCTTCTTGACTTCCGCCCCGGGCGAACGTATGTTTCAAACGATCGTTTGAACAGCGAGCCATCGGCCTGACTCCCTTCCCTTGTCCGCCGGTGGCTTACCATCGCCATCGTGCGTTTTTGAGGTGACATCATGCCCGAATACAAAGCCCCCATTCGCGATATGCAATTTGTCCTGCACGAGGTGCTGGACTCCGAAGCCCATTACCAATCCATCGGCGCGGAAGACGCCAGCCGCGACATGGTCGACGCCATTATTGGTGAAGCCGCCAAGTTCTGCGAAGAGGTATTGGCCCCACTGAATCCTGTGGGCGATAAAGAGGGCTGTCAGTGGAACGATGGTGTGGTCACCACCCCGACAGGCTTCAAGGAAGCCTATCAACAGTGGGTTGAAAATGGCTGGCCGTCACTGGCGCAACCGGCTGAATTCGGCGGTCAGGGTCTGCCTGAATCCATCGGTAATGTTGTTTCCGAAATGGTGTCCACCGCCAACTGGGCCTGGGGCATGTACCCGGGGCTGTCTCACGGCGCGATGAATACCATCGAACTGCATGGCACCGATGAACAGAAAGAGGTCTATCTGACCAAGCTGGTCTCCGGCGAGTGGACCGGCACCATGTGTCTGACCGAGCCGCATTGTGGTTCCGATCTGGGTACTTTGAAATCCAAGGCGGAAGAAAATGCCGACGGCTCCTACGCCATTACCGGCACCAAGATTTTCATCTCCGCCGGTGAACACGACATGGCCGACAACATCGTCCACATCGTATTGGCCCGTCTACCGGGCGCACCGGAAGGCACCAAGGGTATTTCCCTGTTCGTAGTGCCGAAGGTATTGCCGGACGGCACCCGCAATGCGGTTGAGTGCGGCTCTATCGAACACAAAATGGGCATTCACGGCAACGCCACCTGTGTGATGAACTTCGACAACGCCAAAGGCTTTTTGATTGGTCCGCCGAACCAGGGCCTGAAGTGCATGTTCACCTTCATGAATTTCGCCCGTTTGGGCACGGCGATGCAGGGCGTTGCCTCCAGTGAGTTGTCTTTCCAGGGCGCATTGGCTTATGCGAAAGACCGTTTGGCCATGCGCAGCCTGAGTGGCCCGAAGGCACCCGAGAAAGTGGCGGACCCGATTATTGTTCACCCGGATGTGCGCCGCATGCTGATGACGCAAAAGGCGTTCGCGGAAGGCGGTCGTGCCATGCTGATGCATGCGAGCTTCCTGGTGGATGAAGTCAAGTACAGCGAAGACGAAGCGAAGAAGAAAGAGGCGGATGAGCTGCTGGGTTTCCTGACACCTATCGCCAAGGCTTTTCTGACGGAAGTCGGTACCGAGGCGGCCAACCATGGTGTGCAGGTATTTGGCGGCCATGGCTACATTCAGGAATGGGGTATGGAGCAAATCGTTCGCGATAACCGTATTTCCCAGCTCTATGAAGGCACGACCGGTATTCAGGCGCTGGATTTGTTGGGCCGTAAGGTGTTGATGAGCCAGGGCGAATTATTGAAGAAGTTCACTAAGATCGTCCACAAGTTCTGCAAGGCGAATGAAGAGAATGAGACTCTGAAGCCGTTGGTTGAGAAGCTGGCGAAGCTGAACCAGGAGTGGGGCGATGTGACGATGCAGGTCGGCATGAAGGCGATGCAGAATCGCGAGGAAGTCGGCGGTGCGGCGGTGGATTACCTGATGTACTCCGGTTACATCACACTGGGCTATTACTGGGCACGCATGGCCCAACAGGCACAGGCGGCACTGGATGCCGGTACCGACGAGGCCGATTTCTACAACGCCAAGATCAAGACCGCGAACTTCTACTTCCAGCGCATTCTGCCCCGTACCGAAAGCCACAAACTGGCAATGCTGAACGGCGTGGACACTCTGCTTGCGCTGGACGAGGAACATTTCGCGTTCTGATCCTGGTGCCAGGTTCTTAACTGTGCCTGTGGGTCGCTTTGCTTTCGCGCTTTGGTTGCCGGTGGCCGTGCCTGCTGCCCGGGGTGCTCCTCCGGGGTCGGCGTGGACCCATCCGTGGGGCCTAGACCGCAGCATCCATGCTGCGGACTTCCCCGGATGAGCACCCCGGGCATCAGGCACTGAAGACGGAGTCTCCGAATACCCATTGTCGGCTTTCGGCGGTTCGCTGGGTTGGCTATGAACCGAGCACCCGATGCCGGGTAAGCCCCTCGCAAGGGTGTTCGCAGCATGGATGCTGCGGTCAAGGCCCCATGGATGGGTTCACGCCGGCCCTGGAGAGGGGCTTACCCGGTAGCGGACGCGAACCACTGCCACCAATGGCGCGACAGCAAGGGTATCCACTAGCACATAAGCCACCCAGGTTTACAGCCAAGGCAGGAACTTTCATCACCCGAAACGTTGCTGTAGGCGAGCGAATTCTTAGCCTTAAGACAAAGAGACCCGATTGGGTGTTCAGGTTACCTACGAGAATAAGAGAGCACTGACATGGCGGAATATAAAGCACCGGTTCAGGACATGCAGTTCGTATTGCAGGATGTCTTTCAGGCCGACCAACTCTGGGCCAGTATGCCCCATACTCAGGAAGTGACTCCTGATCTGGTATCAGCCATTCTTGAAGAAGGCGCTCGTATTTGCGAGAACGAACTCTTTCCCATTAACCGTAATGGTGATGAAGAAGGGTGCCAATGGGAAGATACCGTTGTCACCACACCGAAAGGCTTTAAAGAAGCCTACGCCACATACGCCGAAAGCGGGTGGGTCGGCTTGGGTGGTGACCCCGAATTTGGCGGGCAGGGCATGCCGAAAATGCTCACCGTAATGTTCGAAGAAATGGTGTACGCCGCCAATTCCTCCTTCGCGCTGTATCCCGCCTTGAGCGCCGGTGCCTGCCTGTGTCTGCTCAACCATGCCACCGAAGAACTCAAACAGACCTATCTGCCCGCCATGTACGAAGGGCGTTGGTCCGGCTCCATGTGTCTGACCGAACCCCATTGTGGAACGGATCTTGGCATCATGAAAACCAAGGCTGTTCCCCGCGAGGACGGCAGTTACGATATTACCGGCACCAAAATATTCATTACCGGTGGTGAGCACGATCTGACCGAGAATATCATTCACCTGGTGCTGGCCAAATTACCGGATGCACCAGCGGGCTCCAGAGGCATTTCGCTTTTTGTCGTTCCCAAATTCCATGTGAATGCAGACGGCTCACTGGGTGATCGTAATGCCGTTACCTGTGGCTCCATCGAACATAAAATGGGCATTAAAGGGTCATCCACCTGTGTGATGAATTTCGATGGCGCGAAAGGGTATCTCGTCGGTGAGGAAAACAAAGGCCTCGCCGCTATGTTCACCATGATGAACTATGAACGTTTGTCCATTGGTCTTCAGGGTATCGGCTTGGGTGAAACGTCTTACCAGTCCGCACGAACCTATGCGAAAGAACGCATTCAAAGCCGTGCCCCGGCCGGGAAACAAAATCCCGATCAGGCGGCGGACCCGATTATTGTCCACCCGGACGTGCGTCGCATGTTGTTAACCCAGCGTGCTTATAACGAAGGCGGACGAGCTTTTGCGGCCTACGTTGGCATGTGGCTCGATATGGCCAAAGGCCATCCAGATGACGCCACTCGTGCCAAGGCCGAGGGGTTGGTCGCCCTGCTGACACCGGTTGCCAAAGCCTATTTTACCGATCGCGGTTTCGACGTGACTGTGCTTGGCCAGCAGGTGTTTGGTGGCCATGGTTATATTCGTGAGTGGGGTATGGAGCAGTTCGTCCGTGATGCCCGTATTGCCCAAATTTATGAAGGCACCAATGGTATTCAGGCGCTGGATCTAATGGGCCGGAAAGTCGCTGCGAATAAAGGCGAATGGTATGGCCTGTTCCGTGAGGAAGTGGAGAACTTTATTCTTCAAAACGAGGATCTGGCTGAGTTCACGCAGCCTCTTTCCGCCGCACTGGACCGACTGACCGACGCCACTGAATTCGTATTAAAAAACCATGGGGAAGACCCCAACGCGATTGGTGCGGCCAGTTGCGATTATCTGAATCTGTTTGGTCTGACAGCCTATGCCTACATGTGGGCGAAAATGGCGAAGGCTGCGCAAAACGGCGGTTCGGATTTTCATAAAACCAAAGTAAATACCGCACGCTTTTTCATGCAGCGGTTATTGCCGGAATCTTTGGCTTATCATGCCAAGGTGACGGCGGGCAGTGGCACTTTGATGGCACCTTCAGCCGAGGTGTTTTGAGGCACTGAGGGGTCGGGCTGGCACTGTTGTATTGGTGTCAGCCCTCACATCGCTAACTACTGCAACTCAACGGCCGAGCAACGTATTCGGCTGGCGGAGCTTCGCCCCAGTGGCGCCATTCCTCCCGGTGCTCGAAAGGGGATTGCAACGCGGCCAGGTAAGAATGCATGAGGGTGTTATCCCCTTGCTCGGCGGCTTCGATCACTTCCTGTGCTAAATGGGTTCGCAACACCGATACCGGGTTGCGTGATCGGGCCAATGGACGGCCTTCCTCCGGTTCGTTTTGTAATCGTTCGGCCAGTTCAGCGCGCCATTTCCGGAAACGGTCGCGGTCGACATAGTCGTCATCCAATTCCTGCCAGGCATCGAGCGGCCTGTCCGCCAGGGCTCTGAAGCTCAGATGAAAATCCCGTTCCTCGGCGGCCAGTAACTGCATCCACTCGCTGATCAAAGCCTGATCATTCGCTTCCAGGGTTTCCATGCCCAGGCGCGCGCCCATCAATGCCAGAAAATGGCTGTTGTAGATCGGAGCAAAGCGCTGCAAGGCTTCTTTCAGCGCATCCTGCTTCGTTTGCGACACCAATGCCTGTGCCAGACATTGCAAATTCCACAAAGCGATATCCGGCTGACGGTTGAAGGCATAACGGCCCTGAACGTCGGTATGGTTACAGATGAAATCCGGCCGGGTGGCGTCGAGAAAGGCATAGGGGCCGTAATCGAAGGTGTCACCGATGATGCTCATGTTGTCGGTGTTCATCACACCGTGACAGAAACCATGAGACATCCAGTGGGCGATCAGACGGGCGGTGCGTTCCACGACTTCCGAGAAAAAAGCGGCTGTCGGGTCTGGCTGGTTCAGGCATTCAGGAAAGTGATGGGTGAGGGTGTAATCCAGTAGCTGCTTCAGCTTGTCGGTTTGTTCGCTGAAGGCAAACCACTCGAAATGCCCAAACCGAATATGGGTGCGGGCCACCCGCGTCAGCATGGCACCCCGTTCCAACATTTCCCGCTGCACGGGTTCGTCGGACCCAACCAACGCCAATGCTCGGGTGGTTGGGATGCCCAGGGCATGCAAAGCCTCACTGGCCAGGAATTCCCGTATCGATGACCTTAATACCGCCCGGCCGTCCCCAAAACGACTGAAGGGGGTTTTCCCGGCACCCTTGAGGTGAAAATCCCAATACCGTCCGTCGGAATCCACCCACTCGCCGAGCAGCAGCCCGCGACCGTCACCGAGGTCGGGGTTCCACACACCGAACTGGTGCCCGGCGTATTTTTGCGCAATGGGATCAGTACCCTGAAACAAGCCCGCACCGGAGCAGGCCTTGAGCACGTCATCATCCGGTTCGGCGGGGAAATTCAGCGCTTCCGCCAGTGAATGGTTCCAGCACACCCAATGAGGGTCGCGCAGCGGGGTGGGTTTGACTTGGGCGTAGGTCTCCGGCAGCTCCCGGGCATAGCGGGTGTCGAAGCGTTGGGTTTTGGTACGGGAGGAATTTGCGGGCTGAGTCATGGTACGCCGATGATGTGCAACTGTGTTGCTATCATGGGTCGGATGGCGTCCTTTCTCAATGGGGTGCCGCCGGCCGGACGAGGCCGGACCCGGTTTTGGAAAGAGGGGTGATAAAACCAAAACGGGGATCGGCCTGCCCTGGCCGGCTCAGCTGCCCACTGAGACGTCCTTCAAGTTGTCCAGATAACCTGTATGTGGTGCCTACGTCCTGTAGCGGGTCATCCGTTTCCCAGAGCTGTCCTAGCGACGGAGCGAAGTATGGTCGGTTACCCTCGTAAGCAATAGCGGCGATCTGGGACAGTCCTTGTAGGATATTTGCTATCGGCCGGTGGGTTGTTTTTCCATTCGTTGGTCTTGGTGGGTTGTGGAGGTGGTGGGTACGGCTATTTGGGGGCGCTGTGAATACTTCCATGTACGCTTAGGCTGGGCCCGGGCTGGCGCACCAGGCCATGCCTCGGATACCCCCAAATGGCCGTACCCTCCACCACCTTCGCCCCATCGCTGCCTGCGTTTAGCTAAAACACATAGGGCAATGATGAAGGCTAGGGGCGGGTGTCGGGTGGCTTAATGACGGTCGTCGGACCGCATGGATGCGGTCCGCGAGCCTACATGGAAGTATTTACGGCGTGCCGTCATTAAGC
>CBFGUW010000036.1:0-50414 GCA_965652395.1 uncultured Saccharospirillum sp. | reverse complement strand
GGGGGGTGGGGGGGGGGGGGGGGGTTGTGGTGTTGGGGCCGTGGGGGCCTGTGTTCCTCTTTTACCGCCCCGTTGTCGGGTTACCCGCCGCCCACCGGAAGAACAACCCAGCCGCAACCACGGGTTCCAGGCACAAAACCAAACAAGGAGGCCCGTGATGGCCGGTAAGACTCTGTATGACAAGCTTTGGGATGCCCATTTGGTGTCCGAGCGGTCCGATGGTACCGCCTTGATTTATATCGACCGGCAATTGCTTCACGAAGTGACCTCACCCCAGGCCTTCGAAGGCCTCCGCCTGGCCGGTCGCAAACCCTGGCGCCTCGACACCAATCTCGCCACGCCCGACCACAACGTCCCCACCGTACTGGACGAACGCAGCACCGGCGTCGAAGGCATCCGCGACGAAATCTCCCGAATTCAAGTGCAAACGCTCGACAGCAACTGCGCCGACTTCGGCGTACGCGAATTCGGCATGAACGACATCAACCAAGGCATCGTTCACGTCGTCGGTCCAGAGCAGGGCGCCACCTTGCCCGGCATGACCATCGTCTGTGGCGACTCCCACACCTCCACCCACGGCGCCATGGGCTCCCTCGCATTCGGCATCGGCACCTCCGAAGTCGAACACGTACTCGCCACCCAGTGCCTGATTCAGCGCAAAATGAAAAACATGCGCATTCGCGTCGAAGGCGACCTGCCCGAAGGCATCACCGCCAAAGACATCGTGCTCTACATCATCGGCCAGATCGGCACCGCAGGCGGCACCGGCTATGCCATCGAATTCGCTGGCAGCGCCATCCGGTCGCTGTCCATGGAAGGACGCATGACCGTCTGCAACATGGCCATCGAAGCCGGAGCGCGGGCTGGCATGGTCGCTGTCGACGACACCACCCTGAACTACTTCCACGGTCGTCCCTTCTCGCCCAAGGGTGAACTCTGGGACAAAGCCGCCGAAGCCTGGCGCGATCTCGTCAGCGATGAAGACGCCGTCTTCGATCAGGATATCCTGATCAACGCCGCCGACATCGAACCCCAGGTCACCTGGGGTACCTCGCCCGAGATGGTCAAAGGCGTCAGCGACAAAGTGCCCAACCCGGCCGCCGTCGAAGACGAAGCCAACCGCAAAGGCATTGAGCGGGCGCTTGAATACATGGGCCTGAAAGCCGACCAGCCTATTGAGTCGATCAAACTCGACCGCGTATTCATCGGCTCCTGCACCAACTCACGCATTGAAGATCTGCGTGCCGCAGCCGTCGTCGCCAAAGGGCGCAAAGTGTCCGCCTCCCTGAAACAGGCGATGGTGGTTCCCGGCTCGGGGCTGGTGAAACGCCAGGCGGAAGCCGAAGGGTTGGACAAAATTTTTATTGAAGCCGGTTTCGAATGGCGTGAACCGGGGTGTTCCATGTGTCTGGCCATGAACGCCGACAAATTGGGGCAGGGCGAGCATTGTGCTTCGACCTCCAACCGCAACTTTGAAGGCCGTCAGGGCTTTGGTGGTCGCACCCATCTGGTCAGCCCGGCCATGGCCGCCGCCGCCGCCATCGCCGGTCATTTTGTCGATATTCGCACCTGGCAGGAGGGCAGTGCCGCATGAAACCCTTTACTTCATTGAATGGCTTAGTTGCGCCAATGGATCGCTCCAACGTCGATACCGACATGATCATTCCCAAGCAGTTTTTGAAATCCATCAAGCGCAGTGGTTTCGGTCCTAACCTGTTCGACGAATTGCGTTACCTGGATGAGGGTCAGCCCGGGATGGATAACAGCCAACGGCCCCTCAACCCTGATTTCGCACTGAACCAACCGCGCTATCAGGGCGCTGAGGTGTTGCTGGCGCGGCGTAATTTCGGCTGCGGCTCCAGCCGTGAGCATGCCCCCTGGGCGCTTGAGGATTACGGTTTCCGGGTCATCATAGCGCCGAGTTTTGCCGATATTTTCTACAACAACTGTTTCAAGAACGGCATTCTGCCCATCGTGCAGCCCGAAGAGGTGGTGGATCGTCTGTTCAAGGCGCAGGCTGACACCGAAGGTTATCGGCTCAAGGTGGATCTTGAGAACCAAACAGTGACTACCCCCGAAGGTGAAAGCTTCTCTTTCGAGGTGGATGAATTTCGCAAGCATTGCTTGCTGAATGGCCTGGATGACATCGGTCTGACCTTGCAGGAAGCCGATGCCATTCGTGCCTATGAAGAAAAACGCCAGCAACAGGCGCCCTGGGTATTTGGACAAATTCATTAAGGAAGGCCAATGAGCAACGAAAAGAACATTCTGATTTTGCCGGGTGATGGCATTGGCCCGGAAATTGTCACCCAAGCCGAGCGCGTTCTGAACCGGGTGGCGGAGCAGCACGGGCTGAACCTGAAATTGGACCACGCCCTGGTGGGCGGTTCCGCGATCGACGCCACGGGCGTGCCACTGCCGGACGAGACCCTGGAGAAGGCAAAGGCGGCCGATGCTGTTCTGCTCGGCGCCGTTGGTGGTCCCAAGTGGGACGGACTGGAAATGGCGAAGCGGCCTGAAAAAGGTTTGCTGGGGCTGCGTTCCAACCTGGGTTTGTTCGGCAACCTGCGCCCGGCGATGCTGTATCCCCAGCTGGCAGGTGCGAGCTCCCTGCGGCCAGAGATCGTTTCCGGGTTGGATATCCTGATCGTGCGTGAACTGACCGGCGGCATCTATTTCGGCCAGCCGCGCGGTGAGCGCATCAACGAGAATGGTGAACGCGAAGGCTTCAACACCTATGTGTACAGCGAGTCTGAAATCAAACGCATCGGTCACATGGCGTTCCAGGCCGCTCAAAAGCGCAACAAGCGCCTGTGCTCGGTCGACAAGGCCAATGTACTTGAAGTCACGGTGCTTTGGCGCAATATCATGAACGATTTGGCCAAGGAATATCCGGACGTCGAGTTGTCGCACATGTATGTCGACAACGCTGCCATGCAGTTGGTGCGCGCGCCGAAACAGTTCGATGTGATTGTCACTGGCAATATGTTCGGCGACATTTTGTCGGATTGTGCCGCCATGCTGACCGGCTCCATCGGCATGTTGCCTTCCGCTTCGTTGAATGAAGCCGGGCAGGGCATGTATGAGCCGATTCACGGCAGCGCGCCGGATATTGCCGGAAAGGGTGTGGCCAACCCACTCGCGACCATCTTGTCGGTCGCCATGATGCTCCGCTATTCCCTGTCGGAGCCTGCCGCGGCGGAGGCCATAGAAAAGGCCGTCAGTCGTGTATTGGATCAAGGGCTGCGTACGGCCGATATCGCCGGTGAGAACGAGCAGTCCGTATCCACCGAAGTCATGGGTAACGCCGTTGTCGAAGCCCTGTCTGCGGAATAAAACACCTGGACGAGCCGGGTGTCGACAGTACCTGTGGTAGGGGCTTGTCGTTGATGAATACTACAGTCGACCACTGCACTGAGTGATCGACTGTTCAACATATCAAGAGGTGACTATGAAAGTCGGATTTATCGGTTGGCGTGGCATGGTGGGTTCCGTGCTGATGCAGCGTATGCGTGAAGAGGACGATTTTCGCGGTATCCAGCCGGTCTTCTTCAGCACCAGCCAGGTCGGGCAGCCCGCGCCGGATGTCGGCCAGGGCAGCGATACTCTGTTGGACGCGAACGATCTCGAAGCGTTGGCCGGTTGCGAAGCCATTGTGACCTGCCAGGGCGGCGACTATACCTCCGAGGTGTACGAGCCATTGCGCAACACCGGCTGGAACGGCTATTGGATCGACGCCGCCTCCACACTGCGGATGGCGGATGATTCCATCATTGTTCTCGACCCGGTGAACCGTGATGTCATCGACCGTGCGATCGACGGTGGTGTGAAAACCTATGTCGGTGGCAATTGCACCGTCAGCCTGATGCTGATGGGCCTGGGCGGCCTGTTCCGCGAGAACCTGGTCGAGTGGGTATCGCCCATGACCTATCAGGCGGCTTCCGGGTCCGGCGCCAAACACATGCGTGAATTGCTGCAGCAGATGGGCGCGATTCATCAGGTCGCCGCCGAAGATCTGGCGAACCCGTCTTCCGCCATTCTCGACCTCGACCGGAAAATATCTGAATTTATCCGCAGCTCAGACTACCCGTCGGATCAGTTCGGTGTCCCCCTGGCGGGCAGTTTGATTCCCTGGATCGACAAAGCACTGCCTTCCGGTCAGAGCAAGGAAGAGTGGAAAGCGCAGGTCGAAGCTAACAAGATTCTTGGTCGCGGCGATCAGCCGATCCCGATCGATGGCATCTGCGTCCGGGTGGGTGCCATGCGTTCACACAGCCAGGCCATGACCATCAAACTGCGCAAGAATGTACCGGTGAGCGAAGTGGAGTCCATTCTCGCGTCGGGTAACGATTGGGTGAAAGTCGTGCCCAACGATCGAGAAGTCACCATGCAGGAACTGACTCCGGCCAAGGTGACTGGAACCATGAGCGTTCCTGTCGGTCGCTTGCGCAAGTTGGCGATGGGTGATGACTATTTGGGCGCGTTCACCGTGGGTGACCAGCTGTTGTGGGGCGCTGCAGAGCCTCTGCGGCGGACTCTGGCCATTCTGAACGGCAAGCTCTAATCAAAAAGTCGAAGTGGAATATTCGCATTTCAGGAGGTCGGAATATATCGCCTGGAAATGCGTTTTTCCTTTAGATTTCAAAAGGTTGAAATTAAAAAGGCGGCTCGTGTGAGTCGCCTTTTTTTATCAGTGACCGAAGCATCGGGCTGCACCGTCATACGAAAAAGCCCCTTGTGTTGCGAAAAATCCTTTTATCAATAATACTTAGCCGAAGTTTTGAAAGTCTTTTCTAGTTTTCAAAACGGACGAATTAGGGGTGCATGAATAAAATCGAGAACCAGTTCTCGAATTGATGCGCCTATCATTAAAATAGAGAACTCCTTTTCAAAATATTGGTGCCATTCGTGGTATTGATATGAAGGTTGAGGGAAGGGAAAAGGGTGATGTTCAAAAAACAGGCGCTAACACTAATCATTTCCGCGCTGGCGTTCACCAGTACCGCTCAGGCGTTGGGTCTGGGTGACATTGAGTTGGAATCCCATCTCAATGAACCGCTGGATGCCGAAATTGAACTGCTGCAACTGCGTGGTTTAACGGCTGGTGAAATTTTGCCCACTTTGGCGAGTAACGATGCTTTCGTGCGAGCCGGAGTGGAACGAAATTTCTTCCTGTCGAACATTCAGTTCCAGGTTCAGGAAAACGAAGCCGGCGAGCTGATCATAGCCCTTTCCACGCGTCAGCCGGTGCGCGAGCCTTTCCTGAATTTTCTGGTTGAGGTGAATTGGCCGGGCGGGCGTTTGCTGAAAGAGTACACCCTGCTGCTGGATCCACCGGTATTCGATACCGGCGTTGTGGGTGAGTCACTGGTGGTGGAGCCTGCCGCTCAGCCAACCAGGCCGACTGAAATCACCACGACCACCACGGTCAGCCAGCCCGAAACCACGACCGAGACCGTTCCCGCCAACGTGCAACCGCGCGAAGAAAATCTTGGCCCGAACGAATACCGCGTCAAACGTAATGATACCCTCTGGGAGATTGCCGCAAGCCTTCCCGCTGGCAATGGCTATTCGCCCCAACAGATCATGTTGGCGATCCAGGATCTGAACCCCAATGCCTTCCTGAACAACAACATCAATCGGCTCAAGGCCGGTAGCCTGTTGAAGCTACCCAATGAAAGCCAGATCGCCTCTCGTACGGTTCAAGAAGCCATTGCCGAAGTTCGTCGACAGAACGATGGCGGCACCGCCCGTCCACGTACCTCGGCGGACACCGAAGCCGCCGAAGTGCAACTCTCGGCCACTGAGTCCACCAGCTCCGCCCTGCCACAGGGTGAGGGCGAGCGTAACCCGGACGGCTACCTTGAAGTGGCGGCCGATACCGAAACCGAAGGCACCAGTGCCGGGGGTGAAGCGGGAGCCAACGCTGAAATAGAGCGCCTCGAAAACGAACTGGCCATCGCTGGCGAGTTGAACGATCAGTTCCGTCGTGAGAAAGAGGAGCTGGAGAGTCGCGTCGCCCAAATGGAAGAGCAGATCGCCATTATGCAGCGGCTGCTCAACGTTCAAAGTGGTGATGCTGCGGCACTGCAATCAGAGCTGGCGGCGCGTGAAGCGGAAGCTGCCGCCGAAGGCGATACCGCTCAAACTGCCGCTGACAGTGAACGTCCCGGTCAACAAGGTGATCAGGCAGGTCAGCCTGTGACGCCCGCCGGAACCGAACAGCCGACTCAGATCGAGCCCGCTCAACCGGTTCAAACGCAACCGGAACCCACTCAGCCCGCGCAACCTCAAATTCAGCCTCAGCCTGAACCCATGCCCGAACCAGGCTTCATGGGCTTTATCAAACAGACAACGGCGCCTGTTACGAACTGGCTGACATCCAGCCTGTATAACATGGTCATTGCTGCGGCGGGCCTTCTCGTACTGTTGATGATTCCGCTGTATCTGCGCAGCCGTTCCAGCAAATCCGAAGAGTCTTATGATGAAACCCCGGTCATGGCCGATGGTGGACTAACCGAGCCCCAGTTCGAAGAAGACCTGGATGACGACTTGCTGGGTGATTTTGAAGAAGATACCCCGCTGGATGTGGAAGATGAAGGCAGCGACGAAACTTCCGATGCCATCATGGAAGCCGAAATGTATATGGCTTACCAGAAATATGAGCAGGCGGAAGAGAAGCTTAAGACAGCTTTCGCTGAAGAGCCGGGCCGTACCGATATTGGTCTGAAGCTGTTGGAAGTCTATGCCGAGACGGGTAATGCCGCCGCATTTGACGACCTTGAGCAGCGCCTGTCGCTCACCGCAGACCAACAGGCTCAGGCGGACGATTTCCGCAGCCGGATGCCAATGGCGGGCGACGTCTCGGCTGACGATGATCTCTCCATGGATCTCGATAGTGACGACGATCTGGATTTCGGGCTGGATACCGATACCGAGCAGGAAGAAGACATTCCTTCTCTGGAAGATTTGGAACAAGACCTCAAGTCCAGCAGTAGCACATACGATCTCAGCGATTTTGGCAGCGACACCGCCGCCGAAGCCGAAGAAGAAACCGATTCGGTTGAGGTTAAATCCTCGGAAAATGACGATTTGGACTTCAGTCTGGATCTCGATGACCTGGATATCGACAGCGAGCCGGAAAAAGAAGAGTCCGAGCAAAGTCTTGATCTGGATCTGGGCGATTTGGGTCTTGAAGAAGCCGAGCCTGCAGCACCGAAAAATCTGTCGGTGGAGTCCGATGACTCTTCCGCATTGGACTTCTCGCTTGAAGAAGATGAGGGCGACCTGGACAGCGATCTTGATTTCAGCCTTGATGAAACCGAGAAGCCAGCCGAACCTGAATTGCCGACACTGGCGACCGAAGAAGACGATCTCGATTTGGATTTCAGTTCATTGGAAGACCATGAGCTGGAACCGGCCACCACGGATGAACTGCCTACCGATGATGCACTGTCCCTCGACGAAAATGCCGAAGGGGATGATCTGACCGGTGGTGAAGATTTAGCGTTCGATTTCACGGATGAGTCTTCCGAGCCGGACGCCAAGATGGATCTTGAGCCCGAAGTCGAGCCGGAGCCTGTCGCTGCCGAGGCGGAAGAAGCCAATCTCCAGGAACTGGCGGATGCGCTTCCCGGTGGTGCCGAGCTGGATGACGATGAGTTCGACTTCCTGTCCGGTAGCGATGAAGCCAGTACCAAGTTGGACCTGGCTCGCGCCTACATCGAGATGGACGACAAAGAAGGCGCGCGCGACATCCTTGAAGAGGTTGCTATAGAGGGTAATACCGAACAGCAGCAGCAAGCCAAGGAGTTGATGGACCAGCTATAACTGGTTCAGCGCTTTCCTGAAATCCTGTACACTGCGCCGCTCTTTTGAGCGGCGTTTTTGTTTTTCCATGACTGAAATCTTCCCCTTTGCCCACCCCGATCACTGTTTCCGTGTTGCCATGGGTGTTGAGTACCGTGGTACCGACTATTACGGTTGGCAGATTCAAAAGTCGGGCGTTCCGACGGTGCAGGCTGAACTGACCAAGGCGATTTCCTGCGTGGCCAACCACCCGGTGGATTTGATCGTGGCCGGGCGCACGGATGCGGGTGTACACGCCAGTAATCAGGTGATTCACTTCGATACCTTCAGTGCCCGCAAGGAGTACGGCTGGACGGTGGGAACCAATACCCTGTTGCCAAAGGACATCAGTGTTCAATGGGCCAAAATCGTCGACAATGAATTCCATGCGCGCTTTTCGGCGAAAGAGCGGGCCTATCGCTACATCGTGTACAACGCGCCTGTCCCAGGTGGCATTCTGCGAAACGGCCTGACCTGGGAGCGTAACCCGCTGGACGTTTCCCGTATGCAGGCGGCGGCGAACCTATTGCTGGGCGAACATGATTTCTCGGCTTTCCGTGCGGCGAACTGTCAGGCCCAGTCCCCGGTAAAAGAAGTCCGGGAACTGACTCTGGTGCGCCAGGGCCGCCTCATAGTCCTTCAGGCCAGGGCCAATGGTTTCCTCTACCACATGGTCCGCAACATCATGGGTGTCCTGCTGGAAATAGGCCGTGGCAACAAGCCCGTCGAGTGGGCAGCCGAGGTCCTCGCCACTCGGGACCGAAACCTCGGTGGCGTCACAGCCCCCGCCGCCGGTCTCTACTTCATCCGCGCCCAATACGAACGGCAGGACCTGCCATATCGCGAGCCCGGACCCGCCTTCCTCGACGGTTTCCCTGGGTTGGCTGACGTTTAGGTTTTTCCGCCTGTCGCTCCCTTTTTGGAGGCTCGGTCTGCTGTTTTGCCAGTGGTCCGCTCCTTTTGGTGGCTGGGTATGCTGTCGTGCCCGTGGTTCGCCCCGAGGTGCCGGGTAGCCCTCAGTCGGAGCGCCGCAAGTACTTCCATGTAGGCTCGGCCGACCCCCTCCAAGCCGTCCGACCGCCGGCGGAGGGGAACCCGGCACCTCGGGGCTTATAACATTGCCTCCGTGTGATTGTTCGTAAACCCACATCTCCGCGAGTGGTTTTATCGGGGGCTAGTGAATGTGCGTAAGATTTAAAACTGAGCTCAAAAAATGGGTAACAAGAACGAGGCTAAAACGTGAGCGTCCCTTGCCGGTGGGTGCTTCGCAGGGGTATCCGAGGCATGGATGCCGAGGCTAAGCGTCCATGGATGGATTCACAGCGGCCCCGGAGAAGCACCCACCGGCAAGGGACGCGGACCACAGCCCCTGAAGCTTAGTAAGCCGCCTGGAGCTACCGGCACCAAACCCAACCACAGCCCCAAAGCTCAGTAAGCCGCCTGGAGCTACCGGCACCAAACCCAACCACACCCCCAAAGCTCAGTAAGCCACTGGCACCAAACCCAACCAAAGCCACGAAACAGGAATAAGAGCATTGGGGGATGCCCTGAGCTTTGTTAGACTAGGCGCTCTTCCTGGGTTCCGTAAGACTCTCTATTCATGCGAACGCGAATTAAACTTTGTGGTATGACACGGCCCGCCGATGTGGAATTGGCCGACCGGCTGGGTGCCGACGCCATTGGGATGGTGTTTTATCCACCGAGCTCCCGAGCTGTGTCTATCGAACAGGCTGCTCCGCTGGCCCGCATGGCTGGCGCGTTTTGTACTCGTGTCGCTCTCTTTGTGAACCCCACCGAAGCTGAAGTCCGCCAGGTATTGAGTCAGGTCGCCATCGACGTCATCCAGTTTCATGGCGACGAAACCCCCGAATTCTGCCAGAACTTTGGCCGCCCCTGGATCAAAGCCCTCCGCGTTCGTGACAGCGCCACACTGGAAGCCGACCTCGAACGCTATGCCGATGCCACCAGCATTTTGCTAGACACCTACAAACCCGGCCAACCCGGCGGCACCGGCGAATCCTTCAACTGGCAGCTTATTCCCGAGCGATGGCGACGCTCCATCATTTTGGCCGGTGGGCTTGACCCGGCCAACGTGTTCGAAGCGGTTACGACCGTTCAACCTTTGGGAGTGGACGTCAGCGGCGGTATCGAAGCCGCCAAGGGCGAGAAGTCTCCTGAAAAGATGACCGAATTTGTGCGCCAGGTACGCCTGGCCGATGCTCAAAGAGAGACAGCATGACCACAAAGATTACTGATTTTCACGCCTACCCGGATAACACCGGTCACTTTGGCCCCTACGGCGGCCGTTTTGCGTCGGAAACCCTCATGGACGCGCTCGAAGAGCTGTCCGCCATGTACAAGAGTTTGAAAGACGACCCCGATTTTCGTCGTGAATTCGATGAGGACCTGGCGCATTACGTCGGTCGTCCTTCGCCTCTGTATTTTGCCAAACGCCTGAGTGAAAAATGGGGTGGGGCGGATATTTACCTGAAGCGAGAAGATTTGAACCATACCGGTGCCCATAAAATCAACAACACTGTTGGTCAGGCATTGCTGGCCAAGCACGGTGGCAAACCGCGCGTTATCGCTGAAACCGGCGCCGGTCAGCATGGGGTGGCTTCGGCGACCATCGCGGCCCGTCTGGGTTTGAAGTGCGTGGTTTATATGGGCGCGGAAGACGTTGAACGGCAAAAGCTGAATGTGTATCGCATGCGGTTGTTGGGGGCCGATGTTATTCCGGTGACTTCGGGAACCCGCACGCTTAAGGATGCCATGAATGAAGCCATGCGTGACTGGGTCACCAACATCGACGATACCTATTACATCATCGGTACCGCAGCGGGACCGGACCCGTACCCGACTCTGGTGCGGGATTTCAACTCTGTTATCGGCCGTGAAGCGCGCCGCCAGATTCAGGAGCAGGCAGGTGAGCTGCCGGATGCCATTGTCGCCTGTGTGGGTGGGGGTTCGAATGCCATCGGTTTGTTCTGGGAGTTCCTGAACGACGAGTCGGTGAAAATCTACGGGGTGGAAGCCGCCGGGCGTGGGTTGGATGGCAACGAGCATGCGGCGCCATTGACCAAGGGGCGTCCCGGTGTGTTGCACGGCAACAGAACTTACATCATGGCTGACGAAGACGGCCAGATCATGGGGACTCACTCAGTCTCCGCCGGGTTGGATTACCCGGGCGTGGGGCCTGAGCATTCCTGGTTGAAAGATACCGGCCGTGCCACCTATGTGGCAGCGACGGACGATGAAGCACTTGAGGCTTTCCGGGAATTGACCCGGACCGAGGGCATTATGCCGGCTTTGGAGTCTTCCCATGCCATTGCCTATGCCAAAAAGTTGGCCAAGGAAATGGGCAAGGGCAAACGCATCATCGTCAACCTGTCCGGTCGGGGCGATAAAGACGTTCATACCATCGCCGCCATTGACGGCCTTTCGATCTGAGGGAACCCCATGAGCCGAATTACAAGTACCTTTGACCGTTTGAAAAAACAGGGCCGCAAGGCCCTGATTCCCTTCGTTACCGCCGGTGACCCGCGGCCCGATGTGACCTTGCCATTGATGCATGGTCTGGTCTCCGCCGGAGCGGACATCATTGAGCTGGGTATGCCGTTTTCCGACCCGATGGCCGACGGGCCCGCCATCCAGCTCGCCAATGAGCGCGCCTTGGGCGCCGGTATGACGTTGAGAAAAACCCTCGAAGTGGTGCGTTCCTTTCGTGAGACCAATACGGAAACGCCGGTGGTGTTGATGGGTTACCTGAACCCGGTTGAGTGGATGGGGTACGAGACGTTCGTGGCCGCCGCTGTCGATGCCGGTGTCGATGGGTTGCTTATGGTCGACATGCCGCCGGAAGAAGGGTCCGAACTGGTGCCGCTGATGCGCGACGCCGGTCTCGACTTGATTTATCTGGTTACGCCAACCACCACCAACGAGCGCTTCAATGCCATTTGTGAGCAGGCTTCAGGCTGGATTTATTACGTCTCGCTGAAGGGTATTACCGGTGCGAGCACGTTGAATGTCGATGATGTCGCCCAGCGTCTGGATTGGATCGGCCAGCATACCGATCTGCCGGTGTGCGTTGGCTTTGGCATTAAAGACGGTGAAACCGCTGCGAAGGTGGCTCGGGTATCCGATGGCGTTATCGTTGGCTCCGCCTTGGTTCGTATTGTGGAGGAGTTGCAATCGGCCCCAGCCGTTGAAATTTCTTCACAAGTGTCTAAGGTGTTGGGCGATATGCGCACCGCCATGGATCAAGCATAATCCCTGACGTCTATAAAAGGATAACGAGGAAGCGATGAGTAGCTGGCTGGACAAAATTGTACCGTCACTGATTCGATCCAACGCTGGCCAACAGTCCAGCGTTCCCGAGGGGCTGTGGAAAAAATGCCCCAAGTGCGATGCGGTTCTGTATCGCCCGGAGTTGGAGCGCAATCAGGATGTTTGTCCGAAATGCGATCATCACATCAGGATCGGTGCGCGTCGGCGCATCGATCTTTTCCTCGATACCGAAAACCGCATAGAAATCGCTGCGGATGTAAAACCCGTCGATCGACTCAAATTCAAAGACACCAAACGCTATAAAGACCGCCTGGCCGGTGCCCAGAAATCCACTGGCGAGAACGATGCATTGGTTGTCGTGAAAGGGCAGGTGGAAGGCTTGCCTGTGGTGGTCGCCGCTTTCGATTTTAATTTCCTCGGCGGCTCCATGGGGGCTGTGGTGGGTGAAAAGTTCGTTCGTGCCGCCAAGGTGGCGCTTGAAGACAAGATCCCCATGGTCTGCTTTGCAACGTCCGGTGGGGCTCGTATGCAGGAAGCGCTGTTCTCATTGATGCAAATGGCCAAAACCAGCGCAGCCATCGAAAAGCTTCACCAAGCGGGAATTCCTTATCTTTCAGTCATGGTTGACCCTTGTTTTGGTGGTGTGTCGGCCTCGCTGGCGTTGTTGGGCGACCTGAACATAGCCGAACCCAACGCCCTGATTGGCTTTGCTGGCCCCCGTGTGATTGAACAAACCGTTCGTGAAAAACTGCCTGAAGGGTTCCAGCGCAGTGAGTTCCTGATGGAAAAAGGCGCCATCGACATGATCGTGCATCGTCATCAGCTACGTGAGCGTTTGGGCGGTGTACTGAAAAAGCTGACCCATGCCCCAGCAGCCTGAGCGAAGCCTTGACGACTGGCTGGCCTACCTTGAGCAAATACACAGCCAGTCGATAGACCTCGGGCTCGACCGCCTTTCCCAGGTTGCCCAAAACCTCGATTTACCGCTCTCCCGGGCGGATCGAACCCGGCCGTTCGTGATCACCGTCGCGGGAACCAATGGTAAAGGCTCGACCTGTGAAACCCTTCGTCAGTTGGGTATGGCCGCTGGTGCCAGTGTTGGTTTATACAGCTCTCCCCACCTGCATCGTTTCAATGAGCGGGTCATGCTGAATGACCAAACCGTTACGGATGATGTATTAATCCGGGCGTTCGAGCAGGTGGAAGCCGCGCGAGGCGATGTCAGCCTCACTTACTTCGAGTTCACCACCCTGGCGGCTTCTGTTGTCTTCAAGCAGGCCGATCTTGATTTATGGGTGCTGGAAGTGGGTCTTGGCGGGCGGTTGGACGCGGTGAATCTGGTGGATTGCGATATCGCCGTCCTTACCACCGTGGATCGTGACCATCAGGCTTTCTTGGGGGACGACATCAATATCATCGGCCGGGAAAAAGCCGGTATATTTCGGTCTGAAACGCCTGCGGTGCTGGGCAGTGTGGAGCTTCCAAGCACTGTCTTCACCGCAGCAGATGAATTGGGCGCCCCGGTTTATTCCTTTGGTGAAAGCCATGGCATTACAGAAACTGCGCTGTGGTGGGAGGGTGGCCGTATCGATCGCGATCAACTGACCGCCAGCGTGCCATTGCAAAACCAGGCAACGGCTTTGCAGGCATTTTCACTGTCCCCATTCACGCTGTCACCAAACGACGTTGTCACGGCGTTGAATTCGGTTCAATTGTTGGGTCGGCTGCAGACGGTTTACCGGGGTGAACAGCGGCTGGTGCTGGATGTAGGTCACAACCCTCATGCGGCCCGTTACCTGGCGGATCGTTTGGGTGATGAATCCTGGTGCGTGGTGTTGGCCATGCTGGCCGATAAAGACGTAGAGGCCGTTGTAGAGGCGCTGTCTCCCATGACCCGGCAATGGTTCCTGGCCGATCTGGATGTGCCCCGGGGCCTGACCGCCACCGCCCTGCGCGACAGGGCGACACTCAGTTCGGCCCAATGCTATGATTCCGTCGCGGCCGCCATCGACGCCGCCTGTAACGAGGCCCAAGGTCGGCCAATCCTGGTTTGTGGTTCCTTCTATACGGTGTCCGAAGCGCTGGTGGCGCTGGCATGACCCGGTCAACGGAGTAGGGTGTGGACATTCGAATTCAGCAGCGCCTGGTGGGTGCTCTGGTCATTTTGGCACTAGTATTTTTGATCGTACCCGTCCTGTTGGATGGGGAAGGGCGCATACCCGAGAAAATCACCCAAATCCCCCCCAAACCCAAACGACCCGATCTTTCCCATATTCGAGTTGCCGAACCCGCACAGGACGTTTTAGCGACCCTTCCCGAGGAAGCTCCGGTCGCCGAGGCCGCTCCCGAAGAGGGTGTTGATGAGCCTGTCGAAACCGAGGCGCCCGCCCAACCTGAAGCGGAAGCCCCTAAAGAAGAGGTCGCCTCTTCGGAACCCGCCATCGTGGGTAAGGCCTGGAGTGTCCAGGTCGCCAGTTTTAAAGACAGCAAAAAGGCGGCGGAATTGCGGGACGAGCTCAGGGGCCAGGGCTACAAGACCTACGTTAACGAAGTCATCTTGTCGGATGGCACGCTCTTTACCCAAGTATTGGTCGGGCCGGATACGGAGCTGGAGCGTGTTCGGACCCTGAAAGAAGACATCAAGAATAAAACCGGGATGCAGGGGCTGGTGGTCAGATTTCAGCCTTAAGTGACAGGCTCCCCTCCCTAACGACGCGGACCACTGCCACAGAAGGTTCACAATCGACCGGGGTCTGTTAGAATGCGCGCGTTTTCAGGTTGGGTGACATATGGCTGCCATTGATTGGATTATTGTTGTCGTACTTCTGGTTTCCTCCCTCATCAGCATTAAAAGGGGGTTCACCAAGGAAGCCCTGTCTCTAGCCTCCTGGATTATCGCTCTGGTCATCGCCCGACTCTTCAGTGATAAACTCGCTGTCTTGATGAACGACTTTATCGAATCCCCGGCATGGCGCTACACCGCCGCTTTCGCCATCCTCTTCGTCGCTACTCTTGTCGTTGGCGCTCTAATCAACCATCTGCTTGGCGAATTCGTCCGCATGACCGGCCTTACCGGCACCGACCGGGCGCTTGGCGTGGTATTCGGCCTCCTGCGCGGGCTCGTCATCGTTGTCGCCATGCTGGCATTGGGCCGTCTCTTCGCCCTCGACCAGTTCTGGCAGGATTCAACCCTGGTTCCCTATTTCGAGCCGGTCATTAAATGGACCGGTGAATACATCAACAAAGCATCCAACGCCATTCTGTCGGTCGGAGGGGAGTAAAGCATGTGCGGTATAGTCGGCATCGTCAGTGACACTGCGGTTAATCAGCAGCTCTACGATGCATTAACGGTGTTACAACACCGCGGCCAGGATGCCGCCGGCATCGTCACCGAAGACGAGGGTCGTTTCTTCCTTCGGAAAAACAATGGCCTGGTGAGGGATGTGTTCCGGACCAGCCACATGCAACGGCTGACCGGGCATATCGGCATTGGTCACGTCCGTTACCCTACGGCAGGGTCGTCCAGCACCGCCGAAAGCCAGCCGTTTTACGTGAACTCCCCCTATGGCATCGTACTGGCCCACAACGGCAACCTCACCAACTCTGCTGAACTGAACCGTGCGCTCTACCAATCGGACCTGCGACACGTTAATACCACCTCGGATTCCGAAGTCCTGCTCAACGTTTTTGCTCACGAACTGCAACTGCAGGGCAAATTGCGTCCCGGCGCTGAAGACATCTTCGCCGCTGTGGCCGCAGTCCATCGTCGCTGCCGGGGCGCCTACGCCGCCGTTTCACTGATATCCGGCTACGGCATGGTAGCCTTCCGTGATCCTTACGGCATTCGGCCTTTGGTGATCGGCCAGCGTCAGGGCGAGAGCGGTAAAACTGACTATATGGTGGCCTCCGAAAGCGTCGCTCTGGATGTGCTCGGCTACCAGCTGATTCGCGATGTAGCCCCCGGTGAAGCTGTTTATGTCGACGCCGAAGGCGTTTTGCACACCCGTCAATGCGCGGAGAACCCAAGTCTGGTTCCCTGCATGTTCGAGTTCGTCTATTTCGCCCGGCCGGATTCCATTATCGACGGAATTTCCGTTTACAAGGCCCGGCTGCGCATGGGCGATGCCCTGGCGGACAAAATCGTCCGCGAATGGCCGGAACACGACATCGACGTCGTCATCCCCATCCCGGATACCAGCCGTACCTCCGCATTGCAGCTGGCGAACCGCCTGGGCGTGAACTTCCGCGAAGGCTTCATGAAGAACCGTTACATCGGCCGCACCTTCATCATGCCGGGCCAGAAACAGCGTCGTAAATCCGTTCGCCAAAAGCTGAACGCCATCGGGCTGGAATTCAAAGGCAAGAACGTTCTGCTGGTGGACGATTCCATCGTGCGCGGCACTACCTGCAACGAAATCATCGAGATGGCACGCGATGCGGGCGCCGCCAAAGTGTATTTCGCATCGGCGGCTCCGGAAGTGCGCTACCCCAATGTATACGGTATTGATATGCCCGCTGCGAGTGAATTGATCGCTCATGGTCGCAGTAATGATGAAATCCGGGAGCTGATCGGTGCCGATAAACTGATCTATCAGGACATCGGCGATCTGAAAAAAGCCGTTCAATCGCACAAGGCCAGGGTAACGGAGTTCGATTGCTCTGTGTTCGACGGTCAGTACATCACCGGCGACATCAACGAGGCCTATCTCGCCGAACTTGAAGCCGCCCGTAACGACGAATCCAAAAGTCAGCGGAGGGAAAAAGACGATGATTCCCCGCTGGTTGACCTGCATAATGACGACTGAGGTTTTGTAACCCGGTTAAAAATTGAGGACGATGATGACGGACGAACGTGAAGAGGCTTTGAGAAACGCCCGACCGGCCACAAGGGCCGTGCGGGGAGGGCAGAAACGGACTTCCGAAATGGAACACTCCGAAGCCATGTTCATGACCTCGTCCTACGTATTCGACAGCGCCGCCGATGCCGCCGCCACCTTCGCCGGTGACCGCGAAGGCAACGTGTACAGTCGATACACCAATCCGACCGTCCGCATGTTCGAAGAACGTCTCGCGTTGCTCGAAGGTGCCGAAGCCTGTGCAGCCACCAGTTCCGGTATGGCCGCTAT
This sequence comes from uncultured Saccharospirillum sp., assembly GCA_965652395.1. Lineage (GTDB taxonomy): Bacteria > Pseudomonadota > Gammaproteobacteria > Pseudomonadales > Natronospirillaceae > Saccharospirillum. Next base: position 33,153 of record CBFGUW010000036.1, on the reverse strand, counting down.
TCTCGCCATCTGCATGTCGTTCATGCGCTCGGGCGACCATTTGTTGTCGTCGCGCAGTATCTTTGGTTCGACCAACGTGGTGTTCAATAAGTACCTCGATCGTTTTGGCGTCAGCACCACCTATGTTGAATTAAAAGACCTCGACGCCTGGCGGGCAGCCATTCGGCCGGAAACCCGCGTCATGTTTCTGGAAACACCGTCCAACCCCCTGTCGGAAGTCGCGGATATTGCTGCGCTGGCCCGTTTGGCGCATGAGAACGACATCCTGCTCGTGGTCGACAACTGTTTCTGCACCCCGACGTTGCAGCAGCCGTTGGCTTTGGGGGCGGACCTCGTCATGCATTCCGCGACCAAGTTCATCGATGGCCAGGGCCGTGCTCTGGGCGGTGCCGTCGCCGGGCGGCGTGAACTGGTGGACGAAATCGTCGGCTTCCTGCGCAGCGCGGGTCCGAGCATGAGCCCCTTCAATGCCTGGATTTTCCTGAAAGGTCTGGAAACGCTGGACCTTCGTATGAAACAGCATTGTGCCAATACGCAGGTCCTGGCTGAGTGGCTGCAGGAGCAACCGGCGGTAGAGAAAGTGCACTACCTGGGATTGCCGCAACATCCTCAGCATGAGTTGGCCAGTCGCCAACAGAGCGGCTATGGTGGAGTACTCAGCTTTGTTGTAACCGGCGGGCAGGAAGCCGCCTGGAAGGTGATCGATGCCACGCGGATTTTGTCCATCACCGCAAATCTGGGCGATACTAAAACGACCATTACCCACCCATTCACCACCACCCACGGGCGGGTGGACGAAGCGACAAAGCTGGCGGCCGGTATCGAACCGGGGCTGATTCGTGTCGCGGTCGGGTTGGAGGATGTCTTGGACCTCCAGGAGGACTTGGCTAGAGGCCTGAATCTGCTGTAATGGCGGGATAGGGGAGTCGTAAGGCTCCCAACTCAACCATTTGATCGGGAAGGGCTTCATGCACGATCTCTCCACCGTTACCCATCACCTTTTAAAGCGGGTTCGACAGGTCATCTCAGGCAAGGACGAGGCGGTTCGCCTGGCTTGGATCGCCTTGCTCTGCGATGGCCATCTGTTACTGGAAGATCTTCCCGGTGTCGGAAAAACGTCGTTGGCGCAGACGCTGGGCCGTTTGTTGTCGATGGATTTTCAGCGCATCCAGTTCACCTCCGATCTGCTCCCGGCGGATATCCTGGGCGCCCAGATCTACAACCGGGACAGCGGTCAGTTTCAATTTCACCCCGGCCCCATTTTCACCCAATTGCTGCTGGCGGATGAGCTGAACCGCGCGACGCCCAAGGCTCAAAGCGCGTTGCTTGAAGCCATGGAGGAGCGTCAGGTCAGTATCGATGGTGAAGCCCGGCCTTTGCCCTCGCCGTTTTATGTGATTGCCACGCAAAACCCTCAAAGCCAATCCGGCACCTATCCTTTGCCGGAGTCTCAATTGGACCGGTTTTTTATCCGGGTCAGCCTGGGTTATCCGGATATCACATCGGAAAAAGCCTTATTGAAAGGCGAATTGGGCCGTAGTCGACTGGCTGAATTAAAGCCCATGATGACGGCGGAACAGATGGCGTTTTACAAACGCCAGATATTGGAGGTCAAAGCGTCCGAAGCGGTGCTCGATTACGTCATGCGGTTGGTTCATAAAACCCGCGACCCGGATTTTTGTCGTTTGGGCCTGTCACCCCGAGGCGCCCTGGCATTGATGACGGCGGCACGAGCCATGGCGCTGACCGAAGGGCGCAATTATGTGATGCCGGACGATGTTCAGGCGGTTTTCCCGGCAGTCGCCGGGCACCGCATTCAAGGCCAGCGATTGCAGGACAGCGATGTGCTGGTTCAACAGATACTGGATGACGTCGACGTCATCGCGGCCTGATGAACCTGTTCCGGCGGATCAAGCAACAATCTGACGCCTGGATTGCCAAACGCCTTCCTCCGTTGCCCGTGGTTACCCTGAACCAAAGCAAGATCATGATTTTTCCCAGTCGCCAGGGATTTATGCTGTTGCTGGTGGCGATGGTGGTTTTGCTGCTGGCTATCAATTTTGAAAGTTCCCTGAATTACGCTCTAGGCTTCTGGCTGATTGCCATGATCTGGTCGGCCGTGCACCTGACCTACCGGAACCTCTCCGGTCTGACGTTGAAGGCCGAGCGGGCGGCGTTGGTGGAAGCGGGTGAAGAGGCCGAATACACAATACGCCTGTGTTCCGAGTCCGACCGCTTTCGCGGCCCATTGGAACTGATTCATCCCGACTGGGGCCTGGCGACCGCCGTGATGGACGGGGACGATGTGGTGGTGCCGATCACGCGTGAAACCCATCGCCGTGGGCGTCATCCTCTGCCACGTTTCCGTCTGGAAAGTCGTTACCCCTTTGGTTTGATGATTGCCCGTGCTTATGTTCAGTTGGACCTCTCGGCCTGGGCTTATCCCGTTCCCGTTAATCAGGATGCCCATCGGCAGGGTGGGGCCGAATCGGGCGATGCGGCGGATGATCATTTTATCCATGCCGGTACCGAAGATTTTCACTCGTTGCGGGAATATGAAGTGGGGGATGCCATGCATCGCATCCACTGGCCTTCCTTTGCCCGGGACCAACTGGTGGTCAAAGCCTTTGTTGATTATCAGGTGGCCGATGAATGGCTCGACTGGAATGCCTTCCCATCCCTGGTGGCTGAACAGCGCCTGGCTGCTTTGTCCTGGCAGATCAACCAATGCGTGGCCGACGACAGGCCCTATGGGCTCCGGCTGCCGGGTACCGAAATCGCTCCCGGCAAAGGCCCCGCTCATACGGAGCGCTGTCGTAGGGCTTTGGCGGAGTTCGGGGAGACCTCATGAAGCATTATGTGCCTCCCATGCAGCGGGCGTTGACGCTTTCCGTTCTCAAGGTTCTGGTGTTGGTGCAGTGGGTGGTGGTGCTACCGTCTTCCCGTTACCTGCCACCGTGGATGGGGGCTGTTCTGGCTCTGGTCATGGTCTGGCGCTGGCGCGTCATGCATGGGGAAATGCGTCCCGCGCCGCTGTGGCTTAAGTTGGGGTCAACCTTGCTGGGCGTCGTGGCCCTATATGCCAGCGGGTTGACCTCCTACACCCTCGACAGCGCCGTGGCGCTGTGCATGCTGGGGTATTTGCTGAAATCCCTTGAAGTGCTGCGCCGCCGGGACGCCGTCTTCCAGGTTTACCTGGGTTATTTTCTGGCGGGCGTCTATCTTTTGTACCACTACAGTCCGGTCGGGGCGTTTTTCGCCATCCTGATGGTGTTAGCCAACACCCTGGCACTGCATGCTGTTACGGCGGACCGCAGCTTTGAATGGCGCCGGGGGCTTAAAGTCAGTATCGCTCTGCTCGCCGGGGCCATACCGATCATGATAGTCGGCTTTCTCTTTTTTCCCCGTATCCCACCACTTTGGACTATTCCCAACGACCAGAGAGGGGCGAAAACCGGCATGACGGATGAGCTTTCCCCCGGCTCGGTCGCCAATCTCGCCCGGGATCGATCCCCGGCATTTCGAGTCAGTTTTGACGGCGAGCGTCCACCCAGAGATCAATGGTATTGGCGCGGTTCGACGTTGGGCGTGTTCGACGGCCAAAGTTGGACAGCGTTTTTTCGAGAGGACAACCGTCGGCAATGGCCCAGAGGGGTTTTACCGCAACCCGCCTCCAACATTTCCTATTCCTATACGGTGGTAATGGAAGCCAGTCAGCAACACTGGCTGTACTTTCTCGACTGGCCGACCGCTTTGGAAGCGGATCAAGCCCAGGTACTGCCGGATGGGCGGGCCGCCAGACGGGACAGCGTCAATCAGGCTTATCGCTATGAAGCGGTCTCAAACCCAGTCGTGGCTTGGCCCGAACAATCCTTCCTGACCTTTTATAAGGCGTTGCCCCAACAGGGTAACGAGCGGCTGCGTGCCTGGGCGGAAGGGCTCTACCGGGAACAGCAGGGTGACCAAACTGCCTTTATTGAAGCCGTGTTAAACCACATTCGCAGTCAGTCCTATTTCTACACCCTTCAACCTCCGCCCTATCAAGGGGCGAACAGCCTGAGCGATTTCTGGTTTGGCGCCCGTCGTGGGTTTTGCAGTCACTATGCCAGTGCGCTGGCTTATATCGCTCGCGCCGCCGGCATTCCATCCCGTATCGTCGGTGGCTATTTGGGCGGTGTGTACAACCCGAACGGCGATTACATTCAGGTGCGTCAGATGGAGGCGCACGCCTGGGTGGAGGTCTGGCTAGATAACCGTTGGGTCCGGGTCGACCCGACCGCCGCCGTGGCCCCCGGCCGGGTTGAAATCAATCTGGATGACTGGCTGGATGCCGAAAACCCATCCGAATTACCGCTCACCTCTCGGTTATCAAGAGGCGCCTCCTTTATGACCGGCATGGGGTTCTGGTGGGACTCCGTTCAGTACCAATGGCAGGTATGGGTGCTCGACTATAAAGAAGACAGTGCTATGGGGCTGCTGGAATCGCATTTCGGCCGCATCAGTGCTTGGCAGGCAGCTGGGTTGATGACGGCCTTTTTGGGTGGCCTAGGCCTTCTGATGGCTTGGTTCACAGGGCTGTTGAAACTGCCGCGCCGGATGCCCGAGCCTTGGGCCAGCCTGAACCGGCTGGAGAAACGGCTCGGGCCGCGGGACACGGGCGAAACGGTCGCACAGTATACAAAGCGTAAGGCGAAAGAATATCCCGCTGAGACAGAGTCGTTGATGCGCATCACAACGCTGATCGAAAACATGGCCTATAATTTCGACCAGAACGTCAAAAAAACTTCCGAATCCCAGCTAAGGCATCTCGTACAAGGGGTTAAAAGGTCTTAAGATGTGAAGCAGTTCACAATGCTTCCCCTTTACCGTTCAAGCGAATGACACACTCTAAAGAGCAACAACTGGCTGAGCTGAAACGTCACTTTGGCCGCCGGGTGATGGACCAGGCCCGGCAGGTCATTAACGCCTGGCAATCGCTGGATGACGTCCTGTGGAACCCCGCCTGGCAGGCGGAGTTTGTTCAGCACTGCGTTAAATTGCACAAGCTCGCCAGTCGTTACGAATCGGATCGGTTGCTCGCTCCCACCACGCGCCTGGTGGCCCTCGTTGAAGGCACGGAGCCCAAAAAGCCTCCGCCTAGCCAGGTGATTGAAGCCATCAGTGACGAAATCCGTGTATTGGCGGATGCCTGCTCCCGACGCAACGACGAACATTCCGGTTCCATGCTCGTAGCAGGGCGCAAACCCGTTTACATCTGTTTTGAAGACACTGCCCAGGCCACCAGCCTGGCGGAGCAATTGAACTTCTTTGGTATTCCGGCCCAGGTCATCGCTGACTCTCAGGAGTTGGATAAAGCGATGCATCATCGCCTGCCAGCGGCACTGATCGTGGGGGTGGAGTTCGACGGCGATGGCGTCACCGCCGTACGAGAGGCGCAAGCCGACCTGACCAAACCCGCACCGGTGTTCTTTCAATCCCTGGCCGAGCCCGACATTCACTTGCGCCTCGCCGCAACCCGGGCCAATGGGGTTTACTTCAAGGAAGGCCAACTCGACATTGGGCTTTTGGTGAAGCATCTCAGCAACATCTATTCGTTTCGGGCGGAAAAGCCATTTCGGGTGCTGGTGGTCGATGATTCAAAATCCCAGGCGATGTCCGTCGAGCGCATGCTCAATGGAGCCGGAATGGTGACCCAGGCCGTGACGGACCCGATGACTGTGCTCAGTGCCATGCAGAGCTTCCATCCCGACGCTATTTTGATGGACATGTACATGCCCGGTTGTACCGGTATTGAACTGGCCCGGGTGATCCGCCAACAACCGCGTTACGACACCGTACCCATTTTGTACCTGTCGGCCGAGCAAGATCTCGACAAGCAAATGGACGCCATGGGGCAGGGCGGTGATGACTTCCTGACCAAGCCCGCTCCCAAGGAAGTACTGATCACGACGGTGCGCAACCGCTGCCTGCGCAACCGGGGCTTGAAAGACCAGATGATTCGCGACAGCCTGACTGGCTTGTTGGACCATATCAACACCCTTGAGGTGCTCAAACAATCCATCAAGCGTGCTGAGGATCAGCAACAGCCGCTGTGTTTCGCCATGCTCGACATCGACCATTTCAAAGCGGTCAACGACACCTACGGCCATGGCGTGGGTGACAGGGTGATTCGCAGCCTGGCCCTCTACCTGCGGCAACGATTTCGCATGTCCGATCACATCGGTCGATACGGGGGTGAGGAGTTCGCCCTGATCCTGCCGGATACCACTCTGGACATCGCCGAGCAACTGCTCAACGAAGTCTGTCACGGCTTTTCACAAATTCAGCACGAAGCCTCCGGTGAGCTGTTGCATGTCACCTTCAGCGCCGGAGTTGCCGACCTGACACCCGGTATGGACGCATCCGCGCTGAGCAAAGTCGCTGACGAAGCCCTCTATATCGCCAAGCGATCAGGGCGTAGCCGGGTTTGTGTCGCCGGACGTGACGACTGAGGCTCTTTCTACTAGGTTCAGGGACTGATACCTGGCTTAGGAACATCTGAATGAGCATCGAGACGCCCGACTGGGTAAAAGAGGCCGTCTTTTATCAAATCTTTCCGGACAGGTTTTGTCGTGGTTCGGTTAATCATCTGCCGCAAGGCATTGAGCTTAAACCCTGGCTTGCACCCGCCCGAGAGCAGGGTTTCAGAGGGGGGGATCTCTATGGCGTGGTTGAAAAACTCGACTATCTGACCGGCCTCGGTATTACCGCGCTTTATCTGAACCCGATATTCGCCTCGGCCTCCAACCATCGTTATCACACTTACGACTACATGAAGGTGGACCCGCTTCTCGGAGGGGACGCTGCTCTCCGGACACTTTTGGGCGAAGCTCATAAAAGGGACGTCAAGGTAATGCTGGATGGTGTGTTTAACCACACCGGTCGTGGCTTCTGGGCATTCCATCATATTCTGGAAGCCGGACCGAATTCCCCCTATACCGATTGGTTCCACATTGAAGACTGGCCTCTGACACCTTACCCAAAGAGTGACGATGAACAACTCAATTATAAGGGCTGGTGGAATCTGCCTGCTTTGCCCAAGTTCAATACCGATAACCCCGGTGTACGCGATTATCTGTTTTCAGTCGCGGAATACTGGATCGACTTCGGTATCGATGGCTGGCGTCTGGATGTGCCGGGTGAAATAGATGACGATGATTTCTGGCGGGAATTTCGTCAGCGGGTAAAAACCATTAACCCCCAGGCGTACATCTGCGGGGAGATTTGGCACCAGGCGGATCGATGGCTTCAGGGTGACCAATTCGATGCGGTGATGAATTATCCATTGGCCGGGACAGTGCTGGGCTTTTTCGGAGCGGACTGTTTAAACGAGGGGAGTGAGCCGGATGATCTTGAGTTGGCTCCGCTGAACAGCAAAGCTTTTAAACAAAAGCTGGATGAGCTGTTTGAACGATACAACCCGGAAGTGACCCGGGCCCAGCTGAACCTGTTGGACAGTCACGATACACCCCGGGCAAAGTGGATGCTGAGTGAAAATGTCCCGGCTCTTTGCCAGTCGCTGGCTTTTATGCTTTCCATGCCCGGTGCACCTTGCATTTATTATGGAACCGAAATCGGAATGAGCGGCGGCCCCGACCCGGATTGTCGGGAATCTTTTCCCTGGGACCAGAAAGACGATTGGGATGAACGGCCAGCGGCCACAATCAGAAAGCACGCACAGGCTAGGCAAACTTATTCTGTACTGGCGAAGGGTGACTATTACCTCCACGTTTTGGGAAAAGAGACCCTGGCCTTGGAGCGGTGGATGGACGAGGAGCGGGCTCTCATTCTGTTCAATCGCTCGGAAAAAGCCGTCCATGTTACCCCGCCAGAGCATTGTCAGGGGTTGCATAGGCTGAATGACAACGCCGAACGGACAAAAGATGCAATTTCCCAACAATGTCGGATAGAAGCCAAAGGGTGTGAAACTTACGTAAGTTAGTTTCAGTTCCCTAGCCAAAACGATTCCAGCTCCTCTTCGAGGATCGCCCCAAATGACGCTTTATATGGCGAGAATGTTGGAGAATCAGCGCAATTGAACTAAATAACCGAAAGATTTTTAAACTATTCAGATGGTCAGGAATAATCGCCGGGTATTAGGTTTGGTGTAATAAACTTACAAGTGCGGATAATTTAAAAGAAGATGGCTACACGTTTGCAGAAATTGACTGACATTTAAGCTCGAAATCCAAAATTGGCTGCCCTAGAATGCGCCCCAATCCGGAACATAACCGGAAGCATCCCGACTACCTATCGACTAGGACACTAAAGAGGACAGCCTTGTGAACCAAGCAGCCATCGACCAAACCCTGCTGCGCTGGCAGGAAAAGGAAGCCCTGGCGGAAGCCATGATCCCCATTATTGGCCGACTGTACCGCAAGCATAACGTCATCACTTCCATTTATGGCCGGCAGATCATCAACCAGTCGGTTATCCAGTTGTTAAAAACCCATCGGTTTGTGCGTCAGGTGGAAGGGCATGAACTTTCCGTTAACGAAACCCTGGGCGTATTGGAACTCTTGGATGAAATGGATCTGGCCCCGGCCCATATCGACGTCGGCAAGCTAGCACTCAAACACAAGAGTCAGGCAATCGGCACGCCGCTGCGTGAGTTCCTCAATGAAGAACTCGCCGAGCTGAAAGGTAGATTCGATCCCAATGCCCGTTACAGCACGCCTGCCAAAGATGTGGTCCTTTATGGTTTCGGCCGTATCGGCCGTTTGCTGGCCCGTATCCTTATCGAAAAAGCCGGTGGCTCACCGTTAAGACTGCGTGCCATTGTTGTTCGTCCCGGAGGGGCCGAAGACGACCTGATGAAACGCGCCAGCCTGTTGCGCCGGGATTCCGTGCACGGCAGCTTCGAAGGCACGATAACGGTCGATAACGAACACGATAGCCTGATCATCAACGGCACCGCCGTCCAGGTGATCTACGCCAACTCTCCGGCTGAGGTGGACTACACCAAATTCGGAATTCGCGATGCCATCGTGGTGGATAACACCGGTAAATGGCGTGACCGCGAAGGTCTGAGTCAGCATCTGAACTGCCCTGGCGCCAGCCGCGTGCTGCTGACCGCACCGGGTAAGGGCGACCTTAAAAATATCGTTCACGGCATCAACGACAACATCATTACCGACGAAGATACCATTATTTCAGCGGCCTCCTGCACCACCAATGCCATCACCCCGGTATTGAAAGCCCTGAATGACAAGTTCGGCATTGAAAACGGACACGTTGAAACCGTACACAGTTACACCAACGACCAAAACCTGATCGACAACTACCATAAAGGTGAGCGACGCGGTCGCAGTGCACCCTTGAATATGGTGCTGACCGAAACGGGTGCCGCAAAAGCGGTGGCCAAAGCCCTGCCTGAGCTCGCTGGAAAGCTGACGGGCAATGCCATCCGTGTGCCGACGCCCAATGTTTCCATGGCAATTCTGAACCTGAATCTCAAAGCCGAAACCACGCGTGAAGAGCTGAACGACTACCTGCGCCATATGGCCCTGTATTCCGACCTTCACAAGCAGATTGAATACACCAACTCACCGGAAGCCGTGTCTTCCGACTTTGTTGGCAACCGCAAAACCGGCATTGTCGACAGTGGCGCCACTATCGTAACCGGTAACCGCGCTATCGTTTACGTCTGGTACGACAACGAGGCAGGCTACAGTGCTCAGGTTGTGCGCACCATTCATGACATGGCTGGTATTCATTATCAAATTTACCCCAAAACGGTGTAAATGCTGTCGTAAGCAAAGAAGCTCCATCTGTACTTGTTATGCCCGACCATTGGTCGGGCTTTTTTTGTTTCTGGTACCTTGCAAATTAACCTGAAGGGGTGGCGAATCATCTTATGGCGCAATCAGTGAGTGATGGGGACGCGGGTGCGATCAGGAACTGCGTTTGATAAGCGAGCGGTTTATTTTGATCTAGACAACACCTTGGTGCATCGCGGCCAGAGTATTCGGGAGTATTGTGCGCTTTTCCTGAATGATTTCTCCGAACTACTGGCGCCGACCTCATTGGAATCTGTTTGGGCTGTCATATTGGATAGGGACAATGGCGGTTATGCTGATCCGAACTCCGCGTTTAAAACCGTAAAAGAGAATGTGGCCTATGGCCTGAGGTATCAGCTGAATTGGGTTAGGAACATTGATACTCAAGCGCTGGTGGATCATTGGAGTTGCTACCTCGCCAGTTGTTCGGTGCCTATGCCAGGCGCAGAGATCCTTGTCGCTAGGCTGAAGGAGATGGGATTCTTTATAGGGGTTATTTCGAACGGAAGTGTTCAGTCAAGGCAGGATACCATCCAGGCATTGCCCTTTGCCGATGCCATTGATCAGTGGGTGTCATCCGGTGAAGTGGGCATCAAGAAATCTGATCCTGCAATATTTAACATAGCATTGGCTCGTTCGGGTTTGAAAGCAGAGCAATGCTATTTTGTTGGCGACCATCCGACAAACGATATCGTCGGTGCGACTCGCATCGGAATGACATCGATATGGCTTTCGGGGTTTCACTCTTGGCCTGAGGAATTGCCGCCCCCCAGGTGGCAAGTTGACAGACTTCCTGAATTATTGAAGCTGCTGCTTTTTCAACCTAAATAAAGCGAACTGCCTTTAGGTGTGTTTGAATAAACAGAACGGTTAATCGAGGTTGAGAAATGAGTCGGCAATTAGTTAAACCAACCGCTATTATCACCGGCGCCGGGCGCGGCATCGGCGCTGCCACTGCCCGGCTGTTGGCCTCCAAGGGTTACCGGCTGTGTCTAAATTACCGGGAACGTCGCGAACCGGCGGAGGCTTTGCGTGACGAGTTGGTCGAGTCGGGGAGCGAGGTGCTGTTGGTTCAGGCTGATGTATCCCGCGAAACTGAAGTATTAAGGCTTTTCACCGAGGTGGACCGGGTGTTCGGTGGGCTTACCGCTCTGGTCAACAATGTCGGTATCGTGCAACCGCAAATCCGGGTCGAGCAGATCACGGCCGCCCGCCTGACACGGACCTTTGAAACCAACGTCACCAGCGCGTTCTTCTGCTGTCGCGAGGCGGTCAAGCGGATGTCGACGCGACTTGGTGGCCAGGGTGGCGCCATCGTGAACGTGTCTTCCATGGCGGCACGGCTCGGGTCGCCGGGAGAGTATGTCGATTATGCCGCGTCCAAGGCGGCGATGGATGCGCTGACGAAAGGCTTGGCCATCGAGGTTGCCGAGGAAGGTATCCGCGTCAACGGAGTACGACCTGGGATCATCGATACCGAGATCCATGCTGATGGCGGCGAGCCGGATAGGATAGAGCGGGTCAAGCATGGCGTGCCCATGAAACGGGGTGGTCAACCGGAAGAGGTCGCCACCGGTATCGCTTGGTTGCTGTCGGATGAAGCCAGTTTTGTCACCGGATCCTTGATGGACATATCCGGCGGTCGTTAGCGCCTCACCTTTTGCACGGAGGCGCAACCCGCTATACTGCCGGCCTTTTTCCAACACTAGATTAAGACGCACCGGCTATGACCAAGATTCGCACCCGCATTGCCCCGTCACCGACCGGGGATCCGCACGTCGGCACCGCCTATATCGCCTTGTTTAACAGGGCTTTCGCTAAAAGTCAGGGCGGAGAATTCATCTTGCGCATCGAGGATACGGATCGCACCCGTTCCACTCCCGAATCCGAAGCCGCCATTCTCAAATCGCTGAAATGGTTGGGGTTGGGCTGGGACGAAGGCCCGGATTGCGGCGGTCCGCACGGCTCTTACCGGCAGAGCGAGCGTCAGTCCATCTATCAGGAACATGCCCATCGTCTGATCAACGAAGGCCACGCCTTTCATTGTTTCTGCAGCGCCGAGCGTTTGGATGAAATGCGTAAGGAACGTCAGGCCGAAGGCCTGGCGGGTTATGACGGCCACTGTTTGAGTCTGAGCGAAGACGAGGTGAACAGTCGTCTCGCCAACGGCGAGCATTCGGTCGTTCGCATGAAGGTGCCGGAAGAGGGCGTATGTCAGCTTCAGGACGAGTTGCGCGGCACCATCGAAATCGATTGGAAGCAGATCGACATGCAGGTGCTGTTGAAGAGCGACGGCATGCCCACCTACCACCTGGCCTGCGTGGTGGACGACCACTTGATGGAAATCAGCCACGTGCTGCGAGGCGAAGAGTGGATCTCCTCAACCCCCAAACAGTTGCTGTTGTACCAATATTTCGGTTGGGAACCGCCGGTATTCTGTCATTTGCCGCTGTTGCGCAATGCCGACAAGTCCAAACTGAGCAAGCGCAAGAACCCGACATCAATCGATTACTACCACTCGCTTGGCATCCTGCCTGAAGCGTTGCTCAATTTCCTCGGCATGATGGGCTGGACGATGCCCAGTGGCGAGGAGAAGTTCACCCAGCAGGACATGATCGATAATTTCGACGTCAAACGCGTCTCCCTCGGCGGCCCTGTTTTCGACCCTGAAAAGCTTGATTGGCTGAACGGCCGTTATATACGTGAAGACCATACCCCCGAGCAACTGATGGAGCGGATGGTGGCCTGGAAATACAACCAGGATTACATCAGCCAGTTCCTGCCAATGGTACAGCAGCGTATTGAGCGCCTGAGCGACGCCGCTCCGCTTGCCATGATGTTCTTCCAGGGGCTACCCGGCATCAACGCGGCGAGTTTCGAACCGGTCAAGCTCGATGAAGACGACCTGAAAAAGACATTGCAGCTCATTCTGTGGAAGCTCGAAACCCAGCGGCACTGGAACAAAGATAACATCATGGCCGACGTTAAAGCCGTGGGTGATCATTTGGGCTACAAGATGCGGGACATCATGGCGCCTCTGTTTATTGCCATTACAGGCCAACCGGCTTCTGTATCGGTGCTCGACGCCATGGATATCCTGGGGCCGGACATCAGCCGTGGGCGTATCCGCCATGCGATCGAGGTGCTGGGTGGTTTGGGCAAGAAGAAGCTCAAGAGTCTCGAAAAAGAGTTTCAGCAGATCGCGGCTTTTATGGACTAATGGTGGAAAGGGGGAGCCTCGAAACTCCCCGTCCCACAGCTCGGGAGAGGCAAGTCGTTGAATTAAAAGAAAAAAGACGCTTGACACCTCGTTGTGCGGCCCGTAACATGCGCTTCGTCTTTTAGGGCGTCAGCTTGGAAAGCCCTCCAGAATGACGACCTGCACGATAATTTGGGGCTATAGCTCAGCTGGGAGAGCGCCTGCATGGCATGCAGGAGGTCAGCGGTTCGATCCCGCTTAGCTCCACCAAATTTTAAAAAAGCCGACCTGAGAGTCGGCTTTTTTTGTATTCTGTTCGTCCGCTCCTGATATGGGCGTTGACTCAGGTCATGTTCCCTTGAAACGTCGACTCTATACTCAACCGAGTCCATTCAGAGTTGCGGGGCGTCATGGGTTATGGCCAATCCTTCTCTACCTTCCGGTATCGAGGACCGATTCCTTGAATGGCTTTTGGATGGAGATGTCTCGGTTCAGTATCAGACCCATAGGGATTTATTGGGTGTGGACCGGCCGGACCTGCGCACTCGGATAGCCGGGGAAGGCTGGGGGGCGCGATTTCTGTCGTATCGGAAGCCCGATGGCCACTGGGGCGAGCGGTTCTACCAGCCGAAATGGACCTCCACCCACTATACGTTGCTGGACCTGAAAAACCTCGCTGTCTCTCCAAACAATCCCCTGATTCATCAGTCTCTTGACGCGGTGATCCAGACCCACAAAGGTCCGGATGGAAGCATTGTTCATAGTGTCGACGCTAAAAAGGGCGATGTTTGCATCAACGGAATGTTCCTGAACTACGCCACTTACTTTCAAGCCCCCGAACGAGATTTGACGACGGTTGTGGATTTCCTGCTGACGGAACATATGCCGGATGGAGGCTGGAACTGCCAATCCAACCGCCGCACCACAAGACACAGTTCGATGCATTCGACTTTATCGGTTCTGGAAGGCATTGGGGAATATACACGGAATCGATACCATTATCGTTTAGCGGAACTTAAAGCGGCGGCGGATAAAGCTCTGGACTTTCTGTTGCAGCATCGATTATTCCGGTCGCATCGAACGGGTGATGTCATTGATCCGAAGATGCTCAGGTTGTCCTATCCCGCCCGTTGGCGTTTCGACATTCTGCGAGCGCTGGATTATTTCCAGTCCGCGGGCATCCCGTACCAGGAGCCCATGCAGGATGCCCTCGATATTCTGATCAGCAAGCGCAGAAAAGACGGTACCTGGCCCGTTCAGGCGAAACACCCCGGCCAGGTGCACTTCGATATGGAAAAAACCGGAGGACCCAGCCGTTGGAATACATTGAGGGCATTGCGGGTGCTTAACCATGTCGGGCAGGGTCCCTGGGGGGCAGGATGAAACTACGATCGGAATCACTTGAAGGAGCGGTTCCCTGGCTGACTCGTTTGGGGTACGCGGCAATGCTTCTCGGCGCAGTCGATCCACTGGAAGGCGCGCTGTTGATTTTACCGGGCAGTGCCCTGTTGTTGGCTGGTAGCCTTTTGTCGGCCATGGAGCGCCAATGGGTTTCAGTCCGGGCATGGGCCCTTGGATCGATCTTATTCGGAGTTGCCGCCATGTGGATGTTGAGCCGCCAGGGTGGCATCGGCGGGGAGTCTGGTTTGGCGCCGTGGTGGGGGATGCTGATGCTTCCCTATGCCTTGGGCTGGTGGTTGGACATTTTCGGAGCCAAATCTCCCAGCTGGGTCGTCTGGGCAGGCGGAGCGGTTGGGGTTTGGTACTGTTTTCTCGCAGCAATGATTATCTGGACCGGGAGGGAGTCGGGCGGATCCGCGCCATACATTGCCTCCCTGGTTTTTGGACTGTTCGGTGTGTTGATTGTGATCGGGTGCCTTTATCGCCTACACCCGAGATTTGCACGGTAAAGGACGTTTCCTCGTGGGCGATCCCGCGTTTTGACTTGCATCAACAGTTGTAAAAAAGCGCGGAATATACTTTCAAGAACCTGACTGACAAGTCGACACGCAAGGAACCGGCCATGCAAAACGTTGAAGAACTGCTTAAAACCGCCATGGGTGAAATCGAACGGATGCTCAACACCAAAACGGTGGTGGGGGAGCCGATAAAGATCGAAGGAACCACGCTCATCCCTTTGGTCAGTGTAGGTTTCGGTTTTGGCGCGGGCGGCGGTACCGGCACCATGAAGTCCGGTGAAGCCGGAGAGGGTGCGGGAGCGGGCACCGGCGGCGGGGGCGGGGTAAAGCCTATCGCCCTGGTCATCATCGATAAAGACGGAGTCCGAATGGAGCCCATTAAAGGCGCCGCGACATCCGTACTGGAAAAGGTGGCCGACGTTATCGGTAAAACGGCGCGCAAGGGAAGTGCCGAAAAAGCTGAATGAGACATTGTGATGGTCTTGATCTGGACGGTATCGGGCGTTTTGCTTGCCCTGATCCTGTTGCTGGCCGTACCGGTCGAGTTATCGTTCAGCTTGCGTCTTCAAGAGGGGCGTCGAATGCTGAGTGGGCGGGCAATATGGCTTTTCGGCGGGGTCCGGGTGCCTTTCGGTGGTGGACCCGACCCAGGGAAGAAGGCGAAACCCAAACTGAAGAAGCCCCGAAAGGAAAAGCGGAAGCGCCGCCCCAGGCAAGGTGGGTCGACACCCTTGGCGACGTTGTGGGTGGAAGGGTTCGTGCGGCGCGCTCTGAGGTTGGTTCGTCGGTTGTTTACTGCAATTCATATCCATCACTTAAACGTTCAGGCTCGACTGGGGTTGCAGGACCCGGCGGACACCGGGCGGTTGTGGTCGGTGATGGGCGCGGTTGGCGCTCTGTTGCCCGCGCCCAAGGCCGTGCGGATTGAAATACAGCCGGATTTTGCGGATGAGGTGTTTGTATTCGTCAGTGTTGGCCGGATCCGTATCGTGCCCCTTGAGCTGGTGCTGATCGTACTTGCCTTCGCACTATCCCCAAAAACCATTCGGGCTTATCGGGTCATGAGGTTCCACTCATGAATGAGTTGAGGCTCGGCGTTCCCATAAAGCTGGACGGGCTTACCCTGGTTCCTATTGAACGCCTTCAAATTAATGCCTACGGGAAGAGCGACCGCTGTTGGCTCGAGGCCTCCAAAGAACCGGTCGCGTTGGTTATTTGTGGCCTGGGAGAGCCCTTTGTGGTTGGGGTAGACGCCCAGGAGCTTTCGTTTGAGGATTTTATCGACCGGTTGCCCGCTCTTGATCCGCTGCTTCAATCTCTTGGATAAACGGATTCTTTCGTTATTCTAACCTTTGGGTCAAGAATGGTAGGATAAGGATCGGCCTTCATCCCAAAAGCCAATTCATGATTCATTTCACCCGCATCGCCCTTGCCAATTGGCACCTCGTAGAACACTTGGCCGTAGTTCCCGAACAAAATGCCTTTGTCAGCACCATGGCCGAGCTGTACGAAGTGGCCGCTCCCGAGTTTCATTTTCATGCCATCCTTGATCGGGCTGATGTGGTCGGTTTTTTCAATCTCGACGTATCTTACGGCGACCGACATGAGTTCGCCGAGCCGGGCGAGTTGGGCCTGAGGTCGTTTTTTATAGACTCACGACAGCAGGGGAAGGGTTATGGGAAGGCCGCTTGCCAGGCATTGGGAGGCTATTTAAAGCGGCATTATCCCGATTACCCGTCTATAGTACTCACAGTGAATTGCCGGAACCCGGGAGCCTACCGTATCTATCAGGCTGCTGGGTTTGAAGACACCGGCAAGTTGTTTCATGGCGGTGAAGCTGGCCCGCAGCACATCATGCGCATGCCTTTGGAGTAGCTGAAGGGGCGTTTTTGTAGGATGTATGACTAGAAATCTCAACGAGCAGTACCCCGATCACCGTCGCGATATCCTGAAAATTCTGTTGTCGATCACGATAGTGGCAGGGTCAATTTATTCCTTTATTAATTTTACCCGGGGAGTATGGTTGCTGGGAGGGCTGGAGTTAAGCTATGTCGGTCTCGCCGTTTGGATATACAGAGTCCTCGGCAAGACCTCTCATCTCACGCCCTGGATCGTCGCCTACCTTTTGCCGCTATTGTGTCTGATCACCTATGCCATTTACCTTCCCAACACCTCCGACACCTTATTCAGTTGGATACTGATCACTCCGGTCGTCCTTTACTTGCTATTGGGGAGCCGCTTGGGGCTCTGGTTTTCGGTTATCTTCGTAACGATCAACATTGTTGTTTACCAGTTGCGCTTTTTTACCGGGGAATGGACGTCCTTGGGTAGCGCAGGTATCTACAATATTTTGCTCAGTTCCATCGCGCTTACCACTTTCGCCCATTTGTATGAACGGAATCGTGAGAAAACGGAAGCGCGGCTGATCGCTTTGGCAGGAACCGATCAATTAACCGGGCTGCCTAACCGTCTGCGGTTGTTGGACGATTTCAACTACGTGAAGGCTGGCGCTGAAAGAACGAAGTCCTCCCTGGCCGTGGCGATGATCGATCTGGACCATTTCAAGCAAATAAACGACAACCATGGGCACGATACCGGTGACCAGGCGCTGCAGCATACGGCGGACCTCATTCGGAAAAACACGCGCGAAGTGGATTTAATGGCGCGCCTCGGAGGCGAAGAGTTCACCCTGGTGATGCCTGACGCCTCGGCCGATGAGGCAAAAGCCATTGTCGACCGGCTCCGCGAGACTTTCCTGGCGACGCCTATGCAGACAGAGCAGGGACCGATTACCATCACCTTCAGTGCAGGGATCGCCGAGTTCCGGGTTGACGGTCGGGATCTTGATGCATTGATCAGAAACGCGGACCGAAGGTTGTACCTCGCCAAAAATCGCGGTCGTAACCAGGTGGTGGTCCGTGATTGAAGGTGGGTGGTCAATCTCTTGTCTTACCGATGTAAACTGTGACCAAAAGTCAGTTAAAGGACGTTATGAAACTCCGATTTCTAGGGCTGCTGCTCAGTCTTTCTGTTATGACTCAGGCCGACGAACTGAGGCCCTTCACCACGGATGGCTGCAGCGTTTTCCCAGACGGTACGCCCCGCCAAACCACACTTTGGCTGGACTGCTGCGTTCGACACGACCTCGCCTATTGGAAAGGCGGAAGCTACCAGGACCGCCTCGCAGCGGATGAACAGTTGGAAGCCTGTGTTGCCAATATTGGTGAGCCGGCTATTGCGGCTTTGATGCTCTCGGGGGTAAGAGTGGGTGGGTCGCCCTTTTTTCCTACCACCTATCGCTGGGGCTATGGTTGGTCCTACACTCGAGGCTATAAAACGCTCACAGCCGATGAACAACTTCAGGTCCATGAGCGCCTGAACGAGTTCCGCCAAATTCTGAACAGCCTGGAAGGCCCTCTAAGCCAGGAAACCCAATAGTCTTTTGTATCAAGGCCCCTTCTATCATGACCTATCGTCCGGAAACACTGATCGCCCAAGCTCTCGGTGAAATCGATGCCACTACCCAGGCGCTGGTGCCCCCGCTTTACGCCTCCACGACCTACCAGCGGGCAGCGGACAACACCTATCCGACCGGGTTGGTCTATTCCCGGCCCAATAATCCCACCTATAAACCGGTTGAGGCGTTATTGGCGAAGCTGGAGCAGGGTGAGGAGGCTCTGGTGTTCGCTTCCGGCATGGCTGCGGCCGTGGCGGTTTTTCAATCGCTGCGCCCAGGGGATCACATAGTGGCGCCGCGAGTGATGTATTGGTCGTTACGCAACTGGCTGAAACAGTTCACTGCTACCTGGCGGTTGGAGATCGATTTTGTTGACACGGCCGACCTCGCTGCGGTCAAGGCGGCGCTGCGACCCGGACAGACTCAGTTGGTGTGGCTGGAGACGCCGGGGAATCCTTTGTGGAATATCGCCGACATCAAAGCAATTGCCGAGATGGCCCATGAGGTTGGCGCGCGCGTGGCGGTCGATTCCACCGTGGCTACGCCGGTTTTGTCACAACCGATTGCCTTGGGTGCCGATCTGGTAATGCATTCGGCCACCAAATACCTTAACGGCCATTCCGATGTGATTGCCGGTGCCCTGGTAACGGCCTGCCGGGACGAATTCTGGCAACGCATTGTTCAACAGCGGGCGCAGGGTGGGGCGGTATTGGGGCCTTATGAAGCCGCCATGCTGCTGCGCGGTATGCGCACCCTGGCGGTGCGGGTTCGGGAGAGCAGCCGTACGGCCATGTCGCTGGCGGAGGCGTTGGATGGCCACCCTTCAGTTGTGGAAGTTCTCTATCCGGGATTACCCGGCTTTCCGGGGCATGAAGCCGCCAAGCGGCAGATGAGTGGTGGCTTTGGCGGGATGCTTTCGATTCGGGTTCGGGGTGGCGAGGAGGCTGCCGTTGCGGTAGCGGCCCGGTTGCGAGTGTGGAAGCGGGCGACCTCCCTCGGGGGCATCGAAAGCCTGGTGGAGCACCGCGCCAGCATTGAAGGGGAGGGGACTCCCGTGCCTGAGGATCTGCTGCGGCTCTCAGTGGGGCTGGAAGCCCGGGAAGATCTGCTCGATGATCTGCTGCAGGCTCTGAACTCCCTTTAGCATTCACAGGGCTTAGGAGACATCGTTCTGCGCTTGCCGCACCCAGGTTTCGAGGCTTTGCTCGGCGAAGCCGGAACCGAGGGCGATTTCAAGTGAGTTCAAGGTGTGTTGTATGGGTCCCGCGAGGCTGGTTACAGCTTCGTCGTCGTCCTTGCGGATCACTTCCATGGCTTCTTTCAATGTGATCTTGTGCAGCGGTTTTGCGGGTACCAGGGTGTCATCCTCGGTGCGCAGAATCAGCCGGTGCTCAATCAGTTTATTCAGCATGCGATGTGTGACGTCCGGCTCGGTATGGAGGGTTCCTGCGAGGTCCAGCGTGGGCAGGCCGCTCAGCCCTTGATCAAACCGGCGTGCCACTCGGAACAGCAGTGTTAAGCCTATGGCCTCGTCGGCAAAGGCGCTGGGGCGGAAGGCACGGCGCAGTAGCGTTTGGTGCAGGTGTTGGCTGTAGTAGGCGACCGTGGCGCCAACCAACAGAATCAGCCAGGTCAGATAGATCCAAACCAATAGCAGAATGCCTGCGGCGAAGCCGGAATAGATGGCGGTGTAGCGCGAGGAACCGGCGACTACCAGGGTGAATATATAACCGATGGATTGCCAGAGAATACCGGCCACCGCACCGCCGATCAGCGCGGACAGGGGCTTGACGCGTGTATTTGGAATAAAAATATAAAGGAAGGTGAATAGCGCTATCACGACCGCGTAAGGGGTCAAGGCACCCACCGCTGAAAATAACCAGCTAAGGGAGCTGCTTTCTATAATGCCGGACACCGTATCAGACGTCAGAAAGCTCGCGGTCGCACCGAGAGCGGAAAAGGCCAAAAGAGGGCCGACCACAATCACACTCAAATAGTTGCTGAACCTCTGTGCCAACGATCTTACATGGTTAATGCGCCACACTTCATTAAAAGCGCGCTCCACTTTTTGCACCAGGGAAATAACAGTGAATACCAAAAAACCCAGGCCAAGAGCGCCGAGAACACCTACCTGAATATTGTCGACGAAGTCCAGTACGTTATTGGTGATTTCCGTGCTGCGTTCGCCGCCGATAGGGGCGAGCAGATTCAACAGCACCGGTTCCAACTGGTTGTGAACTCCAAACCCTTTCAGAACGGAAAAGCTGAGCGCCAGCAGAGGAACAACAGACAGCAGGGTAGTATAAACCAGTCCCATGGCGTGAAGGTTGGTGTAACCCTGAGTCAGGTCACGAAACACCGCCGCGAACAACCTGCAACTGTTCAGCAGCAAGCGCTGGGGTAGGGGTTGTTCGTGGCTGTTGGTTTGCCATAGCCAATCTCGAACGGAATGTTTTAGGGCGGACATCCTTTGGAAGAGGGCAGGCATGGTGGTCTTTTCCGGTTCGGCGTGTCTGGTGCGTCAGTATCACAGGAAATCGCCCGGCCTGCCAAGCCGGGCGATTAAGTCGATGAAGGTTAGAGTTCGTCGTAACCCAGCGTCGGACGAAGCCAGCGTTCAGCGGTTTCGATGTCCCACCCTTTGCGCTGCGCGTAATCCTCCACCTGGTCCCGGTCGATTTTGCCGAGGCCGAAATACCGGGATTCCGGATGCGCGAAATACCAGCCGCTGACGCTGGAGGCTGGCATCATCGCGAAGCTGTCTGTCAGCTTGGTGCCGGTGTTGGCTTCGGTATCCAGCAGTTTGAAAAGGGTGGCTTTCTCGCTGTGCTCCGGACACGCCGGGTAACCCGGTGCCGGGCGAATGCCCTCGTACTTTTCAGCGATCAGGTCGTCGTTGTCGAGTTGTTCGTCGCCAGCATAACCCCAGAATTCCTTCCGTACCCGTTCATGCATCAGCTCGGCGAAGGCTTCTGCGAAACGATCAGCGAGGGCTTTGACCATGATGGCATTGTAGTCGTCATGGTTTGACTCGAAGGTTTTGGCCAGTGCTTCAGCGCCGTGGCAACTGACGGTGAAGGCTCCTATATAATCCTTAACGCCGGATTCTTTTGGTGCAACAAAGTCCGCCAGGGAACGATAAGCACGGCCAGCCGGGCGTTCCGCTTGCTGCCGTAGGTGGTTCAGGGTGGCGATTACGTCAGTACGGTCCTCTCCGGAATACAGCTCGGTGGTGTCGTTGTCGAGACCCGCTGCCGGATAAAAGCCGATCACACCGTCACAGCGCAGTTTTTTATTGGCGATGATGTCGTCCAACATGGCGACGGCATCGTTGAACAGTTTGGTTGCCTCTTCGCCGACGGTTTCATCGCTGAGAATACGTGGGTATTTGCCGTGCAATTCCCAGGTTTTGAAGAAGGGCGTCCAGTCGAAGCGTTCGCGAATTTCTTCCAGCGGATAGTCGTGGAACACCTTGTTGCCGATGAAGTTGGGAGTCACCGGTTGGTAGTTGCTCCAGTCCGGCCGGAAGGTGTTTTCACGGGCCACGGCCAGTGAGGAAAACGCTTTGTTCCCCCGTTTGCGGGCGTTGGCTTCGCGAACGTCCTGGTATTCGTCGAGCAGGGCGCTGACGAAGTTGTCGCGGTTGCTGGAAAGCAATTGGCTGACCACGGGAACGGATTTGGACGCGTCCAATACATGCACGACGGGTGATTCGTACTGGGGTTCGATCTTAACGGCGGTGTGAACCTTCGAGGTCGTCGCGCCACCAATCAACAGGGGTTGAGTCATGCCGCGTTTCTGCATCATTTGCGCGACGGTGACCATTTCGTCGAGAGAGGGGGTGATCAGCCCCGAAAGACCAATGACATCGGCGTTGTGTTTTACGGCCGCTTCAAGAATGTCTTCCGGTGGCACCATGACGCCGAGATCGATCACTTCGTAGTTATTACAAGAAAGCACGACTCCGACGATGTTCTTGCCGATATCATGCACGTCCCCTTTAACCGTGGCCATGATCACAACGCCATTGTTCTCGGACTCCCGACCGGAGAGGCGTTTTTCCTCTTCGATATAAGGCAGCAGATAGGCCACCGCCTTTTTCATGACGCGGGCACTTTTCACCACCTGTGGCAGGAACATTTTACCGGCGCCGAACAGATCGCCCACCACGTTCATACCCTCCATCAGAGGGCCTTCGATCACTTCAATGGGTTTGTCGGCGAGGAGGCGTGCCTCTTCGGTGTCTTCCTCGATGTATTCGGTGATGCCTTTGACCAGAGCGTGGGTAATGCGCGACTGAAGATCTTTCTCGCGCCACTTCAGTTTGTCGCTTTCTTTCTCGTTTGCAGCCTGGCCTCGCACCGACTCGGCGAATTCCACCAGGCGCTCGGCGGCATCCGGCCGTCGGTTCAATACCACATCTTCAACGTGATCGAGCAGATCTTTTGGAATGTCGTCGTAAATGGTCAGCATTCCGGCATTGACGATACCCATGTCCAGGCCATGTTTGATGGCGTGGTATAGGAAGACCGAATGCATGGCCTCGCGAACTGTATCGTTGCCGCGGAATGAAAAAGACATATTGGATACACCGCCGGACACCTTGGCACCGGGCAGGTTTTCTTTTATCCACTTCGTTGCATTGAAAAAATCGACGCAATAATTGTCGTGCTCCGGAATGCCGGTGGCCACCGGGAAAATATTGGGGTCGAAGACAATATCCTGCGGATTGAACCGAACCTGGTTGACCAGAATATCGTAAGAACGCTGACAGATTTGAATACGACGCTCGTAGGTATCGGCCTGGCCTTTCTCGTCGAAGGCCATCACCACCACGGCGGCGCCATAGCGCTTGATACGGCGCGCCTGTCGGATAAAAACGTCCTCGCCTTCCTTCAGGGAAATGGAGTTGACAATGGCCTTGCCCTGAACACACTTCAGGCCCGCTTCGATGATCTCCCACTTGGAGGAGTCGATCATGAAGGGGACGCGCGCAACATCGGGTTCCGATGCCAGCAAATTCAGATAACGCTTCATGGCCGCGACGCCGTCGAGCATGGCATCGTCCATATTCACGTCGATAATCTGCGCGCCGTCTTCCACTTGAGCGCGGGCGATGTCCACTGCTTCTTCGTAGTTTTCTTCCTGAATCAGCCGGGCGAACTTGCGGGAGCCGGTCACGTTGGAGCGCTCGCCCACATTCACAAAGCCTGTTGTTTCATTCACAACCAGGGGCTCAAGGCCGCTCAGAACCATATCGGGCAGGCGATTAGCCGGCATTGGCAACCTCCGTAACAGCGTTGGGCAGTGTGCGGGGGGAGTATTGATCGGCCAGATCTTTCAGCGCTTTGATGTGAGCCGGTGTCGTACCGCAACAACCGCCGATGATATTCACATGGCCTTCCGCCAGGAACGGACGAACGTACTCGGCCATTTGCTCCGGTGTCTGGTCGTATTCCCCAAACTCATTGGGCAATCCGGCATTGGGGTGGGCTGATACATAGCAGGTGGCGTGTTTGTCCAGCGCTATGATATGCGGCAGCATTTCGTCTGCCCCGAGGGCACAGTTGAGGCCGATGCTGAACAATTCTCCGTGCATCAGGGAGATCCAGAAAGCCTCGGGCGTCTGACCCGACAGCGTACGGCCACTGGCATCGGTGATGGTGCCCGACACCATCAGCGGGGTGTCGAGCCCCCGTTCTTCCTTCACTTCCAGCACCGCGAATACCGCGGCCTTGGCGTTCAGCGTATCGAATACGGTTTCCACCATGATGGCATCCGCACCGCCATCCAACAGGGCTTCGGTCGCCTGCTTATAGGCTGTTACCAGATCATCGAAGCTGACCAGCCGCTTGCCGGGGTCGTTCACATCGGGGGAGATGGAGGCGGTTCTGTTGGTGGGGCCGAGGCAGCCGACCACAAAACGGGGTTGGTCGGGGGTGAGTGCCGTCCAACGATCGGCGCTACGTCGCGCACATTGGGCGGCGGCGTAATTGATGTCGTAAACAGCAGCCTCCAGGCCGTAATCCGCCTGGGCGATGGTGGTGCCGCTGAACGCATTGGTGCAGGCGAAGTCGCAACCGATCTCGAAGAAGGAGTCGTGTATCTCTTCGATGATGTCTGGCCGGGTGAGGGAGAGCAGGTCGTTATTGCCCTTCAGTGGCTGAGGGTGGCCCTCGAAATGGCCTTTGCGGAAATCGGCTTCCTCCAGCGGATATTTTTGAATGGAGGTTCCCATGGCGCCATCCAACACCATGACTCGGTGTTGAAGAATGGTACTTAGCTGGTCTGCGACGGAGCGGGTCATAAAATATTACCGGTGTCTTATCGGTTTACGACGGGCGGCAAGCCGCCTCATTAGCTGATAGCTGCCTATGAAACCGTAAAACGGTCAGGATTTCAATCTATATCAAAATTTTTTGATATAGAAATTATACCGTTATCTACTTGAATTTGCGACCCCAAGGCCCATCTATAAAACCAACTAATTTAGTCAGGTATTCAGTCGGGCGACCTTTTTCGTTAGAATACCGCCAATTTGAAATTTACCGATCACGGAGTCTGTGGCGTGGATATAAACATGAACATCACCGAGTCAGCCCAAGACTATCTGGCTGGCTTATTGTCCAAGCAAAGCACCGAAGGGGTGGCGGTTCGTATGTTCGTCACCCAACCGGGCACCAAATACGCTGAAACCTGCCTGGCCTACTGTCGTCCGGGTGAGGAAAAAGAAAACGACGAAGTCATCGAACTGGCCAAATTCCGGGTTTACCTGGAAAAGAACAGCCTGCCTTATCTCGATGAAGCCGTGGTCGACTTCGCTCAGGACAAAATGGGCGGTCAGCTGACCATTAAGGCACCCAACGCCAAAATGCCCAAAGTCACCTCCGACAGCCCGTTGGAAGATCAGATCAACTACATCCTCTTCACCGAGATCAACCCTGGGTTGGCGTCTCACGGTGGGGAAGTCAGCCTGGAAGAGTTGACGGCAGATCAGGTGGCGATTTTACGATTCGGTGGCGGCTGTCAGGGTTGCGCCGCTGTGGACGTCACATTGAAGAACGGTGTGGAAGCCACGCTGATGGAGAAGTTGCCGCAGTTGAAGGGCATTCGTGATGTCACCGACCATACTGTGACGGAAAACGCCTACTACCAGGCGTGAAGGCTGTTGATCAATTCTGGAGTTACCTGCGGTATCGAGCCCCGGATGCCAAGTAGGCTGTTCAAGGGTGGTTCGCAGCATGGATGCTGCGGTCCAGGCCCCATGGATGGGTTTACGCCGACCCTTGAACAGCCTACTTGGTAGCCGGGGCGGACTATTGGCAAAGCTGGAACTGCGAACCCGAAATTTGAATTACCGGCCCCGCCCCATTAACGTTTCATAAGCCTCGCGAATCTGGCGGAACTGGTCCGGGTCGCCGCCTTTATCTGGATGGTGCTCGCCAGCCAGTTGTCGGTATCGGGTTTTGATTTCCGGCAGGTCGGCTGTTTCATCGAGCCCCAGGGTGGCCAGCGCCTCGGGCGCTTGAACATCGCCGAGCAGCCGTTTCCAGAACCCATCCAACAGTGACTGTACCGATTCCGCGCTTTCCCGATTCAGGTTCTCCCAGCCCAGGTAATAATCCTTCAATGAGCGGTCGACGCTAAGTTGTTGGGTTCCACGATCCACCAGCGGCCGTTTCACGATGTGTAAGGCGCTGATATCCAACACGCCTTGGTCGGCTTCCCACCACTCGTCCTGCAGCCGATAGAGCGCGTGCATCAGAACAAAATGATGCTGAAACAGCAGGATAGGGTCGCGAAGGTCGGGTTTTGGGTAAACCTCGGGGTAGTCCCGGTCCAACTGCTGCATCAGGTCAAATTCCGAAACCCCCTCAGGGTGGCGGTTCAAAATCTCCGTCAGGGCTTCGAGCAGTCTGTGCGGCAGGTTGAGATGTTTCATGATGGACTGGTTGTATCTTCGCTTGGATTTCCGGGATGTATCGTCATGGTCAGGCTGTGATGTGTGCCGGGGGCGACCCGTCGGGTGTCTTTGTCGACATTCGCGGTTTCAAGGCAGAGCATTCGCTGGTAGTCATCGTCCTGGAAGTTCGATAAGCGACGGCTCTTGGCTGTCCAGGGGTTCCAGACCACCAGGGAGCGACTGCCCTGGCGTTCCAGTATCGGCATTGAGTTACCACCGGTGGTCAGGCGAATGGGGCCTCCATCGTCCAGCACAATGCGGTCAATCTCTCGGTCTATCTGGAAATGTTCCGGCCAGGTGCCGTATTCATCGGTCACCTTGTCATAGTAGGTGCGACCGTCCAATCCTTCCAGGCTGACGGCCGACAGGGTGTCAATGGCGAAATAGGCATGCAGCGCCTGGCTTAGCGGTATTTCCCGAGCGTCTTTGTTATGGGTGGTGAGCGCTACTTCCAGGCTCATTCCCACTCTCACGGTCAACTCCAGCAAGGTACGGTATGGGAAACTCTCGTCGGAACCATCCGTAGTGGTAGAGAGCCGCACGACCGTAAGGTGAGAGGAGTCTTCCAGCAATTCCCAATCCCATTCGCGGGTGCGGCCCAAGCCATGAGCGGGGGCATCGGCCAGGGACGGGTGGGCGCCAAACCAGGGCCAACAGACTGGGATGCCCCCTCTGAGGGCTTTGCCGGGCCGATAGTCTTCCGCGTCGGATATCCAAAGCAGGTCGGTATGGCCGGTTGGTATGAACGAAGTGATATGAGCGCCTTGAGTGTAGAGCACCGCTGTCGCGGCTTCATTCTGGATGCGCAAACGGGTTAAGCCATGCTCGGTGGTGGCCGAGGTCAGGTTTGAGCGATCAGACACCTGGGTTGTTCTCCTGGCTGGGATAAAAGCGCGCCAGCATACGTTGGCGGGCGCTTTCTGGCCAGTGATCCGGCACCACAAACCAGTGACTGCGGCTGTTCCCGCCTTTTGGCGTGCCGTAAAACTGCCCAGGCAGCGGGTGCCGTATAGGCTCTGATGGCAATAGAGGGTCGTCCCCCAGCCAGTCACCTTTACCGATCCAATCGCCCTCGAATGCCATGCTTTCGAAGTCGCTCAGCGTCAACCAGGAACCGGTGGAGGCGTCGGAGGCGACCATGGGTGTCAAAGTGTTTGAATCCAACGGTAGAAACAGTCGGCCGGTAACCCAAGCCAGGGACATGTCAGGGTCGGGCAGGTCCTCGGGCCAGCAGTGATGGGCCTTGGCCTTTATTGGTAACTGGATTTGATGTTCAGCGAGACGTTGCAGTTTGAGTGCCAGGAAATCGCGTTGCCCAGCGCCAATCCAAGCCATGTCGCCTGGCTGATTCAGCTTTAAATAGAACTTCAGCGCCAGTTCAAGATGCAGAACCCTGTCATTTGGATGGTCGGCCACCAGTAAATCCAGCTCGCCCAGGGTGCGCCCCGGACCCTCAATAGTCCGGTTTCGGGCCAGGATGGTGAATTCGGGGGAGTGGTCGAACAGCACACCCGCCAGAGCCTCGAAATAAGGCCCCAACCGACTTCGTCTCAAGGGAAGGAGGGGCGCCAGATGCTCCGCTGCTATGGTATGGGGAAGGCTCAGGGGAAAAACCTCGCGGGGCTGCCAGCGGGTCAACGGGTGGTTGAGCAGGGGAGGGGCTGTAATCAGCCAGGTCAGGTCCCGGCGTATCCGTTCCAACTCGTTTTCGTCCACGTCTCCGCCTTCTGGTATGCTTGCTGTCTCCGAAACGATAACCGAAGCCGAATACATGACCAAACCGCCTTACCCGGAAACTTTCAAAAAGATTGGCATCGTCGGTCGCCTGGACAGTGAAAGCGTGGTGCATTCTGTGCAACGTTTGACACAACTGCTGGCCGAACACGAACGCCCTTTTTATGTCGACGAGCCGCTGGCCAGGGCCGTTCCGGGGCTGGACTGCAGCAGTAAGAACCGGGATGAGCTGGGTGAGTGGGCCGATTTGGTCATCGTGGTCGGCGGTGACGGCACTCTGTTGGGTGCGGCTCGGGATCTGGCCCCTTTCGAGAAACCCATGCTCGGTATCAACCGGGGCCGCCTGGGCTTCCTGACCGACATCATGCCCTTCGAAATGGAAGACCGGGTATTGGAGGTACTGAACGGCCGTTATGTCATCGAAGACCGCTTTCTGCTCGAAGCCCGTGTAAAACGCGAGGGTACGCTGCTGTCCACCGGTCGTGCCCTGAATGATGTGGTGCTTCATCCCGGCCAGTCGATCCGCATGATCGAGTTCGAGCTTTATATCAACGACCAGTTTGTCTATAGCCAGCGGTCCGACGGCCTGATCATTTCCACGCCAACGGGTTCCACGGCTTATGCCTTGTCAGCGGGAGGGCCTCTGGTTCACCCTAGTTTGAATACTATGATCCTGGTCCCCATGTTCCCACACAGCCTCAACAACAGGCCTTTGGTGGTAGGTGCGGACGCCCAATTGCGCATTCACGTGGGGGCTGAGAATACATCCTCGCCCCAAGTGAGTTGCGATGCCCAAAACCACATGGCTATCGAGCCTGACGATGAGCTTTGGGTAAGCCAATACCCCCATAAATTACACCTTTTGCATCCGGCGGATCACAACTACTATGAAATCTGCCGAACCAAGCTTGGATGGGGCAGCAAACTGGCGGGTTCTTGACTCAAGTTTCGGAGTTCGCTATTCGACAACGCCAGGAATACGCCCCGGCTACCCGGTAGGCGTCTCAAGGGTCGGCATAAACCCGTCCCTGGGGCCTGGACCGCAGCATCCATGCTGCGGACCACCCTTGAGACGCCTACCGGGAATCCGGGGCTCCCCTTGTGGGTGAATCCCGAAGCCGAGTTCCTGAGTGAATGTATTGAGGAAAACTGAATGAATTTCGACGAGTTGGCGGCCAGTTTGACGCCGGATATGTACAATCGCCTGAAAGAGTCGGTTGAGTTGGGCAAATGGCCCAACGGAGTGGCCTTGACCCGCGAGCAAAAAGCCTTGTGTCTTGAAGCCTTGCTGAAGTATGAAATCAGCCAGGGCATCCCCGAGGATCAACGCATCGGTTATGTGCCGGTACCCGAGAAAAAGAAGGACGATGTTCAGGTCCTGACTCTGAGGGACGAAGGAGAGACGTTGCAATGAATCTGGATTTGTTCGCGCCAGAATCCTCGATGGAAAAAGTCAGTGGAACGCTCGATAAAATGGTTGTGGAGCCGGAATCACCGGTACGCTATCGGTTGCGTCTGGGCGACCAGATGATCGACATGAATGAACGTATTGGCAAACCCATTCACCTGGAATATTCCGGCCATATTTATTGTGTTTATTGTGGTAAGGAAACCAATAAAAGTTTTGGGCAGGGCTATTGCTACGAGCATTTTATGTCACTTGCGCAGTGCGACAGCTGCATGATGAGCCCGGAAAAGTGTCATTTCGACCAGGGCACCTGCCGCGAGCCGGAATGGGCGGAAGTCACCTGCATGCAGTCGCACTATGTCTACCTGGCGAACGCCAGTGGCATTAAAGTCGGCATTACGCGCGGCGGGCAAATCCCCACACGTTGGATTGACCAGGGGGCGACCCAGGGCATGGCCATCGCCCGTGTCACGTCCCGATTACTGGCCGGGTTGTTGGAAGTCATTTTCAAACAACATGTGGCCGACAAGACAAACTGGCGTACCATGCTGAAAGGCACAGCCGAAGAACTGGATCTTCCCGCTATTCGCGATCGCTTGTTCAAAGAATGCCAATCCGAACTGGATGATGTTATTCAACGTTATGGAATGCAGGCGGTCCAGCTGCTCGGTCATGGCGATGTGCAGACCTTTGATTATCCGGTCGACCACTATCCCGAGAAAGTCAGCAGCTTTAATCTTGACAAACATCCATTGGTTGAAGGTACGCTGCTGGGCATTAAAGGCCAGTATCTGATATTGGATACCGGCGTGATCAATATCCGTCGGCACACCGGCTATGAAGTGACCTTGAGTTAACGTGCGGCTATCCGCCAAGCTGAAACCATAGCGAACATACCGAGTTCGAATTGCAATCCCCACAAGGGTGAAAAAAGCGAGACCTCAATGAAAAATCAGGAACCGAAAACCATTTACCTGAAGGACTACCAGGAGCCGGCATTCTGGGTGGAGCACGTTGATTTAACCGTGCGGATATTCGACAACCATACTGAGGTGGAATCGCACCTCAGCCTGAAGAAAAACCCCAATGTCAGCAGTCGGGAACTGGTGCTGAATGGTGTGGAACAGGACATTGTCGAGTTGGCGTTGGACGGTGAACCGTTAACGGAAAAGGATTATCGCCGCGACGCGGAATCCCTGATTTTCCATTGTGCAAAAGATGAAGCCCGTTTCTCTGCGCTCACGCGGATTCATCCGCAGGATAATACCTCGCTGGAAGGGCTCTATCAGTCCGGGTCCATGTATTGCACCCAATGCGAGGCGGAAGGGTTCCGCAAAATCACCTTTTACCCGGACCGGCCGGACGTCATGGCCACCTTCACCACCCGTATCGAAGCGAGTAAGCATCGTTTTCCGGTGTTGCTGGCCAATGGCAACCCCGTTGAGCATGGTGAGCTGGCTGATGACCGTCATTTTGCCACCTGGAACGATCCTTTTCCCAAGCCAAGTTATCTTTTCGCCATGGTGGCCGGAGATTTGTCGCGCAAGGACGACTCCTTCGTCACCCAAAGCGGCCGGGAAGTGGCCCTGCAAATTTTTGTGGAGCCGCAAAACGCTCATAAAGTCGATTTCGCACTTGAGTCCCTGAAAAAAGCCATGCGGTGGGATGAAGAAGTCTATGGTCGCGAGTACGACCTGGATTTGTTCATGATCGTCGCGTCCGACTATTTCAATATGGGCGCGATGGAAAACAAAGGGTTGAATATTTTCAACAGTGCCGCCGTTCTGGCCACACCCGATACCTCCAACGATTTAAGGTTCGAACGCATTGAGGCCATTGTCGCCCACGAATATTTTCATAACTGGAGCGGTAACAGGGTCACTTGTCGGGACTGGTTTCAGTTGTCGCTCAAAGAAGGCTTCACCGTATTTCGCGACAGCGAATTCACCGCCGACATGCAGGACCGGGCAGTCAAACGCATTCAGGATGTTGTTGATCTGCGGGCGGCCCAGTTTCCGGAAGACAACGGGCCGATGGCACATCCGGTTCGGCCGGACTCCTACATCGAAATCAACAACTTCTACACCGCGACTGTTTATGAAAAGGGCGCCGAAGTGGTGCGGATGATCCACACCCTGATCGGTCCCGAACTGTTCCGCCAGGGCTCTGATTTATATTTTGAGCGCTTTGACGGCCAGGCTGTGACGACGGATGACTTTGTGGCCTGCATGGAGGAAGTGAGCGGAAGGGACCTGACTCAATTCAAGCGTTGGTATACTCAGGCCGGAACACCGCGCGTTCAGGTGGCCGAGCATTTTGACAGCGATACGGGCGAATATGAACTGACCTTCCGCCAAAGCTGCCCGGCAACACCCGGCCAAAGCAAGAAAGAACCTTTTGTGATTCCCATGAAGATGGGCCTGCTCGATACCGAAGGCCGGGATATGCCTATCAATACCGATGCGGATTACAACCCCGACACCCAGGTACTGACGCTGACTCAAACCGAGTCGAAGGTGGTGTTTCGCGGCCTGACGGAAAAACCCATCCCCAGCCTGCTGCGGGATTTTTCCGCGCCCGTTCGGCTCCGGTTCGATTATCGCGATGAAGACCTGGCATTTCTTGCCAAGAACGACGCCAATGGATTTAACCGTTGGGACGCCATCCAACAACTCTACCTGCGCGCCATCCTTGGTATGGCCGATGATGAATACGCCGGAAAAAATGCTCAGGTGCCGAGTGCGCTTTTGGATACCGTCGCTGCCATCGCGGGGGATGCTTCCCTGTCACCGGCGATTCGGGCCGCCATGCTAACGTTGCCGGGTTATGCCATTCTGAAGGACGCCGTCGATGAGATACGAATCGAACATTTGATTTCTGCCCGCAAGGCTGTCATCAATGCCGTGGCGGTCCGTTATCGTGATATCTGGCGCTCTTTGACCGAAGGCCTGATTGGCAAAGGTGAGTATCGGTTTGATTCCTCGGAGGCCGGACGTCGCTCCCTGCAAGGGCTGGCGTTGTGGTATTGGCTGAAATCCGGTGATCAGGCGGCGTTTGATTTCGCAGCGGAACTTTTCCATCAGGCGACCAACCAGACCGATCGTGCCAATGCCTTGAAGGCTGTGTTGGCCGGTGAAGATCATGCCTTGCAGGACGAGTTGTTGGAGCACTTTTACGAACGCTGGCAGCAGGATACACAGATGGTTGAACAATGGCTGTCGATGCAGGCTTCCGCTCCGAACATCGGCGCGGTGGATATCGAGAAGCTGATGGAACATCCCGCTTTCGATATCAAAAACCCCAACAAGGTACGCAGTGTGATCGCCAGTTTCGCCATGAACGTCGAGTCTTTCCACGACAAGACAGGGCAGGGCTACGAACTGGTGGCGGATATGATCAGTCGTTTGAATGGCATCAACCCTCAGATCGCCGCGCGTCTGGTCACTATTTTCTCTGATTGGAAGCGGTTTGAACCCAAGCGTCGCGCCATGATGGAAGGTACACTCAAGACCATATTGGCAACACCCAACCTGTCGCCGGATGTCTTCGAAATGACCGAACGGGCACTGAAAGGCTGAAAGTCGGCCTATTGAATCTCGGTAACTTGTTTTCATCCTGAAACGTCATCCATGACGTTTCGCGGAGTCGCTCAGGA
>CBFGUW010000035.1:0-51126 GCA_965652395.1 uncultured Saccharospirillum sp. | reverse complement strand
AGCCTACAGAAAGTAGCTTAACTGGGTTGGTAATATCTGCTTGACCACGTCAGGTGGTTGCGGCCAGCCCTTCGAGCCGGCCCGCTTCGGCGACCAGGCAGACGCCGGTGCAATAACTCCAGACGGCGATACTCGGGTTCATAGCCCTCAGAGAGGCTATCAGCGGTTGGTCAGCCTGTTTCAGAACACTGGCTTCATCGCGCCATGCACCGGGAATCAGTACGGCGTCCAATTTCGCAGCGGAGGGTCGAGTGGTGGCTATCGTCATGCCCGGCAGGCCGGTGTAGTCATCGCCGCTTTCGCTGATCCAGCACCAGGTAAAAACCGGCTTGCCAACTCGCATATTGGCAGCGGCCATTAAATCGGCGAAGGCCAGCAAGCCGGATGGCAGGCAATCCGGATACAGCCAGAACCCTATGTTCAATTTGTCCATTCCTGTATGTTTTATGGCACAGCTTGCCATCTTATTAAGAGAGTTTGCTTCTTACAATAGCGCTATCCCAACCAATAAGAGGCGGCCATGAATATCACTCAAATTCGGAATGCGACGGTATTGATTGAATGGGGTGGCAATCGCTTGCTGGTAGACCCCATGCTGGCCTCCAAGGGCAAAATACCCTCCTTGAAATACGCGACACGAAAGCGACAGAGAAACCCCGTGGTGGAACTGCCACCGCAATCCGGCGAGTTATTGGCTTCCGTGACCCATTGCCTGATCACTCATTGCCAGAAAGGCCACTTCGATCACCTTGACCGGGCGGCAGTAAAGTGGCTTCTAAAGCGGAGTATTCCGGTGTACTGCATGGAAGGCGACGCCACCTACCTGGCCCAAAAAGGCCTGAACGTTCAACCTCTGAAAGCCAATGAAACCCAAGCGTTTTTCAACGGGCTAGTTACCCCTGTTCCCTGTCTGCATGGCAAAGGAATCATCGGGAAATGGATGGCCCACGGCTATGGATACGTTATCGACCTGCCCGGGGAGCCGAGCCTGTATATCGCCGGAGATACGGTTATGACCGAGACCATCAAAACCAGCCTACAAAGGCATAATCCCGATATCAGCATCATCCCCGGAGGCGGCGCGCGTTTTGACCTCGGCGGGGAAATCATCATGGGGCGTGACGACGTTCGAGCGTTTGTGAAAAGCACTCAGGGGCAGGTACTGGTGAACCATCTGGAAGCTCTGGATCACTGTCCTGTCACCCGCGCGCAATTGAGAAACGACTTGGCGGATGATATCGCCAAAGGGCGGGTTTTTATTCCCGAAGACGGGGAATGGATTACCTTCTCGGCTTCGGCCGTTCGCCTGACATCGCCGGAGTAATTCGCCAGCGAGCACCACTGATTCGAACCTGTGCCGAAACTGATGGACGGGAGTTTGCAAGGAAGCGAACTTGTTAAATCTGGCGCCACCTGTCTGGATACACGCCCAACTGGTCAGGTTTATATCCAATAAATAACGCCCTGTAATTGTTTTTGTGATTGAAGTCTTCCTTTCGATAATGCCTTTGAATGTCATTTGGTTTTGTTGCTGAAAAAACCTTTAGGTTCTGATATTTATGCTCAACGGCGATGGATGTGTACGCCAAGGATTCCACTCCAACAACTGTGCCCTCAGCTTTTGAAGGCCACCCGATGTATCCAAAAGATCTTAGGAGCCTCTCAGAAAGAAAGGAGCCAGATATAATTTCAGGAGCGAATTTGAGCATGTGCATCTATCGAAAGAACCTTTCCATGGCTGTCGTGATTCGCGATGAAAAAATACTTATACAAGAGCGACTACGCCCTTCTTTGGGCATGGTATTTGAATTTCCGGGGCGGAGAAGTTGAAACCGGTGAATCCGCTGAGCAGGCGGCCACACGGGAGTTGAGGGAAGAAACAGGACTCGTAGACCTAGTTGTGATAGGCTGCCATACTTTGGTGAACGATTTTGGTAGCAATATCCATTACGTTATACTCCATGCCCAAAGTGATGCGGAACCAGTAGCGGTAGATCAACGCCGCCAGCAGATTTTTCATTGGCTGAAACCTACAGACATACCTCGTCAGGATTTTTTCAAAGCGGATCTTGAATTCATGGAAGCGTATCTAACTTGTGGATATCCAAAGCAAAATTAAGACACTTCTGGATTGGTGCATCCGTGAAAACTGAAAGTTAGAACAAGCGTATTAGTCGTGGAAAACCAAGAGCGACACTACAGCATCCTAAGCGAACCTGTATCCAGGGACACACAGCCTTTCAAAGAGAAACGGCAGCCGCAAGAAGTGGACAAAACCACTTTTCTCAGTTAAAACATTCCCAGAGAATATACCCCGACTTTTCCAGCCAAACTCTACCCTAAGCGAGGCAGTAGTGCTTAAAAAAACCGTATTAATGACAGCAACTCTTTTTCTACTAGGCTGCACCACGGTATCAGAATGGCAAGGTGACTTCAGTCCTATCAAGAAAGAGTGTTGGCCTAATGCCACCTACTTTGTGGGTAGCAGGGCCGCTTTGGTTTACGCCACCGAGCTGGACAACCAAGGTTGGAGGTTTATCGACTTACCATTTTCGTTCACCGGTGACGTACTATTACTTCCTGTATCAATCCCCGCTATCAATAAGCGGAAGTTGTTGTGTCTCGATCCTGAGAGCCCTAAAGGCATCCCGATACAAAAAACTACAGCTATGCCATCTGAATGAGCTGCCCTACCCAGCACCGTAAAGAAATTTTCAACAGTTAAAACATCCGTGCGGCATTATCTATCTCATCCTGGCTCAACGCTTGGTTAAGGAACCCAAACCCGGGTGGCATGAGCATGCTGTTCACTATGAAGGAAGAACCTCCCTTGCATACCACCTTGCCTATCGCAGCCAACTTCCTGGACAGTGATATCGACATGAAAAATCAGTTTCATGAGTTTGTGTCAGAAAAGCCAAGCTGGCTGGAAATTGGTGATGCGGCCAAGCAGTTTGAAGGACACCCTGAATAACCAAATAGCTTACGGGCAGCCTACATAGAAGCCGCCGCCACGCGGCTTCTCTATGTTCAAACCTAGGCGCCTGCCCTCTAACCACAAGAAACCTCTACCTCCAATGGCGATTACATAACCCTATGGAAACGCCAATACCATCTTCGCCCGCCTCTCCAAATCCTTCGACATTGTCTCACTATCAAAGGCCGCTCTAGCCCTAAATACATAACCTTGTCTCAGATCGAACATTAACCGTGCCCGCTCAACAGAGGGAAAATCCTGCGCTAAAGAGCCTTTGCTTTTTTCCAAATCGAACCGCGAGGCCAGCCTCTGGTCTGTTTTTTCAATGGCTTCCGACAACATCGGTTGCACACCTTCCACATTGCCAGAGCTTGTGGCAACGCATGAACTCAAAAAACAGCCTTTTGCACCGGCTTCACTTTCCGTTGCATGCCTGATAGAGGCACTCAAAAACGCCTGCACCGCCAGTTGTATGTTTGGTTCGTTCTCGAAGGCAACCAGCGGAGCGCAGGCGTCGTTTGATGAATAATATTCTATGGTTTTTATGTACAGGGCGTGTTTGTCCCCAAAGGTGGCATAGAGGCTGGGGCCATTTATCGCCATGGCACTTGTCAGGTCTTTCATGGAGGCACCGTCGTAGCCCTTTTCCCAGAATACGTTCAGTGCGGCCTGAAGGGCCTCGTCCTGGTTAAACTTCTTAGGTCTCCCCCTCTTTTTTGTATCATTCATTACAATAACTCTTGACCCGCCTCTACATTGACGGCTAGATTATATGTATCGATCGATACAAAAATCAACACACAACACAGGGTTATTCCATGAGGTATGAAGGAAAGGTTGTCGTAATCACGGGCGGTAACGCGGGGATCGGCTTGTCCGCGGCTCGGACATTTGCATCACTGGGTGCAAAAGTGGTGATTTCCGGGCGAAGACGCGAGGTCATGAACGAGATCACTGAAAGCGAGACAAACATTTATGGCGTCGTGGCCGATGCATCGGATATCGCATCGGCGAGTGTTATCGTGGGTTTTGCCATAAAGAAATTCGGGAGGATCGATGTCCTCGTCAATAATGTGGGTGCAGGTTGCCTGGGGGGTATAGAGCAATATAGCGTCACGAACCTGAAAGACGTGCTTGATGTTAACGTCCTGTATCTCGTTCGCATGGTCCAGGAAAGCTTGCCCCACCTGGTTAATACCAAAGGGAACATTGTGAACATCACCAGCACCTACGGCCATAAGGCGGCGCCCTATGCCAGTGCCTATGGGCTCAGTAAAGCGGCGGTGGAGCATCTAACCAAAAGTCTGGCGATCGAGCTGGCGCCGAAAAGCATCCGGGTAAACGCCGTTGCCCCCGGGCCCACCGAAAGTGATTTTCTTAAGGAGAGGATGAAGCTTTCACCGGAGGAAATTGCCGCTGTTAAGGAATCGGAAATCGCAGCCATTCCGATAGGTAGACGAGGCAACCCCGAGGATGTAGCCCATTGGGTGGTCGAAATGGCAAGCGCCGATGACAGCTGGGTCACCGGGCAGGTGGTGAATGTCGATGGTGGGCTTTCAGCTGCTTAATATAAGCGCCCTCCAGGCGAAATTCTGGCATACTGCGCTCTCGACATAACCATCGGGTATTAATGAGCGATGAAAGGATTCAACCCATTCTCACGCATTTCGGCCTCCCCCACCCGTCCCTCAAAGGGCAAAACGACAGACGCGACCTTTGATGTCGCCGCCTTGGTCAACGGGCCATTCGGGGAAGCCGATGTGTCGGCGTCAGCCACCACAGCAGCTTTGGATGAAAAACTCCGCCAGGCTTATTTCTGGATCGTCAATCATGCGGTGATCAGCCCGCATTACGATGTCGAATACAATATCTCTGCGCCGCAGCCCATTCAGTTCGGTGACAGCCAGACGCCGTTGTATCTACCAACGGACCAAAGTTATTCCAGCTTCATTTTACTGCCTCTACTCACCTTCGCGGCACGGCGCAAGTGCCTGTTCATTGGTGGCCCCGGGCGCGGTAAAACGGCTTCGGCTCTGTTGATGGGGCTGCTCGCGGGGTACAGCCCCAAGGAAGTGCGCCGGGCCATGCAGCACGGACACCCGCAGATGACCGTGGCGGATCTGCTCGGCAACCCCATGCCCATGGATCTGATGCAGGCAGACCAAGAGTCGGACATCCGTGTCAGTTGGCGGCGTTGGCTGGATATGCGCGTTAAAATTGTTGATGAGTACAACCGCATTCCCACCCGCACCCAAAGCTCGCTGCTGACCGTAATGGGTGACAACTATGCCGAAATGTTCAATCAGATACATGAATGCCCGCCTGCGGCGTGGTATCTGACCGCCAACGATGACCAGGGCGGCGGCACCTACGCGGTGATCGAGGCCCTGAAGGATCGGATTGATGTAGTTGTACAGGCGCTGCCGTTCAACCCCCGGTTTCTGGATGAACTGCTCATCCGCATCGAAGAAGGGGTGGACCCGGCCGATTGCATGCCTTCGGCACTGCAGTTCACCGAAGCGGAAATGGACCAAATGGAACGCGACATCCGCGCCATTGCGCTGCCACCAGCCTTACGCCAACGGCTGGAGTTTTTCGCCAGCCAGTTCGAGTTCAGTGAATATTCCGGTCAGCAGTTTGAGTATAAAAGCAAAGACACCTCACGTTTGGCGGGCGTGCCGCGCCACCAGTTGGCGATGCTGGAAAACGGCCGCGATCGTTTGGCCGATCTCGGTTGCCAAACCACCAATGGGCTGTCAGTGCGCAGTTTGATGTCGCTGATTGTATTTGCGAAGGCAATGGCCTATTTCCGAGGCAATACCGAAGTTGAACTGAACGATCTGACTCAAATGTTGCCGTTTGTCTTGCACTCACGCCTGTTTGCGGATGCCGACGCACCCTTTTTCCAGCAACCGGAAAACGCCGCCCTACTCAGCGACAAAATCGGTTGGTTGCGTCATCTCTTCCAGCTCAGTTGCCGCGAATTCGAGCGCCAAGGCCGACACCGAAATGATGAAGTCGCCGCGTTGAAAGCGGAACTGGATGAGGGGCTGGAAGGTGTGACATTGAAAGTCTGTCGCAAACGACTGGAACAGATTGAACGTGCTTTGCAGCGGTTGGCCACAGGCAATAAATTGTCCGGCGCCATTCACGACGATGCAATGACACTTAAATACCTGCATCAGCGTTACAGCAATTATCAGCGCTGGCTCTCCAGCCAGAGGTAATATGCAGTCGGACTGGTTGGCACACTATCTGGTTCGGCAGGCCGGGCCACTCAATCAAGCCTATCGACTGGCGCGACAGGGTGACCCCGTTCGTTTCGCGCAGCTGTTCCGTCGCTTTGTCCTGGAATCGCTCGACCCTCTTTTGGCCGGGCTTGACCACTGGCAGCCAGAACACAAAGCAGCTTTGGCCGAGGCAGCCTATCAAAGTGGTTTAACCATGGCCCAGCACGGCTGGTTAGCCTCGGAGCATCAAGCCGTTACCGATACTTTGTTTCAGCAGTTGCTCCCGGATTGGTTGTCACCCTACCCGGAAGCCGCGCCCCGGCTGCTGACTCAGCTGCTCAATACGTTGGCTCACCTACCCGATGCGCAGCAGCGGGCCGCCCTGCTGACCCACTGGCAACGCTGCCAGCCCGAACCGGATATCACACCGGATGCGTTGGTGGTGCTCGGTTGGATGTCCGGTCTGCCGCAATTTCGTGAAGCCGCTCTAGCGGCGATGCATCGTCGCCCGGAGCTTTCAACAATACTGGCCATTGGCGACCCGGCACGGTACGCACACCCTTGGTGGCAGGGCCCGCAACGGCAATGGCATACTGCAGCGGTTCGGTTGGGGGCTTCCGTTTGGTTAGGCGGGGAATTCGCCGGCCGCCCTGAATTGCGAACCGCTAACAGGCACACATTTATTCAGGCAGGGAACGATTGCTGGCAATTGTTTATCGATGCCTTTGGTCAAACCCTGCTGCCCCACGCACAGCCCCCCGAGAGCGATCCGGCTCCTGGCTGTACTAGGCTTCCCGCTCACTTGGCATCCCATTGGCGTGAAGCCGACCGGCCGCATCAATGCCTGGAAAGAGAGCATGATTGGGTTGTCAGCTTTCACACCAGTTACGCCGTTCTGGTGATCCCGAAAAAGGGGGCCTATCATGAATGACGCTACTGTTCTGGCACACTGGCAACACCAATGGCAAACAGCGTTGCAGCTGTGGAGTGAGCATTTACAACTGCAGGAACCGCTTTGGTTGTTTGATGTAGAGGCATCGCAGGCGGCGGGACTGACCGAAAGTTTCGCGGCCATTCGGCTGACGTCACAACGCGTTATGGTAAATCTGCAGAGCGTCGCCGAACGGGGTCTGAACCATTGCTCGTTGGAAATTCTCGCACACGAAATCGGTCACCATGTGTACGCCCCGGCGAACATGACCCAGCACTTGCAGTTGCTGGCCGTGATCCGCCAGGCGCTGCCCAGCGTGGAGCATCAAGCCCCTCTCGTCGCCAATCTCTATACCGATCTGCTGATCAACCACCATTTGCAGCGAAACACGCCCTGCCGAATGGATACCGTTTATCAACGCCTTAAAGCCCCGGCTGAGAGTCGGCTTTGGGCGCTGTATATGCGCATCTATGAACGGCTCTGGCAACTCACCTCGGGCACCCTGACCGAGGCCGACATCAGCCCTGAGATGGAGGGCGATGCCTGGTTGGGCAGTCGGATTATCAAAGTGTATGGCAAAGACTGGCTGACCGGGGCCAGCCGTTTCGCTACCCTGTTACTCAGCTACCTG
Source organism: uncultured Saccharospirillum sp. (assembly GCA_965652395.1). Taxonomy (GTDB): domain Bacteria; phylum Pseudomonadota; class Gammaproteobacteria; order Pseudomonadales; family Natronospirillaceae; genus Saccharospirillum. Next base: position 43,357 of record CBFGUW010000035.1, on the reverse strand, counting down.
ATTGAAGACGAGCAAGCCGCGCAAGCGGCGTTCGCCGCCCTGAACGACACAGCGGAGGCTGGCCAGGGTCACAGTGGCGCCGGTGTGATTCAGTTGCCGTCCGTCGAGGTCATGCATCCAAGTCACGATCCAGACCTGGCCGACTTGCCGACTGCGGACGACCAGCACAGCCCACCCGCCGCAGCGGAAGCGAAAAAACAAACTGGCGGGCAGGCGCTGGAACCTCAGGATTACTACGAGATCCTCAAAGCGGCGGGCGTCGACCTGACCCAGCACGAGGCCGCGGTTCGCTATTACCGTGATGCCGTACGCGCTTATTTGCTACCTTTTCCGACCCGAAGCAAACCTGGGCCGAGCGAACCCCATCGCGAAGGGACGGAGGTCTGGCAAGTGGGAGACGACCCCACCCAGATCGATTGGTTTGCGACTCTGCTGGCCGGTCGTCAGCCGATACCCGGCATTACCACTCAAAAAGCGGTTTACAGCGAGGAAGGCAGCGAAGAACCCCGCCGCATTGTCTGTGATCTGGATTTATACGTAGACAGTTCCGGTTCCATGCCTAACCCTCAACAAACCCTCTCCTACCCGGCGCTGGCTGGTGCCTTGCTGTGCCTTTCCGCACTTCGGGCGGGCGCCGCCGTGCAGGTAACCTTGTGGAGCGGTGCTCACCAATGTTTGACGACAGAGGGTTTTATTCGCAACGAAACCGACGTGCTGCAGGTATTGACCGGCTTTTTCGGCGGCATGACGAGCTTTCCGCTGAAGATGTTGCGCACCACCTATGCGCAACCGCGCAAAACACCGACGCAGGTTGTGGTTTTATCCGACGATGGCATCAGCTCGATGTTCGGCAATGATGAAACAGGCACTCCAGGTGAATACATCAGCGCGCTTACGTTAAAAAATTGCCAGGGCGCGGGCCATTGGGTGTTGGACCTGCCTTTCGAGTTGGACGACTCACGGATACAAAAAGCGTTTTGGAACCGGCAGGCGGTCGATCAGATTTTGCAGGGCCGGGAACAGGGCTGGCAGGTGCACCGGGTTAATGGGTTGGAACCCATGCTGCAATTTGCCCGCGATTTCGCCAACCAATACTATCGCGACAATCCGATTTCGGCAGGAAGCTAGCGCATGTCTCATTTGCAAACGGGTCCGTCCATGCATCGCCTGCACCAGCGGCTGCTCGCATTCCCTGATAACGCACCGCCTCTCGGGGCTGACCTGCTCGCCTTGCTACACGATATGGCCTACCGACTCGACCCGCACCTGACCGCCAATGACCTGGCGCCCCTGGCCGACTTGCCACAATGCCAAGCCGACCCAACGCCGCGCCAACAACCCGACCTGATCATGGCCATGCTCTGGCTGCTGGCCGACGACGCTTTTAATGAACCTGTTTTGAATGCCACGGATCTGGTTCAACTGTGTCAGTCTTCCGATACTTTGATGGCCAAGCCCTACCTGGACCTTCAAGACGAAGACCAACGCGAAGAGCTGATTCGCCTGACACTCAATGGCCTGCGCCTGAAACCCCAGGATGAAACCGACGATCAAGCTCGGGACCGTTTGCTGATGGTCAGCTCCAGCGAACGCGCCCGAGTGGTCGCCGCTTCACGTGCCGCAGAAGAACGCGCCGAAGCCATTCGCAAGGCACTGGCCGAACAACGCGCCCGCGAAGCCGCCGATAAGTACACTCGCGAGTAGCCATGAGCGTTCAGAAAACCATCCTCACCACTCCCTGGCTTGATACCGACCGCCTACCCGCATTAAGTGAGCGGGCGGCGAAACGCCTGCGCTTTTGTGTGGAACACCCAGACGCCCCTCGCTTCACTGGGCGCAGCGGCCACCGGCTGACGGAACAGGATGTTCGTCGGTTATTGGCCGACAAAGCCGCTTACGAACAACCTGACCAGTCCTGGTTCGCACCCTTCCTCGCACGATGTCGGCAACAGGTTCCACGCTATCGGAATTACCCCTGGCACCAGCCGTTCAACGCCCTGCCCTTCACAACCCGTAACGATTTAAGCCACGACATCACGGCTTTCGTCCCGGATGACATTGAACCCGAACAATTAATTGCCTACGAAACCAGCGGCACCACTGGGCACCCACTGACAGTGCCGTCACTGCCATTGGTCGCGGCACGCTATCATTGTTTTCATGAACGCATTCTTGGTTGGCATGGCATCGATTTACAGTCTTTGGAGGGCGACACGGGCGTCATGTTGGTGGGTGACCAACACCGTTGTTTTACCTATGCATCGGCACTGCCTTATTGGGATGACAAGGTGCTGTTGAAAACCAACCTGAACCCGGCTGACTGGCCGGAACCCGATGCAAGAGGCCGCTATATCGACGCGTGCAAACCGCTATTGATGACCGGCGACCCGCGTAGCCTGAGCACCTTATTGAGCCTGGAATTCAAGCACAAACCGGTAGCAATATTGTCGACCTCCATGACGCTCCTGCAGGGGCTGAAAGACCGGCTGACCCAACGCTTTGACTGCCCGGTGATCAATCTTTATTCGATGAATGAGGCGGGGCCTATCGCCGCCGATGACGGCCGAGGTCTCGGGTTACGATTGGTACAACCCACGCTAAGAGTCGACATTCTCAACCGTCGGAACCAACCCGCGGCCCTTGGAGAACGCGGGGAAATCACACTAACCGGTGGCTTCAACAACTGCCTGCCTTTGCTGCGCTATCGAACCGGTGACTACGCTGAATTGATCGAAGACGACCAAGGACGACGCTATCTGCACCAACTGGATGGACGCCCGCCGGTTCGTTACAAAACAGCTCACGGCTGGCTTAACAACGTGGATGTCACGCATCTGCTGCAGCCCTTTGGTCTGGCACAATACCAACTGCATCAGAGCCAGGATGGCCACCTGACATTGAGCGTGCAGGGAAAAGCCGACCACGCCGCACTAAGTCAGGCACTGATCGAGGCCTTCGGCACAGACTACCTGGTGCATGTCGGCTCGCACCTGAGCGCGGAAGACAAACTCATTCAATACACCAGCGACTACCCCGGAGCCCACGACGGATGACGACCCTCACCCTACTGGAATACAGCGCCAACGCCTTTTTTCTGAGCAGTGTTTTTCTGGCGGCCCGCAATCACCGCCATACCTGGACACTGGGCATCATCGGCTGCGTGTTGTTTGCCATTCTGTTTTACCAGGTTCAACTCTACGCCGACGCAACGTTAATGCTGTTCTATATCGGCACCAGTGTAATCGGGTGGCGGCAATGGCAACGTGGCGCGGTCGCCGCCGAGATTCAACGGACACCCTGGTCACTGCTTGGCCTGTTCAGCCTTATCGCAATTATTATGCTGCTCGGTTACGGCTATTTGCTGTATCTAACCACCGATGCCTTCGCGCCCTTTGCCGACTCGGCCATCCTCACATTCAGTGTGCTGGCGCAATTGCTGTTGATGAAACGCCGAATAGAAACCTGGTGGTTTTGGCTGGTGGTCAACACCATTGCAGTGCCACTGTATGCGTCACGCGGATTGACACTGACCGCGGTGGTCTACGCGGGTTATTGGCTGAATACTTTTTATGGCCTCTGGCGTTGGCACCGGGAATTGAGGGCGACATGTCTCGGCGCTTCCGAACTGGCTTAGTCGTTGGTAAGTTTTCACCGCTGCATGCCGGACATCGTTATGTGTTAGCGACGGCAAAAAGCGCCTGCGAGCGACTGCTCGTTATCAGCTATTCCCGCCCGGAGTTCGCCGGTTGCACCGCCGATTTGCGCCGCACCTGGTTACATCAGCAACTCCCACCACGGGATTGTCTGGTACTCGACGCCGTGGATGCCATTAATCTGGGCCTGGACATGCCACAAAACGATGCCGACGATATTCGGCAACGTCAGTTTTGCGCCGAACTCATTGATCGTTACTTCATAACCCCGGTGGATGCCGTGTTCAGCAGTGAAGACTACGGTCAGGGTTTCGCGGATTTTTTAGCCGACCACTGGCAACAGCCGGTGGCGTCCATCATGGTTGACCGGGATCGTTCACGCTTTCCAGTCAGCGGTTCGTCGCTACGTAAACAACCCGACAACAACTTTGTTACCGACAATGTATTCGATACGCAAACCTGTCGACGCATTGCGTTGATTGGTGCGGAATCCACCGGCAAAACCCAGTTGGGACACTGGCTGGCGAAGCGGAGAAACTGGCCCTGGGTACCTGAATATGGTCGCCAGCACTGGGTTAACCAGGGAGGCGTGTTAACGCCGGAAGATTTGCTGGTCATTGCCCGCACGCAAGTCGAACAGGAAAACGAAGCAATACAAAAAGCGCTCTCCGCCAGGCTGGACGCCATCGTTTGCGACACGACACCTTTGACCACCTTGATTTACCATCAACTGATGTTCGACCAGCCACCACCTGCCGAACTGATCGCGCTCGCCGAACGCCCCTACCACCAATTGTGGCTATGCGCGGCAGACTTTCCGATGGTTCAGGACGGCACCCGCAGCCCGGAGGATTTTCGTCAACGCCAGCAACGTTTTTATAAGGCCGAATTGAGTCGCCGGGCGATACCTTTTAACTATTTGGAAGGCAGATTGGAGCAACGCAAACAACGTCTGGCGCTGCCGTAAGCCGATGCTTGCCAATAAAAACCACGCAAGCCTATTATTGCCTTCTCTTATCGTAAACGGATGTTTGGTTCATGACTTCCACAGCCCTGGCACTGACTCTCTACATCGGGTGGACCCTGGCACTACTCCTGGCAATGGAAACCATTCGGGCCACTCTAGTGCTCACCAAACAAGTCGCCTCCAACGATTTCACTCCAGACAACGCCAAGCTATCGCCCTTCATGCAGCGTCTGGCACGGGCCCACGCCAATTGCCTTGAAGGTTTCCCCATTTTCGGGGGCTTAATGTTGGTAGCGCTGTTAACGGATTCAACCGCCATAACCGATCCATTAGCCTATTGGCTGCTGGCGGCTCGAATCACTCAGTCCAGTGTTCATCTGGCATCCACCAGTGTGATTGCGGTGAATACTCGCTTTACCGCCTTTGCCGTTCAAATGGCTATTGCGGTCTATTGGGTGTGGCAGCTCGTTACAAACGCTATTTAAGCTTATGAAATGCCTCGTAGTGGTCACACCCCCACTGGAAAATAGCCTTTGCGGCTAAGTGGATGATCTAACTGTTCGACATGTCTCGAAACTGGTCATCAATAGAAGTCAGATTTGCCTGCACATATTCCACGAAACGACGGGTGACCGGCGACAGGCTCTTCACTGTTGGATACACCAAACACCAGGAACGTCGCAACGGGAACCCTTCCAACGGGAGGGTTTTCAGAGTGCCCAGTTTCAACTCCCCCAACACGCTCAGACGGGGCAACACCGCAACCCCGACTCCGGCCATCACCGAATGCTTCAGAGCTTCGTTTGACCCCACCTCCATCACCGGCTCCAGCCGCAACCGTTGTTGCTGGCAATGCTGCTCTAGCGCCAGGCGACTGCCCGAGCCATGCTCGCGGGCCAGGAACTGATGCTGCAGAAACTCCTGGGGCGTTACGGATTCCTTCATCAATAACGGGTGGCCGGGGGGCACGATGGGAATCAGCTCATTATCTAGAAAGGGCACGGACGACACCGGCCGGTCGGTCGGCACAATACCCATGATCAAGAGGTCATCCGTGGTCCGGTGCAAACGCTCAATCGCTGCGGCCCGGTTGACCACCTGCAACGTCATGTTCACTTCCGGGTACTGCTCCAAAAAGGGTTGGAGCAAATAAGGCATCACGTACTGGGCCGAGCTAACGGCCGCCAGGCGGAGATCACCGGAAATCTGCCCTTCCAGGCTGTGAATGTCGTTCTGCAGTTTGCGCAGCTCCTCGAACATGACTTTCACGCTTTCAGCCACCATTTCACCCACGGCTGTGCAATAAAGCTGGCGGCCGATGTATTCGAACAGCTTTTGCCCGAGGGCGGACTCCAACTGGCGAATCTGCGAACTGACGGCTGGTTGAGTAAGGCCCAACAAATCCGCCGCCTTACCGTAACCCTGGGTGGTGTACACCGCCTGGAAGACTTCCAACTGCCTCAAGGACAGCCTGCTGACTAATTTTCGAACACTGAGAGGCATGATGGACGGCCTATGGAGACAGACATAAGTCATACCTTATAGAAAACATAAAAACTATCAATTTCAAATTATGAACGCTCTGTCGTAGGTTAGTGACCATTCCTAACTACAGGAGGGTGACCCATGCTGAAAAAGGTGTTGATTGCGAATCGCGGTGAAATCGCTGTGCGCATTATTCGCGCCTGTGCCGAGCTGGGCATCCGTTCCGTGGCGATCTATACCGAGCCGGACCGTTACGGCCTGCACGTGAAGCGCGCCGACGAATCCTATTCTTTGGGTGAAGACCCGTTATCGGGTTATCTCGACCCGTTGCGTATCGTCAACCTGGCCAAGGAGATCGGCTGCGACGCCATCCACCCCGGCTATGGCTTTTTGTCTGAAAACGCCCGCTTTGCCGAGCTGTGCGAGCAAAAAGGCATTGTCTTCATCGGCCCCAAGGCTTCTGTTATCGCCAAGATGGGTGATAAAACCGCCGCCCGGGACAGCATGCGTGCCGCTGGCATCCCCGTGACTCCAGGGTCGGACGGCAACCTCGCCAACCTGGAAGAGGCGCTTCAGGTCGCGGACGAAATCGGCTACCCCGTCATGTTGAAAGCCACCTCAGGCGGTGGCGGCCGGGGTATTCGTCGGTGCGACACTCCGGCTGAACTTAAGCAGCAATACCCCAGGGTGATATCCGAAGCCACCAAAGCGTTTGGCTCGGCTGATGTCTTTCTGGAAAAGTGCATTGTTAACCCGCGCCATATCGAAGCTCAGATCCTGGCGGACTCCCACGGCAACGTGATCCACCTGTACGAGCGGGACTGCTCCATCCAACGGCGCAATCAGAAACTCATTGAAATCGCCCCCAGCCCGCAAATCACGCCGGAACAACGGAATTACATTGGCCAGTTGGCGGTTCGCGCCGCTGAAGCGGTGCAATACGAAAACGCCGGAACTGTGGAATTTCTGCTGAGTGGCAACGAAGTGTATTTCATGGAAATGAATACACGTGTGCAAGTCGAGCACACCATTACCGAACAAATTACCGGGGTGGATATCGTTCAGGAACAGCTGCGCATCGCGGCCGGGTTACCGTTGCGGTACGACCAGCAGGACATTCGCCACCACGGGTTCGCGCTGCAGTTTCGCATCAACGCGGAAGACCCGAAAAACAACTTCCTGCCCAGCTTCGGCCGTGTAACCCACTACTATGCCCCCGGCGGGCCGGGTGTGCGGGTCGATACCGCTATTTTTACCGGCTACGACATTCCACCCTATTACGATTCGATGTGCCTGAAGCTGATTGTATGGGCATTGACCTGGGAGGATGTCATCGCTCGGGGTCAACGCGCGCTGGACGATATGAGGCTGCACGGGGTGCGCACCACCAGCAACTATTATCAGCAGATTCTGGCGCATCCGGATTTCCAAAAAGGAGAGTTCAATACCAGCTTCGTGCCGGATCATCCCGAGCTGATGGACTACTCCGTGAAACGGCACCCCAGTGAAATTGCTTTGGTATTGGCGTCGGCTATCGCCGCTCATGCCGGATGGTAAGGAGGACAACCGATGAAACCGATTGAAATCACCGACGTTACTCTGCGCGATGCCCACCAGTCCCTGATCGCGACCCGCATGCGCACCGAAGACATGCTGCCCATCTGCGGCAAGCTGGATGCCATTGGTTTTTGGTCACTGGAAGTCTGGGGCGGCGCCACCTTTGACGCTTGCGTTCGCTTTTTAAAGGAAGACCCATGGGAACGCCTGCGCCAGCTGCGGGCTGCCTTGCCAAACACACGGCTGCAGATGTTGCTGCGCGGCCAGAATCTATTGGGTTACCGTCATTATGCGGATGATGTGGTCGAGTCATTCGTGGCGGCGGCGGCCGAAAACGGCATTGATGTTTTCCGGGTGTTCGATGCACTGAACGATCTTCGCAACCTGGAAGTGGCGATGAAGGCGGTTAAAAAAGCCGGAAAACACGCCCAAGGCACCATTTGCTATACCACCAGCCCGGTCCATACCTCGCAATTGTTCGCGGACCAGGCCAAGGCACTGCGTGACATGGGTGCGGACTCCATCGCCATCAAAGACATGGCGGGCTTGCTGACGCCCTATGCAACCTATGAGCTGGTGAAGGCGATCAAATCCGAAGTGGATTTGCCCTTGGCCATCCACAGCCATTCTACGTCCGGGTTGGCGGCTCAGTGCCAATTGAAAGCCGTGGAAGCCGGTGCGGATCGGATCGATACGGCGATCTCCTCTTTCGCCAGTGGCACCAGCCACCCGGCCACCGAAACCCAGGTGGCGGCCTTCAAAGGCACGGAATGGGACTCAGGACTGGACCTGACGGCCTTGCAGGAAATCGCGGATTATTTCCGCGAAATTCGAAAGAAATATCACCAGTTTGAAAGTGAGTTCACACGCGAAGACGTGTCGGTTCAAATCAATCAGGTGCCGGGCGGCATGATGTCGAACCTGGCGAACCAATTGAAGGAACAGAACGCGCTAGACCGTATCCGTGAGGTGTTCGATGAAATTCCCCGTGTGCGGGAAGACTTGGGTTACCCACCGCTGGTAACGCCGACCTCGCAAATCGTCGGCACCCAGGCGGTGTATAACATTCTGGCGGGCGAGCGTTACAAAACGATCACCAATGAGGTGAAGCGTTATTTGCAGGGTGGTTATGGTAAGCCGCCTGCGGCGGTGAGCGAATCTCTACTGAAAAAGGCCATCGGTAACGAGACGGTATCGGATGCGCGTCCGGCCGATGCGTTGGCGCCTGAAATGTCTAAACTGACTCAGGAAATCGGTTCGTTGGCGACCTCCAAAGAGGATGTTCTGACCTTTGCCATGTTCCCGGATTTGGGTCGGGACTTTCTGCAGAAGCGTGCTGAGGGCAAGTTGGAGCCGGAAGCACTGTTACCGCCGGAAGCCGCCAATAAGCCGGTGGCGGCGACTCCTACTGAGTTTAAGGTCGACGTTCATGGGGAGACCTATGAGGTGGCGATCACGGGTGTGGGTGAGTTCGGCAGTGGGAAACGAAAACTTTATGTGTCGCTGGATGGCATGCCGGAAGAGGTGGTTTTTGAAACACTCGGTGAGTATGTGGCGGATTCAAAGGGCGGTCGCAAGCGGGCGACCGAGCCGGGCCATGTGACGGCGGCGATGCCGGGTAATATTGTGGATGTGTTGGTGAAGGAAGGCGATGCTGTTGAGGCGGGCCAGGCGGTGCTGATTACTGAAGCGATGAAGATGGAGACTGAGATTAATGCCAGCGTGGCGGGTACTGTTAAGGCCGTTTACGTGGAGAAAGGCGACCGGGTGACTCCGGGAGAGCTCTTGGTTGAGATTGGTTGAATCGACTGTTCGCCTTTGAGAGGTGTGGTAGCCGAATAGGCCTGGCGTTGTCCAGGCGCTGTTAACGGGTCGAACAGTCGGGCGCTTTTCATGCTATGAAAAGCATCAGTCCAACCGAGTTTAGGCGCACTGCCCAAATGGTGGTGCGCCTTTTTTTTGTTTTGTGGTTGAACCCGCACCGGCAACCTGCCAGCGAAATCCTTACTCGAATTCGGAAACTATCCGAATATTACGCTCAGTAAAACCCCCAAATACAGCAAGCCACTGAACCGTTTGTTGTAGTCGAAAGCAAAAGCAACAAGGTACAAAGGCCAAACTCCATCAGGAAGATCATCCGGCTTATTCTCGGGCCTGGGCTGACGAAAACGCTTAACGGTGGCTACGAACTTGGGCAGCTCAAACCAGACCAGCAAATACCAGTAACTGATAGCCCCAAGAACAACGGCAATGGTCAGGGCGGCATATTGCACGCTCCACAGCAGTATCACGAAGGTACGACTCAGCGGCTCGCCCAGAATAACCGGCAGGGTATGAACGCCTTTCTTTTTATCTTCTTTTAATTTATCGGTGTGTTTGCCGAAAAGTACGGTGGTGGGGCCAATGCCGTAGATGCAGGAAATCCACACCATGCTTTCGGTGATTTCGCCGGAAACCACATAGGCGGAAGCCAACACCATCAGAGGCCCCCATACCAGCCAGACCGCGGGCTCACCTAGGCCGATGTATTTCAGTGGCCAGGTGTAAAACAGGACGAAGAAGGCACCGGCCAGCATCCAGTAGAGGGTGGTGATGTCGGTTCTTACGATCAGTACGGCCCCGGCGGCGATGGCGAGTGCACCGGTCAATGCGATGTAGCCGAGCATTTGGGTTTCGGTGACCAGACCGTTTTCCAAGGGCTGCGGGCCGTATTGGGTTCGGAAGTAGTTGTCTTTGTCGATGCCTTTTTTGGAGTCAGTCCAGTCGTTAACAAGGTTGTTTGTGGCGTGGGCAAGCACCAGGCCGATGCAGACGAGCACGGCGTTTACCGCATCGAAGTTGGCGTTGGGTGCGGCCAGCAGCATACCGATCCCTGCAGAGAAGAGGGTCATGATGAAAACGGCGGCTCGGGTGGCGACGAACCATCGCTTGAGGGTGCCCATGGCCCGCCAGTCATCCGGTTCCAGCCGGGGGATTTTGGTTACGACTTCTTGCCAGGTGGGGATCATGTTTTTTCGCTCCAGCGCCCAAGGTGTGACATTAACTATGTATCCATCGTGAAATGGCATCCTGCCATTTCACAGCTCGCAACCATCAGCTTAGACGGTTGCGGTCATCTTACACAGAAAGAGGTAGGGGCGATGTCGAGAGTGTGTGTGGTTTGATTGAGATCAAGAAGGGTGTAGATCAAATGTGAGATTTTTTTCTATAGCGCTTCCAAGGACTTCAAGTCCACAAACAAAGCAAGCTCCGAGCCTGGTATCGGACGCATGAACTCTTTTGTCAGGTACCAGTCATAGGCCCGTCGGTCGAGTGCATCCAGTACCACGGCCACCCCGGCGGTTTTCGACATCCAGTTATAGCCATGCCGTAAAGCCACCACGAGCGCATCCGACCCCAAACCTCGCCCCTGGAGGCGATCATCCACCGCCAACCAGCCAAGCTTGCAGGCTGGCAAAGGATAGCGGGGGAACTTCCCAGGTTTGGGGAGATCTTCGCGCTGCAGGGTTACGTAGGACAGGGTGTAAAAGGCACCGATAGCGCCGTCATCGTTAGGGCACCAGACGAAGGTCTTGCTGACTCCCAACTTCTGATGATTGAGGGCTTTGGCCCGAAGGAAACCGTCAGCGGCCGATTGACCGCTAACAAACTCAGCTCTGTCGTGCTCTCTTGAGAGCGGCTCGAATTTCATCAATATCCTTCCGACCGGAATCGACCCGATCCGCAGCTTCACGCATCGGCGGACTGACAGGGATCGACTCATCCAACATCGCCATCAACTCGTCGAAATCCTGGTTAGGCAACGTCATACTCATCTCTTGCGAAATCACCTCCTCGATCTCGCGCTCGATCGCTTGCCGGGAAAACTTGCTCTCGTCCAGGCCGGTCAAAGCCGCCGCGCGGGATAAAGCAGTCTTGAACTCCTCATCCACCCGGAAGAAAACCCGCTCCGTGGCCCGCTTCTTAGTTACGTACTTGCCGGTTGCCGGCTTTCGGGCGACACGCTTCCGCTTCAAAGCACTTGAATCGGCATCATCACCGACCAAAGGCCCAGCAAACTTGCTTGTTAGGCTCATGGTATCACCCCCAGACAGAAAAGCAAAAATGTGCGTACGTTTGTGCGCACATCCCTAATGATAGATAAGAATCTACCGCTATGGAATACGTCTATGTAATGATTTGTAACGGCCTTAAAGGCTTTTGGCACAGGTTCGACAGGGTTTCGTAGCCGAATGGCCCCCCTTGAAAAAATCGGATTGCCTTCCCCACGGTCGGGGCCGCACCATCTTCTTGCAAAGGGTCGGGCCTGCCTGCTCCGAGGACACACGCAAACAGGGCGGTGTAACGCGCCCCGGGGAATCCGAGCTAGCCTTTGTCTTGTTCGGTTTTTTTGCGTTTCAACGGGGTAAAACCGTCCCGCTCGGCGGGTGGGCGGCTGGGTCTGGGCCCTGACGGTTTTTTCTTTTTGGTGGCGTTCGCCTTGGCGGCTTTTCCTTTGGCTTTGTCTTTTTTGGGTTTCTTTTTGCCGTAGGCCTTGCCGGAACTGCGGACTTTGTCCGGGCCTTGATAGCTGCTTTTCAAGCCGGGCAGTTCGGCCTTGATGAAGGCGGTTTTCAGGTAGCGCTGAATGCTGGCCATCAGGTTCCATTCGTTGGGCGCTATCAGGCTGACGGCTCGGCCGGATTGCCCGGCTCGGCCGGTTCGGCCCACCCGGTGCAGATATTCATCGCCTTTGCGGGCGAGGTCGAAGTTCACGACCAGGCCGACGTTGGGCAGGTCGAGGCCTCGGGCGGCGACATCGGTGGTGACCAGGACTTTGTACATGCCGCTGCGCATGCCGCTGACAACGGCGTTGCGTTCTTCCTGGGTCAGGTTGCCGTGCAGCAGGCCGCACCGGCGGCTGCCATTGCGCAGCTTGGCGTGAAGTTGCTCTGCTTTGACGATGGTGTTGGTGAAGATGATGACCTGCTGGGTGGTGTCTTCCTGAACCAGTGCCTGCACCTGCTTTTCTTTAAAGGCATCGTCCTGGGCGAGCATGTATTGCTGTTGGATGTTATCCGGCACGGTGCGCTGTTCGTGCAGGGCGACGGTTTGCGGCCGTTTGAGAATCTGCCGGGCGACGCCCATCACGCCTTTGTGTTCAAGCGTGGCGGAGAACAGAAGGGTCTGGCGGCGTTCGGGGCATTGGTCGGTGATTTCGGCGACATCGTCCCGAAAGCCCATGTCGAGCATGCGGTCGGCTTCGTCCAGAATCAGGTATTCGATGTCCGAAAGGTCGACCGTTCCCAGCTTCAAGTGCTCTTTCAGGCGGCCCGGGGTGGCGATGAGTATATCCGGTACTTTGCGCAGGGCGGCGTTTTGTTCCTTGAAGGATTGCCCGCCGGTAAGGCTGAAGCTGTTGACGTTAATGTCAGTCCCCAACTGGCGGCACACCTGCTGAATCTGACGCGCCAATTCCCGCGTGGGCACCAGTACAAGGGCGCGAATCCCTACATGGCGCGGCGGTGCTCGGTTAAACCGGGAGACCATAGGCAGCACGAAGGCCACCGTCTTACCACTGCCGGTCTGAGCGCTGACGAGCAGGTCCTTGCCGTCCAGAATCAACGGAATCACCGCTTTCTGAACGTCGGTCGGCTCATGTATTCCCTGCTTGGTCATGGCTCGGGAGAGGGGTGGCACTAGGTCTAGTTCGTCAAACACGGGCGCGGTCACCTGATTCGGAGGTCGGAAAATAGGCGCGGAGTATAGCAAAAACAGGGCCGGAAAAATCGTTACCTGATGGGAATGCGCAATTACCTCTTGTCAATCTGAGCGGAAAGCACTTTGCGGGTGAGAAACACACCGCCCACTACACTGGCGGAGGCAACCGTTACCAGTAACCAGGGAATGGCTATGAACAGATCGACAAACCGAACCATAGAGGCATAAAGCGCCGGATAGCTAAACAACATGCCCAAAGCGATACCCAGCACGAGAATTATGATTCTGATGCGACGCTTAGAATGTCGCTGCCTGGCCACTCGGTCGAGGTGGGCGGACAGGGTTTTGACCAACCCAGGCGGCGGGCTCACAGGTAATGGTTGCTCCAACTCACGATAGAGTGCCCGATAGTCCGACAGATTATCGTCGGAAAGATTTGGGTTATCTGCCCTGAGTTGGCGTTGCCATTCGGGGTCGTCTTCATAATCCATGGGTGTCTCCCTGTTGCGATAAAAGATGTTTCAGAGTTTTTCTGCCACGAAACAGATGGCTTTTAATCGTCCCTGCGGGCAGGTCCATGATGGCGGCGATTTCAGCGGTGGTAAGCTCTTCCAGATGGTAAAGCGACACCACGGTTCTCGGTATCGGTGGGAGTTCCGCCAGTGCCTGCTGTACCTGTGCCTGGGTCGACTTTCTTTCGGCATGGTCGGCCGGGTTGCTGTCGTGGTGCGTGTCCGGCTGGGCATTCAGGGATTCCTCATCCTCAATCAATGGCACCCGCTTCTTCTCCATGTGGCGCGCCGCCAGGTGGTAGGCAATGCGTCCGATCCAGGTGGCCAGGGAGCTTTCGAAGCGGAATTGACCGAGCTTTCGATGGATTCTTAAAAACACTTCCTGGCACAGCTCCCGGGCGTCTTCTTCGTGGTTGACCATGCGATAGACCACATGCCAGACCAATGCCTGGTGGTGCGCCACAAGCTGCTCGAATGCGCCCGCGCTTCCTGCCAGCGCATCGGCGACTAGGGTTCGGTCGTCTGCCATGAATGAATAGATACCCCAGGGCTTGTATCGGTTGCAATCTTGGTCGAAAAAATATTTGATCGGCAGTGCAACCCATTCGGAACTGGCTGTATCTATCCCTATAAGGTCGCAGCACTTGCACAGGAGCATCGCCTTGTACGACATCATTGCCATTCTTATTCCCATTGTCCTCGCCTTGTGCGCGGTGGTCGTGGTGCGCTTTCTGGCCGATGCCGGTGTGCGCAAGCGGGTGTCCGAAACCCAGACCGATGCGGACACGGTGCGTTCGCTGCTGGAGGCGGGACGAGAGAAGCGGGAGATTTCTCGCCTTACCTGGGGCGTGATGATGGCTTATGTGGGCATGGCGATGCTGTTGGTGGGCTGGCTTGGTCTCGGTGCGAATAATCCTCTGACCTATGGTGTGCTGTTTATAGCGGCCGGGGCGGGGATGTTAACGGCACTCTGGCTTGGCCGCCGTATGAGCTAGCGACCCTTCCGCCGCATTCCGGCGCTTTCAATTACTTATTAAGGGAGTCCACTATGGGCATGTTCAGGTCCAGGGTTAGTTGCGCCTTGGCAACAGCCACGTTATGTATGGTTTTCGGCGCACGGGCCGAGCCTGTTTTACCTCCAGCCATCGTCAATTCAGCGGTTGACCGGGCCATGGCGAACTACGATGTTTCCGGCCTGGCGATTGGGCGCATCGAAAACGGGGAAATTGCCTGGCTGGGTACTTATGGAAAAGCCAATGAGCATCGGCCGGTCAATCGTGGCACCCTGTTTAACGTTGCATCACTGACCAAACCACTTTTCGGCACGATGATGATGCACCTGGTCCAGGACGATCGATTCTCACTGGATGAGCCCTTGGCGAATTACTGGATCGACCCTGATGTCGCGGATGACCCAAGGCACCGTCTGCTTACGGCGCGACTGGCGCTGAGCCACCAGTCGGGTCTGCCCAATTGGCGGGGGAATAACCCGCTGTATTTTATGTTCGAACCGGGTAGCCGACATGAATATTCGGGTGAAGGGTTTGAATATGTACGAAGAGCGGTGGAGCAAAAGACAGGGCAATCGATGCCGGAATTGATGGACGAGTTTATTCTTGCGCCACTGAAGTTGAACCATACCTATTTTGGCTGGCAACGCTCCCTCGAAGGACGCATCGCGACCGGCTACGACGAAGCGGCCACGCCGATGGATATGGGTTACCTCCAATATCGCTCCGCCAATGCCGCCGCCAACACTTTTACCACCATTGGCGATTACAGTCGGTTCGCGGCTTGGGTAAGCACTGGGGCGGGGCTGACTGACGATCTGTTCAGTGAGATGGTGTCGCTGCAGTCCCAGCATTCGAATCCCTGGGAGTTTTTCGGCATCAGTTGGCGGCTATTACAGTTCGAAGACAAGACGATTTTGGAGCACGATGGCCGCGAAAATGGCGTTCGTACTCAGGTGTTTGTCGACCCCAGCGACCAGGAAGGTTTGGTGATTTTAACCAACAGTTCCAATGGCGAGTTGGTTGTAAGGCCTTTGGTCCTGGCGGCGATGCCGAATGGTGAGGCTTTACTCCATAAGAGAGACGAGGATACCTGGCATTACCTTCAGTCGCTGCCCGGCTCAATGCATTGGGGCATGATGAATTTCATATCCCAGTCACCGTCTTTTACCCAAAAGCTGGTGCATGCAGCTTATGTCGGTTTGGTTGAAGGTTCGGGCCTGGATGACAGTGACCTGATAAGAATACAGGCGGCCATCGACCCTCTGGTGCTGAAGATGCACCGGGATAAGCTGGCGGCATCGGAGGTTATGACATTGCTCATGCTGCTGGGTGAAGGAGAGGGAGAAAATTTCAGGCTTGCCGAGAGTTTCGGGCCGGGTGACGCCAAGGTTTTGGGCAACAAGCTGTTGGAGCTTGCGGCCCAGTAAATATCCGGGTGGCACGGTGGCGCCACCCTTCTATTGTTTTACCCTTCTCTTGGCCAGTACCGCAGGTGTCGACACGCTTTGACAAAGCTTTCGACACTGTTCTTATCCTTCAATGGAATCATGCCCTCATCGGCCTGATAGGGAATACCGGCTTTATCCAACAACGGGATGGCCGCATCGACATAGGCGATGAACTTACTGTGGGCGAAGGCATCGCTGACGAAATCCCGGGCGGGGGGGATGTCTTTCAAGGCCTGGCAGCCGCTCTCGGTTACCAACACCACTACGGCATCGTACAGAACCGAAGGCCCACCGTGTACGATCTCCGCGACCGGTACCGCCTGACCGCTGCTGTCCTGAATTTTACCCGCTACCGGTGCGATGACCTCCCAATTGGCGCCTTCCGCCTTCAACGTTTTTTGCAAGGCTTTCAGCAAGGTGGCATCGGCCTCTTCGGTCATCAATATGCCCACCTTCCTGCCTTTAAATGAATCCGGACCGTTCTTGATGATGCTGAGTTTTTCCGAGGGCGGTAAATCAGTACGGGGGGCTATTGCCGGCTCCGCTGGTTCGGGCAGTGTCGCCATGCCCAACCGCTGGGCGACGGTTTCAGCCAATGTCCGGTCGATGTTCAGCAAATGCGATACCACGCGCTCCCGAATGGGCGGGTTTTCCACTTTGCTCAGTTCAAAGGTCAAGGCGGCGGCTATATGCTCCTGCTCGATATCGGTCTGGCTGATGTAAAACTGCCGCGCCTGACTGTAGTGATCTGCAAAAGTCTCGGAGCGCACCCGTTGTTTGGTACCCGACACCTCCTTAGGATAGGTGCGAAAACCGGTATCGGGGTTTTCCCTGGGGCCGCCATCGTCCCAACTGTTGGGTTCATAGTTGGCACGGCCTTTCGGGTTGTACAGCGCCATGTGCCCGTCTTGCTGGAAATGGTGCATCGGACATTTGGGGGCGTTGATGGGTAAGTGGGTGAAGTTGGGTCCACCCAGCCGCTTCAATTGTGTATCGAGGTAGGAAAAATTACGCCCTTGCAGTAACGGATCTTCGGAGTGGTCAATGCCGTCGACAATGTTCTGTGTGCAAAAAGCCACCTGCTCGGTTTCCGCGAAGAAGTTGTCCGTCACCTGATTTAGCACCAGCCGCCCAACCGGCCGTACCGGCACTTGTTCTTCAGGGATAATTTTGGTCGGGTCCAACACGTCGAACTCGAACTGATCGGCAAAATCTTCATCGAAAATCTGCAGCCCGAGTTCCCATTCGGGATAATCGCCCCGTTGAATGGAATCCCACATATCACGCCGGTGGAAATCCGGATCGGCCCCATTGATTTTCAATGCTTCGTTCCAGACAACCGACTGCAACCCCTGTTTGGGTTTCCAGTGGAACTTGACGAACGTGGCCTTGCCCTGGTCGTTGACCATTCGAAAGGTGTGGACGCCGAAGCCTTCCATAAACCGGAAGGAACGTGGAATGGCCCGGTCGGACATTGCCCACATGATCATGTGCATGCTTTCCGGAGTGAGCGAAATAAAGTCCCAGAAATTGTCGTGCGCGGTCTGTGCCTGTGGAAAACCACGGTCCGGTTCCTGCTTGGCGGCGTGAATCAGATCCGGGAATTTCATTGCATCCTGAATGAAAAAAACGGGAATGTTGTTGCCGACAATGTCCCAATTGCCTTCCCGGGTGTACAACTTCACGGCGAACCCTCGTACGTCCCGGGCGAGATCGCCCGACCCTTTGTTCCCGGCGACGGTGGAGAACCGCACAAAGGCGGGGGTCTTTTCCCCCTTGCGCTGAAAGATATCCGCCCGGGTGATATCCGCCAGTGGCTCGTAGGTCTCGAAATAGCCATGAGCACCAAACCCCCGCGCATGAACAACCCGTTCCGGAATGCGTTCATGGTCGAAATGGAACAGTTTGTCGCGGAAGATATGGTCTTCAAGCAGGGTCGCCCCGCGTGCGCCAGCTCGCAGGGAATTCTGGTCGTCGGCAATGGGCGCCCCCTGCTGGGTGGTCAGAGTGTTGGCTCTTTTTTTGGCGGTCTGATGCAATTCCCCTCCGTGGCCTACAGCTCCATGACTAGGATAGTTGCTGTTAGACATGGTTCTCCCCTTATCCCAAGGTTGGAACCCCTCAACATAGTGCAAGTAACACGCCTTGCAGGAGGTTTTACACCCCGGAGACATAACCTTTATGCCTAACGGAATTACTGTTATTCAACTGGAAAATAAGGACTGCCTGGATTAGGGTAACGACTCACAAAGGAGCGATAACATGAAAATCCGCGCAGCCACCCCTAAGGATATTGACGCCATTTCCCGGTTGAACGATCAAATCGCCGACTATCACCACGAAAACGAGCCAGATATTTTCCTGCCATCGAGCCCGACCAATCGATACTTCCTGACCAAGGTATTCGAAAACCCGGAAATCCACTTTCTGGTGGCGGAAGAGCTTGACCAGATCGTTGGTTTCGTATCGACAAACGTCACCTGCAACACCGAAACACCCTTCCTCACCAACGCACCCATTTGTCGCATCAAAACCATCGTCGTGGACGAAAACCACCGCTCGGGCGGAGTCGGCGCCGCCCTGGCTGAAGCCGTTCAGGGCTGGGCCAGAGAAAAAGGCGCCCGGGAAATCCGCCTGGAAGTGATGGAATTCAACCACCGCGCCCTATCCTTTTATGAACGGCTGGGATATACCACCCAGTCGAGAATCATGGCGCTGAAGATAGTTGACTGACGGGTCAGCCCCCTATCCACGGTCAACATACCCATTCCCAAGGGTTCTGACTCTATAACCCCGTGTCGCACCTTTGTTAAAGTTCCCGGCGGCATTTCTCTAGAATGTCTACATCACCGAACCCCGGCTTGTTGTGCTTTGTCGTCCGGGGTCAGCTACCAGACACCCTGTTGGGCTGGCGCCCTGAACCGGCTGCCGCCCGACCCAAACGATGGAAGTCGAAATGAGCGAAATCACCAGAGAACAGTTTGACGACGTTATGGTCCCCAATTATGCGCCGGGCAAGATCATCCCCGTGCGCGGTGAAGGTTCACACCTGTGGGATCAGGACGGCCGCGAATACATCGACTTTGCCGGTGGTATCGCCGTAAACGCCCTGGGCCATGCGCACCCGGCCCTGGTTGAAGCCCTGACCACCCAGGGCAAGAAGCTTTGGCACCTGGCCAACGTCATGACCAATGAGCCAGCCATTGCCCTGGCCAAAAAGCTGACCGAGCTGACCTTTGCCGATAAGGTTTTCTTCTGCAACAGCGGCGCCGAAGCCAATGAAGCCGCGCTGAAACTGGCCCGTCGTCATGCCTACCTGAACCATGGGCCGGAAAAGAACGAAATTATCTCCACGCTGAGTTCTTTCCACGGGCGTACATTGTTCACCGTCTCCGTCGGCGGTCAGCCCAAGTACAAAGAAGGCTTTGAACCGACGCCGGGCGGCATCAGCCATGTGCCTTACAACGATCTCGCCGCCATGGAAGCGCAGATTTCCGACAAGACTGCGGCCATCATCGTGGAACCCATTCAGGGGGAAGGCGGCGTGACACCGGCCAGCAAGGAATATCTGCAAGGCCTGCGCGATTTGTGCGACAAACACGACGCCCTGCTGATTTTCGATGAAGTCCAGTCCGGTGTCGGCCGTACCGGTGAACTCTATGCCTACCAAAAGTACGGCGTCACACCCGATATTCTGTCCTCGGCCAAGGCTCTCGGCGGCGGCTTCCCGATTGGTGCCATGCTGACGACCGATAAATGCGCCCAAAGCCTCGGTTTCGGCACCCACGGTTCCACCTATGGCGGCAACCCGCTTGCCTGTGCGGTGTCACTGGCGGTTATCGACACCCTGACCCAACCCGGTGTACTGGATGGCGTTGAAGCCAAAGGCCAGCGCATTCGCGATGGTCTGGCGCGGATTAACCAGCGCTTTGGCATCTTCAAGGAAGTCCGTGGTATGGGCCTGCTGATCGGTGCCGAACTGGTGGAAGACTGGCAGGGTAAAGCCAAGGATTTCCTCGGTGCCGCACTGGAAGAAGGCTTGCTGATGCTGGTCGCTGGCCCGAGTGTACTGCGTTTCGCCCCGTCTCTGATCATCCCCGATGCCGACATTGACGACGGTCTGGCGCGTCTGGAAAAAGCCATCGAAAAGGTTGTCGGTTAACCACCGGCGTCCGTGCCGCGCCGGTTCAATGACCTGTTGGACCGGCGACAATCCCCACAAGGGATTCTAACCTGGGCTGCTCGGCAGCCCTTGTTCGAGAGGATTCATCATGCTCGTTGTTCGCCCGAGTACTTTTGTGGATTTGCCCAGCATCGAACGGCTGCTGGATGCCACCGATGCCCGCGTGACCACCCTCCCCAAGGAAAGGGACAAACTGTCGGAAAAGATCGGTCAGTCCGACGACGCCTTCAAGACCGGCGTCGACCAGGACGGCCCCGCCTCTTTCCTGTTTGTGCTGGAAGACAAAGATAAACAGGAACTGCTGGGCACAGCGGGTATCGATACCGAAGCCGGTGGCGGCTACCCCTTCTTCAATTACCGGGTGGACGAAGTGGTTCACGCCTCTCACCACCTGAATGTCAGCGCCAAGGTGCCCATCCTGTTTTTGTCGCACGAGTTGACCGGTAAAACGCTGTTGCGATCTTTCGCTATCGACCCAAAAGCGAAAAAGACTGAAGCCTTCGATCTGCTGTCCCGCGCGCGGCTGCTGTTCATGGCCTGCCTGCCGGAACGCTTTCATCGTCAGGTGATTATCGAGGTGCAGGGCATTTTCAACGACAAGGGCGAGTGTCCCTTCTGGGATGCGGTCGGCCGTCACTTTTTCGGTATCGACTTCAACACCGCCGATTATTATTGCAGCGTGAAAAGCAAAACCTTCATGTCGGAGCTGATTCCCCAGCACCCCGTTTATGTGCCACTGCTGCCCGAGAAAGCGCGCAGCAACATCGCCCAGAACCACGAAGCAGCCAACCGTGCCTGCCAGCTGTTTTATCGTGAAGGGTTCGATAAAACCCAGTTCATCGACCCCTTCGATGGCGGTCCTGTGTTATCCGGCGATTTGCTGAACCTGTTCACCATGAAGCATGTCCGCCACAAAAAGGCACGGCCATCCGATGTGGTGGGTGGGTTGAAATACCTGATCAGCAACCGCTCTATGAACGACTTCCGCTGCACCATCGGCACCCTGGTGGACGGCATCGGTGAAACCATTCGAATTCCCCTGGAGGTTGCGGAAGCGTTGAACGTTTCCGAAGGGGACGCCATCGCCTACGCGCCGTTATAACGGAGGGAGCCCACATGTACATCAGACCCGTTGTCCCTGCCGATATCGAATATCTGTGCACCATGGCCAAGAATTCCGGCGTCGGCGTCACCACTCTGCCGGACAACCGCCAGAAGATGCAGGCCAAGCTGGATAAAGCCGTCGCTTCATTCAACAAAGAGCTGCCGGAAAAAGACCGCCTGTACCTGTTCGCCATGATCGACCCGGCGACCAAGGACATAGCAGGCATCTGCGCCTTGGAAGCGAGCATCGGTCACGACGATATCTGGTACAACTATCACGTCGGCAAAACCGTGCACTCCTCCAAAGACATTGGCGTGCATAAAACCACCAAAACGCTGTATTTAAGTAACGACCTGACCGGCAGTTCCGAAATCTGTACGCTGTTTCTGATGCCGGATTACCGGAAAAACCAGAACGGCCAGCTGCTGAGTAAAAGCCGTTACCTCTTCCTCGCGGAATTTCCCGAACTGTTCGGCCGCGACATCATCGCCGAGATGAGAGGATACAGCGACGAAAACGGCCAGAGCCCGTTTTGGGAAAGCCTGGGCCGTCACTTTTTCCAAATGGAATTTTCCGATGCGGACTATCTGACCGGTCTTGGCAACAAGGTATTCATTGCCGAACTGATGCCGAAATTCCCGATTTTCGCGCCCATGCTCTCGAAGGATGCTCAGGACGCCATCGGCAAAGTGCATCCGGATACCGAACCGGCGCTGGCGATGTTGAAAGCCGAGGGCTTCGACTTCAACGGCTATGTCGACATTTTCGACGGCGGCCCCACCGTCTCGGCCCGTATCGAAAACATTCGTGCGGTTCGGGAAAGTCAGCTCTACCAGGTCGAGGTGCTTCCGGAAGTACCGGAACCGGACCTGACCCGCAAAAACGGTTTGACGCTGGTGTCGAACCGTCGCTTCGAGGATTACCGGGTGGCGATGATCAACTCAGACGCCATCAATGGTGCCACACTTCATCTCAGCACGGCCCAAGCCGAACATCTGAACGTCGGCAACGGCGATTCCGTTCGGGCCGTCGCGCTAAGACCACGGAGACCTTCCGATGACTGAACCCAGACTGCTGATCAACGGCCAATGGCAGGAAGGCCACGGCGATGAGCTGCAATCCATCAACCCCATTTCCCAGGAAGTGGTGTGGCAAGGCAAAACCGCCAACGCAGACGACGTGAACACCGCCGTTCAAGCCGCCCGCACCGCCTTTAAGAGTTGGAAAAAAACTCCGGAAGCAGAGCGCATCGCCCTGTGCCGCCGTTACGCGGAACAACTTGAGGCCAACAAAGAATCACTGGCCCGTGTCATCAGCAGCGAGACCGGCAAGCCGCTGTGGGAATCCCGCACCGAAGTGGGCGCCATGGTCGGAAAAATTGAAATTTCCGTGAAGGCCCACGAAGAACGTACCGGTGAAAAACACAGCGAACTGCCGGATGGGGAAGCCGTACTGCGGCACAAACCCCACGGTGTTGTGGCGGTGTTCGGGCCTTATAATTTCCCTGGGCATTTGCCCAACGGCCATATCGTGCCAGCCATCATCGCGGGCAACGCCGTTGTGTTCAAACCTAGCGAGTTGACCCCGAAAACCGCCGAAGAAACCCTTCGTCTATGGCAGGAGGCAGGCTTGCCGGATGGTTTGATCAACCTGGTACAGGGTGCCAAGGAAACCGGTATTGCTTTGGCCGGGCATGTCGGCATCGACGGTCTGTTCTTTACCGGCTCGTCACAAACCGGCGAGTTGCTGCATAAGCAATATGGTGGTCAACCAGGCAAGATTCTGGCGTTGGAAATGGGCGGCAACAATCCGTTGATCGTCGATACCGACATCGACGAAGACGCGGCGCTGCACCACGTTATTTTCAGTGCATTTATTTCCGCCGGTCAGCGCTGCACCTGCGCCCGCCGTTTGTTCATTCCCAATGGTGAACAGGGCGATGCCTTCCTGGCCAAACTGATTGATGCCAGTCGCAAACTGAAAGTCGGTCACTGGGATGACGAAGACCAACCGTTTATGGGGTCTGTGGTTTCTTTGCAGGCGGCGGAAGCCTTGTTGAAAGCCCAACAGGATCTGGTCGACCGTGGCGGCAAACTGCTGCTGGAAATGAAATCCGCCGAAGAAGGCACCGCTCTGCTGACGCCCGGAATCATCGATTTGACCCAAGCCAAAGACGTGCCCGACCAGGAATATTTCGGCCCCTTGTTGAGCGTTTACCGTTACGACAGTTTCGAACAGGCTCTTGAAGGCGCTAACAATACCCGTTACGGTCTCTCCGCCGGTTTGCTGTCGAACAACCGCGAGAAATACGATGCCTTCCTCGAAGACATTCGCGCCGGTATCGTCAATTGGAACAAACCCATCACTGGCGCGGCCAGCACAGCCCCCTTCGGTGGCGTCGGCGCCAGTGGCAACCATCGTGCATCCGCTTATTACGCGGCGGACTACTGTGCCTACCCGGTCGCCTCGATGGAAGCACCGAAAATGGCCAAGCCGGAAAAAACCTCGCCTGGAATGAATCTTTAGACGCTGGATGCTGTACGGGAGACGGGAAACGCTGTGACAAAACGCGTCTCCGTCTTCCATCCCGCTTCAAGCGCCCAACATAACTGCTGTACGTCGAGTGACAGGCGGAACCTGCGTTTCCGTCTCCCGTCCAGCATCAAGCTTTATGGAGGCTGAATGAAGACGTCTTTTGAAATGAATTTGGATGGGCTGGTCGGGCCTACTCACAACTACGCGGGTTTGTCGTATGGGAACATTGCGTCATTAAGCAATGAAAGCGGCACCTCCAACCCCAAGGAAGCCGCCAAACAAGGCCTGCTGAAAATGAAGGCCCTGGCGGACATGGGCTTTCGCCAGGGTATTCTGCTGCCCCATGAACGCCCGGCGATCTGGGCATTGCGTGACCTCGGCTTCACCGGCACCGATGCCGAAGTACTCGCCAAGGTCGCCAGGCAAAGCCCGGCAATTTTGAGCGCGGTAAGCTCCGCCTCCTGCATGTGGACCGCCAACGCCGCTACGGTGTCCCCAAGTGCCGATACCGCCGATGGCCGGGTTCATTTCACCGCCGCGAATTTGAACGCCAAGTTCCATCGTTCCATCGAGCACCCGACCACCACTCGCATGCTGAAAGCGATTTTCGCCAACGAAAAACACTTCGCGCATCACGATGCATTACCGGCGGTCAGTTTTTTCGGAGACGAAGGCGCCGCCAACCATACCCGTTTCTGCGACCGCTACGATCAACCCGGTGTCGAGTTGTTCGTCTATGGCCAGGAAGCCTTCAATAAAGATGCGCCACATCCAAAGAAATTCCCCGCTCGCCAAACGCTGGAAGCCAGCCAGGCGATAGCACGGTTGCACGGCCTCGGTGAAGAACGCGCCGTGTTCGCATTGCAGAAGCCGGAAACCATCGACGCCGGTGTATTCCACAACGACGTGATCGCCGTCGGCAACGGTAACGTATTGTTTTACCACCAGGAAGCCTTCGACCGGACCGAAGCCGTGCTGGACGAACTGCAACGCAAACTGGGCGACGTGGAACTGATCGCTGTTCGCGTGCCAACAGCCGAAGTCTCTGTTGAAGACGCCGTGCGTTCCTATCTGTTCAACAGCCAGCTGTTGAGCAAAGAAGACGGCAGCATGATGTTGGTGGTTCCGGGCGAATGTCGCGAGGTTCAATCGGTGTCCGATTATCTGGACCAACTGGTGGACGACAACACCAACCCGATCAACAGCGTGCAAGTGTTCGATCTGAAGCAGTCAATGAAAAACGGCGGCGGTCCCGCTTGCCTGAGACTGCGTGTAGCGCTGAATGAAACGGAATTCCAAGCCATGGACCAGGGCGTGATCCTGACCAACGACCTGTTTGAAACACTGAACGACTGGGTCGACCGGCATTATAGGGACAGCCTGGCTCAAGCCGATCTGGCCGATCCTCAGCTGCTGATCGAAAGCCGGGAGGCGCTGGACGAACTGACGCGTATTACCAAGGTCGGAAACATCTACCCATTTCAGCTGTAGTAAGCGCTAACATTGCAGTTTTCGGTTGAACTGCCGCCTTTTTGAGCTATCTTCTAGGGGTTGACTATCAATGTGGCGATTTACGCCCTATTGATAGTGCTTGTCACCGGAGGATAGAGGATGTCATCAATAGATTGGCTGGCGGATGAGACCGGCGGTACCCCTTCGGAAATCGAACAGGGTTGGCAAGTATTGGTCGTGGACGACGAACCGGAAGTCCACGCCGTTACCCGTCTCGCACTGCGTCGTTTCCAGTTTGAAAACCAGCCACTGGTGGTTCATACCGCCTCCAGTGCTCAGGAAGGCCTGGCCATCGCTCAACAATTGGGCGATGAGCTAGCCATGGCCATTATCGATGTGGTGATGGAAACCGACCACGCGGGGCTTGATCTGGTGAAAGCCATCCGCGAGGAAGTCGGCAACCATATCACCCGGCTGGTGTTGCGCACCGGCCAACCCGGCTGCGCACCGGAATCGGATGTGATTCGGGATTACGACATCAACGACTACAAAGAGAAAACCGAGCTGACCGCTCAGAAATTCCACACAATGATGTACGGTTCGCTCAGGAATTACCGGGATTTAAGACAGATGCGGGATAATCCCACCCAGCATTGAATCCCGGTTCCCCGCTATCAATAATCGTCCGTCCCCTGAATCGAAAGTTTGGCAGCCTGCCCGGTCAAATGGCCGGGATCGGTTTCCTGATCCAGCTTGATCATCAAACGCAGGTCGTTGGCCGAATCCGCATAAGCCAGGGCATCTTCGTAGGTAATCTCCCCTCTTGAATAGGCCTTGAACAGGGCTTGGTCGAAGGTCTGCATGCCTTGTTCATTGGATTTGGCCATCAGGTCTTTCAACAGGTGCACTTCGCCTTTACGAATGTGGTCGGAAACCAGCGGTGTATTCACCAATACTTCAATAATGGCTTTGCGGCCCTGGCCGTCCGGTGTGGGGATCAACTGCTGGGCGACGATGCCTTTGAGGTTCAAGGATAAATCCATCCATAACTGGCGCTGCCGGTCGGATGGGAAGAAGTGCATGATGCGGTCCAGCGCCTGGTTGGCGTTGTTGGCGTGCAGGGTGGCGAGGCAGAGGTGGCCGGTTTCGGCGAAGGCCATGGCATAGTCCATGGTTTCGCGGGTCCGCACTTCGCCGATCATGATGACGTCCGGTGCCTGACGCAGGGTGTTTTTCAGGGCGACTTCGAAGCTGTCGGTGTCGATGCCGACTTCGCGCTGGGTGACGATGCTGCCTTCATGCTGGTGAATGAATTCGATCGGGTCTTCGATGGAGATAATGTGACCGCGGGAATTACGGTTCCGATGCCCGATCATGGCGGCCAGACTGGTGGATTTACCGGTACCGGTGGCGCCGACGAAGAACACCAGGCCGCGCTTGGTCATGGCGAGTTTTTTGATAATTTCGGGCAGGCCAAGTTCTTCGACACGCGGAATACGGGTTTCGATCCGCCGCAATACCATACCGGCGAGGTTACGCTGATGGAACGCGCTGACACGGAATCGGCCGATTCCGCGTGCGGAGATGGCGAAGTTACATTCCTGAGTATCGGCAAACTCGAGCCGTTGCTTGTCGGTCATTACCGAGAGCACCAGCTCTCGGGTTTTCTCAGGGCTGAGTGGATTCTTCGTCACTGGCACGATCTGGCCATTCACTTTCATACTCGGTGGAACGCCCGCCGTTACGAACATATCGGAGGCGCCTTTTTCCACCATTAACCGCAGTAATCGATCAAATTCCATAGCCGTTTCCAGTTTTCATCTTTTGTGCCAGTGGCTTTTGGTGCCAGTGGTTCGGTTTGTTGCCTTTAGCGCTTGGTGCCTGTGGCCCGCATTCGGCACCGGGTGCCCTCCTGACGGTACGCTGCAAGTACGTCCATGTAAGCTCGCGGCCCGCATCCATGCGGTCCGACGACCGTCAGGAGGGCACCCGGCACCAAACGCTTTCTTTGGTGCCACGTTCTAACTTATGTTCCCCTTTCCCTTTTTTAGTTCCCTCCCCTTTCCTTGGTAAAAGCCCTTCACTGGGGTGCGTTAACCCGGAGGTAAGTGCCGGAGCGCTGGTGTGCAGAAGGCTGGGGGTGTCCGAGGCATGGATGCCGAGGCCAAGCCTACATGGCGGTCCGACGTTTCGGGGTATTTACGGCGCCCCCGGACTCTGTACACCAGCGATCCGGCACGCCCCCACCGCCACAACACACCCCTAAGCCACGAACTCAGAAGCTATCAGGCTGCTTGGCCTTCTCGCGGGCGGTCTCCCGGTTGATCATGCCTTTTTGCACCAGGTTCGCGAGGCATTGGTCGAGCGTCTGCATGCCAAGCTGGGCACCGGTCTGGATGGCGGAGTACATTTGCGCCACCTTGTCTTCGCGAATCAGGTTTCGGATCGCCGGGGTGCCGATCATGATTTCATGGGCCGCCACCCGACCACCACCGTTTTTCTTCAGCAGTGTCTGCGAGATGACCGCCTGGAGGGATTCCGACAGCATCGAGCGGACCATGGATTTTTCCTCCGCCGGGAATACATCGACGATACGGTCAATGGTTTTCGCCGCCGAGGTGGTGTGCAGGGTGCCGAACACCAAATGCCCGGTTTCCGCTGCGGTCAGCGCCAGGCGAATGGTTTCCAGGTCCCGTAATTCGCCCACCAGAATAATGTCCGGGTCTTCCCGCAGGGCTGAGCGCAGCGCCTCGGCGAAGCCGTGGGTGTCGCGGTGCACTTCACGCTGGTTGACCAGGCATTTCTTCGATTCGTGCACGAATTCGATCGGGTCCTCAATGGTGAGGATGTGCTCGTATTTTGTTTCATTAATATAGTTGAGCATCGCCGCGAGTGTGGTGGACTTACCGGAACCAGTCGGGCCCGTTACCAGCACGATGCCGCGCGGCACCATGGAGACATCCTTGAAGACCTGGCCCATGCCCAGGTCTTCCATGGTCAGTACTTTGGAGGGAATGGTCCGGAATACGGCGCCGGAGCCCCGGTTCTGGGTGAAGGCATTCACCCGGAAACGCGCTACGCCGGGTACTTCGAACGAGAAATCGGTCTCCAGGAACTCTTCGAAGTCCTTGCGCTGTTTGTCGTTCATGATGTCGTAGATCAACGCATGAACTTCTTTATGCGCCAATGCTGGCAGGTTGATGCGGCGAATGTCGCCATCCACCCGGATCATCGGTGGCAGGCCTGCCGACAGGTGAAGGTCGGAGGCGTTCTGTTTGGCGCTGAACGCCAGCAGTTCGGTAATATCCATTCGGTTCCCCAATACTTCGTCGGACCCCGGGTTCGGCCCCCGTTTAAAAACGGGTACAGGGCCTGACTGACCCGGGTGTGGACAAGATACAATACTCAGGCAGCGCCAAAACAGTTATGCTCTCGGGTTTTGAGACTCAGCCTGCAGTTATTAACGGTATTCAGTGTAACCGAAGGCCGCCGATTTGCGAGCGCCACCGCTTTAAACGGATTTCCCAGTGACCGACGAAAACCACGCCAACACCATTGCCGAAACGATTGCCAACAACCTGGCGACGGTTCGCCGCCGCATCGAAGCCGCCTGTCAACGCAGCGGCCGCTCTCCTGAAGAGGTCACCCTGGTCGCGGTCAGTAAAACCTGGCCGGTGGCTGACCTTCAGGCGGCGGTGGCCGCCGGTGCGACTGAGCTGGGCGAGAATTACGTTCAGGAGGCCGTGGAGAAGTTCGATACCTGGCAGGGGCCCATGCCGGTCTGGCATTTTATCGGTCCGCTGCAGAGTAACAAAACCCGCGCTATTGCGGAGCGGTTCGATTGGGTGGAGACGGTGGACCGGCTGAAAATCGCCAAACGGCTGTCCGAACAACGTCCCGAGGCGTTACCGCCACTTAAGGTTTGCCTGCAGGTGAACATCAGTAACGATCCGGCGAAGTCCGGTGTGGCGCCTTCCGAGGCGGAAGCGCTGGCGCTAGAAATTAGCCGGTTGCCAAGGCTGCAGCTGGTCGGGTTGATGACCATTCCAGCCTTGGATCTGGATGACGCCGAGCTGCGCCGCCAGTTCACGGAATTGAAAAGCCTGCGTGACACCCTTATTAACATCGTTCCGTCCTGCCGGGCCCTGTCGATGGGTATGAGTCAGGATTTCGAGATCGCCATTGAGTGCGGCGCGACCCATGTCCGGGTGGGTAGCGCTATCTTCGGTCAACGTCACTGATCATTCTGCCGGGCACCAGTAGAAGGAGAATCGCATGAACGACCCCATAATTGGTTTTATCGGCGCGGGTAATATGGCCGGAGCCATTATCGATGGCATGCTGGCGGGTGGTTTCCCGGCGGACAGAATCTGGGTATGCGACCCCAGCCAGGAAAAGCGAGATGCGTTTGATCATAAGGGCCTGCACGCTACGACCGATAACGCAGAACTGATACCAGCGTGCGATATCGTTGTATTGGCGGTTAAGCCCCAGATGTTGAAAGAAGTGGTTCAACCCGTGGCTGGGGTGTTCCAATCACGCAGACCGGTAGTTGTCAGTGTGGCGGCGGGCGTTACCGCCAAGAGCATCGACGGATGGATCGGCGGCGGCTTTGCCATTGTACGCACCATGCCCAACACACCGGCTCTGGTGATGACCGGCGCAACCGGCCTCTATGCGAACGATAAAGTAAACGATGCGGAAAAGAACGCCGTACAAAGCATTTTCTCGGGCATCGGCACGGCTGTGTGGGTCGAAAGCGAGGACGATCTCCACGCTGTCACCGCGGCCAGCGGCAGCGCCCCGGCTTACTTTTTCCGTTTCATGGAAGCCATGCAGAAAGCCGCCGAAGAGCAGGGGCTGAATGCCGAGACGGCCCAGGCGCTGATCGTGCAAACAGCCCTGGGGGCGGCCCGTATGGTGAAAGAAACCGGTGAGTCACCGGCGGAATTGCGGCGCAAGGTGTGTTCGCCCAAGGGCACCACCGAGCAGGCGATCATGAGTTTCGAAAGAGACGACATCGATGCCGTGGTAGCGCGCGCCATGGAAGCCTGTCACCATCGCTCCATCGAATTATCGAAGGAACTGGCGGACTGATCCGCCGGTCCCTTGCCGACCCTCATTCGTTTTTGATTAAGGAGTCCCATCCATGCTGGGCGAACTGCTGGTATTGATTCTGAAAACGGCCTTCAGCATTGTGCTGATTGCTTTGGTGGCCCGTTTCCTGGCCCAGATCGCGCGTGCCGATGTGTACAACCCGCTGGCGCAGACGGTACTGAAAATCACTAACCCCTTTCTAATGCCTCTGCGGCGGCTCATTCCCGGCTTCGGCGGGCTCGACATTGCTGCGTTGGTCTGCATCTGGGTCGGGCAGATCGTGCTGGCCCTGCTGGTGTTCGGCCTCATGGGCACCAACCCGGTCGAGTTTCTCGGGCAGATCGTGGTGTGGGGGCTGATTGCCGTGGCCGGTATCATCCTCACCGTGCTGCAGTGGAGCATGATCATCGTCGCTGTTGGCAGTTGGATATCCATGGGCCAGCAGAACCCCTTCCTGGGTTTTATGGCGCAGATGGTCGAGCCTTTTGTCGGTCCCTTCCGCAAATTGAACCTGCAGGTCGGCATGCTGGACCTGTCCTACATCGTCGCTTTCCTGGTGCTCATCATTCTGCGTGACTTTATTCTGGCGCGAATGGTACTGCCGCCGACAGGCTTCTATGAGATGCTGACGTACAGCTCCCGTGGTTTCAGCCCCTTTGTCGGCCTTTAAGACCGAACGGCTTTTGGTTCAGGCGGGCCGGTTTTCCTCCGGCCCTCACTCCAGGAAAGAGACTCGATGCCCACAGATATCCCGGCTGACAGCGTTGGTATTGTCAGCCCTCAGACGGCGCAATTCGACGAGCCGTTGCCCCTGCGCAGCGGCCGGTCGCTGCCGTCCTATCAATTGGTGTATGAGACGTATGGCACTTTGAATGCCGATAAGTCCAACGCCATTCTCATTTGCCATGCGCTCAGCGGTCACCACCATGCCGCCGGCTACCACAGCATGGACGACCGCAAACCCGGCTGGTGGGATGCCTGCATCGGCCCCGGCAAGGCCATCGACACCAACCGTTATTTCGTCGTCTCGCTGAACAATCTGGGCGGCTGTCACGGCTCCACCGGCCCCACCAGCTTAGACCCGGAAACCGGCCGCCCCTACGGACCGGATTTCCCCATCATGGCGGTACGCGATTGGGTGAAAAGCCAGGCGCGCCTGGCGGACCGGCTCGGTATCGACCAATGGCTGGCGGTAATCGGCGGTAGTTTGGGGGGAATGCAGGCCATGCGTTGGTCCATAGACCATCCGGACCGGATGAAAGGCTGCGCGGTGATAGCCGCCGCGCCCAAGTTGAGCGCCCAGAATATCGCCTTCAACGAAGTCGCCCGTCAGGCCATTGCCAGCGATCCGGACTTTCACAACGGCAACTATATGGACCATGGCACCCGGCCGAGAAAGGGGCTGATGCTGGCGCGAATGCTCGGCCACATCACCTATCTTTCGGACAGTGCCATGCGCGAAAAATTCGGTCGCGACCTGCGCAAGGGCAAGCTGAACTTCAATTTCGATGTCGACTTCGAAGTGGAAAGCTACCTGCGTTATCAGGGCGAGAATTTTTCGGATCACTTCGATGCCAACACCTACCTGCTGATGACCAAGGCGCTCGACTATTTCGACCCCTCGGCCGATCACGGTGGGGATTTGGCCAAGTGCCTCAGCCAAAGCAAATGCCGCTTCCTGGTGGCTTCGTTCAGCACCGACTGGCGGTTCGCGCCGGACCGCAGTGAAGAGATCGTACGCGCACTGGTTAAGGCGCGCCGCCCGGTCAGCTATCTGGAAATCGACGCCCCTCAGGGCCACGATGCCTTCCTCTTCCCGATTCCTGAATACGTGGACCTGATAAAAGGCTTCCTCGCGTCACTTGAACAGGGAGGGGCCACCCAATGAGACCGGATTTGGACTACATTCAACGTTGGGTGAAGCCCGGTAGCCGCGTGCTCGACCTCGGTTGCGGCGACGGCGCCCTGCTGGCGCTGCTGCGGGACCACAAGCAGGCTACCGGTTACGGCCTGGAGATCGACACCGGCAACATTGTGGAATGCGTACGGCGGGGCGTGGACGTGATTCACCGCGACCTGAACGCCGGGTTGGATGATTTCGACGACCAAAGCTTCGATACCGTCATCATGAGCCAATCGCTGCAGCAAACCACCAAGCCGGACCGCATTGTCGAAGAGATGCTGCGCATCGGGAAGGAAGCCATTGTCACCTTCCCCAACTTCGGCCATTGGACCACGCGGACCTACCTCGGTTTTCGCGGCCGTATGCCAGTGTCGGAATCCCTGCCTTATGCCTGGTATGAGACGCCGAACATCCATTTTTTCACCTTTCGTGACTTCGAGGTCTTGTGTCACGAACGAGGCATCAAAATATTGGAACGTACGGTGGTGGACCGGAACCACGAAGCCAACTGGAAAATCCGTCTGCTGCCCAACCTGCTGGGCGAAATCGCCCTCTATCACATCACAAGGTGAGCCTTATGACCTATAAAACACTCGCCCTGATGGCGCTCGGCCTGGTGATGACACTGGGCTCGGCCCATGCGGAACAGAAAGTGGAGTTTCGCGGCTACGAACTGCATTACATTGTATTGAACAGCACGGAACTGGCACCGGAAATCGCCCGTCAGTACAACCTGCAGCGCTCCGGTCGGCTGGCCCTGGTCAATTTTTCGGTGCTCAAGCAGCAACCCAATGGGGTCGCTGAGGCGGTGGAAGCCGACGTCAGTATGGATGTGCGCAACCTGCTCGGTCAGGTGAAGCCGGTGGAACTGACCACGGTGCGCGAACAGAACGCCATCTACCATCTCGGCCAGGTGCGCTTCGACGACCGTGAAGTGCTCTGGTTCGATGTCGATGTGAACATTCCCGGCCAGCCGCTTTTTGAACACAGCTTCAGTCAGGAGATGTGGGAGGAAAACGAATGAGCCAATGGGTTCTGGCTTCCGGTAACGCCGGAAAACTGCGTGAGTTCAGCCGCCTGTTGGAACCGCTGGATATCAACGTTGTACCGCAAAAGGAACTCGGCGTGAGCGACGCTGACGAAACCGGCCTCAGCTTTATAGAGAATGCCATCCTCAAGGCCCGCCACGCCGCCGAGATTACCGGGCTGCCCGCTCTGGCGGATGATTCCGGTCTGGAGATCGATGCATTGAAAGGCGCGCCCGGCATCTACAGTGCCCGCTACTCGGCCCTGGTGGGCGGCGAGCACAACGACGCGGCCAACATTGAGCGCGTGTTGCTCGAACTCGCTTCCGTTCCCGAAGAAAAGCGCACCGCCCGCTTCCAGTGCGTGCTCGCCTTCATGCGCCACGCTAAAGACCCGACGCCACTGGTGGTGCAACGCAGCTGGGAAGGCCGTATTCTCGACGAGCCCAGCGGGCGCGACGGTTTCGGCTACGACCCCATTTTTTACGTCCCGGACCAGGGCTGCACCGCCGCCGAACTGGCCCCCGACGTAAAAAACCAGCTCTCTCACCGAGGCAAAGCCATGGCCGCTTTCCTGCCCCTGTTGGAGGAACGTTTGCGGTCATGAACTCTCGGCCGCCTTTATCAGTGTACGTACACGTGCCCTGGTGCGTGCGCAAATGCCCGTACTGCGATTTCAATTCCCATGCGGCCGACCCGGAAGAGATTCCTGAAGCCGACTACCTCAAGCGGCTGTTCGAAGACTTGGAACAGGACAGGCCGCTCGCCCAGGGCCGCCCGATAACATCGGTCTTTTTCGGGGGCGGTACACCCAGCCTGCTTTCCGCAAAAGCCATTGGCGCCATTCTGGAGCAATTGGACCAGCGTCTGGGTTTCGCGCCGAACTGCGAAATCACCTTGGAAGCCAACCCCGGTACCGTCGACGAAAGCCGCTTCACCGGCTATCGCGCCGCCGGGGTGAACCGCCTTTCCATCGGCATACAAAGTTTCCAGGCGCACCATCTGCAAAAGCTGGGGCGCATTCATGACCCGGCCCAGGCCCGTCACGCCGTTGAACGAGCCCGTGCCGCCGGGTTCGATAACGTCAACATCGACCTGATGCACGGTCTGCCCGACCAAACGCCCGACGAAGCCTTGGGTGACCTCGCCCAGGCAATTGAGCTGGCCCCCACCCATCTGAGCTGGTACCAGCTCACCATAGAACCCAACACCGAGTTCTACCGCAAACCACCCACCCTGCCGCAGGACGACACCCTCTGGGCGATACAGGAAGCCGGACAGACCACACTGGCCGAGGCCGGTTATCGTCAATACGAAGTCTCCGCTTATGCCCGGGCAGGTCACGAATGCCGCCACAACCTCAACTATTGGGGTTACGGCGACTACCTCGGCATCGGCCCCGGTGCCCATGGCAAAATCACCCTTACGGAGCCGTTCGACATTATCCGCACCCGCAAGACACGCCTGCCGAAGGATTACCTCAACCCGGACCGCCTGCTGGTGCGCCACGAAGAAAGCGTGGCCCGCGAAGACCGGCCCTTTGATTATTTCATCAATACACTGAGGCTGGTGGATGGCATGCCGATGGACCGGTTCGAACCCGCAACGGGCCTGGCCCTGAGCGACATTCGCCCCCAGCTGGACACGCTCATTGACCGTGGTTTACTGCAAACTCACAGCGGTAGATTGAGCACAACGCCTCAGGGTTTTCTATACTTGAATGACATTCTTGCCGAGTGGTTGGCATGAAGGCGCTGGCCCGTCACCTTTATTCATTACTGTTCTACTTGCTGGTGCCGGCGGTAGTCATACGTGTCTGGCTGCGTGGCCGTTCCCTGCCCGCCTATCGCAAACGCCTGAAAGAACGCTTCGGTCACTGGCCGGACATGCCGGAGGGCATGTTATGGATACATTCCGTGAGCGTGGGTGAGACCATTGCCGCCCGACCTCTCATCGAACGCTGGCTCGACCGTCACCCGGACATTCCCATTCTTGTGACTACCATGACCCCCACGGGCTCGGAAACCGTGAAAGCCCAATACGGCGACCGTGTGCATCATGCCTACCTGCCCTGGGACCTGCCCCACGTTCAGCGCCGACTGGTGCGCAAACTGAAACCTCGCGCCCTGGTGATCATGGAAACCGAACTTTGGCCCAATCTGGTCAACGCCTGCAAAAACGCCAAGGTACCCGTCCTGCTCGCCAACGGTCGGCTCTCGGCCCGATCCCTTCGTGGTTATCGAAAAATGCGCTGGCTCACCCAGCCCATGTTCGAAAGCCTCACCGGCATCGCAGCCCAATACGCACCGGACGCCGAACGTTTCCACACACTTGGAGTACCGGACTCGCGACTGGAAGTGACCGGTTCCATCAAATTCGACCTGCCACTGACGTCCGAATTGCACAGCCGCATAGAGCAATACCGCAAACAATTGCACGGACGCCCGGTCTGGGTCGCCGCCAGCACGCATAATGGTGAGGATGAACAACTGCTCGACGTGCATAAAGCCATACGCGCCAAACTGCCCGACGCACTGCTCATTCTGGTGCCCCGCCACCCGGACCGGTTCAACGCCGTCGCCGACCTGCTGGATAAAGACCGCTGGCGCTACAGCCGACGCAGCCGCGTGCAAAAACCCCGCAAAGCCGACGCCGTATTCCTAGCCGACACCCTCGGTGAGCTGATGCTCTTTTATGGCGCGGCCCAGGCCGCCTTTATCGGCAACACTCTAAACGAAGGCGGTGGTCACAACCCGATCGAACCCGCCGCTCTCGCCCGCCCGGTACTGATGGGCCCCAGCTACTTCAACTTTCAATCCATCGTCGACGCCATGGCCAAGGACCACAGTGCCGTCATCGTCGCCGACACCCATGAGCTCACCCAACGCCTGATCGGACTGCTGAAGTCCCAAGATCTGCGCGACACCTTTGGTCAGCGGGCTTATGTATTTTTTCAACAGCAGCAGGGCGCGCTCAGGCGGCTGGAGACCTGGATCGAGAAACAACTGGGGTTGGATGCGAATGGCGCAGGGGTGAGCAGTTCCAAGGCTATTCGGCCGATCAGTTCCTGACTCGACTGGAAGGTAATGATTCGACTGAAAGGAGCACCTGATGAATCGGAAAGTCGCAAAGAAAAACCCCAAGGTGGATGCCTTTATTTCCCGAGCCACACAATGGCGGCCCGAGTTCGAGGCGATGAGGAAAATACTGCTCGCCTGTCCGGTAAGTGAAGAGTTGAAATGGGGCAAACCCTGTTATGCCTTCGAACAGAACAACCTGGTGATCGTGCAGGGATTCAAGGCATTTTGTGCGCTGCTGTTTCCGAAGGGTGCGCTGTTGAAAGACCCGGATGGGTTACTGGAAAAACCAGGGGAGAACACCCAGTCCGCCCGGAGAATTTCGTTTACCGACGTGAAAGATATTCTGAGACTGGAAGCAACGCTGAAAGCCTATGTCGATGAGGCCATCGAGATCGAAAAGGCGGGCTTGAAAGTCGATTTCAAAGAAACGGAAGACTACCCCATTCCCGAAGAGCTACAAGACAAGCTGGATGAAGACCCGGCCTTCAAAGCCGCCTTTGAAGCCTTGACTCCCGGTCGGCAAAGAGGCTACCTCCTGCACTTTTCCTCGGCGAAGCAATCCAAGACCCGGGTAGCGAGAATAGAAAAGTGTACGCCCAGAATTTTCGATGGGATCGGTTTCAATGAACGAGGTTGATGAAAAGCGCCCTAATAAAAAGGCCGCTTGAAGCGGCCTTTTTGCTAACTGGGTAAACTCAGCGGTTTAGATCAGTTCAACGTCAGAGGCTTGCGGGCCTTTCTGCCCTTCGGTAATGGTGAACTGAACGGCTTGGCCTTCAGCCAGGGTACGGAAGCCGTCACCCTTGATGGCGCTGAAGTGTACGAAAACGTCTTTGCCGCCTTCCACTTCAATGAAGCCAAAACCTTTAGTTTCGTTAAACCATTTTACTTTGCCGGTTTGTACGGACATGTGCGATCTCCTGAAGGACGCGTTTTAACAAATGGCGCCATCGGCCCGGATAGCCAGGCTTACGCCGCCGGGTAAAGATAACGTCTACTTACGCGCAACCTTTGCAGGGAACTACTCAGTCTCACCGGGGTCTTGCTTATAAGTATTGCGAAAATCTTTAACAGCGATCACTTTAGCGCAGCGTAGCGGGATGTAAAGCATTTTTTGGTCGTACCATTCCGCCCGGCACGCCGGGTTTTCGCCGCCCGTTTTGGCCCTGTTTGGTCGATGGTAGGCAACCTACTGATCTGCCTGTATTTTCCTGCTTTTTGGGAGTGACCCCAGGGCCAGTTTGCCCTGGGGCCGTTACGTTTCGATTACAGCCCGGAAGGGGCGGTCAATCGCCCCGCCCGGTGCGCGCCTGTTTCTCCCGCTGAACTCTCCGTGCCATTTTGCCGAACGATTTCCATTTCTCGCGCTGTTGCCATTGCGTGCTCGCGGCGCGTTCGGTTTCCCGCAGCAGTTTCAGGTAGCTTTGCAGCCGTCGGGCTTCCAACTCACCGGCCTCCACAGCGGCTTCCAGGGCACACCCTGAATCGCCCTGGTGGTGGCAGTCGTTAAAGCGACACTCACGGGCCAGGGTGTCCAGGTCATCGAACAGATGATGGACACCCTCGGCGGCGTCCCCCAAGCGCAGTTCGCGCATTCCGGGCGTATCCATCACCCAGGCCCCACCCGGCAACCGCAACAGATAACGCGCGGTGGTGGTGTGACGGCCCTTGGCGTCGTCCGTACGGATATCCTGAGTGGCCTGCTCCGCCTGCCCCATCAGCGTGTTGGTCAGGGTCGATTTCCCCACACCGGAAAACCCGACAAACGCCACCGTTTGGCCGGAGCCGAGCCAGGGCATGAGATCTGTGGCAATGCTGTTGTCCAAGGCGTTCAAGACCACCACCGGCACATCGGCCCTGATCGATTGTGCCTGTTGGCGATAGCTGTCCGGGTCTTCACATTGATCCGCTTTGGTCAGCACGATCACCGGGTCTACACCGGCGCTGAACGCCAGCGCCAGATATCGTTCCAGGCGTGCGGATTTGAAATCCGCATTGCATGAGGAGACCACGAAAAGCGTATCGAGATTGGCGGCAATCAACTGGGGTTTGGGGTTGCTGCCGGCGGCCGTACGCTTGAGCAGTGTTTGCCGCTCCAACAGGCGGGGTGGTTCGCTTTGGTCGGTGTATAACCACAACCAGTCCCCGATGGTGGGTCTTTCATCGGGGGCTACGTCCAACCAATGGTGGCTGAGTTCCAGCGTGGTTTTGCCAGCTTCGGTCAGTACTGTTAAACGGTCGCGATGTACGGCGGCCACGCGTGCAGCGTGCCCGGTTTCCAGGTCGTGCAGCGACAGTTGCTGCATAAATACCGGATGCCAGCCGAGATCGGCCAGCGAGTGGTTCGATGATGACATTGTTCTGTCCTAAGGATAACCGGCCGAACAAATCGGACCGGCATAAACTTTCAGGCACGGCAGCAGCCATGCCTCCTGGGTTCAGTAGTCAGGACAGGCAGGGGGAGCGCGGAGCACTACTCCAATTGGAAATCGCCCAAGGGCGATAGAGAAAACTTAGGAGAGCGGACGCCTTAAACCCGACCTGCCGACACGACAATCGGCTGGGCTATGGAATGAGTGGCTGTCATAAAACGTCTCCTTTTCTGAAGGGTGGTACGCGGCTTAGTTTGCTACCGCGCTAAAACGGTCGCAAGCACTTTTTATACTTTCAGACCCAGTACCTGAACAACAGCGCTCATACCGGTATGGGCCTGTCCTTCCAGTATTGATCGTTCGATGGACTGAATCTCTTCCAAATACAGATCGCCCAATTCCGCGCGCAATTCGGCCTCGGTCATCAACCAGTCCGGGTCCGGCGGACCGCCCGTGCCGTAGTCCAGTTGCTCCGGCCGGTAGGCTTCCAATACGAACAACCCACCCGGTTTCAATGCCTGGAAAATCTGCCGGTGCAGGCGGATACGCGCATTCGAGGGCAGGTGACAGAAGATTGAAACAATGGCATCCCACGCTTCGTGTTCCAATGAATAGTCGGTCAGATCGGCAACCTGAGTGGTGATGTCCACACCTCTCGACCGAGCCAGCTTTTCGGCCTTGGCCAATCCCATGGTGGAAGCATCCACCGCCGTGACCTTCATCCC
This sequence comes from uncultured Saccharospirillum sp., assembly GCA_965652395.1. Lineage (GTDB taxonomy): Bacteria > Pseudomonadota > Gammaproteobacteria > Pseudomonadales > Natronospirillaceae > Saccharospirillum. The sequence goes on along the minus strand of CBFGUW010000035.1, from coordinate 3,545 downwards.
GCGCTGCGCCAGATACACTGCGTTACGCCCTTCACCTTCAGCCAGGCACAATACCCTGGCCCCCTCGGCAAACAGGTCGGCCTGCTGTTTCAGGTAGTCGTTGGGTTCGGTGCCGTAAAAGTACGCTTCGCCAGCGTAGCGCTTATCCCACATGGCCATGCGGTGGTGTCTCCTGAGGCTTTGGCCACCATGGTGAAAAGGCTGCCCGGCCCCGTCAAGCCGCATGTCCATAAAGTTGTGACGCATAGTTAAGGCAAGTGGCAAAATCTGCTGATACAATGCCGCCTTTGTATCGGCTTCCGAGCCGAAACTTCACTTAATACACTCACATGGAGCCCTGGATGAAAGGACACCTGACCCGCCTCACCCTAGCCTTATCGTTGTCGGCCGCCGTTGCGGCACCGGCATCCGCACTTGATCTGTTCGGCCTGTTCTCCAAGGGAGACAATTCCATGGAGTCCATGCTGGCCACGGTACCGGCTGATACTCCGGTGTTCGCCGGTGGCCATGCCGATGAACGGATGGGCGATTTCTACGACAACTGGATGATGCCGGCGTCCGAAGCCGACGTTCAGGAACTGAAAAGCCTGATCGATGGTGAAGACGGCGCCTCGCTGCCGGCCGTCAAACTCTTCGTCTGGTGGCTTGAGGACTACAACAACAGCCTTTCCATGGGTTATGACGGCCTGATGGATCGCTATGGCATTGCCAGCGACGCTGCCGGCGTGTTTTACCTTGACGGCGCCATGCCGGTGATGCGCATCGCGCTGGACGACGAAGAGGCCTTTTGGGCCCTGATGGACGAAGCCGCGAGCGAAAGCGGTGCCGAGCCCCGCGCCACCGAAGTTCAGGACGTACCGGTCCGCCTCTGGCGACTGACCGAGGACAATGCCAAGCTGTCGCTCGATCTGGCCGTCGCCACCCACAAGGGTGTCGCCACCCTCACCCTGTTCAACGGCAAAGACACACCGGAGCTGATGGCCCGCCGCCTGGGACTGGCCAAGCTTGACCAGTCCATGGCCAAGGCCGGAACCTGGGACAAGTTGGGCAAAACCTACGGCTTTGATGAAACCAGCCGTATGTATCTCGATATCGCCGCCCTGGTCGAAAGCTTCATGCTGCCGGAAAACACGGCACTCGGCCGTGATCTGACCCGTTTGGCTCCCGAGCTGATGGCGGAAACCGAAGACGAGTTGGACCAGGTATGCCGGAATGAATTCGTCGGGCTGGCAAAGCAGGCACCCCGCCTGGTCGCCGGTGGTGAAACCTTCGACGTGACCAGCAGCACCATGAGTCAGACGGTGCGCCTGATCTGGGAACTGAAAAACACCACGGTAAGCAGCGAGTTGCAAAAGCTACCAGGTTCACTGCCCACCTACGCCACTGATGCGTCCGATAAACTGCTCGCCCTCGCCGTCGGTCTGGACGTGAACCAACTGGCTCCGGTTGCCACTGCTTTGTGGACTCAATTCACCACCGCTGAATTCAAGTGCCAGCAGTTGGTCGATATGCAAACCCAGGCCAAGGCCACCAACCCAGCCATGCTAGGTATGGCAAGCGGCATGGCACAAGGCGTGAAAGGCATCGGCGCGGCGCTTTATTCACTGGAAGCCGACCCGACCACCCCGGCCGGTCTGGGTGGCTCCGCGTTGATCAGTGTCAGTGCCGAAAACCCGCAAACCATTGCCAGCCTGATCACCACCAGTGTTCCGGGCATGGCCGGTCTGAATATCCCGACCACGGGTGAAGGCGTCAAGGTACCCGTGCCGGTCCCGGCACCGCCGATTTACGCCGCCATCAAAGGTAAGCACCTGGTGGTGTACACCGGCGATGAGGCCAAAGCCGCCGCCGATGCACTGGCAAATGAACCGCTGAACACCAAAGGCCTCACGGCCGCCGCCTTCAACTACAAGAAGTTCGGTGAAGCCGTGCTGACCGCCGTGGATGCCGCACCGGATGCGTCAGCCCTGAGCCAGTTCTCGCCCAATGGCGACTGCACAGAAGCCTATACCGGTATTTTGCAGGTCGCACAGATGCCCATGACCCTGACTTACCAGGACGACTACACCGAGCGTGGATGGGAAGCCCTGGTGGGGGTTGACGTTTCCAACGAAGCCGGCCAGATCGGCGACATCGAAGCGGGAACCTATCGCACCGAAACGCTGGATTACGACTGCAGCTGGTACGGCTCCGGCCAGGAAACCCTCAACAGCGACGGTTCCGGCCAGTACCTCGATGACAGCGAATGCAGCACTTACCGCATCGATTACCAGTGGGACCAGAACGGCCGCACCCTGGTTCAAAAAGTCAGCAGCGAGCAGGAACGCGATAGCTGTGAAGGCGAGTGGGCCGAAGCCGAAGCTCAGAACTATGAGTGCACGGTGCTCAGCACGTCCGATCAGGGCTTCCACTGCCTGTATCACTTCGATGGTGAACCCACCTTGATGCGTTACAGCCTGCAGTAAGTTCCAAGCGAAAACCCCGGTCGCCAGACCGGGGTTTTCTAACCGCACTTCTCTTCTAGACGTCTACTTCCGCAAACTTCTCAACCAGAAAGTCCAACACGCTGCGCGTTCGCAGTGGCAGGTAACGTCGGCTGCTGTATAGCGCATTGAGTGCCACTGTCGGCCCCTGAAAGTCTGGAAACAGCGGTACCAGGGCTCCGCTGCGAATATCTTCCGCCAAGTCCAGCCTGGATTTATAAAGAATTCCCGCCCCCTGCAATGCCCATTGATGCACCAGCGCACTGTCGTCCGCGCGGCGGTCGCCTTCCACATCCACCTCAATGATTTTGCCTTCTTTTAAAAACGCCCAGGTCGTGCGTGGCCTGTGGTTGGAATAAAACGTGAGGCAGTTGTGGCCCGCCAGCTCCGACGGATGCCCGGGCATGCCGTGCCGGGCGATATACACCGGCGCGGCACAGGCCACCTGTTCGGTGGTGTAAAGCGGACGCGCCACCAGGCTGGAGTCTCGGAGGTCGCCAAATCGAATGGCAATGTCGATGGTGTCTCGATTCAGATCGTGCAGGGCATCCGACACGTGCAACACCAGCCGCAACTCCGGATGCCGCTGCAGACATTCATCCATCCAAGCGGTCAATCGGGTTCGGGCCAGCCCCGTCGGCGCTGAAAGATGCACCTCCCCGCTGACAGCCTGACGTTTGGCACAGATTAACGCCTCGCCATCCGACAAAACCCCCAATGCCCGGCGGCAATGGTCGAGGAACACCTCGCCCTCCGGCGTCAGTCGAAGCGACCGGGTCGAGCGCTCAAAAAGCCGAACATCCAAGTGATGCTCCAATCGTTTAAGCGTCGCACTGGCCGCCGCCGGTGTCTGGTTTAAATGGCGGGCCGCCGCACTCAGGCTGCCCGCCTCCGCCGCACGCAGAAAGAGCGTCAAATCCGTCAGACTGTACATATTCAAAATCTCTTTGAAAGATTTTAAAGAAAGCACAGCATTATCAAATATCAATAACAAAACGACAATAAACAACTGTTGGGTAGACGGCAGTGTTACCACTGCCGCCCCCCTGCAAATCCGGACGT
>CBFGUW010000034.1:0-51131 GCA_965652395.1 uncultured Saccharospirillum sp. | reverse complement strand
CCAGTTCAGGGTATTATCCTTAACTGGACTGGTCATATCTATTAGACCACCTCACTCCCCAAAAAACATCAGCCACTGCGGGCACTCGGCCTCTACCGGAAAGTACTGGTCTTGGATGAAGTGCATGCGGCGGATATTTATATGCTTCGGCTATTGGAGAACATTTTCCAACTTCATGCCAGCTGTGGCGGAAGTGTGATTCTTTTAACGGCCACCTTGGCGCGGAAGCAGCGCCAGCAGTTGGTCAAAACCTGGCAGAATGTCATCGGAGTTCCTGTAGATCGTCAGGCTGAACCAAAGGAAACGCAGTTTCCGCTACTCACTACTGTAAGCCTGGAGCATGGTTTGGAGGAGCACAAAGTGTCCGTACGAGAGGGCACGGAAAAAGAGATAAAGGTATCTTTTGTCGAAGGTGAAGATGCTTGTATTGAACTCATTCTCGACGCTGTCTCACAAGGTAAGTGTGTTGCCTGGGTTCGAAATTCTGTCGATGAAGCCGTCGCTGCTTATCAAGCATTAGAGGAAGGCCTGCCCGATGTTTCAGTCCTGCAGTTATTTCATAGTCGTTTTGTTTTGAAACACCGGCAGGAGAAGGAAGCCTGGGTGATGAAGCATTTCGGCAAGGGATCTACACAGCATGAACGAGCGGGCCGAGTGTTGATTGCTACGCAAGTGTTTCAGGAATCCTTAGATGCAGATGCGGACGTGATGATCAGTGATCTATGTTTAATAGACGACTTGGTTCAGCGCGCGGGTCGGCTTCATCGCCACAAACGGGATGTTTTGGGAAATCCAGTCACAGAGAAGGTGCCCGATGAGCGTCCCGATCCGGTATTGATCATCAATGCCCCGCCCTGGCAGGCCGAGCCAGACCAGGATTGGTTGAAACGCCATTCGCGCAATACTCAGGCGGTTTATCAAGCCCCTGGAAAAATCTGGCTCACTCAGAGCTATTTGCAAAAATTTGGTGCTATTCGCCTACCGGAAGAAGCCCGAAATATGATCGAGTACGTTTACGATAACGACGCGGCCATTCCTGAAGCGCTACAGCAGGCGGAGCGTGAGCTGGCAGGCAAAGAGAGAGCCAACAGCAGCCAAGGTATCAGTAACCGGCTGGAACTGATAGAAGGCTACAGTCAAGACAGCAGCGGTATGTGGCACGACGATAACGCAGAGTTGGGCACGCGTCTGGGAGAGGAAACATTTGAAGTGCTTCTGGTAGTGACTGGCTCAGAAGGTAAGGAGCCACTTATCCAAACCCCCGAGAATGCGGTGGAGTTGAGCGTGTTGAAATTAAGTAAGAGGCTAATAAAAAAGCTGAAGCCAGTTGATGAAGGAACGGCTTCGTATATATCTAAAACGCATAGAAGAGCCAAATACCTAACAATAATAGATATGAATGAGCAAGAGGAAGTTGATTACTCCTTTAAGTATGGCTTGAGGGCGACAGAAGAGGCCAAGCCCCGCCCTGAGGGAGGGCTTGGCTAATCCCCGCTTGGGCAGGGAACGAGGCAACAAAGCCTTTTTTTCCGCATCTATTAGCGGTTGAGCCCCGATAGTTCGAGGAGTAAGTGATGATACCAGTGTACTTAAAGGGAGGGTATAGTTTTTTTACAGCATCTATTAGCTTATTAAATATTGACTCCGCCTCTGCTCGGCTTTATGGTGGTTGAATATTGACTGCAGGAGAAGGTTGTGGGGAAGAGAATGAAAGGTCGAGGAGAGACGGCAGAGCAAATTGCGTATCGGTGGGCAGTGCTCGCAATTGAAGCATTGCGTGTGATTGTTGAAATGGTGAAGGTGCCGGTGGCAATGCTTTCCGTAGCGTTACTATTGTGAAGGAGGCGTAATTTGAACCTATGCAGGGACCCTTGGCTGGTCTTCAGAACAAGCCAAAATGAGCGTGTGGTCTTGCCGATAAGTGAGCTCGGGCGGGATAACTTGGTGGATGCCGTTTTGCCGCGCCAAGACTTTTACGGTGCAACCTGGCAATTCCTGATCGGTCTATTGCAAACGGCCATGGCGCCAGAGGATGACGAAGAATGGCTCGATCTATACGAATCTCCACCCGACTCCGAAACTCTCGGCAAGGCCCTGGCCCCTATAGAGTACGCTTTTGAGCTATTCGGCGACGGGCCGAGATTCATGCAGGACCTTGCCCCCCTGCAGGATGGAACCGAGGTGGGTATTTCCAGCCTTCTGATCGATGCTCCGGGAGGGAATACCCTAAAACTCAATACCGACCATTTCATCAAGCGTGGCATGGTCAACCACTTATCCCCAGCTATGGCGGCCATGGCTCTCTTCACGTTGCAGATCAATGCACCTTCTGGTGGCCAAGGGCATCGTACCGGGCTGCGTGGAGGGGGGCCACTAAGTACGTTAGTGGTACCCAATAAGGCCGCCACCTCTACTCAAGACAGCAATCAGCCAATTAGTTTGTTTAGAAAGTTGTGGCTGAATGTGGTGCCGGTATCTCCGTTGCTCCCCCGGTTTGACCCGGCCTCCCCTGAGTCGGTCTTTCCTTGGTTAAAACCCACAACCACCAGTGAAAAGAAGGGCTCGGAGATCTACCTGAACGACGAGGGGGTGCATCCCTTGCAACAATATTGGGCGATGCCTCGTCGTATTCGTTTGGTCGAAAGTGGTGAGGGAGTGTGTGACCTGAGTGGTGCGGAGGAAAGCGTTGTCGTGGGCCACTATCGCACCAGGAATTATGGTAATAATTATGAGGGCACTTGGCAGCATCCATTGACGCCTTACCGTTTCGACCCGAAAGACCCGGCCTCGGTACATACATCCATCAAGGGGCAGCCGGGTGGCATCGGTTACCGGCAGTGGCATCAGTTCTTATACAGGAATGAACAGGAAGGCACCATAGCTGCTTTGGTCGTGCGCGAAATAAGTGAGAAGGAAGAGTGGCTGGAAGATTTGGGTATGGCTGGCCGTCTCAGTGTCTGGGTGTTTGGCTTTGATATGGACAACATGAAAGCCCGTTCATGGTATGAAGCACGAATGCCTTATTTGATGCTGGAGGACGCTGAAGAAGAGACTTTTGTATCCGAAATTGTGAGCCACATAGAGGTCGCAAAGAAAACCGCTTCGTTACTTCGTAAAGCGATCAAGGAAGCTTGGTCCAGTGGTGATCTAAGTGGTGACCTTGGGTTTGTCGACGACGCGTTTTGGTCCTCAACTGAGCATGCCTTCTACGAACTGGCTAATGATCTAAACCAGTCAGTTCGGTCAGGTAAAGAAAGTGCGACACCGGGAGCCTGCAGCCAATGGATAAATGCACTCAAAAGCGCTTCGGTTGATTTGTTTGACCAACTCGTTCTAAGTGACGATAGCCCAGACTCGCATCTGCGTCGGAAGCTTGATGCACGGAGAATGCTCAAGAATATGAAGTTTAAATCGGATTACCTGAAACGGCATTTGTTGAACTCAAAAGGAAAGGTGGCCTCATGACACAGACAGCCGAAAATAAAGAGCAACGAGACTTGACCAGACTTTGCCTAAGTTGGTGGCATCGTCTGGTAGCAACTGATGGGCGAGATTCCCATTCAGCTTTTCCCCGGGCCTATGCAGCTATATTGAAGCGTTGTAACAGCCTGGACGAAATACTCATGACTGCGCCATTTCAAGAGTTGTGGTTGTCACTGCCGGAAAGCAAGCGGACGCCGAACCGTATGATGTTGTCCGCTCTCCTGGTTTCGGCGCTTGCCAACGTAAAAACGAATTCTGAAAAAGAACTTGCCAAAGCCATGGCCGAGCCCGCTCAAGCGGATGGAACCATGCCTCGGGTGTCACAGCTTCGTTTTCAGCAACTTATTAAATCGAGAACTCATGAAGAGTTTTCCCGCCGGCTACGTCGTATTGTGAAACAGCTGGATAGTACTGTTTCTGTCGCTTCTTTAGTGAATGACGTAGAAAACTGGTTTTGGCAGAACCGACACCCGCAAAAACCAGTGAAACCCGAGAACCGCCAAACCTTGATTTGGGCCATGGAGTATTACCAGGCCTTACCCAAGAAAAAAGACTAATAATCGCAGCAAAGGAAAGGAACTATGTCACGATTCATCCAAATACATACTCTTACCTCCTATCCACCCGCCAACCTCAACCGTGACGACCTCGGTCGGCCTAAAACCGCCGTTATGGGTGGCGTGGAAAGGTTGCGTATTAGCTCCCAGAGCTTGAAGCGCCATTGGCGAACGTCGGATCTGTTTCAAGAAGCGCTTTCCGGCCATTTGGGTAACCGCACCAAAGACGTAGGTGAATATGCCCGGAAGCGGCTGCTCGCAGGCGATATGCCTGAGAAGAAAGCCATGGAGTGGGCTGCTACGATTGCTGAAGTTTTTGGCAAGGTGGAAAAAGGGAAGGTCACCACTCAGCAACTGGTATTCATTGGACCGGAAGAATGGGCCTCGGTTGAAAGACTGGTGGATACTTTGGTTGCCGAAAACCGCGGGCCGGAAAAAGCTGAACTGGAACTGTTGCAGCAAAAGTCAGGAGCCGTGGATATTGCCCTGTTCGGCCGTATGTTGGCAGCTGACCCCAGCTTTAATGTAGAAGCCGCTTGTCAGGTAGCTCACGCCTTAAGTATTCACGGAGTCACAGTGGAAGATGATTATTTCACAGCGGTCGATGACCTAAATGAAGGTCACGATGATCGCGGTGCGGCGCATATTGGCGAGACCGGGTTCGCATCCGCTGTGTTTTATAGCTATGTGTGCATCGATCGTGAATCCCTAACAGAAAACCTTAACGGTGATTCCGCTCTTGCGGACAAAGCCATCGGTGCGTTAATAGAAGCGATTGCCCGGGTTTCACCCAAGGGTAAGCAAAACAGTTTTGGTTCCTATGCTTACGCCAATTATATGTTGGTGGAAACTGGGGATCAGCAACCCCGTAGTTTAAGTGCCGCCTTTCTAGCGCCGGTAAAAGAAAACAACGATTACCTTACCGCTGGCATTAAAGCGTTAGAAACCCAAATCGATCACTTCGATCGCGTTTATGGAGCCTGCGCTGAAAAGAGGGCGTCTTTTAACGTTTTAACGGGTGAAGGTTCTCTTAACGCCGTTATCGAATTGGCCGCACAGCATTAGGAGGCCGTATGGATTTTTTGGTCTTTCGGCTCTATGGCCCTATGGCGAGTTGGGGGGCGACCGCCGTGGGCGGCGTTCGGCCTTCCCACCCGTTGCCAACCCGCTCGGCAATGTTGGGGTTATTGTCTGCTGCTTTGGGCATTCGCCGTCACCAACAGGACGATCTGGATACGCTCTCTGGCAGTCTGGATATCGCCGTGCGTTCCCCTGGGCGCGGTATTCTCATTCGGGATTACCATACGTCTCAAGTTCCATCTGTTGATAAAAAGGCTGTCTGGTCTCACCGAAAAGCGGAATTGGAAAACAGTCGCAAGGGCTTGAATACTATCCTTTCGACTCGCGACTACTGGGCTGACAATGTTTGGATAATCGCCCTCAGTTCCCGCCCCGGGGCAACGATAAGCCTTGATGCCATAGAAGAGGCATTGGCCAAGCCGCGATTCCCTTTATTTTTAGGACGTAAGTCTTGTCCACTAGCCGCCCCCCTGGCTCCGCGCCGTGTCGAAGCCGAGGGCTTGAAACAGGCGTTGTATACGAACTGGTCACCCCTAACGGCTGAGGGTAACTTCGAAGCGAAATGGAATCGGGAAAGTGAAATACATTGGGAAAGTGAAGACACCACGTTAGTCGCTACCGAAACATTCGAACAATGGGATCAGCCTGGCTCCAGGAAACGGTGGCAATTTGAGAAGCGGACCGTTTATGTCACCCGTTTGGGTAGGGAGGGGTAATGCATTTATCAAAAATCCAACCTCAACCAGGTTTTATCATCGATCAGTTGAAAAGGAATGCCTACCAAGGCGATGCCTATGCCCAACATCAGCTGTTGTGGCAGCTTTTCCCGGAGCAGACCGATAGACAATTTTTGTTCCGGTTTGAACAAAAAAAGAGCGGACTTTGTTATTACGTTTTATCCCAAACACCGCCGGAACCAACGCTAAACGGTGTTAGCGTGGCCAGTAAATTATTTGCACCCAAGCTCAGCAAAGGTGATCAGTTAGCCTTTTCACTTAGAGCAAACCCAACTCGTATGTTGAGGTCTGACGTACAAGGGGGGAGGGGGAAGCGAGTTGACGTGCTTATGCATGCCAAAAAGACGCTGGCGACCCCCCAGGCCGATCCTACGGAGATTGAAGCGCTTCAATTCCAAGCAGCCCGTGATTGGCTGGCTGACCCAAACCGGCTGGAGCGGGCGGGTATCGGCCTTTTAACTCAGCCTCAGGTAAGTGGCCATCGTCAGCACCGGGTATACCCGAAGGGCGGAAAACGAGAGAGTAATGCCATTCAATTCACGTCGGTCGATTTTGAAGGCTTGTTGGAAGTGAGAGATCCAGCATTATTGCTTGAACAAATCAGCCACGGCATTGGACGGGCTAAATCCTTCGGGTGCGGACTTCTAATGATTAAGCGTGCTTCCTAGTCCGCACTGAACGTTTGGTATGGTTGGTAAAAGGAGTAGTGGCAATGGCGTTTATCAAATTAAAGCCAATCCCGATCAAGGAAAGACGGTCGATGATTTTTATACGCTACGGCCAGGTGGAGGTTAAGGATGGTGCATTTGTAGTCGTCGATGAAGTCAATGGCGAGCGAAAGCACATTCCGGTAGGCAGTTGCACGGCCATTCTTCTGGAGCCAGGGACACGTATCTCTCACGAGGCAGTGAAGTTGGCAGCAACAACGGGCACCTTGCTGATTTGGGTTGGGGAGTCGGCTGTACGGCTCTATGCCGTGGGGCAGCCTGGCGGTGCTCGATCAGACCGCCTGCTATATCAAGCAAAACTGGCACTGGATGACACTTTGCGGTTGAAAGTTGTACGCAAAATGTTTGAACTGCGCTTCAACGAGGCTCCACCCGAGAGACGATCTATAGACCAATTGCGAGGGATCGAGGGTGCAAGGGTACGTGAAACCTATAAACTTCTGGCTCAGCAATACGGTGTCGAGTGGAAAGGGAGGCGATACGACCCCAAGGAGTGGGAGCAATCTGACATTATCAACCAATGTCTATCCGCTGCGACCTCCTGCCTTTATGGTGTGACCGAAGCCGCTATTCTGGCCGCTGGCTATGCTCCAGCCATAGGGTTCTTGCACACCGGTAAACCCAAATCCTTTGTTTACGACATTGCGGACTTGTGCAAGTTTGACACTGTGGTCCCCGCTGCCTTCAAAGTAGCCTCCCGCAGCCCAAGCCAACCGGAACGGGAAGTCCGTATTGCCTGCCGCGATGCCTTTAAGGAATCCCGAATACTCAAACGCTTGATACCGCTGATTGAAGAAGTGTTGGCCGCCGGTGGGATAGAGCCACCCGAGATGCCGGAAGATTCCCAGCCCCCCGCCATCCCCGAGCCTGAATCGATAGGCGATACCGGGCATAGGAGCGGCTAATGGCTATGGTAATGGTCGTAACCGAAGCCGTTCCTCCCCGTTTGCGCGGGCGAATGGCCGTCTGGTTATTGGAGGTACGTGCCGGAGTTTATGTCGGCGATGTATCAAAAAGAGTTCGTGAAATGATTTGGGAGCAAATCGATTGCCTTGCCGAAGACGGGAATGTTGTCATGGCATGGGCGACCAATAATGAGTCCGGGTTCGATTTCCAAACTTATGGAAAAAATCGCCGAATGCCAATTGAAGAGGACGGTTTGCGGTTGGTGCGGTTTCTTCCGGAAGAGCCATCGGAATAGACGGATGCTCTTGGTTCTTTAACAATTTTAAATCGCCGTTCGAATTCGGTGGATTTGAAGTACGGTAAAAAGTGGCGTTAAATCAATGATCTACAGTAAGACCGTTCCCCGCAGGCGCGGGGATAACCCGCGCGTCAAACCCAAACCCTCAGGAGTGCGACCCCGTTCCCCGCAGGCGCGGGGATAACCCGCCAGCAAGGACACCTACGTCGACCTTGGCAAGCCGTTCCCCGCAGGCGCGGGGATAACCCGCATGATAGCCAGTGGCGACATGACAGCAGCGCCCGTTCCCCGCAGGCGCGGGGATAACCCGATGAGTGAGTCATGAGACTGACAACAATTTTACCGTTCCCCGCAGGCGCGGGGATAACCCGGTGTCCGAAAAGGCACCAGTATCCCCCCAGCCCCGTTCCCCGCAGGCGCGGGGATAACCCGAACTACTGGCAATGAAGGCCCACTTCCATGGGCCGTTCCCCGCAGGCGCGGGGATAACCCTTATGCGATCACGCCCAGCGCCTCATAGACGAACCGTTCCCCGCAGGCGCGGGGATAACCCGGCTCTGGTCGGACTCGAACCGACTCTCACTGGCCGTTCCCCGCAGGCGCGGGGATAACCCGTCCGTGAATTTCTATGCTCTCACCATGAGGCCCCGTTCCCCGCAGGCGCGGGGATAACCCGCTCTACCTCGATGCCGGGTTTTCAGAGCAGTACCGTTCCCCGCAGGCGCGGGGATAACCCGTGCCCTTGCCGATTACTTCGGGTTCAGGTGCGCCGTTCCCCGCAGGCGCGGGGATAACCCGCATGGCATAAGTGCCAGGAAGCACACCCACTCCCGTTCCCCGCAGGCGCGGGGATAACCCGATGTCCGCCAACGACCTGAAGGAGAAAGCCAACCGTTCCCCGCAGGCGCGGGGATAACCCGAGCCGCTCTCAGCTCAGCGCGGCGGTGATTCGCCGTTCCCCGCAGGCGCGGGGATAACCCGATCAGTCGGTTAATGGGGGAGTGATCATGGATCCGTTCCCCGCAGGCGCGGGGATAACCCGGATTTGTGTCATCATTCCTGGCATCGGGATAGCCGTTCCCCGCAGGCGCGGGGATAACCCGGTCGAATCCCGTCAGGTCGACACGCCTTACGGCCGTTCCCCGCAGGCGCGGGGATAACCCGTCGGCACACTGTCATCGAGGCTAAACACGGCTCCGTTCCCCGCAGGCGCGGGGATAACCCGCGGGTTCCAACAACCGGGCCAGTCCCGGTTTTCCGTTCCCCGCAGGCGCGGGGATAACCCGTTGATCAGCTCCTCGAACGTGATGTTGATCACCCGTTCCCCGCAGGCGCGGGGATAACCCGTACATGAACAATGTACCCGTGAACGAGATATACCGTTCCCCGCAGGCGCGGGGATAACCCAAGAACGGTCCGGATTCATTTAAAGGCAGGAAGCCGTTCCCCGCAGGCGCGGGGATAACCCGACGGATGCCGTGGACACCCTCTTCCGGATAGTCCGTTCCCCGCAGGCGCGGGGATAATCCGCCTAAAGAGGGGAAGCTGGACCGTTCGGCTCTCCACTCCCCTCAGGCGCTGCGGCCACTTGGACGAAGCGAATGTGATTTTCACTACAACATAAGTCCCGGCAAAGTCCACTGGTAATCCAGAGGCTCCGGCCTGTCGGATATGACATTCAACCTTATTTCAGCAAGAGGGAAGTACGGGTAAAGTAGTGCCTGGCTCGCCCCCTGGCGGAGGCAATCCAGCTCGTCTTTGAGCGACTGCAGACGGATATCCTTTCTCGCAAGATAACAACAAGGAATGATCATGACGGAACAACAAGTAAGAATTTTCACCTCAATCGATGGCCAGGCACAGCTGGAAGTGGCGCTGGATCGGGAGACCGTCTGGCTAAATCAGAATCAAATGTCTGCCTTGTTTGAAACCTCTACCGATAACGTCGGTTTACATCTGAAGAATATCTTCGCCGAGGGTGAGCTTGAGGAAGATCGAACTACCGGGGATTTCTCGGTAGTTCGCCAGGAAGGTAATCGCCAAGTCCGCCGTCGGATCAAACATTACAACCTGGATGCCATTATTTCGGTGGGTTACCGGGTCAGCTCCAAACGCGCCACCCAGTTTCGTCAATGGGCCACCCAGATTCTCAGAGACCACCTGGTTCAGGGCTACGATGAGCAGCAACTCGCCGAAGTTGGCCTCAAACAACCGAGGTTACTATCCCATTGACCTTGATCAATTTACCCCGCAGGCGAAATCTATATATTAGATATATCTAATGTATAGACGGAGCCACCCAATGAACACCATGCTCGAAAACCTCAAAGCCCTCTCTCCCAGCTTGATCCGTTTGCGCAAAGACCGCCCTGAAATGTACGACGCTTTCCAATCCGTCGGCAAAGCGGTTTATCGGGACGGTGAACTCAGCCACCAAACCAAGGAGCTATTGGCAACGGCCATTGCGCTGTCCCAAAAATGCGACCCTTGTATTGCCCACCATGTGAAAGCCCTGGTAAGGATGGGAGTTACACGTGGGGCCTTCGAGGAAATGCTGGAAGTGGTTGTGCAAATGGGCGGTGGCCCCGGTTTGATGAAAGCGGGGGAGGCTTTGGCGGTATTTGACGAGCTGACCGATCAGGCCTAAGCACCCTTCAATCGCCTACTCTTCCAAACAGTGATAAGACTGAAACTCCCGCCGGTCGATACTCCACTTTTTTAAACGCGAGGCCAGGGTTGTAGCGGGAATGCCGAGCAGGGCTGCTGCGCCGTCCGCTCCGAATATTTTTCCTTGGCATTGCTTTAATGCCCGAATCGTCTGTTGCCTCTGCAGCAGGCGCAGGTCCGCTTCGGTGTCGGGCAGGTCTGTTCCAGGTGACTGGGGGCTTGGGCGGGTTTCATTTGCGGCGGGTAACTCGGTAAAACACAACCGAGGGCCTTGTGCCAGGATCACCTGGCGTTCAATCAGGTTTTCCAGCTCCCGCACATTACCGGGCCAAGGGTATTGCTCCAGCACTTGAATTTCCTTCATGGAAATTTTCAGGCCGGTCTTGTTGAACTTCTTCATGGCCCGCGATAGAAAATGGGCCGCCAGCAGGGGCAGGTCTTCTACTCGGTCCCGCAACGGAACCGACTGAATGGGGAACACATTCAGCCGAAAAAACAGGTCTTCCCGGAAGCGGTGCTGCCTCACCTGTTCTTTAAGGTCTCTATTGGTGGCGGCAATAAGCCGTACATCCACCTTGCGTGTTTTACTGTCGCCTACCCGTTCAAATTGTTGGTCCTGAAGTACACGCAACAGTTTGCTTTGCAGTCGCAGCGGTATTTCCCCTACTTCGTCCAGAAACAAAGTCCCGCCATCGGCCAGTTCAAACCGGCCCGCGCGGTCGGTCGTGGCACCGGTGAAGGCGCCTTTCACATGGCCGAAGAATTCGCTTTCGAACAGCTCTTGGGGAATGGCTGCACAGTTCACGCGAATCAAAGGCCGATCGCTGCGGCTACTGGACGAGTGAATAGCCCGTGCGATGAGTTCTTTGCCGGTGCCGGACTCCCCTGTCACCAACACATTGGCATCGGTCGGCGCGACCAGTTCAACCTGCTTTAACAGATGCGCGATAGCAGGGCTGCGACCAACAATATCCCGGTGGTTGAATTCCTCGGTGATTTCCTCCTGAAGATACTGGTTTTCGAGTTCCAGTCTTTGCTTGAGTTCCTCTACCTGGTGCAGGGCGGAGCGTAGTTGTTGTTCGGTCTGCAGGCGAATGCGAATGTCACGGAAAATCACCACGGCTCCGACCAACTGGCCACGCTCGAAAATTGGGGTGCTGGTGTATTCCACCGGTACCGGGTAGCCACTCTTGTGCCAGAACACTTCATGGTCAACACGGTGTACTTGGCCGTCGCAAAATGCTTCGTAGATCGGGCAGGCTTGTACGGGGTAATGGCTGCCATCTACCTGGCTGTGGTGAATGATGTCGTGTGCCAGTTTCCCGACCAGCTCTTCTGTTTTCCAGCCCAATATTCTTTCGGCGGCGGGGTTCACAAAGGTTGTGTTACCTTCGGCATCCACACCATAAATGCCGTCGCCAGCGGCTTTTAAAATCAATTGGTTTTGCCGCTCAATTTCCTGAAAAACCTGTTCTATCTGCTGCCACCCCAGCAGACCGCTTCGATGATGTCGGTTCGCTTCGGCGCGTTGGCGTCGCCATTCCAGAGTATCTTTATTTTGCAGTGTCAGCAGAAAAAGCTCAGTGGTGGAATCCAGGCGCGTTCCCTGGGCTTCAAGCCCGAGCGGCTCGGAGTCGGCGTTGATGACCGCCAAGTCATCAGACCAGGCCTGGCCATTGGCCAGGATTTCCTGAGTGAACACCAGCCAGGCATTGAACTGGTGCCGAAAATAATGGCTGGCCGTTACTTCGAAATGGGCGTCCTCAAGTTCATTGAACAGCTGAACAGCGGCGGGGTTCCGATACAACACCTTGTCGGCACGAGGGTCGATCACCAGTTGAGCCAAAGGGCTGGCGGCGAGCATCCACTCGGGAAATGTTTTCTTTTGGTGCATAAAACATCCTTGTTCAAGGATTTTTCCAAACCTATCAAAACCTGTGCCAAAGAGAGGGTATGCGGCTACGAAAATTCGCTGAACGAACGACGATTTTTCGTGGATTACGACTTTTCGTAGTGGTGGTTGAAGTGGGCTGGATTAACAAAAAAGCTTTTAAATCAACGGGCTGGATGTGTTCTTCAGCGTTGGCATAAATATTGGGATGGAGGCTTATAGCGCTACTTTCATCAACAAAAAATGCCTGCTAGACGGGCCAAAGGCGTTAATGCCAACGAAGAGGAAGAACCATGAGTCTGAATAGCCTGGGTGATGCGTTCGACAGTGACGTCTCCCTGAACCACAGTCAAACCTGCCAATGCGACCGTTGCACCAAAGGGATGCGCGAACCACTCAGTCACCATCAGGAAAGAGCCGCCTGGGAGCGAGAGGCGGAACGGATGATCAACCCAGGTGAGGTATCCGATAAAACTCCCGAGGAGTCAGTATTCGATTCAAGCGAAGCCATGCTTGATCGCGTGGTAGAAAACGCTGTAGTGCGTTCAGCGACCTGAATCGTCGCTCCATACTCAAAGCCATCGGCGGGGGAACCGCTGCGGCGGCCCTGGCCAGCTTCTTTCCACTCAACGCCGCCAAAGCGGCCATTAAGGACAGCCTGGGACCGCTGGAGAAGAGCAAGTTGACGGTTGGCTTTGTACCCATTACCTGTGCGACGCCTATCATCATGGCCCATCCCATGGGTTTTTATGAAAAGTACGGCCTGGATGTTGAAGTTATTAAGACCGCTGGCTGGGCGGTGGCGCGGGATAAATCCCTGAACGGCGAATACGATGCGTCTCACATGCTGACGCCAATGCCGTTGGCGATGACGATGGGCGCTGGGTCGGTGGCGGAACCCTACATCATGCCCGCCGTTGAAAATATTAACGGCCAAGCCATTGTTTTGCACAACAAACATAAAGACAAGCGCGACCCGAAAGACTGGAAAGGGTTTAGATTCGGCGTGCCCTTCGATTACTCAATGCATAATTTCCTGTTGCGTTACTACGTCGCCGAGCATGGTCTCGACCCCGATCAGGATATTCAGATCAGGGTGGTCCCGCCACCGGAAATGGTCGCCAATTTGAAAGCGGGTAACCTGGACGGCTACCTGAGTCCCGACCCCTTCAATCAGCGCGCTGTCTGGGAGAGGGTTGGCTTTATCCATACCCTCACCAAGGATATCTGGGAAGGGCACCCTTGCTGCGCGTTCGCCTGCAGTCAATCTTTCGCGGAGCAAAACCCCAACACCTATGGCGCACTGCTGAAAGCCATTGTCGATGCCACGCACTTCTCCCAAAAAACCGAGAACCGGAAGGACATCGCCGCAGCCATTGCGCCGAAGAATTACCTGAATCAGCCAATACCGGTCATCGAGCAGGTACTGACAGGTTACTACCCGGACGGCCTCGGTGAAGTGAAAAATGTGCCCAGCCGAATCGACTTCGACCCCTTTCCCTGGCACTCGATGGGGGTGTGGATTCTCACTCAAATGAAGCGTTGGGGCTATATCGAAGGTGACATCGATTATAGGGGCATCGCGGAGCAGGTTTATCTGGCAACGGATACCGCCAGGGTGATGCAGGACCTTGGCTATGAGCCGCCATCCAGCACCTATCGCAATTACACCATCATGGGTAAAAACTTCGATTTCAGTCAGCCCGAGGCATACGTCGACAGCTTCGCCATCAAGAGGTCGGTATGATTGGCAATCTCACTCTAAAGGCGGCACTGCTGTCGATATTGATCGGCGCGGTTTTGTTGGGAGCCTGGCAGGCGACCCACAAAACCGCCGAGAGCGTGGGCGAGCTCTCCGAATATGAACGGATGATGGGCGGTGCCGATGACCTCGCCAAGGTGCCGCCGCCCTCCAAAGTCATCGGCCTTGCCTGGCAGGAGCTGAGCAACCCCTTTTATGATGCCGGACCCAATGACAAGGGTATCGGTATCCAATTGGGCTATTCGCTCTATCGCGTGCTCAGCGGTTACTCCCTGGCGGCATTGGTGGCTTTGCCGATTGGGTTTCTGATCGGCATGAGTCCGCTCTTTTATCGGGCGTTAAATCCCTACATTCAATTGCTGAAGCCGATTTCCCCCCTGGCCTGGATGCCACTGGCGCTGTTCATTATCAAGGACTCCGAAGCGTCCGCCATTTTTGTGATTTTCATCTGCTCGATCTGGCCCATGCTGATCAATACCGCCTTCGGCGTCGCCAATGTACGCAAGGACTGGATAAATGTCGCCCGAACCCATGAACTTTCCGCATTGCGCACGGCACTGACCGTCGTACTACCTGCCGCCGCACCCACCATCGTCACTGGCATGCGCATATCCATCGGCATTGCCTGGTTGGTGATCGTGGCCGCCGAAATGCTGGTGGGGGGAACCGGCATTGGCTATTACGTCTGGAATGAATGGAACAACCTGGACCTTACCAGCGTGATTTTTTCAATTCTGATGATCGGCCTGGTAGGGATGCTGTTGGATTTTGCATTCGCCGGGGTGTCGTCCTGGGTGCGTTATCAGGAATAGGAGTCAACAATGAATCCACCGTATTTTTTGCAGGCGCAGCGCCTGGCCAAACGTTATTCAAGCGCCGCTGGGAAAAGCCCGGTAACGATTTTTTCCGATGTCAGTTTCAATCTGAACAAAGGCGAATTCGTTTGCATTATCGGTCATTCAGGTTGCGGCAAAAGCACAATCCTGAATGCGTTGGCCGGGCTGGACCGCGATTATGAAGGCACTCTGATCATGGATGGCAAGGAAGTCTCAAGCCCCTCGCTGGACCGGGGCGTCGTCTTTCAGAATTACAGTTTGTTTCCATGGATGAGCGCCTTGGACAACGTCATCTTTGGAGTGCGTGCCCAGTTCTCCCTCTGGAACAAAGAGCGTATTCGTGAGCACAGCCTGCATTACTTGGCCATGGTGGGCTTGAAGGGTGTGGAGCAACGCAAGCCGTCTGAGCTTTCAGGCGGCATGCGCCAGCGGGTGGCCATCGCCAGGGCGTTCGCCACTCAGCCAAAACTATTGTTGCTGGATGAACCCTTCGGTGCACTCGATGCCCTGACTCGCGGTTTGATCCAGGACGAGCTGTTGAAGATCTGGAGCGAAACTCAGCAGACCGTCTTTATGATTACCCATGATGTCGATGAAGCCATTCTTCTGGCCGATCGTATCTTTCTGATGAGTAACGGGCCCGACGCGAGCATTACCGAGGCCGTTCAGGTGGATATTCCCCGCCCCCGGAATCGTGGCGAGATAGTCAACCATTCGGGCTATTACCCGTTACGCAATTATCTGATCGACTTTTTGGTCAATCGCAGCAACGAGCGGTTACCCAAGCCCGAGGACCATAAAGTCGTTCAATTCCCAAAAGTCGTTAACCCCATCAAATTGGCCCACAGTGCCTGAGTAGGAGACCCCTTCAATGGACAAACAAACCATGACCGGCATCATAATGACCGCAAAGCGTGAGAAAGGTCTCAGTTGGCAAACCATTGCCGATGAAGTGAGCATGAGCGCCACCTGGGTATGCTCGGTATGCCTGGGCATGAACAGCGCCCCTGAAGCCGTGGCAAGGGACCTGGGCCGAATCCTTGAGCTGGATGAAAGCACTGTGGTCGCGCTGCAGACATTTCCGCATAAGGCCTGGGCGAATGCTATCCCGCAGGACCCGTTGATTTACCGGCTGTATGAAATTGTCGGTGTTTACGGCGACACGCTGAAAGAGATCATCCATGAACAGTTTGGCGACGGCATCATGTCAGCCATCGATTTCAGTATGGATGTTCAAAAACAGGAAGATCCCAAGGGCGACCGGGTTGTCGTTACGCTCAACGGCAAGTTCCTGCCTTATAAAAGTTGGTAGATTTACGGCATTCTTGACCGGCAGGGACGCCATCACATGAAAGATTGGCCATGGCCCGGCAACCGGCATAAACTGGCAGGCTTCACTGACTAGGGTCCAGTCGACCAGGAGAGTCCCGCTTGTATATGCTAGCCAATGTTCTCGTTGCCATAGTGGCGTTGTTGCATTTGTACTTTCTCGTCCTTGAAATGTTCCTGTGGGACAAGCCCGCCGGTATGAAAGCCTTTGGTCAGTCGCCTGAAGATGCGGCCAGAACAAAAGTGCTCGCGGCCAATCAGGGGCTATACAACGGTTTCCTCGCCGCAGGTCTGGTCTGGGGGTTGATCCTGGGAGCGGAAGGTTTGGCGGTGAAAACCTTTTTCCTGGCCTGTGTGTTGGTCGCCGGTCTTTATGGTGCGGCCACTGCCAGTCGGAAAATTCTGTTCGTGCAGGCACTGCCCGCGTTGATTGCGCTGATACTTGTCTGGCTGGCCCGCTAAGGGGAATAACAGGTGCGATGAATCGCACCTGTCAGAATTCAGGCATCAAGAAACAGGAAATTCTCGATCAACTCCTTGCCACCCTCGGTCGCAAACGATTCGGGGTGGAACTGTATGCCGTGAATGGGAAATTCCCGATGTTGAACACCCATGATTTCGAATTCGCCGCCTTGGCGAATTCGCGCCAGATCATCAAAGGCATCCGCCGTTAGGTCGCCTACCGTTGCAGTGACTGTCAAACAGTCGGGAATGCTTTCGGCTTCAGCGATTAATGAGTGGTAACGCATCACCTCCAGCTGATCTGGCACGTTCTTGAATACCGAAGCGCCGTTGTGAGTGACGGGGCTGATCTTGCCGTGCATGGGCAGGGGGGCTTTCACCACCCGGCCACCGAATACATGAACGATACCCTGCATACCCAGGCAGACACCGAGCAATGGTGTGGTTTTACCCAGCTTTTCGATCACCTCGGCACAGACGCCAAAATAGGCTTTGTCGTCCGGCGATCCGGGACCGGGCGAAATAATAATACGGTCTGGTTTCGCAGCTTCTATTTCCTCGAATGTGACCTGGTTGTTGCGTTTTACTGTGATGTCGAACTCGCTCACACGCCCCCGGTTTTTCACGGTATCCAGAATTTCGCCGATGAACTGGTAGAGGTTGTAGGTAAAGGAGTCGTAGTTATCAATGATATAAACCTTCACGCGTTCGTCTCCTTATCCATGAACGGGGCCAGAGCCATTTTCGTGCCCGCGAATTTTCGGCGGATTTCTTCGTATTCATCCTCAGCGTTGCTATCGTAGACGTTGCCGCCGCAGGTTTGAACGTAGGCGCTGTTGCCGTTGGCAAATACGGTTCGAATAGGGATGGCAAAGGTGCAGTCGCCGTTGAACGAGAAGTGGCCGACACCGCCTCCGTAGGGGCCCCGGCCATCGGTTTCAAGCTCATTGATGATCTTCATGGCTTCGATTTTGGGGGCACCGGTGAGAGTACCCGCCGGGAAATTACTGGCCAGGGCGGTGAACATGTCTTCGTCTTCATCGATGATGCCGACAATCTCGCTGGCGATGTGCTGTACGTGGCTGAAGCGTTTGATGTCCATCAAACTGCGAACTTTTACCGTGCCGAAACGGGCGACCCGGCCGATGTCGTTCCGGTGCAGGTCGACAATCATGTTGTGCTCGGCGATTTCCTTCGGGTCGTTCAACAGCACGCGGGCCAGTTGGGTGTCTTCCTGGTCGTTACCACCGCGTTTAGTGGTGCCAGCCAACGGAAAGGTTTCCATCTCGCCCTGGCGAAGCCTGAACAGCATCTCGGGGCTGGCGCCAATCAGCTTTTGTTCGCCGAACTTCACGTAATACATCTGAGGTGAGGGGTTTACCTCGCGCAGACGTTCGTACAAAGCGATGGTGTCGCCTTCGATGTGCAGGCGTTTTTTGAAACCCACCTCACACTGAAAGATTTTCCCATCGATAATGTCCTGTTTTACCTTGGCGACGGCCTCGGCATGTTCGGCTTGGGTCATGGTTTCGCCCAGCATGCGAATGGACAATTCGCCGTTGCCTTCGTACGGAGTCTCGATCAGCTTCTGCAGGAAATCGTGACGGCTGTTGTCGTAGTGGAAATAAATCACCTCGCCGGTCATCTTGTCGAGAATCAAGCCGTCTTTATATAAACCGAAGCGGAAGGTGTCGAAATCCTTGTTGGATTTCAGTGCGAGCGTGGGCTCGAAATACTGCATGGCATCATAGCCCAAATAACCGGTCAACCCGCCGGCGTATTTGCGTGAGATGATGTTTTGCGGCATCAGTTCGCGCAACAGCATGTAGGGGTTGTCATGCTCGTAGCTTTCGGTGTTCTTGGCGCGGTCTTCGATGCTGAGCGTGGTGCCGTTGGCGTATAGCACGGCCTCGGGGTCAAAACCGATGATGGAATAGCGGGACTGGTGGCTGTCTTCCCCGAGCGATTCCAGCATGAAGCAGTTTTCAAACCGCTTTTCGATTTTCTTGAACAGTTCGAAGAAATCGACATCCGCCGCGAGCTTCACGTAATGTGGTTTACGCGGCAGGGTAAATGGTTGTGGGCGTTTCGACATGAAAAAATCCTTGGATCGATAGCGACGGGCGGTAACGAATTCAGGGCGCCTGAGTCAGGGCCCGCGAGCCCCGTGAGACGGTGGCGATACCCACCCCCAATTGCTCGGCGATTTTCCGGTGGGGTACACCGGCACGCAGCAGTTTGAAAATCTGCAACCGTTTGCTGATCTCGGTGTATTCGGCCGGTGTCAGGAGGCTCTGCAAGGCGGCGTCCATGTCATCCGGGTTGTCTACCGCGAGCAAATGCTGGATCAGTTCGGCTTTGTAGTCTGTGTCTGTATTCATGTACTAGTACAATATCGATTTATTGTGCGAGGTCAAGCGTTAATTTTCCGGGAAGGGCAAAGGTGCCTCGCTGCGCTTGGAACGACCTTGCGCTATCCTTCCGGACCACGGGCACAAGTGCGGGAGAGAGACTATGGCGAACCAGACCTCACATAATCTGCTGAATACCTTTATCCGTCTGCGTGGCGACGCCACGGCGGAGACCCTGCCGGTCGGCGAGACGTTCTGGCAGCGGTTGTCCAATGGCGATCTTGGTGACTTTCACCACGAGTTCCTCATTACCAGCCATCGCTTCGAGCAAGACTGGGAAAGCTGGGAAATGCACCCCAAGGGGGACGAGATCGTCTGTGCGCTTTCAGGGAAGGTGACTTTCGTGCTGGAAGAGGACGACGGCCACCGTCGGGTGCATCTGAGTGAACCGGGGGACTTCGTGGTCGTTCCTCAGGGGGTGTGGCATACCGCTGAAACCAACGAAGAGGTCTGGATGCTGTTTCTGACCGCCGGAGAAGACACTCAGCACCGCTCCAAGTGATCGCCCACCTGTTCCCGGAAGATAAACGCCAGAACATTCGATTGATCACCGGTTATCACGCCAAACCCGAGGATCTGGTGCATTTCCGGGCGCAATTGGAGGCGTTTGTCGACAAGCTCGCAAAGACCAAGGTTACGGCATAACCAACGGTTATCCGCTATGATGGGGCCACATTTTCCGGGAGTGTTCCTTTTTGGGCGAAAATCATCAAGCCGTTGTCCAGTCAGTCCGCCATTGGGTCGAGCGGATGGTTGTCGGCTACAACCTTTGTCCCTTCGCCAAACGTGAATTGGTGCGGAATCGAGTGCGCTTCATTGTTTCCGAGGCGGATACCGAGGAGGCTCTGTTGCTGGATCTGCAGCAGGAGCTGCAATGGCTGATCAGCGAGCCCGATGTGGAAACCACCCTGTTGATTCATCCGTTCGTATTGGGGGATTTCTACGATTTCAATAACTTCCTTGATATTGCCGACAGTGCACTGGTTCAGCTCGAACTGGAAGGCATCATCCAAATCGCCAGCTTCCACCCCAATTACCAGTTCGGTGGCACCCATCCGGACGATGCCGAAAATTACACCAATCGGTCACCATACCCAATTCTGCACCTGCTGCGCGAAGCGAGCCTTGAAACAGCGATCGAACGGTATCCGGATACCGAAGAGATTCCGGCCCGAAATATTGCTTTGATGGAGGAGTTGGGGGTGGAGAAGCTTAAAGCGCTCTTGAACGAATAGACTTATCGGGCGCGCTTCACAAACTGGGAATCCCACTGCCCGAAGCCCGCTCGCAGGGTTTGTTTTTGCCATGGCCCGTTGATATATTCGCCCACCTGTTTACCAATGTGCCTGCCCCTGAGGAAAACAGGGAACCTCGGGTATGACATGAGGACGTCAAATTGAAATACAGAAGAGAGATCGATGGTCTCCGTGCGGTTGCTGTGCTCCCGGTGATTTTCTTTCATGCGGGGCTTCTGGGTACCAGCGGTGGGTACATCGGTGTGGACGTTTTCTTTGTAATAAGTGGTTTTTTGATCACCAGTATTATTGCCGAGGAATTGCGACAGGGACGCTTTTCGATTGTTCGGTTTTATGAACGACGGGCCAGGCGTATTCTTCCCGCACTCAGCGCCGTGTTGCTTGCCACTTCTCTGGCTGCCTTCATGTTGCTCCCGCCCACCATGCTTAGAGAGTATGCTCAAAGCCTGGTTTCAGTTGTCGTATTTCTTTCCAATGTTCATTTCTATTCCTCACTGGATTACTTTTCAGCAGACTCTGACGAAAACCCCTTGCTGCATACTTGGAGCCTGGCGGTGGAAGAACAGTATTATGTGTTTTTCCCGGTATTGCTGATGCTGTTCTGGCGGTTCGGGAAGGGTATGGTTTGGGGGTTGCTTCTAGCCCTATTGATTGCCTCTTTTTCACTGGCTCAATATTTGACGTCCGCGCAGGCCGAGAACGCCAGTTTTTATCTTATTTTCAGTCGTGCCTGGGAATTATTGGCAGGGGCATTGGTCGCTTTTCTGAGAATGGAAAGACGCTCGATTGACGTCCGATATAAAAATGCACTATCGACGATAGGCTTAGTGCTAATCGGTTGGGCTGTCTGGTGGTTTGATGAGCATACTCCCTTTCCCAGTTTTTACACCCTGGTCCCTGTTTGCGGAGCCATGCTGGTTATCGCTTTTGCGGATAGCGAAACCCGGGTAGGTAAATTGCTGTCGATTCGACCTGTGGTACTTGTCGGGCTCATGTCGTATTCGTTGTATTTGTGGCACCAGCCATTGTTCGCGTTCCTGCGGATCAAAACAATCGGCGAGCCTTCGGCTTTGATATTCATACTGGCCATAGCCCTGGTTTTTGGTCTTGCCGCCTTGAGTTACACCTATGTCGAATCGCCCTTTCGGAAAAAAGAAGGCTTTACCCGGAAGCAGATCTTCCAATTGTCATCCGCCACCATGGTTGCTTTCTTTGCGCTTGGTATGACCGGCCATCTATATGATGGGTACCCGGGTCGGTTCGGTGACAACACCTATTGGGATTCCGTGAGTCATAGCCCGAAAAGAAGTGATTGCCATACGCGAGGTGCCGATTATTTAAAACCCACTGAAGCCTGTCGTTTTTTTGGCGACCATCAAAGTTGGGCGACGTTCGGCGACAGCCATACTGTGGAACCAGCCTATGCCCTGGCCCGAATGCTGGAGCCTGAAGGTGACGGCGTTGTGCAGCTGAGTTTTAGCGCCTGCCCCCCTTCCTTGCTTTTCGAGGTCAAACAATCCGGTTGCTCATCCTGGATCCGGGAGTCACTGGCCTTTCTTGAAGCGGAGGAGAGTATCCAAAATGTTCTGGTCGGGTTCAGGTACAGTGCATTCCTTTATGGAGACCAGCTGGACCATTACCCGGACATTCCAATGGAAGATCCCATCGAGGCATTTTCCGATGTCGATGGCATTGAGGATGTTCGACTGGCCTATTGGCAGAGCTTCAATGAGATTCTGCGTCGGCTGACCGCCGCAGGGAAAAAGGTTTACGTGCTGTATCCCGTCCCCGAACTGCCGATCCACATCACGAAAGCCATCACTCCTTATACGATATTCGAGGACCGACCCTCTCTGGACTTGGATCGAACGACTCCTGCCTCCTACTACCTCGCCAGGAATGAATTCATCATCAGCAAGCTTGACACCTTGCCCTATGGGCAACAATTGAGAGCGGTGAAACCTTATGATGTCTTCTGTAAAGACGGCTATTGCCCGGCTGTTCTCAACGATCACGCCCTTTATTTCGACGATGATCATCTCAGCGTCGCAGGGGCCGAGATGTTGATTACGGCAAGCGGGATGCTTCGTCAGTAAGAGGGGCTTTTTTACCTTAAACGGGGCCTTCCCGTTTTTTAGCCGTCTCCATCAACTCCGAATTCTGCGTCCGTTCCAGCGGCTTCTGCTCCATGTGCATGGCTGCTTTGGCCATCATGTGGGCTGTAATGGGCGCAGTGATGAACAGGAACAAGGTAATTACCAGTTCCTGAACGCTCAGCCCGTTAGCATCCTGGCTGAAATAGAGGCTGGATGCGATCAGAACGCCGCCTATACCGAGCGTGGACGCTTTTGTCGGGGCGTGCAGCCGGGTGAAGAAGTCCGGCAGGCGGGCAAGGCCGATGGAACCGATCAGCAGGAAGATGGAGCCGGCGAGCAGTAGAAATATCACGATGGCTTCAATATAAATGGTCATAATGGCTCCGTTATTCGATCAAGTCGCCGCGTAATAAATATTTGCACAACGCTGCGGTGCTGACGAAACCGAGCATGGCAATCAGTAGTGCGCCTTCGAAATAAAGCGGCGAGCCGAAGAACAGACCCAACAGCACGATTAACGCGATGCTGTTGATGTACATGGTGTCCAGCGCGAGGATGCGGTCGAGTACATTAGGACCTTTGATCAGGCGCCAGAGGTTCAACAGCAGGGCGATGCCTACCAGAGTGCAACCCACCAGTACGACGATTTTCAACATGCAAAAATCTCCTTCAGCGGGGCTTCATAACGCTGCTTGATCGATTGAATGGTCTTGGCCTCATCGGTCAGATTGAGCACGTGTACGTAGAGCCATTTCTGGTCTTTCGAGACTTCCACGCTCACGGTGCCGGGCGTCAGTGAAATACTGCTCGCCAACAGGGTGATGGGCAGGTCGGCGGTTATGTCGAGTGGGATGGCGATAAACCCCGGCGATAGTTTCCGCAACGGACCCATTACCTGAATGGCCACTTCGATATTGGAAAGAATGATGTCCCACAGCAGTACAAAGAGGTAGCGCACGGCCAGAAGTGGGCGTCTCAGTGGTGGGTGCTCTTTCTGCAAGGGAGTGGTTAGCAGCGGAATCCCCAATGCCAGCAGAGAACCGAGCACAATGTGACCTGGAGCCAGGGTGTCGTTCAACAGCAACCAAACCGCGAGCATGACCAGACTGAGCAGTGGGTGTGGCAGGAAGCGGGTCATGGTGAGCCCCCCTCAATGGCTTGTTGCACGCTTGGGTAGACGGCTTGCATTTGCTGTGCGGCCGAGGCGGCGAAGTCGGTCACGCTGCCACCGAAAATGACCAGCATAGGCGAAGCGCTCAGCAGGAACACAATGGCAACCACCTGAATCGGCTGGGCTCGTTCGGTGCCGGGTTTATTCCCGGAGAGATGCCAGAAAAGGTTGGTGCCCGCCCGTGACAGGCCGATCAGTGTCATCAGGCTGCTGATCAGAATGGTCGGCCAGACCCAGCCCATCTCCAGCGCGGTTTCGGCGGCTTGAAGAAGCAGTGCCTTACCAACGAAACCGGACAGGGGCGGCAGGCCGACCACCGTCATGGCGGCGATAAAGAAAAGTGTGCCGAGCAGAGGGGCCTGAGCCATGGGGCGCGATACCACGAACCGATCTGAAGCCTGACCACGCTGAGTGGCGATGAGGTCGGCCAGCAGGAAGAGCGCACCGGTAACCAGAGTGGTATGCACCAGGTAGTAGAGACCGGCAATGGCGGCCTGGGCATTCAGCAGGGCGATGGCGATCAACAGAGTGCCTGCTGAAATCAACGCCAGGTTGGCGATGAGAATGCGCAATGTCGGTGCCGCCAGTACGCCGATGGAGGCGATGACAATGGTGCCGATGGCCAGCGGCCAGATCCAGGGGATGGCGACGAACGCCAACTCGCCCGCATTGGGGCCGAACACCACGGTATGAACCCGGAAAATGGAATAGATCCCGACCTTGGTCATGATGGCAAACAGCGCCGCCACTGGGGCACTGGCGGACGAATAGGTTTTTGGCAGCCAGAAGTGCATCGGAAACATGGCGGTTTTCAAGCCGAAGACAAGCAACAGCAGTAACACCCCGGCTTCTGTCAGAATGCGGGCACCGGGCGAGAGTGAGGCCACCTTGGCTGCCATATCGGCCATGTTCAGTGTGCCGAGTGTGCCGTACAGGATGCCCAGAGCGAACAGGAAAAAGGCGGAGCCAATCAGGTTCAGGGAAACATAGTGCACACTGGCCGCTGTTTTTTGTTTGCCGCCGCCATGAATGAGCAGGGCGTAAGAGGCGATCAACAGAACTTCGAAAAATACGAAGAGGTTGAATATATCGCCGGTCAGAAAGGCGCCGTTAATGCCCATTAACTGATACATGAACAGCGAATGGAAATATTTGCCCTGGTTGTCGTCCTGGGCTAGCGAGAACAGCAGCGCGCCGAAGCTGAGCACCGCCGTCAGCAAGACCAATAACGATGACAGTTGATCCGCCACCAAGACAATGCCGAATGGAGGCTGCCAGTTACCCAGGGCGTAAATCGTGGGCTCGCTCAAACTGCTTTTCAGCAACAGGCCGCTTGCCACCAGCAATGCCGCATTGCTGATAACGGAAACCCAACGCTGCCGCACGATGGTGGTGCTCAAGGGGGGCAGCAGCATCAGCGTACCCATCAACAACGGGATCAGAATGGGCAGAATCGCCAGGTGCTGCATCAGCGTTTCTCCTTTTGGCCGTTGGGCAGGTCGCCGGGTTCGTTGCGACCGTCGACGTGGTCATTGCCGAGGTCCGAACGGGCTCGAATGGCGAGAATCACGACGAAGGCGGTCATCGCGAAGCCGATGACGATGGCGGTCAATACGAGCGCTTGGGGCAGCGGGTCGGTGTACTGGGTCGACTTACCGAGGATGGGGGCAGCGTTGATCATCAAACGACCGCTGGAAAACAGGAACAGGTTCACGGCGTAAGACAGCATGGTGATGCCGACCACGACCGGAAAGGTGCGTCCTCTCAGTGTCAGGAAAAGGCCGCAGGCGGTCAGCAGGCCGACACAGAAGGCAAATATCGCTTCCATTAATCATGCTCCGTATCGCGGATGCGTTCTGAAGTGGTCAACTGGCCCAGGTTGGCCAGAATCAGCATGGTGGCGCCAACGACGGTCAGGAACACGCCGAGGTCAAACATCATGGCGCTCGCGACCTCGAACTTACCGACCAAAGGCCATTTCAGGTAGTCGTGCCAGGAGGTCAGGAAGGGTTTGTCGAATATCCAGGCGCCAAGCCCGGTAAGCGTGGCGATGAACAAACCGCTGCCGATAACTTTCTGATAATCGAGCTTGAGCCGGTCTTTCAACCAGTCCACCCCATGGGCGATGTATTGCTGAATGATGGCGATGGAGGTGATCAGGCCGGCAATGAAACCGCCGCCTGGGAGGTTGTGCCCGCGCAGGAAGGTATAGGCGGAGACCAGCAGGGCCAAGGGCAGCAGGGCTTGCGAGATGACCGATAGCATCATCGGGTGACTGTCTTCCGCCCAGGCGCGGCCATAGTGGTTACTGGTCGGCTTGAACAGCCCCATACGGGCGATCAGTTTGTAGATGCCGAGAGCGGCGATGCCAAGCACGGTAATCTCGCCCAGTGTATCGAAGCCCCGGAAATCGACGAGAATGACGTTGACTACATTGGTACCGCCACCGCCGCTTTTGGCGTTGTCGAGATAGAAATCGGAAATGGTGTCCAATGGCCGGGTCATCAGCGCGTAGTTGATGGTGCCGACAACACCGCCAACCAGGGCGGCGACGCTCAGGTCGCGGGCGACACGCTTCGGGCTCGATTCCTTCGGCGTATTCTGCGGCAGAAAATAGAGCGCGAGCAGCAACAGAATGATGGTGACCACTTCTACCGAAAGCTGCGTCAGCGCTAGGTCGGGGGCGGAAAACAGGGCGAAGGCCAGGGAGACGATCAAACCGACGACCGACAGCATCAACAGCGCAATCAAGCGTTTGCGATGCCAGATGATGGTCGCCAGGGCCGAAAACGCCAACAGGGCGGACCCCGCAAGCATGACCGCATCCACAGGAATCTGAGGCCTTAAACCGGCCGTGGCATTCAGGTCGAGCAGGGGGACACCCATTAGAATGAGTGAAAACAGCACCACGAGGAAGACGTATCGCTGCAGGGAGTTGTTTTCCAACAGCTCTATGACAGCGGCACAGCGTTTCATCACCCACTTAACGGACTGATCGAAAATCAGGCTGGCGTTGGCTTCCGGGAATTGCGCCTGGAACTGGAACAACTTGTTGCGGTTGTAGTAAACGAAGCCGCCGCCAATCATCGCCAGGCTGCTCATGAGAAGCGGCAGATTGAACCCGTGCCAGATATGCAGGCTGTAATAGGGCAGGTCGCCGCCCAATACGGCCTTTGAGGCGGTGGCAAGCAAGTCTCCGACCAGCAGAGCGGGCCAGATACCGATCAGCAGGCAGAGCGCCACCAGTAACTCGATGGGAAACCTCATGTAGCGTGGTGGCTCATGAGGCGTTTTGGGCAGATCGATCGGCTCGCCATTGAAGAACACGTCATGGATAAAGCGCAGGGAATACGCCACGGAAAAGGCGGTGCCAATAGTCGCCAATACCGGAATCATCCACGACAGGGAACCCAGCGAACTTTGTTCCAGCGTTTCCGCGAAGAACATTTCCTTGGAAAGAAAGCCATTCAGCAGCGGCACGCCCGCCATGGAAGCCGCGGCCACCATCGCCAGCGTGGCTGTGTAGGGCATGTATTTCCACAACCCATTGAGGTTGCGCATGTCACGCGAGCCGGTTTCATGGTCGATGATACCGGCGGCCATGAACAGAGAGGCTTTAAAGGTGGCGTGATTGATGATGTGGAAGACAGCGGCCACGGCCGCCATGTCCGAGCCCATGCCCAGCAACAGGGTGATCAACCCCAAATGACTGACGGTGGAATAGGCGAGCAAGCCTTTCAGGTCATGTTTGAACAGAGCAATGTAGGCGCCGAGCAGCAGGGTTACCAAACCGGTCAGGCTGACCAGGGTGAACCAGAGACCGGTCCCGGCCAGCACGGGGTACAGACGCGCCATCAGAAAGATGCCCGCTTTCACCATGGTGGCCGAATGCAAATAGGCACTGACCGGCGTCGGCGCCGCCATGGCGTGCGGCAGCCAGAAATGGAACGGGAACTGGGCCGATTTGGTAAAGGCACCCAGCAACACCAGGCCGATAATGACCGGGTAAGCCTCATGGTTACGCAGCAAATCACCACTGGGCAGTACATCGTACAGGTCGTAACTGCCGACAATCCGACCGATAAGCACTATACCGCCCAACAGCGCGAGACCACCCAAACCGGTGACGGTCATCGCCATCCGCGCGCCTTTGCGCGCTTCGGTGCGGTGATTCCAGAAACTGATCAGCAGGAAGGAGCTGACGCTGGTCATTTCCCAGAAGATCCACATCTGGATCAGGTTGCGGGAAATCACGATGCCCAGCATGGCGGTCATGAACAGCATTAAAAAGGCATAAAAACGCCCCATGGAATCCTGTTCCGACAGGTAATAGCGGGCATAGAGGATAATCAGCAGGCCGATGCCGAGAATCAGCACCGCGAATAGCAGCGCCAGGCCGTCAAGGTGGAAGGAAAGGTCGAGCCCGAGTAGGGGAATCCATGGCATGGAAACCGTGACGTCCTGACCGGAAAACACGTCAGGCCAATGCAATAACACCAAAAA
This sequence comes from uncultured Saccharospirillum sp., assembly GCA_965652395.1. Taxonomy (GTDB): domain Bacteria; phylum Pseudomonadota; class Gammaproteobacteria; order Pseudomonadales; family Natronospirillaceae; genus Saccharospirillum. The sequence goes on along the minus strand of CBFGUW010000034.1, from coordinate 22,958 downwards.
CAGCGCGATAGCGGGCGGAATAGCGGTAAAGAAGGCGCAGGCACTGCGGCCAAAGCGAACGGTCAGAATGGGAACGACAGTCCCAAGCACCGCCAGCAGTGGCACCCAGAGCAAGGGCTCCCCGAGCAAAGTCATGGAACGGCAGGCTCCCCTGGTTGGTCAGCGCACCTTTTTGGTGCTTATTATAGCGATGATCCGATGTGAAACAGTGGCCGACATCGGTCGGTGTTCAGCGGGAAAAGAGCATAACGAGAACGGGAAGGAGCGTCCAGAAGATTGGCCAACACAAAGGAGGCGCACGGAACCAAAGGAGGAGACCCTGAGAAGCAAAGACATCCCTGTCGTGCGAACCCACATCCCGGTTTCCCTGTTATTCCCTGCTGCCTTCAAGCCGGGGTCTGTGCTTGCGGCGTCTCTACAATCCCTTTCCTCGGAACCACCTTAGACCCCCATGCAAGGCTTGTAAAATGAGGGGTGTCGCATCTGTCCGCTCAATGCGGATTCATCTTGCTCGGGACCGGGTGTATCGGGTCAATTCCCTCAGCCGGGTCCGGGCAGTACTGATAGGTGGTGTGCCCGCTGAGCAGCCCGACGCAGTCCTGGCTGAGAAAGCATCCGGCATCGGGGTCATAGTAGTGGGTGAGGTTCTGGAACAGCCCGCTCTCGAGGTCTTCATAAAGGCCCTGAAACCGAAGCCCCGGGTCGAATCGGGTGCCGGTTGCGGGGTGTGTCACAAGTCGACGGGCGCCTTGTGCTTCACCCTGGTGGCTGTGCTCCACATTCCAGATTTCCTCGCCGTCGGTATGTCGGTACAAGGCCGTCGGGGTACCGAGGGGATCGGTATCGAAGTGCATCAGGCCCAGGGCTTCATCCCAGAGGGCAACCGGGACAAGGGTATCGGGTTGGTACACGTAGATCCGATTGTTTACCGGCTCGGATTGTTTACCTATGTGGCGCACCTGCAGAAGCGCCTGTCCCTGCCAGACATAAGCCTCGCTGTACACCCGGGAGGGCTCCGGTGACGGGGCTTCGGTATCGGCCGTGCGGCGATAGACAATTTTTTCGATCCGACGGCCGAGGGCATCGTAACGAAAATTCAGCCGCTGGTGCCATTGGCCTTGCTGATATTCATCGATCTCCACCAACTGGTGCTTGGCATTGTAGCGCAGCCGCTGCTCCATCGGCCTGTCGTCGTTCCGGGACACCCGAATCAGGTTGCCGTGAGCGTCGTAGGCGAATTGACGGGCGCCATGGCTTGAAAGCCGGTCATCCAGCAATTGTTCAAGACCTTGCGGCAGCCGATGGGCCGAGGTGTCGATGCCATGGTGTTCGGTCAGCGCACGCAGCTGGCGGGGATGGTGAGTTTGGGCTTGTACCAGGTAATCGAGATCATCGTGGTAGTGCCGCGGGTTCATAATACGGGCCAGGCGAGCCGCCGGGCCTGGTTGCCGGTAAACCGGTAAGGGGCGGTCCGCATCGCCCGAGTTCAGCCGCTGGTAGTGTTGCAGCCGCTGTTCATCCCGGTGTTGCCATTGCTGGGCCATGCCGGGAAATGGTACGTCTTGCCGGGTGTTCATAGGCTGATCCAGCACCGAGGTGTCCGTTTGGCCCCAGAGTTTAGCCTCCCCCGGAAGGGTGATGCCCAGGCGCCGCAACCGGCCTTCCGGGTGCCATTCATAACGGTGGCTCCAACGGGTTGACTCGAACGCATCGGGCTCTGTTTGCTGAGGGTTGGTCGGGCCGGTCCCGGTTTGATGGTGGACGGCTGCCAACAGGCCGTTGTGGTTGTAATCGAAACTCTGCCAATGGTGATAGCAATGTCCCGCATCCTGATCCAAGGGGAAAAACTGCCGGATACGATCTTCGATCAGACGACCGGTCGAGTCGTAATGCCATTGATGCTCGGCGTGAGGGTTGCAGGCTTTGACCAAGCGGCCTGCTGCGTCGTAATCGTACTCCGCCCAACAGTCGGCGCCCGGGTGGTCTTGGTTCCTGTAATGTTCGCGCAGTAATTGGCCTAAGGCATTTATTTCAAAGTCGGCCTGTATCGGGCCTTCTATCAGCGCAATCAATTGTCCCGCTGCGTTATAACGATATTGGGTGGTGCGGCCGTTGATGCCGGTTTCCCGTATCAATTGGCCGGTGGCATCGTAGCCGAAACGATGGGCTTGACCGTTGTGATTGATGACAGCGGTGAGTTTACGTTCGGTGTCGTATTCATAGTGGATCTCGCGGCCACCCGGCAGGCAGCGTGACTCCGGTTGGGTATGATTGCCGTAGCGGCGATGGCTGACATGACCGTTCGGATCGGTTTGAGACACCAGCCGGCCTGCCGAGTCGTAACCGAAATGCCAGCTCTGGTCTGCATCATCCGTATGGGTGACCAGTCGCCCGGCTGTATCATAATAAAAATGGTGTTCCCGACTGTTCTGGTCGCGTTGGGTACGCAGCCTACCTTCCTCGTCGTAATCAAAATAAAGATTAACCAGAGTGAGCAATCGCCCCATCTCGTCGTTTAAGGTGGAAGGGGAATCGGACCGGGCAAGGCATTCATATTGAGCCAGACAACCAAAGCGTTCGTTCCAGTGATACCGGTGAATTCGCTCCTGGCGGTCGCGGTAGCGAATCAATCGTTCACCTTTATATGTCCAGTGTTCCTCGCTGCCGTCCGGGTGACGGATGGTCGTTAACAGCCCTTGGGGCGTGTAGTGGTATTGAGTGCGCTGCCCCATCGGATCAATGATTTGACTGGGCAGGTGTTTATCGCGCCAATATTGCAGTCTCACTGTATGGCCGAGAGGGTTGGTGCGGGCCGTCAATCGACCTTTATTGTCATATTTGTAACGCGTCTTGCGGCTCAGCGGGTCGGTATGGCAACGAAGCTTACCTTGACTGTCGTATTCCCAATGTTCGGTGTGGCCGTCCGGCCGGGTATGGCGGACCAATTGACCCAGGGCGTTGAAAACGAATTTTTCCATATGGCCACGACTGTTGGTGGCGCGGCTGGTACGTGTTTGCGGCGACCATTCGAACCGATAATCATAGCTGCCATCGTCTGCATATTGGCGAACACAGCGGGCTCGAGCGGAGAGTTGATCCCATTGAAAATGAAAGGTTAAGCCGGACGCCGTTCTGCGGCGTACAAACAGATGGTTGGTATATCGAAACTGTTCCTGACAACCGCGTTGATCTGTCGCGGCCAGTAAATCCCCGTGACGGCATACACGGTAGCGGGCCAATACCCGCTCAGCGGCACGATGGTTTGGTCGACCCAGCACACGTTGCCAACCATGGCGGCCGCTTTCGAAGCGCAGCTCCGCCCCCCAGCTCGATAACGCGCCCGAGAGCCGGCTTTCGCCCAGGGACTCGTCGTCCTTGTAGTGTAAATGCCAGTGGTGATGGAAGTCCGGTGTGAACAGCTGGCTAAGACGCCAGCGTTTCGGATGCCAGGGGTCGGGCTCGAAACCCAAAACCACGCCGTCCTGCTTCAGGCTTAAATAATCGTCATAGCGGCTGAGAACCGCCCCCCACTGATTGCGCAGACGCTGCCCGGTTTCCGGTAATGGATAGGTGACCAGTGCCCCTTCGGGATCGTGATGCAACAACTGACCCTCTTTCAGTGTCAGGTATTGATTGAATGGGTGGCTCCAGCCATGGCCCAACTCACTGCGCTGATTGATGGCCGAGCTTCGATAAAGCCGCTTCCAGCTTAATGGAATGGGACCCGGCAATTCGAAGTCCAGATGGGAAAAGAGTTCTTCACCGGTCAGCATGTTGACCGGATCATTCCGGCAGGTGCTCTCGGCTTCGGTCAGTGTGACAAGGCCGGTCTCTGTGTGCCGCCGGGATTCAATTGAAACCGGTGGTGGCATGTTGCCGGGCACAGCGTTCGAATAAGGTGGTCGCGGGTGTCCATCATGGGCACCGATGGCAAAAGCACGCATCGGATCAGGCTTCCTTAGATTATGTATGAATATCCATTCGACAGCCGACTGAAAGGAAGTGTTGTACCTAGGGAGCCTCTGAATAATTCCCGTGAGGCTCTGCGGGAGCCAAAACGCTTTGCCACTAGGCGGACTTCGCAGCGCAATGGCTGGTCATTGTCAAGAAGTCCAACGACGGGGCAGAGCGTTTTGGCCCCGCCCGAAGGGGCTTTCCGAGGAACGGTGCCACTGCGTTGGACTCATTTGAAAGGTCTAGACATTCCGGTATGAGTCCGCCTTGCGACACCGTCCCTCGGAAAAGCCAGAGCCACACGGGAATTGTTCAGAGGCTCCCTAGAGCGAGTTACAGAAACTGTATTCACCCATCTTCGAAAGACAAGTGTTAACCGTGTGGATTTTTGGGTTTGTGACTACCCTCACACCCGTGTGACAAGGAAGGTTCTATGAAAACCATCGAGCCCAGATGAGCCCGATGGATATTTGAGAGTTTTAGAGCTTCAACTCGACCTTGCCAGCGATCGCAGAGTTAGCGAAGTCTACGCCAGGTAAGTCCTCAATTGAGGTATCACTTTTTGAGTAAACCAGTGCAAACTGAAGATGTTCCGTCGCTTCCAGACCCAGCCCGAGCGTATAGGCTGTGCCTATTAAAGGCTCGATATCCGGATCATTAACGGCGGTAACGTCTCCAATGCCCAGACCAAACTCAATATAGCCGCTGCCCACTTGAGGTTCGAAATAATAAGTACCGCCGATGCCTGTCAAGCCGGAGACCAGGGTTTCGTCCATCTCTTGATCATTCCACCAACTGGCTTCACGAACAAAATAAAGGGCGAATTGTGGTTGAATATGACCCCCGATTTTAAACGAGGTATGAATACCTCCATTGTCTTCCGATAGGGTGTCTCCTTCGTAGGTCGCCGAGAATTCAGAGGAGTGAATTCCGAAACCTCCGCTCAGGTAAAATCCTTTTCTGGGTTCCGCTTCTGCGTAAGCAGATAAGACAGCCAGCGCAACTACGGCTGGTAGAACAGATACTTTCATGAGTGCCTCATACTTCAGGTTAATTGAGGAAAACCACCAAGGGAGGGTCCGATCAGCGGGTGGGAAAATATATTGAACTGGTTCACACTTGTCCAGGTTGGAGCCTTCTCAAGGTGTCGTTTGTGTCCGCCTTTGGCAGATGACCCTGTGCGAATCTGGCACTACACTGTCCTTTCATTCTTTCGGTACGGCAGGTGGTTACCACCTAATGCCCATCAGGTTCCCTATGACACTGGACGACACCTTTTCCGCTGTATGGCAACATTTGCAAGCTGGGTTGGATGACCGGCATCATCCGTTTCGAACGCCGGTGTTTTGCACCCAGGGGCCACAGGGACCCAATGCAAGAACCCTGGTTCTGCGCGGCGCGGATGCCGATAACAATACGTTACTCTGCTACAGCGACACCCGCGCGGGGAAATGGTCGGAAATCAACCATTGCGCTACGGTTGCCTGGGTGTTTCACGACCCCGACAACGGCTTTCAATTGAGAGCCCAGGGTCAGGCGAAGTGCCTCACCGAAGGCGCTCTGGTGGAGCGTCATTGGTCGACGCAGGATGGTGTGGCCCGCAACAATTACCGGTCTGTAGCGGGCCCGGGGCGGCCGCTGGAGAACCCGGGCGATGGCGTGCCCGATGCGCAACGCAATAAAGAGATCAGCGCCGGGCGCGAGCATTTCGGGCTGATCGTCACCCGCCTGACCCAACTCGATTGGCTGCATTTGGCGATAGATCGTCACCGCAGAGCCCGCTATGTTCGCGAGGGAGGGCAGTGGCAGGGCCAATGGATTGCCCCCTAGGAGGTAGCCCTAGGGCAAGTCCCAATACTTGGTCGGGCCAGGTTTCACTATGATGGATGCGGTTCATTCTTCAGTGAAACGGGAGCGACTTCATGATCGTTCATGAGCGATTGAAATACCGCGATACCAGTCTGGCGCGTCAGTTGTTAAGCAAATGGTACGGCCCCGCCAGTCTGTTGAAAAAAACACTGAAGGACTACCCAATCTATCGACCGCCATATCCCGGCAATCCGCGTCGGCTTGTTGAGACGCAGGCGCTCGATAATTACGACTATTTCATGCAGGTAAAAACAGAGCGATTGGCTCTGGTTTCCGAGCTGTTGGACCGGTTTGATGTACAGGTGAACCCCTCCCACCCCCGGCGTGAGGACTTGCTCACTCTGGATGCCTGGGCCTATCAGCAATGGCCCAACCTTTACCACAAATCTCTGGCGGGTATGGTCGTTCCTGACTTTGATCAAGCCAGCCCCCTGCTACCGATTCGTTCGTTATTGTTCGACGTAGCCCTCTTACTGGGGGAGTGTTACCTCACACTCAGTCCCGAGGCTCAGTGGTATATGGATACCAGTAAAGCCAGTCAGGTCGAGGAGCGGCCCTCCAATTTCAGAATGGTTATCCTACTGCCGCCGATACCCCGTCCGGAAAGCGGCTGGTTCAATTTGCTCGATATCGAAAAACACGTTTTCTATCACTATCGGATGCAGGGCCGAAGCCTGGATAACATCCGTGTTGACCAGCGCGTCGGCAAGGTTCTTTCCGAACCGGTTCTGGCGAAGCTGTATGATTAACGACGATAATGTAACCGGACTACACCATTATCGTAGGCTTGGGTCTCCTGCAATGACCATCGTGCCGGGAATGCGGCACCGCCGAAGAGCGGGATACCGGCTCCCATCGAAAATGGGTTTATTTTGAGTTTGATCTCATCAATCAACCCCTCATTCAGCAAAGCTCCAGCCAGTTGCCCGCCGCCACACAACCAGATTGAACCACCGGCACTGTGCTTCAACTCTTTCACCCGCTCCAACCCTCGATGATCAATGCGTTCCACCTGATCATTTGAAGGAAAGTCGAGACGGCTGGAAAGCACCCAGTGTTTAAGGCCGGGGTAGGCGGGCTCGCCCGGTTTCAAGCCGAAGCTGAAACCCATCTCATAGGTGTTTCCGCCCATAAGAACGGTATCGAACGCCTCGATTTCCTTGACGAAATCGTCGGCATGGGGGCCTTCCATCAGGAAGTCGTCTACGGAACCGTCCTGTTTAGCGATGAAACCGTCTATGGACGTGGCAATGTAATAAACCAATGCGCGCATGTTGTGCTCCTTTTTGTTTGGAGTCGTCAACATACCCTTGGCTTAAAAACGGGTATTGGAAAAAATTTACCTTGTCAGGCCAGCGACACCACATGAGGGTAAGGACGAGTCTGGCGCAGGTACTGGTTGGGGCTATAGCCCGAGAAATATTTGAATTCCTGGGTGAAGTACGGCTGGTCGCAGTAATTGTGCAGCGCCGCCAGGTCGGCCAGGGAAGAGGTGGGTCGGCCATGCAGCTGGTGCAGTACTTCATTGAACCTTAGCAACCGCTGGTAGGCTTTGGGGGTTACTCCCACGGCCCGTTTAAAACGGTGAATCAAGTGTTTATGGGAATATCCGGTTTGTTCGCTGATGGCCTCCACGGACCGGGCACCACTCGCCAACGCCTGTATGACAAATTGGATAAGCTGCGCCTCGGTTTCATCCGGAACGAGGTGGTCCATTAAAAAAGCCTGGGCGGTGGCGATGACCGACTCTCCGGTTTCAAGGCCCAACAATCGTTCCTTCAACTCTTTCAGAGGGGATTCAGGAAGCAAATCGATACTGATCATCCAGTCCGTGAAGGCCTGTGTTTCATGGCCGCATAATCGGGCAAGCGCACCGGGTTTCAGTTGGATGCACAGAGTGGACGCATTAATTTCGGAGCGGTAATCCACGGCTTGTGTTTGCAAACCTGTAATCCAGCCTTGTGACAATGACAGGTCGGCACTGTTGGTATTGCGTACAAGGGTGCGCGGACCTTCGTCGAGCGGCAGCACAATCTGGGTGTTTCCGTCAGGCAACAAACGCTCAACAGAGCCGGTGGCACTGTAGCCCCGATAGTAAATAAACCGGGAAACCAATCTGTTCAGAGGGGAGGCGGGTTCGTATATCAAGAGTTCCATAAGTGGTCTCTCATAGCGCCAGCTGAGAATATACAGCGGGTCGATTAACTTAGCGCAACTCTTTTCGGATCACCAGTTTGAGACCGGACCAGACATCGTCGACCGCGCATACCTTGATATCTACCCAGCCCATGGGCAGTGCCACTTCCCGAATCACATCTTCGGTTACGTCGGTGGCTACCTTGGAGGCTTTCTTGGGCCAGGAGACCCAAAGCATCGAGGATGCGGGCATGGTGTGCCGGTATTCCGTCAGCATTTGCTCCAGTTCAACCCGCTCACGGGTAAACAGATGAATAACCGCGGAGTTAACGCTCAGTTTCCTGGCGAATGTCACCGATTCGGGTAGCGGTTCCAGCAGCGCCAGGTAATGTTCGGGTGCATTCAGCACCAGCACTTCGTCACCCGACTTAATCCCCAGTTTCTTGAACAGCGGTGTTTTCGAATAACCGGCCATAAGATTGCCTCGGCGAGGTGTTACCCGCCAATGTCCCTTAAAAAGACGGGATAGTCGTTGGCGGGGGGAACGGCGGGCACCTGATACATCATGTCCCCTACGAACCCTCGGTGATAGGTCGCGTGATTAACCACGTGGATGAGTATGTCCGCGCGCGACATGGCACCGAAGCCGCCTCCCACGAACTGAAAACGTACCGTTTCGTTTATTTGCTCGCTTTGCAGGGAATCAACGTAATCCAGATACCAGCTGTCCATGCGTTGCTGCTGTTCCCAAAGTTGTTCCAGCGGCGGATGTGTCTCGGTGTTTCGTGCTGTGTATGAGTGGGATACGCCCTGAAGGTGGGCTTTGAAAATGTCATCTATCACATACACATGGTTCAGCGTATGGACCATATTGCCAAAACGGGTGGTACGGGGTTTGGTGGCCTCCCCCTCGGGGAGTTGAGCGAGGGCGGAATAGGTAAGTTCGTTGGCCCAGGCCTTGTACTTTATCAGGGTCTTAACGGTATTTAGCAGGCTCATCCGAACCTCGGCGATGTGTCCTGAGAGGGAAGAGAAACGATACCCGCTAAATCCCTTCGAGGAAAGCACTACCGCCGAGGACCAGGCGTGAGCCTGGCCCGTTACAAAGCCGGATCAGGCACTCAACATCAGGCCACCCAGCGCGAAAGCCGCCCCGGCCCAACGGTGGAGGTTGGGCACTAGGCGTGCCGCCAAGCCCGAAATGAAACCGGTCAGGTGCAAGGCCGCTGTCGCCAGGGCAAAGCCCGTTGCATAACCGATTGCGGAGGAGGCGGCAGGCATCTCCAAGCCGTGAGCGGCTCCGTGGAAGAGTGCGAAGCTGGCGCATAGCATCGCGGCGACATCTGTGTTGAGTCTGCCTCCCATCGCCAGTGCCAAGCCAATCACCACGGACGACGCGATGATCATCGGTTCCACACCGGGGAGTGATACACCGGCAATGCCGAGCGCGCCACCGGCGACCATGGCGAGAACGAAGGCGAGCGGTAGCTGCCAGCGCGCCGCGCCGCCCAGATGAGCGCCCCAAAAACCGACGGCGATCATGGCGAGAATATGGTCCAGCCCGCCAAGAGGGTGGTTCAAACCACTGGCGAAGCCATTTTCGGCATCATGGCCAGGGTGGGCCAGTGCCAGGCTGGGTACAAGAATCAAGGTGGCGGCGCTGATCCAGAGTGGTGTGTTTTTCATTGTCTTATCTCCTGTCGATTCTGTTAAACCACGGCCTTGGCCGGAGGCAGTTCTTTGGCTTCCAGCATGCCTTCACGCACGATGAACTCAATCACATCGTCCAGGCCGCTGGCGGCTTTTAAGTTGGTGAATACAAAGGGGCGGTCGCCGCGCATTTTTTTGGCGTCGCGATCCATCACGTCCAAATCAGCGCCGACCAGAGGGGCGAGGTCGGTTTTATTGATAATCAATAAATCGGATTTGGTAATACCCGGTCCGCCTTTGCGCGGAATCTTGTCACCGGCGGACACATCGATGACATAAATCGTCAAATCCGACAGCTCCGGGCTGAAGGTCGCACTTAAATTATCGCCGCCGCTTTCTACAAAAACGGCATCCAAGGCACCGTGGCGCTTGGTCAGTTCGTCAATGGCGGCCAAGTTCATGGAAGCATCTTCGCGGATGGCCGTGTGAGGACAGCCGCCGGTTTCCACACCGAGAATCCGGTCCGCGCTCAGGGCTTCGTTGCGGGTCAGGAATTCAGCATCTTCGCGGGTGTAGATGTCGTTGGTGACAACAGCGATATCGTAATAGTCGCGCATCGCGGCACAGAGCGAGCGCAGCAGAGCGGTCTTGCCGGAGCCGACCGGGCCGCCGACACCGATGCGCAGGGTTTGTTTGGATTGGGTCATGGTGAGTCCTCCGGTGTATCAGCCTGTCAGGATCGGAACAGGCGGGTGTATTGGGTTTCGTGTCGGCAACTGGCGATTGCCAAGGCGGGCAGGCAGGCGCCGATATCGTCGTCTTCAACCTGCTGTGATTGTTGCCAGGCATCGGCGAGCATAGGGTTGAGTTCCCCTAACAATTGTTGCGCCTGGGTCTGGCCGAGCGGCACCAGTTTGGTTGCCGCCGCCACTTGGTTTTCCAACCAGGCCCAACCAAATCCGAGGGCGGCCTGTTCGATTTCGATGCCCCAATGGGCGGCGGCAAAAGCGAATGCTGTGACGAAACTGATATCGTCGTCCGCATCGAAAGGCGGTGCCAGGTTTAGGCTGGTGAGCAATCTCGCCAGCGCTCGGCCCATGGCTGTGTCGGTAAACCGCAGTTCTTTTGTTTCCCGGCAGGCGAGCGTCAGGTCATTCCAGTCATGTAGTGCATCGATGTCGAAATTCAAAACAGCCCGGTGGCCGCGCGCCAATAGAGGCAGATCGATTCGCGCCAGGTTGTGTCGCAATTGTTCACCGAGAAATTGACCGGTGCTGTTTTGGTTATGCACCCAACCCGCTTCGACGGCGTATTCCAACCCCTGCGAAAACGCGAAGCCGCCGACTGGCAGGCTGACGCTGCTCAACTGCAGCAGTCGAAGCAATGCCGCACTCTTTGCAGGTGCGAGGGCAGGTGCCGGTTCAATGATGGTGGTGGCCATGCGCATAAGCTCCGGATTCCGGATTGAACACGGCATCTTCTGGCTGCGTCATCAAACCCAGTTGAATCAGCATCGCTTCCAGCACGTGATCGGGTTTGATGCGCAGCCAACGTTCGCCGACTTCTATTTTTACGTGGCGGTTGCCGAGGTGATAACAGGCTCGGGCAAACAAATGCCAGTCGTCGCAGGTGGCCGTCACGACCGGTTCCATGGCGCCGCGAACCTGCAGGTGTCGGCCGCACTCGCTTTTCAGAATTTCCCCGACGGCGAGCGGGCGGCCGCGTTCGAGAAACAAGCGGACTTCCTCGCCGGAGTCGGTGTGGATGCGCAGCCGACCTTTTTCCCGTTGGTCGTGGGTTAGGGTGATGGCGCCGTCCAGGGTGTTGATGGCGGCGAGGCCTAAGCGTTGATTGATTTCGAGCATGGTTTTTTCCTTTGTGTAGGAGCGAATGCTCCGCACTCGGTTCAGTGCGCGACACTTGAGGGGTTTGAGCGTCGACTGGTCGCGCACGGAGTCCACTCCTACAGGGTTAAAACAAACAATACCTTTGGGCCAGCGGTAACTCGGTGGCCGGGTCGCAGGTCAGTAATTTTCCATCCGCGCGCACTTCATAGGTTTGCGGGTCGACGCTGATGTCCGGTTGCCAGTCGTTCAGCACCATGTCTTTTTTGCTGATCGTGCGGGTGTTTTTACAGGCGACCAGTCGACGCTTCAGACCCAGTTCTTCGGCAATGCCTGCGTCCAACGCCGCCTGGCTGGTGAAGGTGACGGCGGTGTGGGCCGGGGCCTGACCGAAAGAGCCAAACATGGGCCGGTAATGCACCGGTTGTGGCGTGGGAATAGAAGCGTTCGGGTCGCCCATCGGCGCGGCGGCGATCATGCCGCCCTTAATGATTACCGAAGGCTTGATGCCAAAGAACGCGGGTTTCCACAACACCAGATCCGCCAGTTTTCCGGGCTCGATGGAACCCACTTCATGGGCAATGCCGTGGGCGATGGCGGGGTTGATGGTGTATTTGGCAATGTAACGACGAGCACGGAAATTATCGCAACCGAGGTCGAGATCTTCCGCCAGCAGGCCGCGCTGTTTTTTCATTTTGTCGGCGGTTTGCCAGGTACGGGTAACCACCTCGCCCACGCGGCCCATGGCTTGGGAATCCGACGCGATCATGCTGAACGCGCCGAGGTCGTGAAAAATATCTTCGGCGGCAATGGTTTCCTTTCGGATGCGCGAATCGGCGAAGGCAACGTCTTCGGGGATGTTGCTGTCCAGATGGTGACACACCATCAGCATGTCCAGATGTTCGTCCACGGTGTTTTGGGTGTATGGCCGAGTCGGGTTGGTGGACGAGGGCAGCACATTGGGTGCGGCGCAGGCTTTGATGATGTCCGGCGCGTGGCCGCCGCCGGCACCTTCGGTGTGGTAGGTGTGAATCACGCGGTCTTTGAAGGCGGCGAGGGTATCGTCCACGAAACCGGATTCGTTCAGGGTGTCGGTGTGAATCGCCACCTGCACGTCGTATTGGTCCGCCACGGTCAGGCAATTATCGATGGCGGCCGGGGTGGTGCCCCAGTCTTCGTGCAGTTTTAATCCGCAGGCACCGGCTTTGAGTTGTTCCTCCAGGGCTTCCGGTTGGCTGCCGTTGCCTTTACCCAAAAAACCGAGGTTCATCGGCAGGCTGTCGGTCGCCTGCAGCATTTTACCGAGATACCAAGGACCGGGCGTGCAGGTGGTGGCGTTGGTGCCGGTGGCCGGGCCAGTGCCGCCGCCGATCATAGTGGTTACGCCGGACATCAGCGCTTCTTCGATCTGCTGCGGGCAGATGAAATGAATGTGAGCATCGATACCACCTGCGGTGAGGATCGACCCTTCACCGGCGATGACTTCGGTGCCGGGACCGATGACGATATCGATGTTATCCATAATATCCGGGTTACCGGCTTTGCCGATGGTTTCGATGCGACCGGCGCGAATACCGACATCGGCTTTTACGATGCCCCAGTGGTCGAGAATCAACGCATTGGTGATGACCAGATCGACCGCGATATCGTTACCAACCTGGCTTTGCCCCATGCCGTCGCGAATCACTTTGCCACCGCCGAATTTTACTTCGTCGCCGTAGGTGGTGTGGTCCGCTTCCACTTCAATCCACAGGTCGGTATCGGCCAGGCGCACGCGGTCGCCGGTGGTCGGGCCGAACATCTGGGCATAAGCCTGGCGGTCGAGGGTTTTGCTGGATTGAGTCATGAGCGGGCTCCTGTATCCAGTGCGCCCATAACCTCGGCGCGGAAGCCGTAGACTTCGCGCTTACCGGCATAGGCGACCAGTTCCACTGCGCGGCTTTGGCCGGGTTCGAAACGCACCGCGGTACCGGCGGCAATGTTCAGATGAAACCCCCGGGCAGCGGCGCGGTCGAACGACAGGGCCGGGTTGGTTTCGGCGAAATGATAATGCGAGCCGACCTGAATGGGTCGGTCGCCGGTGTTTTCCACGGTCAACGTTTTCGTTTCGCGCCCCTCGTTGAGAACGATGGCGTCCGGTTTGAGTTGGAATTCTCCGGGTGTCATGGCATGCCTCTGGTTTGGGGTTACACGATGGGCTGGTGAACCGTCACCAGCTTGGTGCCGTCTGGGAAGGTGGCTTCCACCTGCACTTCGTCCACCATCTCGGCGATGCCGTCCATTACCTGGTCGGCGCTCAACAATTGTTTTCCTTCGCTCATCAATTCCGCGACGGTTTTACCATCGCGTGCGCCTTCCATGATGTGCAGGCTGATGTAAGCGACGGCTTCGGGGTAGTTGAGTTTCAGGCCGCGCCCCAATCGACGCTCCGCCAGCAGACCGGCGGTGAAAATCAACAGCTTGTCTTTTTCACGGGGTAGCAGATCCATGAGTTGTCCTCGCGTTAAATCAGGTAGCCCAGATTCGGGGTACGCAGACCGGCACTCCGAGCAGGGCGGGTCTGAGTTCAGCCCAGGCTTGGGTGAATAGGGTTTTGGCCGGTTCGGCACGTTCGGTCAGACTGCGCAGCACGATAAAATCACCCACCTGGGTGACGCCGCCGAGCGAGCCTGAAGGCAGCTGGTCGCACAATGCACGCAACTGTTCGAGCGATTCGGTTTGTTCTGTGTTAAACGGCCCAGCCACCATCAGGCCATTGACAGGCTTGTTCTGAAACCCGGCGATGCTGGCGCGCAGTGCCTGGCTGGGTTCGGTTAAATGCAGTTGCTCGCGTAAAACTATTCGGCCTTCGCGTTTGATCTGCAGGCGTTGCTGCAGTTCGCCCCGATCGAACAATTCGCCGCTAGCGGGCAACCCCAAACTGGTGATTTCCCAACCGATAAAACCGGCGTCTTTTTCCAGTTGAATATCGGTATCCAACCGGGCACGGGCATCCGGATAAATCAGGGTTTCCTGTGGTAACCACTCAAGCGTCGCACGTTCTTTTACGAGCAAAAGATTACGCTGTCGTTGCTGAGTGCGGTCCGGCCGTGAACGGTAGGCACGCCCCGCACCGGGTGTTGTAATAACGGCACTGGCGCCTTCGTTAACCGTGATGGCCAAACGAAGATCATCGCCGGAGACCATGCCGCCGGGCGGGTGCAGCAGGTAGGCATGGGCACGCTCCGGCCCTTCCGGATAAAAGGCTTTTTGCACGTAGAGCGGGCCTTGATGACGGCAGCCCGCCAACCGGGTGCCGCGCGGCCCCTGGGTGAAATCCAGTTCCAGCCAGGCGTTCCAGCGCGAGGCGGCGGCGAGGTCGACGCGGCTGTTCATCGACGCCTCAAACCGCCAGATGCTGACGGATCAAAGCATCCGACAGGTTCGCCATTTTATCGCTGGCGACAATGCGGCCTTTTTCCATCAGCCGGAATTCCTGCCCCACGCGACGGGCGAAGCCCAGTTTCTGTTCCACCAACACCACGGTCAGCCCTTCCTCCTGGTTCAGTTTCACAATCACATCCCCAATCTGTTTAACGATGTTGGGCTGAATGCCCTCATTCGGTTCGTCGAGAATCAGCACTTTCGGGTCCAGCACCAGAGCGCGGCCAATGGCCAATTGTTGTTGTTGACCACCGCTCAGATCGCCACCGCGACGATGCAACATGTCGTGCAACACAGGAAACAACTCGAAGATTTTTTCCGGTATCTCTTTCAGCTTTTCCCGCCTCGCCAGCAGACCGATGCGCAGGTTTTCCTCGACCGTCAGCATCGGAAAAATATCCCGTCCCTGCGGCACATAACCAATGCCCGAAGGCGCGCGTTTTTCCGCCGAGGCTTTGTGCAGATCGGTGCCCTGATAGGTAATGGAACCACTGGTGACCGGCAGCAAACCCATCAGGCATTTCAGCAGTGTCGTCTTGCCGACCCCGTTGCGCCCCATAATGCAGGTACAGGCGCCTTCGGTGATGTCGAGGTCCAGGTTCCACAGAATTTGGGTGCCGCCGTAATGCTGGTTCAGTTGCTTGATCTGAATCATGCGTCTTCCCCCAAGTACACCTCGATCACGTCCGGGTGGTTCTGAATCTGATCCATCGACCCTTCCGCCAATACCGACCCCTGATGAAGCACCGTAACGGTGCGTGCAATGGAGCGAACAAACTCCATATCGTGTTCCACCACGATCACCGTGTGCTTACCTGCCAGTGAGGTCAGCAGCTCGGCTGTGCGTTCGGTTTCCTCGGGTGTCATGCCCGCGACGGGTTCGTCGATCAGCAGCAGTCTCGGTTCCGACACCAGCAACATGCCAATTTCGAGCCACTGTTTCTGACCATGTGATAAGTTTCCGGCCAACAGGCTCCGTTGTTGCACCAGACCGATGGTGTGAAGCACCGAATTGATGCGGTCCTGCTGCTCGGAAGACAGGCGGGCAAAGAGCGTCGGCAGAATGCTCTTGTTGGTTTTCAGCGCCAGTTCCAGGTTATCCGCCACGGTTTGGGCTTCGAAAACGGTCGGTTTTTGGAATTTCCGGCCGATTCCGAGTTGGGCGATTTGTGCTTCATCGTGGTGCAAAAGATTGATGGTCTGTCCAAAATAGACCGTTCCTGAATCGCAGGCGGTTTTTCCGGTGATCACATCCATCAGTGTGGTCTTGCCCGCGCCATTCGCGCCGATCAGGCAACGCAGCTCGCCATCGTTCACATAGAGGTTCAAATTGTTCAGCGCTTTGAACCCATCGAAACTCAGGTTCAGATCTTCCACATACAGAATCATTTGATGGGAGACATCGACCTTCGGCTCCGGCGGCATCAGAAACGGCCAAACCTGGTCGCGACGCATCAATTCACGGGTGGTTTCCAGTGTGCTCATGGTGCGCTCTCCTGTGTCGGGGTGGTAGGTTGGGAGCGGCCCTTCAACGCGCCACGCAGTTGACCGTACACACCGGCCAACCCCTTGGGTAAAAAGAGCGTGACCAACACAAAGAGAGCGCCAAGGGCGAACAGCCAGCCGTCCGGCAGCAGGGCGGTGAAACGGGTTTTTGCGTAATTCACCAGCACGGCCCCGAGTACAGCACCATAAAGCGTGCCGCGACCACCCACGGCCACCCACACCACCACTTCGATGGAATTCAACGGCGCGAACTCGCCGGGATTGATGATGCCGACCTGCGGTACATAAAGCGCACCCGCGAGCCCGGCAACGACGGCGGAATACACAAAAAGCCAGACCTTGTAGCGGTCCGTCCGGTAGCCGAGGAAGCGCACCCTCGCTTCACCGTCGCGAACCGCTTCGATCACCTTGCCGAAGCGGGAACTCAGTATCCATTGACTGACCAGAAACACCGCGCCCAGCAAAACCGCCGTGGTGACAAACAGCGCGACCCGGGTTCCGTCGGACTGCAAACTGAAACCGAGAATATCCTTGAAATCGGTCAGGCCGTTGTTGCCGCCAAAGCCCATTTCATTGCGGAAAAACGCCAGCATCAATGCGTATGTCAACGCCTGGGTGATGATGGAGAGATAGACCCCACTCACCCGCGAACGGAACGCCAACCAGCCAAACACGAACGCCAGCAGGCCCGGCACCAGCGCCACCATCACCATCGCAAACCAGAACTGGTCCATACCCCACCAATACCAGGGCAGGGAATCCCAATTCAGGAAGACCATAAAATCCGGCAGGGTCGGGTGACCGTAAACGCCCCGGTTACCGATCTGACGCATCAGATACATGCCCATGGCGTAACCGCCCAGCGCAAAAAAAGCACCGTGCCCCAGGCTGAGAATGCCGCAGTAACCCCACACCACATCCACCGCCAACGCCAACATGGCATAGCTTAAATATTTACCCAGCAAGGTAATGGTGTAGGTGCTGACATGGAGTGCGGATGTTTCCGGAACCAACAGATTGCCAAGCGATGCCAAAACCGTAACCGCGAACAGAATCACCACGAACGGCAATACCCGTTGCCCGGCAGGCTGACGGGAAAAATACGAATGCAACAGGCTCATTCCGCCGCCCTCCCTCGTTGCGGAAACAACCCTTTGGGCCGTTTCTGAATAAACAGAATAATAAACACCAGCACGAGAATACTGGCGAGCACCGTACCGGTGACCGGCTCCATAAATTTATTGGCGATGCCCAAGCTGAACGCCGCGACCAGAGTGCCGAACAGATTGCCGACACCGCCGAACACCACCACCATGAACGAATCGATGATGTACGCCTGGCCCAGGTTAGGGCCGACATTCGTCAGCTGACTGAGCGCCACGCCTCCGATCCCGGCAATGCCGGAACCCAGACCGAAGGTTAGGGCATCCACCCAATCGGTTTTAATGCCCATGGCTTTTGCCATAGCCCGGTTCTGCGATACCGCGCGCACCTGTAAACCGAGGGTGGTCTTCTTCATGATCAACAACAGCGCCACGAACACTACCAAGGCGAAAATTAAAATGGTGAGGCGGTTGTAGGTCAGCGACAGCACCGGATTGATTTCCCAGGAGCCGCTCATCCAATCCGGCGCAGCCACGCGGCGGTTGAGCGGAGAAAATACCGTGCGCACAAGTTGCTGAAGAATAAGACTGATACCGAAGGTGGCGAGCAGCGTTTCCAGCGGACGCCCGTGCAGAAAACGAATCACGCATCGCTCGATTAACACGCCCACCGCGCCGGACACCAGAAATGCCGCCGGTATCGCCACCCACAATGAATAATTGATCATATTCGGCATCATTAACTGCACCACATAGGTGGTGTAGGCGCCGAGCATCAGCATTTCACCGTGAGCCATGTTGATGACGCCCATAACGCCGAACGTGATCGCCAGACCAATGGCGGCCAGCAACAATACCGACCCCAGGCTGAGACCGAAAAAGAGCTGATCCACATAGCCGTAGAAGGTTACGGACTGATCGATCTCTTTTAGAGCGTCCCGTGCGGCAGCCTTAACGCCTTCCGCCGAATCGTTCTGTGCCAACTGGAACAATAGATTGCGCACATCCGTTTCCAGACTGCCCGCCAGTTCCTGTATGGCCGTGATGCGGGCGGCGCTGTTGTCGCCGTTCTCGGCGGTGTGCATCGCCAGCGCCAGATCCAGCGCCTGCCGCACCTTTCGGTGGGTTTCCGTCGCACGTGCTTCGGCGAGAATAGTCGCTGTGTTGTCGTCCAGGTCCGCCAACAGGGAACGCACCGCCGCTTCGCGAACCTTGGCATCCTCGTGGCTGAGCTGCATGCGGGCGATGGCTTCGGTGAGGTAGCCGCGCAGCGTATTGTTGACGCGTATTTTCGATTGGTCCCGCCGACCGAGTTCGCCGTAATCCTCGCCGGTGAAATAGTCGACATAATGATCTTCGCCGTTTACCGGGGTTTCGATGATCAAACGATTATCGGACCGGCGATAGTGTAGATCACCGGCCAACAATGTTTTGAACAACGGCAGAATAACGGTTTCGTCGCCTTCGGCGCGCAGCCGTTCCAAAATGGCCTGGGTTTCCCTCAGGCTGGCTTCTGTCAGTTGAATATAAAGCGCATCGAGTGTATCGGACGGGGAGGCGGACTCTTCCGCCAGAGCCGGTCCGGCCCAAAAACCCACCAGACACCACCAGACTAGCAAGGCTCGTCTCACAGCGACCTCCGCAGTTAAGTTTCGAGGCTCGTGATTAGGCGTTGCCAGGAGTACGCCCCGGCTACCTGGTGGGCTTATCAAGGGTCGGCATTAACCCATCCATGGGGCCTGGATCGCAGCAATCCCTGCTGCGAACCACCCTTGATAAGCCCACCAGGCATCCGGGGCTCGCCTTTGCCCACACCCTAATCGTGAACTTCGAAATCTGAGTTATTGATTGAGCGGTGATTGAAAAGGACCGGGCAAGCCGGTCCTGATGTGGTCATGCACTCTCAGAGTGAGAGGCTGTCACTTACTCGTAGTTCTGGCCGGAGCAGGTGCCGGTTTCCACGTTGTAGTTACCGCACTCCAACGGGAAGCCCCAGTCCGCCATCAACATTTTGGAACCCGGCAGGAAGTCGGACCAGGCATCGCCCGGCACCACGCCCTGAGTTTCCCAAACCACCTCGAACTGACCGTCGTCCTGAATTTCGCCGATCAACACCGGCTTACTCAGGTGGTGGTTCTTGTTCATGACCGCCGTGCCGCCGGTCAGGTTCGGTGTGGTTTGACCGATCATCGCTTTTTCAACGGCGTCCACATCCGTGGTACCGGCCAGCTCTACCGCTTGAGCCCACATGTTGAAACCAATGAAGGTCGCTTCCATCGGATCGTTCGTGACGCGGTTTTCATCGCCAATGAAGGCGTGCCACTGGTCGATGAAGTCGTAGTTCGCATCGGCATCCACGCTCTGGAAATAGTTCCAGGCAGCCAGATGGCCCACCAGTGGGCTGGTGTCGAAGCCGGACAGTTCTTCTTCACCCACGGAGAAGGCGATGACCGGAATGTCTTCGGAGGAGACGCCCTGGTTGCCCAGTTCTTTATAGAAGGGTACGTTCGCATCGCCATTGATGGTGGACACCACCGCCGTTTTCTTACCGGTGCTGCCGAATCGCTTGATATCGGACACGATGGACTGCCAGTCGAAATGGCTGAACGGCGTGTAGTTGATCATGATGTCCGCCTCGGCCACGCCGTGGGACTTCAGATAAGCTTCCAAAATCTTGTTCGTGGTGCGCGGGTACACATAATCCGTACCGGCCAACACCCAACGCTCGACACCCAGTTCGTTCATCAGGTAATCCACCGCCGGAATGGCTTGCTGGTTCGGCGCCGCACCGGTGTAAAACACATTCTTGGAGGACTCTTCACCCTCGTACTGAACCGGGTAGAACATCAAACCGTTCAGCTCTTCCAACACCGGCAACACCGACTTACGGGAGACCGACGTCCAGCTGCCGAAAATCACATCCACCTGCTCTTTTTCCAGCAGCTCGCGCGCCTTCTCCGCGAACAGCGGCCAGTTCGAGGCCGGGTCTACCACCACGGCTTCCAGCTGCTTACCGAGCAGCCCACCTTTCTTGTTCTGCTCTTCCACCATCATCAAAACGGTGTCTTTCAGCGTGGTTTCACTGATCGCCATGGTACCGGAGAGCGAATGCAGCACCCCAACCTTGATCACATCCTCCGCCATGGCACTTGTAGCGGCCACAGATGCCGCAACGGCAAAGGCGAGGCCTTTCAGCATGGGCTTAACAGTCATAAGTCTTCCCCCTGATTGATTTTTTAATTGGTCAGTGACGGTTCTGTCAGCGGTTTCGAGTATGGGAAAGGGGCTTGGGGAGGGGTATGGGGGGAATGGCGGGGTGGGGTACGTTGTTTGACGTATTGATTTGAGTAATTGAGTAGAACGAGCCGAATGCCAAGTTTAGTTTGGCAAAATGAATAACTGAGCAATGCTGAAAATATTGGCTTTTTTGTGTATGTTAATTTCATGAATCGTCCTAACAATCGTAGTGTCGAATTCACTTAGATTGGCTTTCTCTAGAGAACTACTCTGCTTGAAATAGTATAAGTTATTGACTAATGTAGGGATGGTGGTGTCTTTTTTAGATTGAAAATACTCTGCAGAAAATAAGCAGAAACTAATTGGGAATAGGTTCTCGTTGAATATTTTCGCCTTAGAGGGGGTGGGTAATTGGATTTTCTTGTCGTCATCATCTAACAGTTCTTTTATTATCTTATAGGAATTTATGAGTCTTTTTATTTGTCTCGGATTGTTGATCGAAAACTTTGTGCAAATAGCTGTAACGCTTTCAAGGAAATCAGTAGATACGCGCATCGGCTGCGTAGCATCGGCACGAGCCATTATAGTGGGTTGGATGTCTAAATGCCTATCCTTTATATCCTTAAGTGTGTTTTGAGGTAAGGAAAGGTTTTCTTCAAACTGCCTCTTAATATAGTGTTTTATGTTTTTGTGATTAGGGGTTGGTATCATTAATGACAAAGAAAATATTTTGGCCAGGTAGCTTCTCGCGAAAGACTCGTTATGAATTTTCTCGTGTAATTCCATCTTTTCTTTATAGTGATCATTGATCGCAGCCTTCATCATATCATAATCAGCGGCTACAATTGTAGTGATCGAGTCTATACTTAAAGTAAGACGGATGGCTTCTATCAACTGAATTACCTTGCTGTGTTCGCATCGATCTAAATCATCTATCAGTAATATTATGCGGCCATTGTTCTTTTTGAATCTGATTTTGCATAACTGGTCGATTGTACTCCTCATTTGAAAGTGGAGGTCTGGTTTGTTTTCATAGTTTGGTATTTTGCTAATGCCTAAAAAACTAGACATTACGGGGCTTTTGAATGACTTCATGATTACATCTGCTGTTAGAATGATACTGCCCGCTATTACTATAACTGCCCCTATGCTATTTGTAGAAAAAAAGTTGGATAGTATTTTTGAAGGGGTAATGAGTAAAATTCCTGAGATATGTAATGTTGCTAAAAGTGCTAGGAGTATTATGGGAAATAGCCCTTTGCCAATATGTCTTGTAAAAGCGTATTTTAAAAGTAAAGTGGTTTTATGTGTTTTTCTCTTCAGCCATACCATTAAACTGCTTTCACTTTCGGGCGGGTTTATTGAAAAAATTGAGTTTATAATCTCTCTATAAAGGCTCGCTTTCATATTGGCTGAGCTTTGAAGTAGCCAAGCATTAACTTCACACAGGACGTCGCTAGTGTTATTGATGTCCTCTTTTAAACAATTTAAGAATGTTGACTTCCCTATCCCCCATTCACCCAGAATGGCTATAGTTGAGTGTTTAGTGGCACTTGTAAATTTAATGAAGTTTTTAAGTGCTGCTTGTAATGCTGATCGATTTAATAGGTCTGTGGCTGTCGGCTTGTCAGATATATATTGGTGGGAGAGTACTTGTTCTTGGTGGTCAATAGCGTAATCAAATTGCCGAGCGATTCCGCTTAGCTCTATGTGTATTAATGGATATACGCCTTCTGGCCCTGATATGCTTGCGTTAGCATTTACGTTTAAAATACTTGGGTAGAGAATTTGGTCTCCTTCTATAAATAAATTAGGGAATTGAATATCATTGACAATAGGTTCTAGTAACGTTACCACCTTCTTTCCAGGTGGAGGCGTCAATGCGGCTGTGGTTGTTACTGTTTTTTTATTCATGCCGTGTATTCACCTTTGGTATCCGGCTTAAATCTACAGCCTGTTTTTTTATAGGCAATAACTTTTCAGAAGTAGAGTACCTATCTTTTTCGTGATGTGAAAGGTGTTTGAATGCATGCAAGAAGGGTATGTCTATTTTGGTAGCTTTTGGAAAAAGTAAGGCTGTCTTCAAACTTAGAAGCGGCTTATGTCCTCCCTCCCACCGGGGGACGGAAGCGCCTAGCTTTAGCCACACATGCTTCCAGTATTCAGTATTTAGACAAAGGGCCTGACGTGGTCAAGCAGATATTACCAACCCAGTTAAGCTACTTTCTGTAGGCTT
>CBFGUW010000033.1:0-54555 GCA_965652395.1 uncultured Saccharospirillum sp. | reverse complement strand
TGGCAAAGCGTTTTGGCTCCCGCAGAGCCGCGCGGGAATTGTTCAGAGGCTCCCTTGGTAGCTTCCGCTGCTTCCTGATAACGACAAAGATGAAAAGGATTTGTCATGCCTAAAGTATTGTCCCGACGCGATTTTCTCTACCACTCTTCCATGGCGGCCGGTGCCGTGGTGCTTTCCGTTGGTCTGGGTGGTTGCCTGCTGGAGGAATTGGATAAGATCAAAGGTTTTCTGCACGGTATCGCCAGCGGCGACCCGCTGCAGGACAGAGTCATATTATGGACTCGGGTAACACCCAAGGCGGGTGCTGAAAAAGTAAGGATCGGTTGGCAGGTCGCCACCGATGCTGGCTTTAAGAACATCATCACCGACGGTATCAGCACCACCGATGCCAGCCGGGATTTCACACTGAAAGTCGATGCGGCCGGGCTCGAAGCAGGCACCACCTACTACTATCGCTTTTTGAGTAAAGACTCTATCTCCACAGTGGGAACAACGCGCACGCTGCCCTCCGGGGATGTCGCCTCGGCACGGTTCCTGGTGATGTCCTGCGCGAACTACCCCGCAGGCTATTTCAATGTGTACCACGCCGCCAGCCAGCGGACCGACGTCGATGCGGTGCTGCACCTGGGCGACTATCTGTATGAATACGGCATGGGTGACTACGGGACGGATCAAGCGGAAGCACTGGGCCGCGCCGTTTTGCCAAGTGGCGAACTGCTGTCGCTGGACGATTATCGCCAGCGCTACGCGCAATATCACACCGACCTGGACCTGCAGGCATTGCATGCCGCCTTCCCTTTTATTCAGGTGTGGGACGATCACGAAGTCGCGAACGACAGCTGGCAAAACGGGGCTGAAAACCATAACGACGGCGAAGGCGATTATGCCGCACGCAAAGCGGCCGCGCTGCAGGCATTTTTCGAATGGTTACCGGTACGACCGGCCACGCCCGATGACCGAAGCACAATTTACCGCAGTTTCGACTGGGGCAACCTGCTCAGCCTGCACATGCTGGATACCCGACTGATCGGCCGCGATCACCAACTGTCATACGCGACTTACATCGATCCGGAGACCGGCGCTTTCGATGCCGCAACCTTCGAAACAGACATGGCTTCCACCACGCGATCACTCCTGGGGGCGGAACAGCTCGGCTGGCTGCAAACCCAACTGAGTGTGTCGCAGGCCAAATGGCAGGTGCTGGGCCAACAAATCCTGATGGGCCGTATGTTCCTGCCGGCACCGGTCGCCACCCAACAGATGACGCTCGGGGATTATGGCGCCCTGGTCCACAAAGCCCAGACGACGCCGGGCGACCTGACCCCGGAAGAGCAAGCCATCTTAGCGCAACCCAGCATCCCCTATAACCTGGATGCCTGGGACGGCTATGCCTATGAACGGGAGTTGGTCCTGGGTACGGCGCAAGCGTTCGGCAAGAACCTGGTGGTGATCGCAGGCGACACTCACAACGCCTGGGCCAACTATCTGACCAACCAGAACGGCGACACCATCGGTGCTGAATTCGCGACACCCTCGGTCTCTTCCCCGGGTCTGGAAGACTATTTATCGATTCCCGATGAGGAAATCCCGGCATCGGAAGCGGCCGTTAAATCTTTGGTGAGCGGGTTGGAATATGTGAACCTGAACAACAGAGGCTTTATGGAGCTGACGCTGACGGCGGATAGTGCCGAAGCCAATTGGTTCTTTGTTGATACCGTGACGTCGAAAAACTTTGAATTGCTGGATGAACGCCAGAAGACGCTGAGTTTTAACCCGGCGACGAAAACCTTGAGCTAAGCGATGAAACAAAGGGCTGGCCGGTCACTTACGCCGCCGCCCTTTGTTTTTCTTGTATTCATGCAGCGCGGAGCGGATCACAAACATAATCACTGCGATGGCCAGCGCTGCAAGCACCAATTCCAAAACGCTGCAAAGCCAGAGCGGCTCGCATTTCATGCCTATTTGAATCATGGGCGCCCTCGTATTCGGCCTTCGAGGATTTTATGGTGGCCACTGCCCGCTATTTTTTGGTATGAAGGCACATCGACTAAAAAAACCTTGTATGTCGGGCCACCTAAATTGATTGAAGCCCCATAAAGGCCTTTACTCACCGAGATCGGCAAAGGGCCCTAGAAGGCCACGCAGCTCGCCCCTCGCTTTTATCCGTTCCAGGGCGGCATCAAACTGTGCAATGCCCTGCCGGTTGTTCGGGGTATCGAAACAAACCAAGTGGGTGCTGTTCTCACCTTCCCCCTTACCAATCCACACCGCCAGTGTCCCTTTTGTTTCCGGCTGCGGATACCCAAGCTCCTCAATCGCTATATTTATTCCGGGAACAAAACCCAGAACCACGTCGACGCGATGGCTATATAACATCTGCGCCCGGCTTTCCTCCGAGTTGGTGGCGATATACTCCACGCCCTCAACCCCCACCAGTTCCGCATTGGGTATTCCACCCCAAGCGGCCACTTTTTTACCCACCAGTTGCTCTTTAGTCTGAATGATGGGGTCACCCGGCCGCACCAGGGCACGATAGCTGACATAGTCTACCGGTTGACTCTGAATGAGCTGGTCACGACTGAACTGATAGCCGCTGATTCGCACTACGGATTCAATATCGGTGGGAAAAGTACAGGCCGTGTTGTCTTCACTCATGCCACGCCATAAACGCTTGATTGATGTGAAGGTCAAATCATAGGAAAATCCTTCTTCACCCATGGCATTGATAAACCTGTTGTATCGAAAGTCTTTCCCCGGCATGAAGGTTTTATCCAGCTCCAACGCCAGCAGGTGCAGCGGTTCCGCCCGAGCCTCAACCGCTACAAGCATGACAGTGGCCAAATAAAGGTTTAGGATTGAAAACTTAGTCAAGGGTTTGTTCATAGGTCCTCCAGCATTGCCAACTCCAGGCACGAGGGACTCTGTTGACTCAACGAACCTATGTTCGGTTGTAAAACATAGGTTGAGTGTTCAGGTCGAATGAGTATAGAGCCTTTCCAACAATTAGCCGTCAAATTAACACGCATCAGTGTTATCGCCGCCCTGCTACTGGGGCTGGCCGCGAGCCTTTGGCAGGTAAAGGATGACTTCGAACAACACCGCGAAATGAACCAAAAGAGCATAGAGGAGATTTTCGCGGCATCAAGACAAAGTGCCCAGCAAACCGTTCATCAACTTGATCGGGTGTTTGCGGAACAAATCATCAGTGGCTTGATGTCCTATCCTTTCTTACAGTCCGCCGCTCTGGTGGATGATCGTGACAATACCATGGCCGGCTTTGAACGCGAGCTGCATAGAACCAATACCAGCCAGCTAACCCAAGCCCTGGTAGGCTCTATCACAACCTACACGTTAGACCTTGTCAACGAAGACAACTACAGCGAAGGCAAACTTATTCTGATTACCGATAACAACTACAGTTATCAGTCGTTCTATCGGCGTGCGGGATCGGTGTTGCTAACAGGAATAGCACGAAACCTGGCTCTTACCTTTGTGCTTATGGGTTTTTTCTATTGGTATCTGACGCGAAGCCTGGTTCGGGTGGCACAATCGGTTTTTGATATCGATGCAAACCACCCGGAGGGAAAGCGAATCACCGTTCCCCCTCAGCATAAGAAAGATGAGCTGGGTTTGATTATCCGCTCCATGAACGAGTTCATTGGCAACTGTGAAAAGCACCTCTTGTCGTCGGACCAAGCCAAGGAACAGCTGAATGTCATTATCGATACCGTTCCCAATCTCATATACGCCACGGATGACAAAGGCCGCTTTCTGTTTGCAAACCGCGCTGCTCAAACACTTTTTGATATAAAAGCCAACGATATTGATCAACTCAGTTATTATGACGTGTTAAGTAGACACCAGCCCCGGGAAGCCCGGCGTATCCAGTCGCAATGCCAAACCCTACTGAATGGCGAACATCTTCTGGCCTCCACGGAGACGATGGAGCTTGATCCAAACACCGGTAGTGAACATTTCCAGACCAGTCGATTGCCGTTTTCCTACTTTGGCAAACGCTGTATTTTACACGTCGCGGTGAACATCACAGAGCGGGTTACCGCTGAGCAGCAAATGAGAGAAATGGCCTATTACGACACTTTGACGGGCCTTCCCAACCGAAACTACTTGGTCGACCAATTAAAGAAAGACATCACTTCGGCATTGGATGAAGGCTACCATGGCGCATTGCTGTTTATTGACATGGACAATTTCAAGTTGGTCAATGACTCTGCGGGCCATATGCTGGGAGACCGGGTTATTGCTCAAATCGGGCGATTGATCCAGTTTGCCACCCCGCAAAACGACACCATTGCCAGGCTGGGAGGCGATGAGTTTGCATTGTCCTTGTCGAATCTGGGTAACAACAACCAAGCCGCCAGGCAACAAGCCGTTCTCGTTGCCGATAGGATTTTGAACACTCTGGACAGAAACTACTACATTGGCCGACAACACTTTTCCATGTCATCCAGCATTGGAATCGTACTCTACCCTGACCATTCAGACGAGGTCGACGAACTCTTAAGATACGCCGATACCGCCATGTATCAGGCGAAAAGTATGGGCAAGAACAAAAGCTGTGTTTTCGAAATGAGCATGATCAGCGCCGTTGAAGAACAGGTAGCATTGGAGTACGAAATAAAGCGTGGGTTCAGTCAGGATGAATTCGAGATTTATTTACAACCGATTGTGGATGCCGCCGGAAACATCGTGAGTGCAGAGGTACTGATACGCTGGAACCACCCCGAGAAAGGCGTCCAGAGCCCGGTATCTTTTATGAAGCAGACCGAAATGCTTAACCTGAGTGATCGGATCACTTCCATTTGTTTTTCCCAATGTTGCGAGCTGGCCCTGAACGTAGGTATTGAATACCTAAGGGCTCAACGGTTTCGTTTCGCGGTAAATGTCAATCCACAGGAATTCCATGAAGGTTCTTTTGAGGAAAACATCTTCAATACCCTCCAAAAATACGGTGTTCCGTCAGACTTGTTCGAAATAGAGATTACAGAGAGCGTCGCCCTTTACGATGTCAAAGTCGCAGAAACGAAAATCCACCGATTAAGAAAGCACGGAATAACCATTTCCCTCGATGACTTTGGCACCGGGTACAGCTCATTGAGCTATTTGAAACGGTTGGCGATCGATAAGCTGAAGATAGACCGTTCGTTCATCCAGGAAATAGAAACCGACCGGCAGGACAAACTGCTTGTTGAATCGATTGTCGAAATCGCCCGAAACTTTGGTCTTATCGTAGTCGCGGAAGGCATTGAGAACGAAAACCAGGCCCAATGGCTCTCTCGATTTTCAGAAATAAGGATGCAGGGCTTTCACTTTCATCGTCCACTACCAAGGAACAGATTCCTGGCCCTTCTCAAGTCTCCCGACGGGCAAGCGACCAGCCATTCCTCATTGAGTCGACAATTGCCCACCCCAGGCGATTGATACCAGCAATAACCCCACCAACAGGGATTGCGTTCCAACCACCTACCCCTTCCGCCAAACCAGAATACGGTTATTGGCGGGCATCGCTACATCCTCATCCAAACTCATCTTCAGACTATGGGCCAAGGCTTTCAGGTCGTCGATGTCGCGAATCCCCATGTGAGCAGCGCGTGACCTGAGGTGTTGATCAAACCGTCGGTTGCTGTCGCTGGTGAACTGCCCTTGTTCATTGAACGGGCCATAAAGGCAAAACACCCCGCCTTTCGGCAGGCAACCGACGACACCCTGAAACATTTTTTCCACTTCGGCCCAGCTCATGATGTGGGCGGTATTGGCAGAAAAAACGGCGTCGAAATCGGAGACCGGCCAGTCGTCGGTGCCGACGTCCAGAGCGACAAAGGGCTTTAGGTTAGGCAATTCAGCGGCGGCCAACCGCTCCCGGCCGATGTGAGCCGAGTCCGGGTGGTCACTGGGTTGCCAGGTCAGGTGTGGTAAGGCCTCAGCAAAAAAGACGGCGTGTTGGGCGGTACCGGTGCCGATCTCCAGTACGCTTCGGGCAGGCTCCAGCACGGTTTTCAGGCATTCCAATATGGGTTGTTTGTTGTTCTCGCAAGCTTGGGAAAAAGGCAGGTCAGTCATGATTTTCGAATATTGGCCTATTGAATATGATCAGCGTCACCCTATCACACAACAGGGGAAAACAGGGCCTTGCATTGATCCAGGCCGTGTTTTCAGTCACGCCCTTTGCATTAGACTATGCTTAAATACTAATCAATGCAGTTGATTGTGTGCCAATCGCCTGCCTGAGCCCGCTGGATAGGAGACTATCAGTTGTCAACGGTGCCATACGATCCACCCAAGCCGGTCTTCGGTCTCGACCGTACCATCCACTCCCATGACGCCTTGAAGGCCTTCAGCCAGTTCCGTCGTGGAGATTTCGACCATCTCCATTTGGGCGACATACTGGTCGCCTCGGGTGTGATCACCCGGAAGCAATTAAAAGAGGCCCTGGCGGAACAGGCCAGGCATCCGGGTGAGCGACTGGGATCGATCCTGAGCGATCGGGGTTGGGCTCGCCATGAAGAGGTGATCTCCGCCCTGGCGCACTTGCTGGCCTTGCCGCAGGTGGATCTGAATGCCTTCGAAATCGACCCCGCCGTCATCAAACGAGTGCCCGCTCGGTTCGCACGGGAACATAACGTGATGCCGCTGATTGAAGGCGACGACCACCTTTATGTGGCCGTGAGCGACCCGACCAACACGGAACTATTGGATTTATTGCGTTTCATGACCGGCAAGAGTATCGAGTTGGCCATCGCCACCGAGGAGGCTATTCATACCGCCATCAGCGAACATTACGATCAGGACGAGGAACGTGAAGCCCTGGCGGAACTGCCTGCGGAAAATCCCTCGCCGGAACTCACCCGATGGGATCGGTCGGCGCTGAAAACCGCCCGGGAAGACCGACCGATCATTCAGTTGGTGCAGAATCTCCTGGTTGACGCCATGACCCGCCGAGCCTCGGATATCCACCTGAGGCCTCGGGAAGACCGGCTCGATCTGCTGTACCGGATCGACGGCACGCTGCACAGTATCCGCACCCTGAACAAGCGACTTATGCCGCGCCTGGTCAGTCGCATCAAGGTACTGGGGAATATGGACATCGCCGAGCACCGGCTGCCCCAGGACGGCCGCTACCGACTCACCCAGCACGGCAAGACCATCGACCTTCGGTTGTCGGTTATTCCGTCGATACGGGGCGAGAGCGTGGTGATTCGCCTGCTCGATACCAATTTCGCCCTCAAAGACCTGCGCTCGCTGGGCTATTCCGCTGGCGATGAAACCCGGCTACGCCACCTGCTGGCTAAAAACCAGGGGATGTTCCTGGTTACGGGTCCCACCGGATCCGGTAAATCGACCACGCTGTACACGGCGTTGACCGAACTGACGCGGACCCATCGCAACATCATCACCGTTGAGGACCCGGTGGAGTACCATCTCGACGGGCTGACGCAGATTCAAACCAAAACCGATATCGGTTACAGCTTTGCCCGCGCGCTGCGCCACATTCTGCGTCACGACCCGGACATCATCATGGTGGGTGAAATGCGCGATGAGGAAACCGCGAAAATGGCTGTCGAAAGCGCTCTGACCGGTCATTTGGTATTGAGCACACTGCACACCAACAGCGCCAGCGCGACCTTGACCCGGATGCTGGAAATCGGCATCGAGCCGTATCTGGTCAATGCCGCTCTGTTGGGTGTGCTGGCGCAACGACTGGTGCGCAAGAACTGCCCTGCCTGTAAGAAACCGGAGACGGTTTCCAACGACATCCGCACGCTACTGGGGGTTAAGGCGGAGGAAACCTTCTATAAAAGCGAAGGATGCGATCAGTGCCACCATACCGGGGTCAAGGGTCGGGCGGCCGTGTATGAGCTGTTGACGGTGACACCCCAGTTGCGTGAGTTGATTCAGCCGAAAGTCTCCGCCCAGTTACTGGAAAAACAGGCCATAGCAGACGGTATGACCCCGCTGACCCACCACGCTTTGGCCCTGGCCCGGCAGGGCGTGATCCCGCTGTCCGAAGTCTACGCCGTTCGCCTGGAATGACGGGGTAACTTCAGAAAAAGACGACTGCGCCGAATTGGGCTAGGCTGCCTGAAGACAACAACTTCCTCTGGGTGTCAGCCTGGCGATGTCGATCAAGTGGAAAATCACGGTTTTGTTTTTACTGCTGGCGGGCGTACCTGTTCTGGTCGGCTGGGTGTTCGTCGGCCAGTACAAAGCTCTGGTCCGAACCAACACCATGTCCCGTCTTGAAGCCGTGGCTTCCAACCTGGAAGCACGCATGGGGTTGGTACACCAAATTAACCAGGAACGATTGGCAGGCATTACCAGCCGTACCCAATTGAGGCTGAGCCTGGCCCGCTATCTGGATAGTGGTAATGAAGACGCCCGGCGGCTCATGCAGCTGATTCTGGACGACGCCCTCGGCTCCATTCCCACCTTCAAGCGCATCAGCATAACCAACCTTGAGGGCGACC
Organism: uncultured Saccharospirillum sp.; assembly: GCA_965652395.1. Lineage (GTDB taxonomy): Bacteria > Pseudomonadota > Gammaproteobacteria > Pseudomonadales > Natronospirillaceae > Saccharospirillum. The sequence goes on along the minus strand of CBFGUW010000033.1, from coordinate 46,072 downwards.
CCCAGGTCGAGACCGGCGCCCCCGACGGGGTCTCGCTCAAACCTCTGATACAACAGCTCAGTACCCAGCAATACCTGCACGTGGAATTCCGTCAGGATTCCACCGGAGACTGGGAGCTGTTGATGACCGGCCCATTGGAACTGAACGGCCGGGTGATCGGTATCGCCATACTTCATGCCGAGATTGCCGATATTCTCGAACAGGCCAACCGGGATGCCTATCTGACCAACAGCGGCGACGTGCTGCTGGCCGTTCGGGATGACCAAAGTCGGCCCAGACAAATCCATCGGTCTTCGTCGGAAGACGACCTCGCGGCCACCACCGACATCACTGCCATGGTGCCGGTGATCGACGCGGTTCAGGGGCTGGAAAGAACCTATGCCGACATTACCGACCACAGAGGCATACCGGTTCTGGCCGCCACCCGCTATGCCGAACAGATGGGGCTGGGTATGGTGGTGAAGATAGATCAACAGGAGGTGTTCGGGCCGCTACAGGCTCTGCAATGGCGGCAGTTCTGGATGACACTGGCGGCCGTAGGGCCGATTTTCCTGCTCGGGTATTGGATATCGAGATCGGTCTATCGTCCGCTGAAACAGCTGGTTCAGAGCACCCACATCATTGGAGAGGGGGATCTGAGCCACCGTGTTAACAACACCGCGCCGGACGAGATCGGCGACCTGGCACGCGCGTTCGACGCGATGATCGACCGGCTTCAGGCCTCCAATCAAAAGCTGATCACCGCCAAGGAAGACATGGAACACTTCACTCACATCGCCGCCCACGACCTGCGCGAACCGCTTCGTCAAAACCGCAGCCTGCTGGACCTGCTGCTCATGGCCACTGAACAGGGCAAATCCGAAAAAGCCACGGAACTCGCCGGACACCTCTACCGCAATGCCGACAGAATGCTGCAGATGATTGACGATTTCCGTCTGCTGACGAAGATCGAAAATGCCGACACCGCGCGGGAGGTGGTGAGCCTGGATAAAGTGATCGATGAGGTGCTGGCCCTCCACGCCGTGTCGCTCCGCTCCCGTGGAATCACCGTCAGCCGAGACCCGCATCCGCCGGAGACCAGCCTGTACGCCTCGATGGCCACCCTGCTGTATGGCAACCTCGTGCAAAATGCACTGGTTCACACTCAGGGCGACGGATTTCAACTACACTTCAGTTCCCAACGGCTTGAGGGAGTGTGGGTGTTTGGTGTTCGCAATACCCAATCGTTCATTCCGGACGAAGACAAAGGCCGGATTTTCCAGATGTTCCGCACCGGTAAACGCAAGTCTGGCAGCGGCGTCGGGTTGAATATTTGCAAGAAAGTGGTGGACCGCCACCAGGGGCGTATCTGGGTCGAAACCGAACCGGACGTCACATGGTTCAAGTTTACACTGGAAGGGAGATAACCGATGTCCCAAGCCATGCCACGTATCGACGCTCCGGGCCCGATCATAGTAGTGGATGACGATGACACCGAGATCATTCTGCTGCGCAGTTATCTCGAATTCACCACCATCCACCGGGATGTCATGGGGTTCACCACCGGCCAGGCGTTTCTTGACTACCTTGATGACCTGGAAGAGGGTCGCTTTGCCATGCCCTCTGTGGTGCTTCTCGATATTCGCATGCCCTCTCTCGATGGCTACGACATCCTGCGCGAAATCAAATCCCGCGATACCTTTCGGGTGGTGCCGGTGGTATTGATGTTCTCCAACTCGAAGGAAGAGAGCGATGTCACCCGGTCGTTTGCACTCGGTGCGGATGGCTATCAAGTCAAGCCAGCGAACAAAGACGAGTATCTGGCTTTCTTTGAAGGGTTGTTCAATCAAGCCCACCTATAATTCTTAGAACCGATAGCTCACACCCAACACACCATAATGCAACCAGGCAAAGGTATAAACGCCACCCGCATTGCCACCGCCTTCCAAGGTGCGATAACCGCCCCGCACGCTCCAGTGCTCACTCGGCTGATATTCCATGGCCAGCAAGGCATCGATGGCCCTGCCCTGCGGGCTGCCCAGTGCGTCGATGTCGAACTCGGTCGACCAGCGGTCGTTCCAGTGCCGCACCGCGTTGAAATGCAGCAGAGGCACCACACCCAGGTTGGGGTCATCCGCTTCGATATTTCCCTGCGTCAGCCGGATGTTGGCATCGCGTACCAATCCCGTTACACCGGCACCCAATGTCCAACGGGCTGATTCAAAAAAAGTGTAACGATAGGTGAGTCGGTAGGTATTGAACCGGTAGTAACCGGTGGTGGGAGTATCAGCTGCGAAGGTTTCACCGGCGAACTTCGTTTCCTCGGGCAAGCTGCCTTCGCCTTCGATACTGACCGGTGCGTAGAGTGCCCGCAGAGTATGGTTTTGGTTGAATGTTGTTTGCGCGCTGAGGCGCAGATAGGGAACCGGGCCATTACCGGTCAGTCGCAGTAAATCGAAACGATCGCCCTGGTCGCTGTTGGGGATTTGGGTGTCGTTGTAGCTGAAGCCGAGGGGGCCGGTTTCCAGGGTGAGTTCGGTGGCTGCGGTGACGTTCGAAGCCATTAAAACCGATGAAAACAGTACAGATGAAATAAATACGCTAGAAACAACGCCTTTCATGAGAACTCCCTTGCCGGTTTCACCTGGCTAACCTGGGGATGACTTTCCTTTGATACGTCGGTTACATCAACGCAGTTCACCGCTCGGTTCCTGTTCCGGTTCTTCACCCCTTTGTTGCCCGATGGCTTCCGGCTGATGTTCCTCTTCCTCCGGGCGGCTTGGCACGGCCGGTGTGCCCGGCAATGGCGGAGCGATTTCGGGCCGCGAACGCAGAGCCGGACCTTCCCGGCCAACAATGCCTTCAACCACCAGGCCGGAATGTTGATCGAACATCGAGAGCAGTTCCGCTCTGCGCAGCATCCCAACCCCTTCCTCGACCAGCATGTTCTCCAAAGCACTACGCAAGCGGCTTCTAATTTGTGGTATTTCCAGCGGTGCCGGTGGTTTGAATACGTACTGCAACAGGGCGAGATTACGGGCGTCTCCGGCGGCGAGATCGCCGTCCAGCACGTGGCGCACATCGCGCTGGAACTGGCTTTCCAAGCTGCCGTGTTGCCAGCGGCGCCAGGCTTTGAGCTCGATGCGTCGCCCGTCGTGGGTCACCACATCCCAAACGCGATCAGCGTCGGACCGGGTACCGCCGGACGGCCGCTCCAGACCGCGAACCGTTTCAATGCCGATGTTGCTGCGCACGAAGGCGAACACCCACATGCCGCCTTCAAGTTTGTGGCGGCTCTGCATCAGTTCGGTCATGGCTTCCTGTATACCCTGAACCCGTGCTTCGACCATTTGGGCATAGGTTTCGAGCAGGTCGTTGCGCTCGGCTACGGTGACATTGCGCAGTGCACCGCGCAATCGGGGCAGGTTCAAGCCGTTTCGGTATGCGAAGAAGATGCCGCGCAAGGCGGTGGCGGTGAGGCCTTGAATGGTCCTGACGGTTTCGATCTGGCCGCGCGCGCTGAGACGTTGCCGATAGGCGAACAGCAACACCGCTTCACCGATTTCCGCGTCGGTCATTCCCGCCAGTTCGCCCTGGCGGGCCTCGCGGGTTATGGCGGCCCGTTCGGGAATGCTCATCCATTGCCGGTAAATGCGTCCGGCCTGTCGCGTGATGGCTTCCCCGGCCATCTGCTCGGCGGCTTCGATCAGTTGCTCGGCCTCGCGCAAACCTTCAGGACCGCGCGCTCCGGGCCGCAACCGGCCCTGAACCCGACCGCCGCCTTCCGGGCGTGTGCCCAACACCCGGTCGATGGCTTCGCCTTCCACGCCAAACAGCGTGACCCGTTCTTCGAGCGCACGCATTCGGTCGAGCAGTGAACCCCGCTGTTCGGCGAAAGCCTCGGCCTGTGCCTGCAATTGCTCGGGGAAGAGGTGCATGTCCTCTCCGCCTTCGACACGAATACGAATGCGCCCGCTTTCGGCATCGTAGGACACGTTTTCCTCGCCCCAGAAACGACGCGCCATTTCCAAAGCCTGGTCGGACTGGGTGTAAGTAAACTCGCCACGCTCACCCACCGGCTGCAGATTCAAGTCCCTCAGCCCTCCCAAGTCACGAGCGACTTTAAGCAGCTCCCGAATAGCCAGTAGCTCTTCTTCTGCGGCCCGTAGCTCCGCTTGATCCACCTGCCGGCGATACCGACTGCGAATGCGCTCCAATATCGAGCGTTGCTCGGTCAACAGGCGTTCGCCTTCCTGCATCAACCGGGGCAGTTCGCTCTCCAAGCGATGAGGGCGCGCATCACGAAGCGCGAACATATCCCGCTGGAAACGAATGCGGTCGCCTTGAAATTGGTCGATGCGTCCGGCCATGTCGCCCAGGCGACGAGCCCTTGCCCAGAGCGCCAGGTTTTCCATGTGGGGGCGCATCATCATGCCGCCAACCCGCATTAAAAAGGCCATTGACATGCTTTCCCACAGAATAAGAAACCACTCCCGGGGCCGTGTCGGCAATTGCCCGTGAAGGGTTCGTATGGCCAGACTGAACCCAAGGAAGGCGACAAACTCGGTAAACACACCCGCCCCGAACTGGGCGGCAGCGCCACCCGTTATGGAAAACCCGGCTCGCGCCGCGCCTGCCTCGGCCAGTGATCCGGTCAATTGAAACGCCCGTGTGCGCGCCAGGGCCTGGGCCGTGCTCTGCATGAACGGCTGCATAAGACGGAACACGCTGAACACGGCGAGGTTCATGCCCAGGTCGAGCAATACATCCTCCAACTCCGGCAATTCGCCCGTCATCGCAATAGTCAATGCCTGTTGCAAAGCGGTGAACACGACAGCCGACACCACCACTTCGGTGGCGGCGGCGGCGAAGCCCGTCCAACCCAGCCAACCGACAACCGCCCCGGCGGCGACATTGGCGATCAGCGCGAACACCACGGTCGCGACCACCATGGCGGTGATTTTGCCGACCAGAATGAGCGTCTCGATGTCTTCCTGGCGGGCGCAATAGTTGGCGAACATCTGCTCGCCCAGGGTTTGCAGCTGCAACTGAGTCGGGTCGGCTGCGTCCGGCATGAATTCGAAGGTGATGTTGTCGTGCGGGAAATCCTCAGGGTTCAATTCGGTAAAGCCGAATCGCCGGTAAAGATCGGCCCTCACATGGTTACCCAGCTCCCCTTCCAGGTTCAGCGCTGGTATGGTGCCATCCTCTATTTTTTCCTTGAATTCGTTAAGGCCTTCGACATGGTCACTCAACCAGGTGCGGAATTGGGCAAGGTTCAAATCCAAGGTGCCAATCGGTGCGGCCATACCGCCGGTACCGGCGGGAAACGGTTGGGCTGAAGGTTCGGCGAAGTCGTCCGACGGTTGACCAAAACCTTCGTACAAGTGTTCGTAATAGGGTAAGCCTCCATAGACAAAGCGTTCGTGTTCGGTCTCGCCGGAAAGCACCCTGGCGGCTCTCGCCGGATCGGACATAACGCGCGCCACGGCTGTGAGTTGCGGGCCGGGCACGCCGATGGCCGTGAGGCGGGTTCGACGCTCTTCGGCGCGGGCAAAGGGCAGCGATTGCAGGAATTCCCGGAAGCGGTCCGGGTTGTCGTTCAGCGGGTTCAGTTCGTTCAGGGTTTGCGTCAGTACATGGCTTACTCGGGACTGCGCCTGACGCGCCATATCGTTATATAACTGGGCACCGAGGTCGTTGGCCAGGCTGTCCCGCGAGGCGATGATCGACTGCAACCGGGTGGAGTGATCGGCATCCAACTCGCGGTGCAGTTCGATGCGAAGGTAATGGCGAATGTCGTCAGCCAGATCGGGGTGGTCCGCCAGGAAAAACGGCAGGCCGCCGTTGTAATCTTCGATGGCTTGCGCATTGGCGATCAGCACATCGCGACCGCGAAAGTACTGTTCATCGATGGTGACCGGGCCTCTCGGCGTTTCCACATGGAGCGAAACGAAGCGACCACCACCCGGCGTGGTCGCGTTCTGAATGGTGCGATAGTTATAGCGACGGTCCAGCTCGCGCCACCGCTCCAAGGCTTCGGCGTGGGTATAGGGTTTACGACCAAAACTGGTGGTGCCCATGCGGTAGACTTCGGCTTCCTGGAAAGCCGATTGGCCATAGCCGATTTCAGCGGCCTCCGCAGAATGGTAGAACTGGTCCAACAAGCGTTCCGTTTGATGCACGGACATGGGACGACCGCGCACATAAATACCGGTAACCACATAAAACTCAGGACGCTCCGCCTCGATTTGCACGTCCTCGATTTCCCAGGCTTCCTCGGAACGCAACGCCCCGGCAATGGTCTGCATATCCCGTTCACTGACCTGAACGGCGACGAACTCACCGTTGGGCTTCATGACCCCGAGGAAATTTTCGGAGGCGTGTTCGCGAATATAGTCTTCCATTTCACGCCAATCGCTGAAGGTGGGCAGTCCTTGCAGTCGGCGTTCCAGGTCATCGGCGCCGCCGCACTCCTGACCGAACTCCAGCGCCCCCCAAGGGTCGATCTCGTTCCAGTCATCGATCCAGTAAGACCGGAATCGAAGCTCTAACGCATAGGGGCTGTTGTAGGGATAACGGCAACGCCAGCGGTGACCTTGAGAGACCCCATCCACCCGCACGTCACCACCGGTATAGATGTCGTAACTGAAGAGATTGTGAAAGTGAGGGTCGCGATTGTCGTGCGCGGCGGTATTGACGATGACATTGGCACGGGCATTGGGGCTTCTCACTTTCACGCCGTACACTCTCGGCCCGCCCCAGTCATCCGTGCCCAACTCATTGACTTCGATACGCGGGACTTGAGACGCCGGGCCCTCCCACTCCACACGCACCCACTCAGTGCCATTGTGGAGAATGACGATGGCGCCTTCCTCTTCCCTCTGGGTGACTTGTGGGTCGTAACAGTGGAGTGTGGCTGCGTGGTTGTTCCGTTGTTGGGTATGGGCGGTTTCGTGAGCCAGCACATGCAGGCCTTCGGTGGTGTCCGGGCGATAGGCCCGGTCGCCAAAAAACAGATGATTTTGCAGTGCGAACGCTGCCACGCCGAGGCGTTCGGCCAGGGCGGCGGACTGGGAATCGGTATGCAGCCGTACCGAGCCGAGGTCGGCTTTGAGTTCAGGTTCCATCCAGGCCCGCAGCGAACCGGGCAAGGGTTTTCCCACTTGGTTCAACGCGGCCTGAAGGTGGCTCGATAGTTCGTGGTCGCTAACCGGCATCGCGGCGCTGCCACCATGGGCCGAAAGGCCGTAGCCGCATGCGGAATCCAGTTTGTCTTCTTGCGGAGGAGGGACAACGGCACTGGTTTGGAGTCGCGCGATGTCCTCTTCGAGCGATGTCTCCTCCTCTTCCCGAGCGGCCTCACTCATTAACGGCTGAGCGCCGTTACCCGCTGTGATTGACTGAGGTGACGCGGAAGTCCTTTGCTGATGTATCAAACGATCCGCCACACGGTCGGCCTGGCGTTCGTGGGCACTGTCCGGCGTGCCAATCCATAGGCTGGGTTGAACCATCAGATCCTGTTGGGTCGCGCTATCTTCCTGAACTGGGCTGGTTCCCGCCGTTTTGTTCAGGGTCGCGTGCCGCGCGGAATCCGCCACCTGCCTGTGCTGAACCTGTATCGTACGCGCCATTGGGCTTTTCCCTTATCGGGTGCTTTTTATTCGAATCCACATCTTCTTACCACCCTTGATGTTCTCCCGGGCTTCCTCTTTGAGTTTTTTCATCGCCATGGTGGTCTTGTCCGGTTTTTGCAGGATGGCTTTTTCCAATTCCCCACCGGCGGATTGATTCAGTTTGCTTTCAAGCGTCCACATGTTTTCGACTTTGTCCGGGCCACCGACCTGAATTTCCCAAACGTGGTCGCCGTCTTTACCCTCATCCGCAGCGTAAAAGCCGAAAAGGCGAAATTTGTTGGTGAGCGTGGCACCGGCTTCGTTGCCGCGCGAGGTCGGCACGAAAGGAAACAGCTTGCTGCCTTTTTTGATCTGCCACTTATCGATGACGCCCACTGTGGTGCGACTGGGTTTGGGCAGCTTTTTCTGAGTGGTGGCGTCGAATTTCTCGATAACCGGATCTTTCTTCCATTCTTCAATTTTGTCCTTTGTATCCTTGGTTTTTACCCTGGTTTTGATGTCGTCTGCCAAAGCTTCTCGCTCCGCTTTGGAACTGTTTTTCTTGTCTTTCAATTCCTGCTGGGTGACCCGGGCTTCACCCGAAACATAGGGGCCGATGTATACCGGTTCATAGTGAGCCGCATCGCTAATGGCCGGTTTTTTCCAATCCAACTCGATCGGGTTGTTCTCACTGCCCCAATAATTGCCGGGCCGTTCGATGCGGACAATTTCGGCCGGTTGCCCCTTGCGCAGACTGGTCATGACTTTCCAGGCGATGATATCGCCATTGACCTCCTCGGCTTCGACAAAGGCTTTACCCTCTTCTTTTACCTTCCCACCGCCGTATTTGAGCTGGATGGGGTAGCCATATTTCCGTTGCAGTTCCAACAGTTCGGCTTCAATCTCATTCTTCTTGTCGCTTTTCTTGGCCGGCCACTTTTTAAACGCATCCCGAATGGCGGCGTTCAGCGCTTTATGGCGTTCACGCTCCGGCCTGAGGTAGTTAACGAAAATGTCCCGGTTCCGCTTGCGCTTTACAGGCGTTCCTCCCGTTGCCGGTGTTACTTTAGTGGGTCCACGGTCTTCGACCTGAAGGCGATTCAGGGCCGGGTCTTTCAGATAGGCATCGATATCGACTTTTGCCTTGAAAAACTTATATTCCGTTTTATTGACGATGGCGCTGGCTTTCTTCTTCACATCGGCTTGGGTCATACCGCCCTGTTCTTTGGCTTCACCACCAATGGCTTGTAACTCGGTGGCCAGTTGCTGCCATTTCAGTTTGCTGTCGTCCGTCACCTTGTCTTTATCTTTGTCCTTGTCTTTATCGTGCTCCTTGTCTTTTTTCTTCGTTTTTTTCGTTTTATCCTCTTTTTCCTTGGGCGCCTTCTTGGCTTTTTCTTCGTCGGTTTTTTTCTTTTCCGCTGCTTTTTGCTTCGCTTCCGCCCGCTTTTGTTTATTGGTTTTCACCTTTTTCAGACGATCTTTCGGTTTTTTCTTGGAGCCTTTAAAAGACTTGCCTTTACCATGCCCACGGCCCCCAAAGCCCAGCAAACGCTCACTGATGCTTTTATCCGCCATGATTTCTTCGAGCTTTTCGTTGATAATCCCCGTTAAATAGCCGACGAAGGGGGCCAAAAGGTAACCGGCTTTGAACCCTTTCAACGAGAGCGTGACGGCCTGATCGGCGCTGCCGCCAGAGGCCGACTTGCGATAGGCCAGCATGTCTTCGACGGCGCCTATACCGGTGGGAATGTCGAATATCAGCTGTTTGAGTTCGTCGTCGGTGAGATCTTCGGGTAGGAAAAATTGATCGAGCACGGGGGCGAGCTTGTCGATCATACCGACTTTGTCGTCCGTACCCAGCATAAGTTCCATCAGCTCGTCTTCAAGGTTTTCCATGGATTCGATCTGAGCGGCATCGGCCACGCCTTTACTGACAAGGGCCTGAAGCTCTCGGATTTTTTCACGTTTTTCCTTGAACTGGGTCAGCAGATAATCCGCCTTTTCCATGGCGGACCGAGCCTTTTGGTAGGTGTCGATAAGTCCGTTGACCTTTTCCACCACCTTGACCAGATTGTGAATTTTCTTTATCAACAGCCGCAGTTTATTGAGGCGTAACGCCAGGTGGCCTGCGGCGGCCGTTCCCGCAACGGCAGAGGCGCCCCCGGTGAGAGGGGCGGTAAGGTAGGAAAACAGCATGGTGGCCGCTATTTCCGCCGCCAACCAGGCGATTTCCTCCAAAATAAAATCCTTGATGCGGCCAATGTTTCCCATCAGGGATTGGGCCACCGGCTGCATCTCCGGAAGGCGTTCACTGGCCCCGGCCAACAACCCCTGGATCATCAACAGGGTGTTGAACTCGGATAGCTTGGTCGGGTCCAGAGGGTCGAGATTCTTTTTCTCTTTGGGATCCTTTATTTTGCTTTGAATCAGAGCCAGATTGCCATTGATCTTGTTGGCATCATCGATCGCTTTGGCCGTGCTCTTGGCTTCGGTCTTTATATTCAGCAGAACTTCTTTGGGCAGCTCCTGATTTTCCGAGGTGGGGTCGAGCTTGTACATCTGGTTGATGGACAGCGCTTCACGACTGGGCTCATCCAAATTTTTGTAGAACTCCAGCAGATCGGCCAGGCTTTTGCTGTCGCATTTTGGGTCTTTTTCGCAATCCTTGGCCAGCTCATCCATGACCTTGAGAAATTCGTCCTGGTCGCGCTCCGACATATCCGCCAGGGTTTCTCCGGCACGTTTCTTTTCATCTTCCGAGAGCGGAGTGCCATCGGGATTCTTACCCTTCCCCCCCATTTTCTTCATGAATTTCCCGAGGGCTTCCTTGGGGTCTTTCTTTTTGCCACCCCCGCCTGTGGATTTCTTCCCCGCCTGACCGGCGCCTTTTTTATCGCCCTTACCTTTACCCTCGCCTTTTCCCTTGCCTTCGCCCGCGCTGCTTTTTTCGGCACCCTGGGTATAAAAGATCAGATCGAAAGGCCCTGCGGGCAGTTCTGCCAAGTCGGGATTGCCTTTTACACGACTGGCATTGATTTTCCAGCGGTAATCCTTGCGCGCCGGGTCGAGGTCGGAATTTTGCTGGGCCTTGTGATAGGTATGGAGTTTGGTGCCGGATACGTAGGGCTTTGTACTGCCCAGCGGCGTAGGCAGCTGATATCCGCTTTTAAGCGGGTAGGTATAACTTTTACCGTTTTTCAGGGTGATGACCACTTCCATCGCTTTTACATACACTTCCACTCGGTCGATCTCGGCCGGGGCCAATTGTGCAACGTTGACGGGGTGGAGCTTTTGCACCCCATCCAGCGAAGCCGAAGACGGCAATTGTGTGGCTTTCTGCGCCATGCGATCAGCTTCGGCTTCAAGGCTGGGGCTGGTATTGGTGGCGAGGCCATCGCGAGTGTCAGAGGGTGTAACGCGCCCCTGGCTTTGTTGCACCAAATGCCAGGTTTCGTGGGCGAGATGGTGCTCCTGCCCTGGAGCCAGGTGGATGCTGTTGTTTTGGGCGTAGGCATGAGCACCCAGCCGCAGGGGTTCGCGACTGTTGTAATGTACCCGAGCCTCGGACAGGTCCAGCCCGGACAACCGGGACATCGACTGCTGCAATCCTTCCGGCAAAGGGCTGCCATGAGCGGTCGAGTCCGACGCACACTGGAAATCCGGCTTGGTCACCAACGATTGACCGGAGCCGGACACATGCGCACCGGCTCCCGGCGGCCGATTATTCCCGGCCGGATTCCGCTGACTGGACTGTGGCTTGCCGGAGCTTTGTCTTGCATGCGACATGGAGGTCACTCTCGATTAAGGAGTCCACTTCCGGCCGGGCACCGGCTACCGCTTGGACCGGTCCGGCCCGTAGCAATAGGCGCAGAAGTCATACCCGAGCGCCTGTGCTTGTTTTTCACTGGTGAAATACACTCGGTGGTCCGGTCGCATACGGGCTATCTGGCATCCGGGCTGTTCGTTATGGAGATTGTGCAGCTCACGGGTACTGCTGTTGCCAAGAAAGCGGGTTCTCAACTGGCAATCGCCGCTGTTTTCACTGTTCAATTCGATATCGCGGTAACTGCTACTTCCCGGTGTGGGGTACAGGCTGCGGGCATCCACCTTTTGCGCGCCCTGATGGCTCGCGCCAAGGAAGACGGGGTTCTTGATGGCGGATGCTCTCATACGTAACCGATAGGCATTCTGGTTAGTGTTAATGCGAAGCCCGGCTGCGTTGGATTCCTCTTTGGTACCGGTATCTTCTTTGGATGTGCGTGACTCGGCTCCGTGTGTTTCCACGGTGTCTTTTTCAGTTCCAGTATTATCTCCCCGGGTGCGTGGAGACCAGCTCAGCTTGTAATAACCATTGCGGTCGGTGACCGTTTCGATCAGAGCGTCCTTATGGCCGTCCTGATCGGGGAAAAGCGCCACCCGGGCTTTGCTGATGCCCTCGCCTTCCTGACTGCGTACGTAGCCGTGAATCACCCAACTGTCCGGCTCTTTTTCCAGCAGGGGGGCTCCAGCCCTATCCCGTTCAGCGCGGGCGTTCACCAGCATGCCGTGTTCGCGTTTCATGCGCGCATCGGCGGCGCACACCCGTGGATGGTCGGCGCCGTAGCGTTGTTCCATGCGCGCCCGTTCGCGGCGGGCCTGAACCAATTTGGCACGCTTCACCGATGTGAGTTGGGCGAGGCCCTGACCACGTTCCCGGTCCATCCGTTCCGGTGTTTGTTTCAGCGTGCCTTCGATCTGCTCTATGGAGATGTTCGGCCCCTGATCGTCCGGACGACGCTGCTTTTTATCCGAGTTTTTTTCATTCCGTCGCTTTTGCATGGCCTTAGCCTCCCCACAAATGGTTCAAGCCGTTATTGAGACCGCCGACAGCATTGTTGTCGTTAGAGGTGCCGGTCGAATCGTTCGGCACCAAAATGTTTTCCCACACGCTGAAGGCCTCACACCAGAATTCGAGAAAACTGAATGCATTGAACAACACCTGGTTGTCGTGCGCCCGAATACTGGTACTGATGAACGGCAACAACCCGATGGGTGATGCCAGATTCAGGATGCAGTGGGTGGCCTGGTTATCGCTGGTGTTGTTGAAAATGAGCCCGAGGTTCACCGACGAAAACAGCGCGATCATCAAGGTTTCTTTGAAGCGGTTGTCCTGCACTCGGGTTGTCATACCCACGGTGAGCAGATTGGTGAACAGAATGTCGTACAGGAAATCACAATCGAACTGGTTATTCTGCACGGTCACGTCATCCAGACTGATAATCGCAGCCTGCGAAATGGCGAACTCCACTTCGGTTTCGGATAGATCCAAAAACACCTGATTGTTGGCGAACATAACGTTGCCGTTGGCGAGGTAACGACCGATGCCTTGATCATCCAGTCCGCGACTGGCCCGTGGAATAAAACCGTTGTTGCTGACCGGTATGTCTCCGGCATCTATCGGGTCGGCCACCACGCCACGGAACAGCAGTGTCTGCAGATTGAACTCATTGGAAAGTCCGTAGTTCACTATAAATACCGTGGTCGCCCACCAACTCGGATCATTTGCGCGTTGCACGAAGGCTTGCGAAGTGAGCTGATTGTTCAAAATACTCATCGGCCCCAGACCGCCCAACGCCAACGCCTGACCCAGGGGTTGGGAGACGATGTTGTCGTGCACCCGTGCCGCTGGTACGCCGTTTTGTCGCGGTACGAAGCCGCCCCGCCCTTCTATGGCATCAATACCCGGCAACGCATAAGGAATCACGATGCCGCCACGTCGACCTTCGGCGGCATCTTCGCGCTCGCCTTCCGTTTGTTGGCCATTATTGCGAATGCGGTTGCGGCAGATATCCGCACCTTCGACATGCAGCACGAAAATACCGCAGATGGGTTGCAGGTAATCCGGGCCGTTGTCTTCCAACAGGTTGTCGTAAATACGCAGGGCTTCGACATCGGCCAGCGCAATGGCGCCATAACCCATGTGTTGGCGGGCATCCTGCGGCATCACTTCAAGGTCGCGCCAAAGATTGTCGCGAATATCGTTGCCGAGAATATCCAGGCCAAACACGCTGATGAATTCGTCTTCTTCATCCAGATTAAAAAACGCAACCACGCCAATACCGCACAAACCCATACCGCGAATGCGGTTGCGCTCAATGCGAATATCGTACAAGGCCCCCGCGGACTGGTAGGTCACGCCGGTATCGGGATCGCCACCGGGAGGAATATAAACGCTGCCCGGTGAACAGGGGTCGCAAGGATCAAAGAGGTTAACAATCCAACCGATCAGGCCGGGTACGGGGTTGCCATCTTCATCGATGGCTTCGACCGTGCCCAGGGTAATACCGTGGCCGATACCGCCTATAATGTCGTTATCGATCAGACTGATGCGTTCGCAGGTTCCGGCCAAGTGAATACCGCCCCGCCCGGCCTGAACCGCCGTCAGGGTATTGGCCGCTTTGGAGGGCACCACCTGAATACGGTTGTGCTCGACCAACATATCATCACCGAGCAGGAAGAGCGGAGACCACCCGCCGGAGGCATCCTCAGCGATGAGTTGGCAATCGCGCACCGTCACCTCATTCGCACCGACAATTTTGATGGCGCTGTCGGTCGTAGCGAACACCTGAAGGCCCAGGAGTTTAATCTGTTGACTCTCCACGCCTTGAACATCGGTCTCGATGAGGACCCCAATGCCACGCGCCGCAGCATCCACCCTGAGAGTTTCGATGCGAATATTGCGTCGCCCCTCGGCATGAAAAACCGGATCGGGCGTACCCACATCGTCCGCCGCAGGTTCACCAATCACTCTCGTGCGCGGACCGCAGCCGTGTATTCGCACATTGTCCTTATCGATAACGACGTTCTCGCGATAGGTCCCGGCCAACACGCAGATTTCACCACCGCTTTCGGGCAAGTGGTTAATGGCTTCCTGAATACTTTCGAAATCGCCAAAGCTGTGCAAACCATCACCCACCTTGAAGGTGCAACAGGTCTGAATTTTGGTGAGTGGCTGAAACACGCGACGGCAATCGTGAATTTCCGGCGGGCCGTCAAGCGTGATAACAGGGCCGCCATTCCAATTGAGAATGCCAAGCGGCGCGCGGTGATAGATCACGCCTTGCGGCGGCGCAGCGTTGGGCCATACCGCCGGATCGAAGTCGGTTCCGGCCGTGCGCAGTTGCAGGGTCCAGAAATCACCGGGGCGATAGTTGCTGTTGTTCGCAGTCGGTGCATCGAACTCAAGTCGCAGGCCAAGAATAAAATCGACCGGACCACCGGTGGCAAAGGTAGACACCAAGGCGGTGCCGTCCCACAACCGGAAAAACGCCTCGTCTGTTCCGGCCCCAGGCCAGGCACCGACAATATTGGTAAGCGAGAGCACACCATCGCCGACGGTTGAGGCATCGGCTTCCATGACCACTTCCCAATGGGTGCCGGAGGCAACTGGCGCAAGCACTTCGAGGAAGAAGTTATCGAGCCCGCAGTGGTTGATCATCTGGTCGTTGGCGAGGACGGTAATCTGGTCCAGGGCGTTATCAAAGGTACCGCGCCCGACGAGGCCACCGTTGAAGCGTGAGTATTTGAAGCGCGCTTCGTCAGCGGCGGTGGGCCGGGCGACTTCGATGCGGAACAGGTAATGCTCGAAACCGGTGTAGCCGCCACCGGCCTGAACGGGGCAGTCGCCGCCGATGGCAAGCGTGGGGGCCGGGGTGACGGTGAGATGGCCCTGTTGATCCGGGTCGTCGTGCAGGCGGTCGAGGTTGCCGCAGTCTTCTCCGTCCTGTAACCGAAGCAGGCGCAGGCGATAGTTAAGTTTGGAGCGCTCGGTGGTATCGGGTCCACCGAGGGCGGGTTCGAGCAGGTTAACGGGGTCCTGATAGGCGCTGTAGGCTTCTTCCCAGGCTTCGAGGATAACGGCGTCACGAATGCCGATGTCGATACTTCCGGCATCCGGTTGTGGGTCGTCGATGGGTGGGCCGTACCAGGTGGCGGGCAGAACGACGGGGTCGTCCCCGCCGATGTATAAGTGCAGCCCGTCGACCCAGCCACGCCCGGGTTCGAGGGTGATTTCAACGCTGGCACCGTCGGATTCGGCTTGAGTGATGAGCCAGCTGTCGGGTTCGGCGGCGGGGATGCCGATAAGGTCCGGGCCGATGACATCCTGCCCGAGCAGTTCGCGTAGGTGGCGGCCGATCTGGGTGTCGGCGTTCCAGTCCTGATCAAGCAGGACGCGGCCCTGTTGGTGCCAGACGCCGGTGAAGTTGTCGGCCGGTTGAAAACGGAGTTTCGAGAAGTCCCCTTTCATAGTGGGTATCCCTCTGGTTTGGTGACTGTTGTTATTACGTGCCAAGAACCCGTGCTGGCTGCAGGGGGTGCTTCTCCAGGGTCGGCGTGAACCCATCCATGGGGCCTAGATCGCAGCATCCATGCTGCGAACTTCCCTGGAGAAGCACCCCCTGCATCCGGCACTAGCCTTTTTCGACTTTCGGTACAGGTTGCCGGTTGCTTGGCCAGCACTAGCCTGCTGTGGGACTGGAATCGCAGCCCGTTGGCTTTTAGAGATTGGCGTCGGCCGATAACAGAGCGGCGGAGGCGGGGTATACCTCCGGGAGGAAGTCCGCAGCATGGATGTTGCGGTCTAGGCCCCACGGATGGGTTCACGCCGACCTCCCGGAGGTATACCCCGCCTCCGTCGCGGACCACTGCCACGGAAGTGCTAAAACGTAAGCCGCCGAAACGGACCACCGACACAGAATCGGAAGAAGCCGAAGGGATAGAACGAGAGCGGAAGATTCTCATGTCACGGGTACCAAAATAGGACGAATACCGACGGGCATATACTCGCGGTATCGAATGTTCAGGTTTTTCCATTTGTGGCTGTTCAGCAGGTAGCCAAAGCAGCCCATGGCATCGTTGTTCGGGCCCTGGTCGAGCAGGCGTTGGTCGCTGCGCAGTCGGAGCTGGGCATAGCCCGGCCGACCGAACCAGGTGGCGACGAAACTGATGTCGGCCCCAGTGCCGAACACGCAGCCGTGGTGCGGTGGGAGGCGATCACTGTCGCCACTGAAGTAGCTGAATTTGACGCAGCCGCTCTGGTTATCGTGCGCTTCCAGGCGGTGCAGCCAGATGCCGCCCTGGCCGGTGACGCTGTGAACCCTCATGCGGCCGAAGGCGGTCATGCCGGAGACGCTGAGTTCCGGACCCCATTCAGTGAGCGGGTCGCCCGTGGCGGCGCGCACCGCGAACTCCGGTGACGGATCGCCTTCTGCGCTGCCGCCATCGACAATGCTGTCGATGAGTTCGAGGTCGTATTCATCATCGGCCTGGACGCGGCCGATAATGGAGCGCTCGACGTAGATGATCGGCTGTTGGTCAAAGGCATCGGTCTCGTTCGGGTCGTCGACGAAACCGAAGGCGTTGTCGAGCTCGAACGCGGGCCGCATCGCTTGTCGGACACCCGGTGAAAGCGGGTCAAGCTGCCAGGCGCCGCCGGGGTCCAAAGTGCTGCCAAGCAGTTCCAGGCGGTTGAGAGCGGCCTGTTGGATCAGGGCTTCATCGGCGACGAAGGCGGGAGCGGTTCTTTCCCAGGTGATATAGAGGCCTTCCAGTCGCACCGCGAGGTTGGCGATGGCATCCGCCGCGCCGGGGCTCAGTACGTCGACCGGTCGGAACCGCAGCGGGTTGACCAGACGAATCACGGGGCGTTGGCCGCTGGCGGCGCGTATCCATAGGGAAGTGGCGAGGTTGAGTGTCGGGTTGCCACCTTCGGTGCCGTGGCCGAGCACATCGTCGATGTCGAGGCTGTAGGTGCGGCTGTCGTCGATTTCGACAACAACGGGTTGAGTTTGGGCATCGAGGTCGGCCAGGGCATCCCGCAGGGCGGTGTCGCCACCTCCTTTGACAGATCGGAGCACGACCGCCTGTTCCTGCCATTCCGTTGGAGTGCCGTCCCGCACGATGGGATGCGCGCCAGTTGGGCCGGAAAAGCCATAGGTGTGGGAGATCAACAATCCTTCCGCCAGTGGCGTGGCTTCGCCTGCCAGGCTGGATACACCAAACAACACCCGACCCCGTTCCGGGTCGATGACGATTTCGTCCTCGCGCAGCGGCGGACTGAGGCCGTCTTCCCAGGCACACAGATTGGCACCTCGAAACGTCCAGCTTTTGGTGCCCGGCAATGGCTCCGGAACGTGCAGGATGAGTCCGACGGAATCGGCGCTGGGTTGGTTCGGCGTGCCCGCATAAGGTTCGACAGCGACATAAGCCAGGGGATTCCCCGTCGGGGTGTCACTGCTCAGCCGCGCCCAGGGCATCGGGCCCGGCACAGCGTCCTGATGGGTCAGGTTCGGCGGGTCGTCGTCGGCTTCGTAGCGATGGGTGTTGAACAGCGTCATCGGGTCCGCCTGGGGGTGAACGATGGCTCGAACTACCGCCGCAGCGTCGCCGGGGTTGGCCGGGATAACGGCGGCGGCTTCGATCAGGCCGGGGTCGGCGACGGGGACCTGGTAGTCTTTCAGGCGCCATAAGTACACCCCAAGGTTGGGCAGGTTGTAGCGCGGCGCGCCGACCTGGCCGGGTTTGACATCGACGACGTGTGAGAAGGGGTCGAACGGGCCGTTCAGGAAACTCAGCTGCGCGGGATCGCGCAGGTTAGCCATGCCGCCACGAACCTGGGAAACATTGTCGGTACGTAACGTCAGCGGTGGCTGACCCCCGGCGTCTGGGCGCTGGTGGTTCAGGTGTCGATTCCAGGCCAGGCGCTCGCGCGATTCGACCGCATGAGCGGCCCAGCCGGTGAGCGTGAAGCTGAGCGACTCGACCGCACCGAGTGTGCCCTTGCGTCGCCGGTGAAAGACGGTGCGGGCGACATCGGCGCGCAGTGTCCAGGGGTCGCCCGCCAAGTGGGATACGCCCAGCAGGTCGGCGAGATAGGGGATCAACCAGTCGTCGCACGTTTCGATGAAAAAGTCGTGGTATAAGGCTTCGATGTTGTCCCGCACGCCAGACATCACTTCATCGAGAATGCCCATGTAGGCTTCAAGCTGGTCGGCCGGGCGTTGCTCACCGTCTTTGATTCGGTAAATTTCGGGAAGCTGTTGGTACAGGGGCTGGCGTGGTGTACTCATGGTTCACAGGCCTCCGCGACGCTGTCGGCACTCAGGTTGATCACCAAGTGGTCCTGATAAAGCGACAGCAGGGTGTCGCCGTTGCAATCGATACGCGCTTCGCGCACCGGGCTGGCGGGCAGCGTCAGCTCGGTCGGGTCGGTTTCCGGTGGGCTGCCAAGCGGTAAGGGCTGGAAAGCGTCGACCCTAACCCAATTGACGCCCTCGATGTTCTGCACCGCCGCCAACACCTGGGACACATGCGCCCCTTGACCAAAGCGGCGCTCGGCGAGGCCGAACAAACCGGTAATGTCCAACGAGTCGCCATCCGGCCCCCAACTTCCCAGCGCTTCCAGAATCAGTGCCCGAATGTCGTCGCTGCGTCGGTTTGGGTCGAAACCGGCGCTGAGATCCACCAGAACAAATTGCCGCTGGCCGTTCACCACTTGAATAGGGTGACGCGATGCACCCCGGCAACGGTTCGCGGCCTGCAGGCTCTGCCGCACTTTATCGACCTCGGCCGGTTCACCGTTTTCCGAGAGCACGGTCACCCGAATGCGGGGCGTGCCGTTCGGCGCGACCCAATCCGCCCTGGCTTTGAGTACACCGGGCAAAGCCAGGGCCTCGGCTTCGTAATCCGCCAGACCGACCAGACGACCCAGGCTTTGCATACGGGCCGGGGCGGCTTCGCGCACGCTTTCGGTGGTTTCCGGGTCGCCGCCGCCCACCGCCGGGCCCAGCATCAGGGCGTCTTTCAACGGTTTCAGTTTGCCGGTTGGTTTGGCTTTACCGGCGGCCTCGCCGCGAGCGCCCACCCCCTTGCGAAACAGGACTTCGATGTTGTTGCGGCCAGAGGGGAACACCGCGCCGGTCACGCCATCGCCACATTGAACATAGGCTTTACCGGCTTCGTCTTCGCGAACGACGTAGACACGATCTTTCGGTCCGGCACTGAAAAAATTCTCAACACGCTGCCAGCGCACGCCATCGACATAGAGCTCGATCACCGGCACCTGGGGCGGAGTGGACTCGGATAACAATTGATAAGTGAGCGGATTTTTCGGTAACGGCAGGGTAAGAAAAGTGCGGCGGGAATCACCGGAGCCGAGCACGGCCAGCTTTTGGCTTTCGCCTTGGTCGGTGTGAACCAGGTTGCCATAGACCGTTACCCGGTTATTTTGCTCGTCGAACCACTGGCGTTCGAAAATGGGTTTCTGGTTGAGCATCAAGGCCCAAAGCCAGGGCTGCTCGGTATCTATACCGGTCGCGCTAAAAGTGGTTTCTTCCAGTACCCGAAGGGTTTGCAGACGCCCGTCCTCTCCAGCCAGCATCAGCTCGCGACCAACCAATTGTTCGGCTTCTTCCAACAGGCCGTAATAATGAATCTCGTAGCCGCTCTCGGTTTCCGGGAAGGCACCATTGTGCCAGGCGCTGGGTGCCCGCAGCTGCAATGCGGGGCTGACAGCCTCGTGAATTTGGATGCGGCGGATATCGGCGGTTTCATATTGAATCGAAAGGTTGGCGATCATTCGCGCGTCCATCGTGACCACCGCGCAGGAACCGCTGACACCACCCCAAATGAGCGTATCGCTTCTGACTTCATCGACGGTGTGCACAACGGTAAAAGGCACAGTGCCGCCGCTGCCATCGAATTCGGTCTGCCCATGGCAAATGAGTTTGCCGCCGACCGCGATGTCGTCCACATCCTGATCGAGCGGCAATTCCAGCATGGGCAGTGTGCTGTAAAACTCTCCATCGCCGCTGTCGGAGGTATAAATCAAGCGCTCGAAATTCGTCGCCTCCATCGACATATAGCCGGTGTTTTCATTCAACCGACCAATGCGCACCGGGGCGTTATGACCGTAGTGCCTGAAACTTCGGTCGATTACATAGGCTTCAACCACCGCATCCCGCGCTATGGCCAAAGCGCCTTCGAAGTGAAGCGTAATGCGGTTAAGCACCTGCTCGACCGATTTAACAATGGCGATTTCCGGACGAGCCTGAGGCGTGCCGCTGTTGTAATTGCCACCACCGGGCGCGAAGGGCTCCAGATCGGGTAGCAGCATGATGCGGTCGCCGGGCTTGAACGCCACCGACTCAAGGCTTTGCAAATCCGCCGCGCCGTCCACCGCGTGCAGTTCGAGCGAGCGCAAACCGGCGGTGACCGGCTGCAGACCCTTGCGCGGCCTGTACAGTTTGAATTCGTTTTGCGCCGGGTAAGCCGTGGTGGTTTCGATGGTTTCGAAAATCACCGCCTCGTCCATACCCTCGATATCGACTTTAAAACCGAAGCTTTTCGGTACGGTCACCGCGTC
This sequence comes from uncultured Saccharospirillum sp., assembly GCA_965652395.1. Taxonomy (GTDB): domain Bacteria; phylum Pseudomonadota; class Gammaproteobacteria; order Pseudomonadales; family Natronospirillaceae; genus Saccharospirillum. The sequence goes on along the minus strand of CBFGUW010000033.1, from coordinate 25,072 downwards.
TTCACCATCGACTGTGAGTGCGAACGTCGCCTCCCCGGCAACGCCGGGCGCCATACGATAGCCGCTCAGCTGTACCAATCGACCAACGCTTTCGTGCCAAGTCGCTGTGCGAATTAAAGTCTCGTTGGCATAGAGCGTTTGATAAAAACTCAAAATCTCGGCCACAATGGCGGTGCCTTCGATCAGGGCGATGCCGGGGTCGTCACTGCCACGGTGTGTCCAATCGGAAAGGGTGCTGGATTTATCCAACCGGTCCAGCATGTGTTCACGGAAACTGCCGTAATCGCCAATGCGATATTGAATGGACGGCAGGCCGCGCCGGTTTTCTATTTTCAACGGGAAGACCGGCGGTGTTTCGCAATCATGCACGCAACTCATCGGCGGCCTCCTTCAATAATGAACGTCATGCGGCCTTGCTCCAGATGATCTGGATTGTTGGCGACCTGAATCACCTCGAATGGCTGCACTTCCAGCACGTCGACTTCCGCCAGTGGTAGATCATCCGGGTCGATGGCGATCGTACTGGTGGTAGGCCCAAACCCCTGGTTCCAACGCCGAATGCTCAGACTCAACACCCGCCCCACCCCGGTTACCGACAGCGCACGACCGATGATCTGGCTGGCGTGGAGTGGTTGGCCGAAGGTCCAATCGTCCGGGTGGAAAAAGCCGTGACGGCCATCGGGCGTGAAACCATCGGAAAATTCCTGCTCCAGAATGGCAGCGAGATCTTCCGGCCAATAATCCGGGTGCGCGCAGAGACGCATGTTGATATCCAAGGGTACATAACGGGCGAGGCGGATTTCCAAATCCTCCCCGATGAGGCGAACCGCATCGAGATGACGGTGAATGCGCTCGCGCGTTTCGTTATCCAGTTCCGTGGTTCCGGTCGGGTCGATGGAGACACGCACCGTGCGCCAGCTGCCGGTCCAACCGTAACGGGCATAAGCATGAGAAACTTCGGGCAGTTCCTCGGCACGGGCAACATAATCCGCCAAAGTTACAGCGCGTTTTTGTTTGGCACGATAGGCAATGGGCACCCGCCGCAGAAACACATCGCGCGGTTCCGGGTCGCGACCGTTGGTCACATCGAAGGGATTGCGCGTGGCCGTCAGCCAGGGCGGGCCGTCAAAACCGGTGAGTTTGTCGATGCCGATATTACCCGCGCTGCCGCGCCCCACCTGATAATGAACCGTGACCACGGCATCATCGTCCAACGCGCGACCGTTCGCGCTCAATCCCTCGCCAAAACCGAAGCGAAGCCGGCTGCGACTCAGTTCGTCGGTCTCGACGATGTAATGCTCATCGTCACCCTGGCTTTCGATCAAATCGATCTGTTCATCCCAGGGTGAAATAAAACCGGCCACCTCGACCCGACAGGACGACTCGGGCGGCACATCGCCTCCGGGCGGTGTATCACGGTAAGCCAGGGGTCGATTGGGCAGATCACACAAAGTGCCCCAACGGCTCGGCTCCCAATAGGCTTCATCGCTGTGAATCAATACAGACGCATCGGTCGCCCCCAAGATCGAACCCGGTGGACGAAAGACGGTGACATGGGGCCGACCGTGGCGGGCATGAACCACATTGCCGAACAGCACCGAAACATCGTTAACGGGTGCGCCCTCGCACCGGGTAAGCAGGCAATAGCGACGGCGCAAACGATCATCCGGCTGCCAGTACACACGCACATAGTGCTGGTTGGTGAAAGGGTCGAAGCGGGTCTCAGCGGCGTCGTTTCCGGTCAGAAGCGTCAGTTTCTGGCGTTTACCGGTATCACGCCCGTTCACGGTTCCGGTTTGAGGGTTAAGCCGTTCCTCAATTATGAGGTAAAGCACGTCATCCCGGCGCAGCACATCCCGAAATTGATCCGCCTCGCCCTCGTTACCGGGATTCAACGGCGCGGGCAGCGCCAAATCGGCATAAGTGGCACCGGCATCGAGCGCGGTCAGGGCATCGTTCCAGGTATAAAAGCTGATCTGATTCAACCAGGGGTGGCACCATTGTTCATGAGCCGTCACAAAGATTTGCGCGCCCGGGTCTTTCCAGTCGTTCCCATTCCAAACAGCAAACTCACCGGCCAGGGTTTGTTCGCTCTCGACGGTCAATACCAAGTCGGTACTGGCTTGATTACCCTGATGAATGTGATAGTCCATCAACCGCGCATGACGCGCCATGGACACCCGTTTACGCGCTAGCCCCCAGTAGCGTTCCTGCATAACGCGATCCTGAAAATCGCTGAGGAAATCGCCATCGGCGGCGATCAAATCCAAAATAACCTGATCAAGATCGACTTCGCTGGTAGGCTCCCAACCCGGCACCCGTTCACGCATAGCGTTGATCAACACATGCTTGAAGGAGTCGAAGTCTTTGGCAAGATAATCAATAACGGGTTTCGGGGCTTTTTCACGCCCTTTCTTCCAGGCGGGCGCACAATTCAGGTTGAAACAACCGGGCCGAAACTTAAACGGGATTTCAGCAAACAAAGGGTCGATTAAATCATCCCCGGCCCCATCCTGAAAACGAACCCCCAGCCGGTAAGTCGAATAATCCCCCACGGGCGAAACACGCAGTGTGAGTGCATTCCCACTCACACCCAACAACTGTGTAACCTGAACCTCCCCAGGCCCATCGCCACCCAACAAACGGCTACCGCCGCTTATGGAAAACACAGAAGTCGGATCATTCCCATCCGTATTAATGGTGGTATCGATGGCGGCCAAATGCAGACTGTTGTGAAATTCCAGCCGCAACTCGGCAAAGGCCGGAGGCGACGCCACATCCAGCTCAACAAAGACCAGATCAATACCGTTCAACCCTTCGTCTTCAAGATCCCGGGCTCGATCCGCCAACACTTCCTCATCGAAGCGATAGCTCATGGTTCATTCCTCACCTTCTTCGTCTTCCTTTTTCTGTGGCTTGCTTTTTTGTCCGTGGTTTACCTTTTACGGAGGTTTAACCCGCATCGGCTGCCGGGTGGTCCTATTTGAGGGCGCCGTGAACCCATCCATGGGGGGCTTAACTTCGGCATCCATGCCTCAGATACCCTCAAATAGGACTACCCGGCAGCCGCTGCTAGCCAATTTCGGCTTACGGCCAAATTCTTCTCCCAGCGCCACAGCTCTGTATCTTTTCATTCTTTCTTTTTCTGACCTCGGCGACATACATTCCGAGGAGAGGTGGGGGGTAGTCCTTTTTCGGGAAGTCCGCAGCATGGATGCTGCGGTCTAGCCTATATGGACATATTCACGGCGACCCGAAAAAGGACTACCCCCCACCTCGCCCCAGCCACCGAATAAATCCTCGCCAATAGTCAACCACCGAACCTAACGACTATGCTCAAACCGAAGCCGCTGCTCCTCGCCAGTGGCGATAATTCGGTACTGGAGCCCCACCAGCAAAGTCGCATCGTTGTTTTCGACTTCCAGAGCCATCAGCTCGATTCGGTGGCCCAGGTAATCGTTCAATGCACGATTGATGGTTGCCTTCGCCACCGCCGCCGTCGCATCACTGTTGCCCTCGAACACCAAACGGCGGAGACCCGCACCGACCAAAGGTTGCAGCGGACGCTCGCCAGGGTTGGTCAGCAGCAGCTGAATCACCTCACCCTTGATGTGTTCCTCCAGGTTCTCCGGCGCACGGGTTCGGCCGTCCGAACCGATGCGAAATGGAAACGCCATATGTCGACCGCTCATGAGTACAAAGTCCCCGACGTATTTAATTGATCAATCGTCGCCGTACCCCGACTGCGCACACGATTGCTCGCACTGTTTATTTGCGTCACATCCGCATCGTTCGCCGAAATACTGCCACCGCCGCCACCCGAAACACTGATGGAACTCGGGTTCGTGCTTTGAATCAAAGGCGCATCCGGCTCACCCGTTACCTGCGTCACCTCCGAACTCAACTCGAACGCATCCAGATTGTCTTTCAGATAACGCACCACACCCTGGGAAATCGCACAGAGCAACATCCGCCTGTCTTCCTCCCCCATACCCGGCATGGCCTCATTTTTCACCGCCTGATACTCCTCCTTCAGCGCGTTCTCCATCGCCTCCGCCATACTGCCGGCAAAATCGTCCACGGTTCCCGCTTTAATCGGCATATCAACCCGCCTTCACTTTTTGTGACAACAAAGAAGACGTCGGCATCGGAAAGGTCGGCGTCGGCACCATGGGCGTGACCGGGAAAATTCCAGCGGCCAATTGCCCCGGGTGGGTGTGAGTCTGCAACATGGTCACCAGTTGCGTCAGGTAATTCATTAGCTGGTCCCCGAACACCACCGGGTGACTCGCGTTTTCCACCAACTCGATTTGCGGAGCCTCCACCACCACCTTGCTCGCGCCTTTCAACAACACCTGTCCGCTTTGCACTTCGATTTTCAAAATATTGCTGCCATCGCTGTCGCTCACGCTGATGATTTGACCATCGTCATCGAAACTCACCATCAGCCCCTGCTCACTGCGAATCACCTTCATGCCCGGCACCTTGCCATCGCCCTCCTGGTTGGTCGGCACCTGGTCCGGCGACCACCAACAGCCCGACCAGATCGGCTGGCTCGGGTCTCCGGCTTCAAACTCTATCCACAGCCCCGCACCGACCGGCGGTATGGTGTATTGGCCGCTGCCATCCCCCGCATAAGGCGTACAAGGCAACGCCCATGGCGATACCACATCGCCCAACACCTTCGGCACCCGCGCACGGATGCGACCCATTTTTTCCGGGTCCTCGTTTTCTTCCACCGTGCCACGGTATTTACCGTAATAACGATGACGCACCTGCTCGGCGAGCTCGACGATGGCGCGCTCCATTCCACCTCCGTCCATTAAAAGACTCCTCCAGGTAGTAAACCGCCGCCCGCACCGCCAGCGGAACGGGCATTGCGGCGTAGCGTAATTTCCTGCTTGTAACCGTCGTCGCTCAGGGTGTGAACCACCCGACTGATCAAGTAATGACCGCCGAGATACCCACCCGGACCGACCACCGGAATCACGGTGTAGGGTTTCAACACCGCCGGGTAGACATCCGCCGCCACTTCCGCCTCGGCTCGATACGCCCAGCTGGAAAAATCCGTCACCGCATTCACACCGGCATCCAAATCACCGCTTTCCTCACGAGACAGATTCAAAAAACCGCTGCCCGGTTCAGCAATATCGTGCGAAGGCGTATCCCCCAACGCCGTCACCGCCGCCGTCGTGGTTTCCGACTCAACCACCGACTTATCCGACAAACTGATCGTCGCCGCGCGCGCCGTCATCGGCCGCAACGCATCGTACTCAGCCGTGAATTTATTAATGTTCCGATCCGCCCCCATCAACAGCAGTTCAGGGTAATCCGCCGGGTTCAAATCGAGCGGCTTAAACACACCCACACTGCTACCCGGCTCATCCCCCGGAATCACATAAAAATTCACACCATGTCTTCGGGCCAACTCCTTCAACAACTGCGCCGCCGTACCCCGCTGCACCACATAACGTTCAAGACTCGCCCCAGCGGCAGACACCGACTCAACATCCGGCGTCAAATCAAACTCACTGAACAATTGACTGGCAATATCCGACGCCGTCAGTTCCTCATACAACACAACGTCTTCCACTCGATTCATCAACACACTGTCATCGTGCACCACCAACACCAACTGGCTCTGATTCGGACTCGCATCAAGCTCAAACCGCTGCCCGATAATCGGACCATCGATCAACGCAATAAAATCGTCCCCATTCGGCGGCTTCACCTCCACCCGAACCCGGGAAAACGGCTGAGCAAACTCCTCCTCGATACTCTCCCACTGCCCGTTCTCATCCGCCCCGATCTCAAGCTCCAACTCCGCCTCCGCCGCAATACCCATCGCCAGATCCACACGCACCCGACGAAACCGATTCAGCAACTCCTCATCGGCCGCTTCGTTGTTCAAATAGACGCGCAGTTCAGTGGGCATAACAATCCGTTTCCAATTCCATTCAACCTTGTTCCGGAGTCTTGATCGTCCGCCCCGCCTCTTCGGTCAGGGCATTGGCTTCCAACTCGGTATTCGCATCCGCTATGTGCCAATACCGGGTGGCATCCTTAAACCGACGCTGGCTGATCACATCCAGTTGATCCCCTTGAGTCACCACGGCGGGTCGACTCAATGGCTGGCCCAACAAACGCAACTTAACAGCCGCAACGGTTTCGCCTTCATCCGTAGTGACAGTAACCGTGGGCAAATTCTTATATCGCGAGTTCTTGTTAAACATGTCCCATCTCTCTTGTTGACCCTAGCTTTTGCCGCTGATGGCTAGCACCGGATGCCTGGTAGGTTCATCCAGGGTGGTCCGCAGCAAGGATGCTGCGGTCCAGGCCCCATGGACGGGTTCACGCCGACCCTGGATGGACCTACCAGGCAGCCGGTGCGGGTTTAGCCACAGACCTAAAAAGGTATCGTCTCGATCGCCAGTTCCACGGACTTGACCAGGTTCAGTGCCACCTGGGCCTCCTTCACCGTACTGGTGTAAGCCAACGCCCCCTTACCAATCTTGTCATCCGTATTCACCGGAAAACTCGCCACCGCCAAACCAATCTGAACCTCCGCCTGCACCGGATTCAAAAACGGATCGAACTTCTTCTCCGTAATACTCATAGAACGAATCTCCACCGGCAAAACCCGACTCGGCCCCCAAATAAACAAAATACGAGGCGCCTGCTCACGCGGCACCGACCGACTCGGCTCACTGCCCCCCCCCAAAGCATCACCAATCGCATCAATCGCCGCCCCAATCGCACCACTGATCAACCCCGGACTCGGATTCACCATCGCCTCCAACGCCGCCAACTGAGGACCAATACCAAACACCCGAGGAATCGCCGACAACGCATCGTTCTGACCCAAGTCATCCGACGCATCGAAATGCGCCGTCAACTGAATCGTCTCCGTCGGCGACGAACTGCGCTGCCCCGGCTCACGCTGCCCACGATTCTCCTGATCCTCCGCACTCGTACTCGGCGGCAACTCCAAACCGCGCTGCAACTGCTCAGGGTTAAACTGAAACACCACCACATTCGGCAACGGCCCCAACATATCCGTACCGTATTCGACCAACACACCCCGCAAATAAAAACTCATACCCTTTCACCTCCACGCCCGACGCGCTCAACAGCCGACACAATCTGCTCCACCAGCAAGGCACGCATGTCCCTCGGCGCAATGTTCGGGGAAATTTCGCGTGCATCCAGCCGGATATCATTCGCGAAGACATCACCATGAAGCGCCTTCATCCCCTGCAATCGCCGGGTCAATTCATCCTCCAGGCCACTCAGCGCTTCCTGTACCAGGTTCGCCGATACGCCTTTCAAACTGATGTGGATGCGATTCAAATCGACTTGCAGCCCGCTCATGCCGCGCTCTCCTTCATCAAGGCCGCATATCGCCCGAAGAGTTCATCGTCCGTCGCTCGGTTGAGTTTTTGCAGCTCGCGCCGAATCTGTATCAACACCTGCCGCATCGACGGCTTACCCACTTTGCCTTTCGCCGGAGACCCTTCCGGCTCGGCCGCTGCCTGCAGGCAACTGTTGAAAATCACCGACCGGATATGCCCGCCTGAAAACGCAAACTGCCGCGCCAGGAAGCGGAAATCCAACTCGCTGGTATCCACTTGCGCCGGGAACCCTTGTTTCCAAATGCGCTCACGCTCATCGGTACCGGGCACGGGAAATTCAATGACATAACGAAGCCGGCGCATGAAGGCCTCGTCCATATCCTTGCGACGGTTACTGGCGAGAATGGCGAGTCCCTTGAAACGTTCCATACGCTCCAGCAGATAAGAGACTTCGATGTTGGCATAACGGTCGTGCGCATCTTTCACATCGGTGCGTTTACCAAACAGGGCATCGGCTTCGTCGAAAAACAACAGGCAATCGCTGGCTTCGGCGGCATCGAAAATGCTGCGCAGATTTTTCTCGGTTTCACCGACGTATTTGCTCACCACCTGAGCCAGATCGACGCGATACATATCCAGGTGCAAACGGGTTGCAAGGGCCTCGGCGGCCATGGTTTTACCGGTGCCAGGAGGCCCACAAAACAGGACCGACAACCCGCTTTCATTCCAGGTTCTGGCCGTACCCCAGTGGTAATGGACACGGGTCAGAGCTTCCATAGCACGCGCGACTTCGCGGAACTGTGCCTCCTGTTCCGCGGCCAAAATCAGTTCATCCGGCTCGAAACGTGGCTCCACTTTTTGCGCCAATTGTGCCAACTCGCCCCGGGTTTCAGCACGGCAGGCTTCGATCAGGTCTTCGGCCTGCCACAGACCGCGATGGTTCAGCGTCAAGCCGATGCGGCGCAAAACCGGTTCGCTGAACCGGAACCGGCGGGCGCAGTCTTCCACTACCGATTGATACCGCGCCGCCATCTGGCCCAACGCTTCCTGCAATACGTCGAGACGGCGGTGGAAGTCGATGGCGGGCATTGTCAGCGGAGTCTGCAGTCCGGCGGTGGCCTCTTCGGCGCGGTAATGCTGCGCCGACATGGGTTGCCAGACCCGCAGCGGCAGCCCCAAGGGCCATGCCTCGGACGGGAGCTTCACTCCCCAGGGCAATACCGGTTCCACTCCGCACAGCCAGGCCCAACTCAACAGCTGGGCCGGAGTGGCACGCTGCCAGGCGGCCGGACTGACGGACACCATGGGAACGGAAAGCTGTTCGGTGATGGCGCCACACACACCACTGAAATCCTCGTCACGTTCGCCCAATAAGGGGATGCGTCTCAGGCCATCGTAGGGCTCATTCAGGCTGTGCAGGGGCACAGTCCAATTATCCGGCAGTCGGGTTTGACGCGGGGCGATGGCTTCCACACCGTCCAACAGTTCATAGCCGCCGCTCAGACTGGCGACCGCCCAGGCGGGAACCGCCAACGGCTGAAACCACTCGGTTGTCTCGTTTTCCAGCAAGGCGCAGCGCCGCAGCGAATGAAAAGGTGATGCCAGCGGCAGCATGTCTTCCGGCGCATCCCACAGACGTTGCGCCAGGGCCAGAGTGGGATAAGTCTTGTTGACGTCGTTCAAACAGGCGGCGCACACCGGGCCGAGACCGGCATCCAATCGATAGGCTACGGCCAGGGCCAGTACAAACTGATCCGCCTCGCTCAGCTTCAGTTCGTTGACCAGCCAGGACCAGTCACCCCGGTTATAGCTCTCAGGTTCAGGAGCCGCTGTTTCAATCAACTCGGTCAGGTAGGCGGCGGTACCGTCCGCGCGGAAAAAGTGACGACGCTGACCGTCGGTTCGCGACCAGGCCAGCATGTCGTCCGCAACGCCAGTGTAGGGTGGCAGTGCCCCGGTGGTCGGATCGTTTTGCCCGGTGCGTTGCAGCCAGCACCAGGCCAATTCACGACGCAGACGCAGGTTGACCTGGGCCAGCCAATACCCCATGACCGGGTCTTCCACCTCCAGACCGGGAGTGACCTGCGCCAGCCTTTGGTTTTCGGTAACGGTCATGACCAGTTCACCTCCGGCATATTCACGGCCTGGGCGCCGTTGGCGCGCAGTATGATCCGGTAGAGGCCGGGCGGTAATGCCTCATCCACACCCACAGTCGCTGTGAGGGTGTTTTGCGCGGCGACGCCCGTAGCTTCGATCATAAGCTGCACGGCGCCATCCCGATAAAACGCCACGAAAATACTGTCGTCCGGCCCACCCAAACGCTCGCCGTTCAACGTTAACGAACCAGAGAGATTGCCACCGCCATCCGGTACCAGCACCCCCGGCACAACGCCGGTCAAGGTCGGCATGAGCGTACCGGCAATGGCATTGCTGTGAATGCGTCGACCGCTCGCGGAGAGACTGACGGCGATAATGGCGTGGGTGCCGGGCGAGAGTTGGGTGTCCGCCGGAATAACCGCGTGAACCCGTCCGGCGGGCGCGGCGGAAATGCCGTAGCTTTGGTCGCCTACCAGCAACTCCTGAACGGCGCTGGTCAGTTCAACGCCATGAACAGTGAGGGTGCTGCCTGCTTCGAATTGCTCCGGCTCCAACCGAGTCAGGGTCGGACCCATACTGGGTATGACATCCACGCCTTCATTCCCCGGCGGCCCGACAGTCAGTACCAGCGGTGCATAAGAAGGCGGTTCGGATGGCGCGATCATGACCGGGCGCACCTGGAAGGCAGCGGATATCCGATAACGCTCGTCCGTCCCCTGCATCACCTTGGAAAGCAAATCGACATCGGCGCTGTCGAACGTCACTTTCAACGACTGGGGGTTGTCCATCAACGGCGGCATGGAAGGCTGCATGAAATTCAATTCCTGCAACGCCAGCATGCCTTCACCCAATAATTCATGGGCGGCGACGGAATCACTTTCCTGGCCGTCGTCGTAGGCGGTGATCAAATAGCGCAGCACCAACCAGAGGGGCGCGTCCTGACCGCTGTCCAGCGCGAGGTTTCGCATGTGGCCGTCGATGTCGATCTGATACAGAAATAAATTGAATTTTGGGCCAGCCGAACCGGCGGCGGCTTCGGGTCGACCGACGTCCACGGCACCGGCCGAGGTTCGGGCGGTGAGCCGGGTGCGCAGCAGTTCGCCGACGGCGCCAATGGCGGTACGACTTTGCTCCAACGGCATATTAGAACCCCCTCAAATAATAACGACGCAAATCGGGGTTGCGCGTTTGGGGTTTGGCCGGTCGGGACGGTCTGGGCGTCGGCTTAGGAGCCGCCTGCAAAGCAGGTTGGCTTGGCGGCGCATGAACCTCGACTTGAATCTGACCGATATGGATGCGAGGCCCCGACTCGTTGTCTTTGGTTTCCGGTCTGCGCTGCAGATCAGTGGGTACGGTGGGGCCTGGCTCGATCCTGACCTGGGTTTGCAGAAATTCAGGCTCGGCGGTTGTGGTTTCCGGCTGAGAATATGCGCTCGCTTCTGGTTCCACCACGGAACGAACCATGACCCGCTCCGTTTCCGTTACTGTTTTTTCCTGACGAATAAAGCTGGGATGGGAGTCTGCCGGTCGTTGTGAAAGCACGACCTCGGAGCCAGGCATTTCAGCGATGAGATCTTCCGTAGCAACCGTGGATTCAGCCTCAACTTTTTTCTCTTCCGTTGCCAGAGTCGGTTCATATTCAACGGGTTTAAAACTCGGCTGAGCGACGTCCTCGACCCGGCTTTCGGTGGTTTTGTGCTCCGTTTCCGGGAGGTACGCTCCTGAAGTTTCTTCTACCTTTTCGTTCGAATGACCGGACCGCACGTTTTCAAAAGTGGGTTGAGGTTCTGTGCGCTCAAGTTCCACAGTTTGAGAAGGCGCGACGGACGAACTTGAGGGTAATGGCGTCTCGGTCCTTTGCTCAGGTTTAATCGTTGCCGCCGGTTGCGCGACCTGATGAACTTCCTCCACTTCGGTGATCGCCGCACGAGCGGACTGATTCACCCGGTCAGGAACGGGACGACCACCCACACCACTGCGCTTCGCCAAACGTTGAAAATATCCGCTCATAAGGCGCTCTCCCGCGCAATACAGGCCAAATAGAATTCACGACGCTGCACAGGCAATGCGAGTATTTCCGACTCGCTCCAATGGTAGGCTCGGGCAAGGCGATGGACATCACGCAACCGTTCGGTCAAGGCGGATTGAAGCCGATGCAACAAGACCGATTCCAAATCGAGTGGCTGGCTGACGGCGGCTTCGCAATAGGGGCATTCCGATTCGAGATCGAGCGCGGTATAGGGGTCGGCTTCTTCCAACGCCTGTTCCATGGCGGCGAAGTGTGTTTCATCCCACCGTTCCAGCGCCTGAGTATCCACCACCAGTGTTTTTGCCAGTGCTTCCGGGTCGTCCTCTCCGGTGCTTAACCAGTGTTGCTGGTCGGCCCCGGTGGGAAGACGAACATGAAAGGCTTCTTCGTTTTCAGGCTTGCAGCTTAATAAACCGGACGGTGGTGTTTGCAGGAAACCTTCGAGCGGCAGACTGAAACTCAGTGGTTCATGGCACCGGTCGCATCGGGCACCGATGTCCAGATCGGCGGGGCGCGTTGCGCGGACCACGGTGAGCAGGCCCTGGAGTCGGCTTGCTACGGTCCAGCCCCATGCCTGGTTTTCGTCGAGGCGTTCCCCGTTTTGCCCGCGCAGGCAGGCGGTCAGCACGGCGGTCACGGCGTAAGGAGCCGCTGCACCGAAGTCGACATTGACGTGCGCCGCGTCCGATCCAAACGGCAGGGCTTGCCAGGCGTGACGGGCGACGCTTTCCTTTGCGGCCATCCCCATCATCAAGCGCCTTCGTCAGGTTCTTTTGTATCCGGGTCGCGTTCCCAGCCTTCGAGTTCGATCTTCATGCTTTCGATCGAGACGGCATTGGCATTGGCGTCCAGATCCGGGAGGGCTGTGTATTCACTGACCCAGCAGTTGTGCAGGTAGTAACGAAAGGCGACCTGCCCTTTTTCGTTCATGAATTCGATGGTCAACTCTTTTTTGTAGTTGGCCAGATCCATGACGGAATCACCTTCGTAGGTGTGTACCTTGCTTGCCCAGGCTTCGAACTCGGGATCATGAGTGAGGCCGCGTTCCACGGTAATAGCTTCGTAACTGGTGCGCCCCGGCGATTTATGATCAATGGCATTTTCTCCGCCACTGCGAAATTTGACCACCTCGGTGGTGCGTTTCAGCGAGCTGATTTTGCTCACGCCGAGTACCGGTTTGTTGTCCCAAAGAATCCGAAACTTAAAATTCTTGTAAGGGTCGTAACGATGCGCGTTTACTGAAAACCCATTAGCCATTCTTTTCTCTCCTTAGTCGGTCACTTCGGTGGCTTCCGCTGTTTGAACATCTGCCGAAACCCGCGTTGGCTACCAGGGGTTCCCATTCGGGGTCGCTGTGAACCCTTCCATGGGCGCTTAACCTCGGCATCCATGCCTCGGATATCCCCGAATGGGAACCCCTGGCATCCAACGCTAGCCAGCCTCAAAAGTGGCCACTTTGTTATGCTTCAATTTGGCCTGCCATTTGTTGGATTTTTATCACCACGAACTCGGCTGGTTTAAGCGGAGCAAAACCCACTTCAATATTCACAATGCCGAGATTGCGGTCGTTTTGAGTCGTGGTGGAAGAATCGCACCGCACGTAGTAAGCCTGGGCCGGGCTACTGCCCTGGAAGGCACCCTGACGGAATAGCGAATTCATGAAAGCACCAATGTTCAGCCTCAAATTGGCCCACAGCGGTTCGTCGTTCGGTTCGAAAACCGCCCAGCGAGTACCGCGATAAAGAGACTCTTCGATCATCAGTGCCAGACGGCGAATGGGTATGTATTTCCACTCACTGCCGAAATCGTCGTCGCCATCCAAGGTGCGCGCACCCCAATTAACAATGCCGTTGGGCAACACGCGAATGCAGTTCACGCCTTTCTTGTTGAGTACGCCGTTTTCGAGGTCGGTCAGTTCCAGGTTCACGCCGACAATGTCGCGGATACCGGCATCGATGCCCGCCGGTGCTTTCCACACACCACGGCTGCCGTCGGTGCGGGCCATCAGCCCGGCAATAGCACCGGCCGGGCCAATGGTTTTGATCAGGCCTCGGGCGTTGAATCGAAGACGCGGATAGAACACCGCTGAGTGGTCCTTGACCATGGTGGCGCGGAATTGGTTGACCAGGCCCGTGTCCTGTACCACTTCGGGGCGGCCTTGGTTGTTGGTCCAGGAGGGCGGTGGGTCGGCCAGCAGGAAGGCGCGTCTGCGTTGGCAGTAGACGCTGGCCGGGCCCCAGACGGAGTTCATGACCGAGGCGGGTACGTCGCTGTCGCCGGGCAATACCATGAGATTGATCAGATCGACCGGGTCGAAGGCGTGGACGCCTGTCTGGTCGGCTTCACTGCCCATGTAGGCGGCGGCGTCGGGAATGCCGCCGTCGGTTCCGGGGGCGCTGGCGATACTGAAGTCGCCGACGTTTTGGCCCAGGCTGTACTGGCGGACGTTGGTTTCGAGGCTGTTGTCGAAGCCTGCGGTGCCGGTGGCTAAGGTGGAAGGCTCGTTGCCGATGGCTCCGCTGGTCGCCATGATGGCCAGTTGATATCCCCACACCTGTGCCTGGAAGCCGAGATCCGGTTCGGCGTTTATGGCCTGCGCCATGATGCGCAGTTTTTCCCGCACGCCGTCGTTGTCACCGGTGACCGCGCTGTCTCCGGCGGCATTCATATACCAGGGGTCGGTGCCCGCTGCGGTGGTCTGCAAATTGAAATCCGCTGTATTGAGGGCGACGTTGGTACTATTGATGGTGATTTGAGTGATGGCGTTTTGTGCGACGGTGAGCAGGGTGTTGGCATGGCCTATCGCACCGGGTGTCGCCGGGTTGCCCAGACGCACGACACTGGCGGTGGGTGCGGGCCTGAAGTTGCTCCAGCGTGGCAATTCAACACCGCCTTGATCGACACCGAGCATCAATGCACCGGCAATGTCGTTGGCGGAAGACCGCCGCACACGAACGGCGGATTCATTACCGTTGGTGGCGGTGATGTCGAAATAACGGCCATAACCTGCGATAGCACCGCTTAAAGAAACGGAGACCGTGGGTGCCGGAGACAAGGATGCCAGCATGTCGTTGATTTTACCGGCCAGATTGGTCTCTATGCCGTTGATGGTGGCGGGCAGTGCCGGGGCGATACTGAGATCGACCGTGACATAGCTGCCACCATTGACGGAGATGTCGAAACTGGTTTCGCCACCGGCAAAGAGTGAGTTAAGCGCTGTCTGAATGGCGGCACCGTCCGTTGCTCCGGCGGGGCTGTTCAAGGGGTTCCGCAAGGGTCGCCGGGAGGCGGTGTAACCGGGGAAACTGTTGCCAATGGTGTTAATGAAAGACGTACTGTCGGTGGCGTCGCCCATCAAAGCAGAAAGCCCAAGGTCAATCAGGCTGGAACTTTGAGTCACGAAACTGGGCGCGAAGCGCGGTGAGTTGGGGTTCATGGTGAGGCCGGTGAACGATTCGGTCTGCACCACCGCTCCGCCATCTTCATGTATGACCCTAAGGTTGAAGCTTTCGTCCGGATTGGGGGTGTTGTAATCGACCTCCATCCGCACCGTATTGCCCCACAGACCGGCGGCTTTGGCGGTTGCGACCAACACTTGCTGCCCGCGCAGGTCTTCGAGTGTGACCGAAGCCGGTACGGCGCCGGGCGCCAACCGTACGACGTAGCAATCGGACCCGCCATTGGCGAAAAAGAGCCGAACACTGTCGGCCAGATCACTTTGTGGATGTGGCGCGCCGAAGGCTCGCTCGTAATCGGCATAACTCAACAACCGGACGGCATCGTCGATGGGGCCTTTGCTGGCTCGGCCCATAAACGCTGCTATGGATGTGGAAACGCCGGAAATCGTGCGCACCCCACTGGCCACTTCTTGGATGTAAACGCCGGGATAACTGACCTGTACCATGGACTGTTTTTCCTCTTCAGTTTTTTCCTTGGAATCCGCCTGTCGATACCCCGGTGATCAATGAGTGCGACGCCGGTACAGCAATTCCCCACCGGGCGCCCGATGACTGTCGACGCACCCTTCCAGGATCAGCAGATCCAGGGCTCTGGCGACGGCGTCTTCCGGCAGGGGGGACTCATTTTGTCGCAACCACCATGAACAAATGCCGCGAAACGTATCCGTTGCCTGAGGATGCTGTTCCAGGTACTGCATGATCCGGCTGGCAGCATCGCTCACGGAGTCCGCTTCGCTGGTTCTCATTGTTGTTTCCGGGCATTGGCGATTGAGGACCTATCGCAATGGACGTGCCAAACAGAAAACAAAGGTTAACCTTTTGTTTTCATTGATATTTTTAAAACGAGGAAAATAACCTCGGGTCATAAAACACCCAGTCGAATTTCGGAAGAGCACAGTGTTTCAGGCCTAGGAGGGGTGGGTCTAATTTAACCCAGGCGGGTAAGTCGAAACCCATTTGTCGGAACGGTCAGGTTCGTAAAGCACTTTATTAAACCATTAGCACTACTTATGACAATGATTAGCCGCTGCCCCGTTCACAGTGATTGGGAATACGCGCACTATTTTTCTCTTAACAGCCTGTTATTGGATGCCTTCATGCATCGCACCTTGCGTGACGATGCGATCCATCAACCAGGATTGTGGAGTTCCTATGAAATACATAACCGCCCTTCTTCTGTTACTCATACTAACAGCCATCACGATTTCTACCGCCTACGCCGAAAGACTGACCGCCTGCATCGACCGTACCTGGTACCCCTACACCTTCCTTGCTTCCTACAAAGGCAGCGGTATATATGTGGATATGTTCGAGGAGGCCGGTGAGCGATTGGGGCTGAAAACCCGGGTCAAACCCGTCACCTGGTCGCGTTGTGTCGAGTTTCTCAAGCAGGGCGAAGTGGATGTGGTTCTGGGAATATCCTATTCCGAACCCCGCACGGAATTCCTGTATTTTCCCATGGAGAACAACGAAGCCAACAACGACTACCGACTCAATACACTGGAAGACGTCATCGTCACCATGGCAAATTCGAATTACGAATACCAGGGTGACCCAAGCACGATTCCGCAACCGGTGAGAGCGCCAGCCGGGTACATCGTTACACAGGCATTGAGCGAGGATGGACTGGTCGTCGACAACACCTCCGGCGGGGATCAGGTGAACCTGATAAAACTCATTCAAGATCAATCCGGCAGTGCCGTGATGCTAAGGCAACTGGCTCAAGCAATGATCTCCCGGGAATTTTATGACGGCCAGTTGCATATCAGCGAACAACCCTATACTTCCCGGCATTACTTCATGGCCTTCTCAATTCATACGAAGTTTTCCGAGGCGGAACGCTGGGAAATCTGGCAGCAACTAAAAATGATTCGAGAAGACCGGGAATTAATGCTGGCGATCGAAGAGCAGTACGTTAAATAACCTTAACGCCCAGCCGTGACAAGGACGTTGGTTGAAGGGGGCTTGTGGAAAACAATGGCTCCCATCACCGGCTTAAACCATGTTTCTTTAACAATTTCCCCAATGCGCGCCGCTCTTTGCCTGCGACCCTGGCAGCCTGGCTTACGTTGCCATTGCAACGAAGCATCAGGGCTTCCAGATAGTGCCGCTCGAAATGGGAAATCGCAGCGGCCTTGGCATCCTGAAAACTCAGATCCGGGTTTATTCGGGTAGTGCTGGGGCTGATGGGAGATACGTTCTCCTGGTCCGGCGATATGTCCTCGACTTGGATTTCGACACCCGGAGACGAAAGAATGGCGCGATGAAGAATGTTTTCCAACTCACGGATATTTCCCGGCCAATCGTAGGTATGCAACCAATGACAAGCCGCCGTTGAGAGTCTCTTTTCGGGCATCTGATATTGCCGACAAAACCGATTGATAAAATGCTCGGCCAACAGATCGATATCACCGCCCCTGTCTCTTAGAGGCGGCAAAACAATGCGCAAGATGTTGAGCCGGTAGAGCAGGTCCTGCCGAAATTCCCCTCGCGCCACCATCTCGTTCAAGTCCGCATTGGTGGCGGCGAAGACCCTCACGTTGGCGCTTTGCAGTCGGCGGGAGCCCAGGCGCCGGAATTCTTTGCTCTGCAGGAAACGTAACAACGCGCATTGGCCGCGGGGGCTGAGAGTGCCGATTTCATCCAAAAACAGAGTGCCGCCTTCCGCTTGTTCGATCAACCCAGCGGCGGCGTCACGGGCACCGGTAAAGGCACCGTGTTCATGACCGAAGAGTTCGTTTTCGAGGAGATCGTCCGGCAGTGCGCCGCAATTGACGGGAACAAATGGCCCTTCGGCCCGGTCGCTGACGTAATGAATGGCACGCGCTACCAGTTCTTTGCCGGTACCGCTTTCGCCCAAAATTAACACGGAGGCATCGCAGCCACGGTAGCGGCCCACAATAGCTTTGGTATGACGCAGGCTGTCGCAATCGCCTACGATCCCATGCATTGCCTCGTCCATGGCGGTATGCATCACACACCTCGCCATACGCAAGACAAAAACAGTAGAGCTGCCACCGTTAAGAGGTGACGGGGAATATACAGCGATAATGGAGGGAATGACCGTCGTTCCGTGCCTACTGCTCCCATCCAGATCGAAAGTGCTTCACATCTCGATCCCATGGTTCCATTTCCTTCACAAGTGCGCAAATCGCTCAAGTGGAATTCATACTAGATGAATCCCATAAGGGGTACAAAGAGCGATTTACGACTTTGGTCAGGAATGTGAAGTGGTCTACACCTTGCGTTCCCAAACCTCTTTCAGACCGATGGTTTTGTTCAGCACCAAATGCTCCGGTGATGAATCGAATCGATCGACCACGAAATACCCTTCCCGCTCGAACTGGAAAGAGCTTTCCGGCGCGGCGGTGGCCAGGCTGGGTTCGACCACACAGCCCTTCAGCACTTGCAGGGATTCGGGGTTGATGTGACGCATGAAGTCGTCACCACCCCGGTCCGGCGTCTCGTGGTTGAACAGACGGTCGTACAGGCGAACTTCGGCGGGTACGCCTTCAGAGGCGGAGACCCAGTGAATCACACCTCGCGGGCGAACGCCTTCGGGGGCATCGGCACCCACGGTGCCTTCAACCACCTGAGCGCGGATTTCGGTGATTTCGCCGTTGTCGTTCTTGATCACTTCATCCGCCTGGATGATGTAGGCGTTGCGCAGCCGGACCCATTCACCCAGCACCAACCGCTTGAACTTCTTGCGCGACAGGCTGCTGTCTTCGTTGAAGTCGGACCGGTCGATGTAAATCTCTTTGGTGAACGGCAGTTCACGCTCGCCCAGGTCGTCCCGATTCGGGTGGCCGGGGGCGGTGAATACTTCGCGGTGGTCGTCCGGTAGGTTGGTGAACACGACCTTGAGCGGGTCGAGCACCGCCATGGCGCGCGGGGCGTTGTCGTTCAGGTCTTCCCGAATGGCGAAGTCCAGCATGCCGAGGTCGACCACGCCACCGGCCCGGCTGGTGCCGACCATGTCGGCGAAGTTGCGCAGGGCGGCGGGGGTAATGCCACGACGACGCATGCCGCTGATAGTGGGCATACGCGGGTCGTCCCAACCGTCGACCACCTGATCGTCCACCAGGCGTTTGAGTTTGCGCTTTGAGGTGACGGTGTAGTTCACGTTGAGGCGTGCGAACTCATACTGACGCGGTTTGGCGGGCACCGGCAGTTTTTCGATGAACCAGTCGTAGAGTGGCCGGTGATCTTCGAATTCGAGCGTACAAATGGAATGGGTGATGCCTTCGAGTGCGTCGGACTGGCCGTGGGCGAAGTCGTAGCTGGGGTAGATGCACCATTTGTTGCCGGTTTGGTGGTGTTCTTTGCGACGAATCCGGTAAATGATGGGATCGCGCAGGTTCATGTTGGGCGATGCCATGTCGATTTTGGCGCGCAGCACGCATTCACCGTCGGCGAATTCGCCGTTTTTCATGCGGGTGAAGAGGTCGAGGTTTTCGTCGATGCTGCGGTCCCGATAGGGGCTGTTGCGACCGGGTTCGGTTAGGGTGCCACGGTATTCGCGGGCTTCGTCGCCGCTTAGGTGGCAGACGTAGGCGTCACCGTTGTTGATGAGGTGGACGGCCCAGTCATAGAGCTGGTCGAAGTAGTCGGAGGTGTATTTTTCGCGACCTTTCCAGTGAAAGCCGAGCCAGTTGATGTCGGCTTTGATGGAGTCGATGTATTCCTGCTCTTCTTTTTCGGGGTTGGTGTCGTCGAACCGGAGGTTGCATTCGCCGCCGAATTGTTGCGCCAAGCCGAAATTTACGCAGATGGATTTGGCATGGCCTATGTGCAGGTAACCGTTGGGTTCCGGCGGGAAGCGGGTCACGATGCTGTCGTGCTTGCCGCTGGCCAGGTCATCTTCAATGATGGTGGCGAGAAAGTTGGACGGCTTGTCACTCATTTTCTATGGGGGCTCCGTTTACGGTGCATTATGGCTGGGTATGGTGCCTGAACCCGCGTATGGTGCCAGGGGGTGCTCCCTCGGGGTCGCGCGGAACGCCGCCCGCTCAACCCCTCCATGGGGGCTTGGCGGCAGCATCCTTGCTGCCGACATCCCCGAGTGAGTGCACCCTGGCACCAAACGCTAGTCCTGGTATTCGCCCTGGCCTACAGAAAGACCGAATCTGGCCTTCCAGCTAATAAAATAAAAAGTACATCCAACCTCTTGGTTGGAATGAAAAAACCGGAACCCGCGATTATACCGGTTCTGACCTGCCTGAGTAGGGCGTCGCGCGGAAAGAAGG
Source organism: uncultured Saccharospirillum sp. (assembly GCA_965652395.1). Taxonomy (GTDB): domain Bacteria; phylum Pseudomonadota; class Gammaproteobacteria; order Pseudomonadales; family Natronospirillaceae; genus Saccharospirillum. The sequence continues at coordinate 4,887 of CBFGUW010000033.1, read as the reverse complement.
CGTCAATTCGATGTGCCATTCACCTCGGCCCGCCACGCCTCCCAGGCGTGAAGCACGGATTCCGATGCGCCGATCTGCGGATTGGAGGGGTCGAAACCCTCCGCCGTCTCCCGTTCGGTGACGGCGGCTTTTGCGAGTTCGAACACTTCATCCAGCGGTTTTTCCAGTGTGAAGGCGTTTTCGAAGAAGGCGCGGCCGAAGTAGGTCATGGTCTCTTCGTTCGAGCAACCGAAGGAGGGTTTATCGGCGGCAGCCGCGGTGATGACGAGGGTGTCTTCGGACGTGAGTTCAGGGACGAAGCCGCCGGAGTAGCAGGCGGAGATGACCAGAACTTTTTGCTGCGGGGCTTCGCTTAGGATGTCGTCGAGTTCCTGCGGGTCCAGCCCGGGCAGGGTCGAGTTCGAGTTGAAGTCGACTGAGAGTTCGTGGTCCGGGCTGCCGTGAGAGGTGAGGTAGATGAATATAAGGTCTTCCTCACCAAGCCGTTGACCCAGGGTACGGACGATGTGTTTTAAACTGGTGCCGGTGGCGAGGGGGTAGTTTCCGCTGTCGTGCAGTTCATTGGCGAGGGTGACGAGGCGGTCGCTGAAGGCGGGCATGGCGTTGAGTTGCGAGTCGATGGTTTCGACTTCGGTGCGGAAAACTGTTTCGGCATTGCTCAGCGCGGCGAGGAGGGTATAGACCTCAGGTTCGCCGGGAGTCTGGTCACGAAGCCGTTTCAGTTGAGCGTCGACAAGGGTTCTCTGGGTATAGAGCGCACGCTCCAGCCTTTCCTGCTGTTTGTTCCATTCCTCCTCGTAGGCAGCCATGCCATCGTCGCCGACGTATTCGCCGTACTCAAACCGGCCTTCAAACACCTCTCCTTCGGCCGTCTCCATCCGCCCTTCGCCATGCGGCTGCCAGTTACGCAGCTCACCTTCATATAAGTAGCCGTCGGTACCGGTAATCGTGCCACGCGGCAGACGATCCTGTTCAAAGGTGCCCGAATAGACAGTGCCATCGGCCGTGGTCATCTTGCCTTCGCCGTGCATATCACCGGCTTTGAATTCACCTTCGTAGACGGTCTTGTTTCGAAAAGTCAGCTTCCCTTCACCATCGAAGCGTTGTTTTTCGAATTCACCTTCATAGCTTTGGCCATTGGGAAAATGCAGGAGACCCTCTGCCCATCGGCCGCTGTCGTACTCACCCTGATATATCCGCCCGTCAAGCAGGGTTTCCGTACCTTCTCCGTGTTTCAGGCCATTCCGGAATTCGCCTAAATAGTAGGTGCCATCGGGCCAATCAATGCGCCCCTTGCCATGCAGCAGGCCGTCTTTTACTTCTCCTTCATACTCTCCACCGTCTGGCGTGATAAGAGAGTCCGCAACGACCGATCCAGCCAGTACCCATAAACACAACAGAGAAGGCAGCAAGTTAGGCAAAATAATTTCCTTGGCAAAAAACGAATTCAAATTGTAGCGAGTGGCGCCAAAGTTAGCGACCGGTGCCGGGGGTGCTCTTCCGGGGCAGTCCGAAACATGGATGTTTCGGCCTAGCCTATAGGGACATATCCACGGCGGCCCCGGAAGAGCACCCCCGGCACCGGTTGCGGACCAAAGCCACTAAACCAAAAGGTTGCGTCAACCACCAACCCAAGATACTGTACATCCATACAGAAAACCATCCTCACTCCATGCGACTGTTTATAGCTGAAAAACCGAGTCTGGCCCGTGCCATTGCCGACGCCCTCCCCGGCCCAAAGCAAAAAGGCGACGGCCACATCAAAGTCGGCAACGACATCGTCTCCTGGTGCATCGGCCACCTGCTCGAACAGGCCGAACCGGATGCCTACAACCCCGCGTTCAAGCAATGGTCCCACGACCATTTGCCCATCGTGCCCGATGAATGGAAATGGGTCCCTAAAAGCAAAACCCGCAGCCAATTGACCGTATTGCGCAAACTGGTCAAATCCGCCGACCAGATCATCCACGCTGGCGACCCCGACCGCGAAGGCCAATTACTCGTCGATGAAGTCATCGACTATTTAAAAGTACCAGCCACCAAAAAAGCCACCATCCAACGCTGCCTGATTGCCGACCTGAATCTACCCGCCGTCAAACGCTCGCTCGACAATCTCAAACCCAATGCCGACTATAAAGCGCTGTCCACCTCGGCGCTCGCCCGGGCCCGTGCCGATTGGCTGTATGGTCTGAACCTCACCCGAGCCTTCACCCTGCAGGGGCGAACGGTTGGTTACCAGGGTGTGCTGTCGGTCGGCCGGGTGCAAACCCCGGTGTTGGGGCTGGTGGTTCAACGTGACGAAGCCATCGAAGCTTTCGTCAGCCAGCCTTATTACGAAGTGTGGGCCAACCTGGAAACCGAGCGAAAAGAACACTTCAAAGCCAAATGGGAACCCAGCGAAGCCTGCGAACCCTGGCTGGATGATCAACGGCGCAACCTGTCCAAACCCCTGGCCGAAAATGTCGTTCAGCGAATATCCCATCAACCGGCGGAAGTGCAGGACTACCAACAAAACACCAAAAAACAGGCCGCGCCCCTGCCCCATTCCCTATCGAGCCTGCAAATGGAAGGCAACCGGGTGTTTGGTCTGGGCGCTCAACAGGTGCTGGACATCTGTCAGAGCCTGTACGAAACACACAAGGCCATCACCTACCCCCGCTCGGACAGCCGCCACCTGCCTCGGGAGCATTTTGCCGAAGCACCCAAGGTCGTTGCCTCTGTCCGTACTAGCCTCGACAAACTGGGGGAAACAGGCGCGGAGGAGGCTTGGCAAACTCTGGATACCGGCCGAAAGAGCAAAGCCTGGAACGATGCCAAGGTGGGGGCTCACCATGCAATCATCCCCACCGACAGGGTCATCTCCCGCCTGAACCCGCAGGAAAAACAAATATACTGGCTGGTGTGTCGCAGCTATCTCGCTCAGTTCATGCCGCCCTGGCAGCGTGCTGAAACCGAAGCCGCCATCAGCATCGCCGGTGGCCTGTTCAAAGCGAAGGACAGTAAAACGCTGGACCCCGGCTGGAAGGCACTGTTCCCAAGCCGGGCACAAAATGAAGAAGACACGAATCCTCCACTGCCTTCCTTGAAAAAAGGCCAGGTGCTGCAATCGCTCAAGGGCGAGATGCTGGAAAAGCACACCTCGCCACCCAAACCCTTTACCGAGGCCACTCTGCTCGCCGCCATGACCGGCATCGCCCGTTTTGTGAAAGACCCAAGGCTGAAAGCCGTACTGAAAGAAACCGATGGGTTGGGCACCGAAGCAACCCGAGCCGGAATCATCGAATTGCTGTTCAAACGTGGCTTTCTTAAACGAGAGGCCAAGAATATCCGCAGTACCGATGCCGGTCGCGCCATCATCCATGCGTTACCGGATGCGCTGACCGAGCCGGACCGCACAGCACGTTGGGAATCCCTGTTGGCCGACATCGCCACACGCAAGGCGCGCTATGATGACCTGATGCAGCCATTGGTGAATGAACTTGGGGAATTGACTCGAACTTTCAGAAATCTGGTTCCCACTGGGTTGAAAGGACTATCTTCACCGACAAAATCAGGACGACGACCCAAAAAAAGCCGGAAAGCCGGTTACACTGGGAAAAAACGAAAAGCCGCTACGGCCTCTTGATGATCATCGGGAACTAATACGAATAGGAGCCTAACCATGACACACGCCATACGCATTCACGAACCCGGTGGCCCCGAAGCACTTAGTTGGGACGACCTCGAAGTCGGCGAACCCGGCCCCGGCCAGGTCCGTTTAAAGCAAACCGCTGTGGGCTTGAATTACATCGATGTCTATATGCGTACCGGCCTGTACCCTATGCCCAGTTATCCAGCCGTGCTGGGAATGGAAGCCGCCGGTGTCGTCGAAGCGGTGGGTGAAGGGGTTACTCATCTGAATGTGGGCGATCGAGTTGCCTACCCCATGAAGGCTGGCGCCTATGCCGAGTCTCGTTTGATTGAAGCGAATACGCTGGTGAAACTGCCGGACGGAATCGACGATAAAACCGCCGCAGCCGTCATGCTGAAAGGCCTGACCGCCCACTACCTGCTGTTCCGGACCTACCCGGTCAAACAAGGCGACACCATTCTGGTGTATGCCGCTGCCGGTGGCGTGGGCCTGCTGTTGTGCCAATGGGCCAAACATCTGGGTGCCACTGTCATTGGCTGCGTCGGTTCCGAAGAGAAAGGCAACATCGCCAAAGCCCATGGCTGTGACCATGTGATTTATTATGATCGGGAAAACATAGCCGAACGGGTGCGGGAATTAACCCATGGCGAGGGCGTCGCCGTGGCTTATGATTCCATCGGCAAGGATACGTTCGAGGCGTCTCTGGATTCGCTGAAACCTTTCGGCGTGCTGGCCTCCTATGGCAATGCCTCCGGCCCGGTCGACCCGTTCAGCCCGGCCATTCTGGCTCCCAAAGGCTCGCTCTATGTCACCCGCCCCACGCTGGCGACGCACGTTGCCACACGGGAACTGCTGGAGGAAGGCGCCACCCGGCTGTTCGATGCCATTCAATCGGGCGTATTGAAGGTCGAGGTTAACCAGACTTATGCGCTGAAGGGTACCGCCCAGGCTCACCGGGATTTGGAAGCCAGGAAAACGACAGGCTCTACCGTACTGTTACCCTGATTGACCGGCCTTTGATCGCAGGGCGGCAATAGATACACCCATAGCCGACCTGCGATTTCACGATTAACCCTGGGGGATTTGGTATGACACCCCGTCGGGGCTGAGCGCTTGCCACTTTTCTTCCAACTCGGCCTTCACCCGGTCGGTTTCCTCTTGGGAGACCCCCATGTGCGGCAAAAACTGCAACAGTTGTGGAATGGGGAAGCCCAGGGTGATGCCATACATCGGGTGGCTGGCATCCAGCTTCAATC
>CBFGUW010000032.1:0-55246 GCA_965652395.1 uncultured Saccharospirillum sp. | reverse complement strand
TCGATACCAGTGGCGCGCTCTTTACGGTCAACGGCGGCGACCTGCAGGACGGCGGTCAGACCTTCGCCACCTTCACCAATACCAACGGGGTGTTGACCATCAGCTTTACCAGTTCGGGCACGGCGGCCACCACCGCCCTCGTCTCAAATGTCATGCAGCGCCTCACCTACCGCAACGATACCCCGGCGGGCGACGCCACGGTTCGTTTCACGCTGAGCGACGGTTCGAAGAGCCATACGGCCGATGTAACGGTAACCAGTGACAGCATTTACATCACCGAAACCACCGACACCGCGACCGTCGACCCGACCGACGGAACCAGCTTCAGCGAGGCGATCGCCATCGCCGCCGCCGATGGCACCGGCACCCAGACGTTGATCATGGACAGCAGTTTGGCGGCTCAAACCGTCTCGGCTTCGTCAGCCACCAGTCTGACTGAAAGCCTGACGCTGGAACTGGATTCCGCCAGCGGCATGACACTTTCCGGCGGCACGTTGTCGCTGGGCGGTGGCGTCACCTTAACCCTGAATAACGGCAGTGGCGATAGCGCGAGCCTTGGCACCATCTTCGCCGGGACCGGCGCACTGGCGAAAACCGGCGATGGTACCGTGACCCTGACGGCGACCCAGACCTACAGCGGCACCACCACCTTTACCAGCGGTACCCTCAGTGTGGCGGGCGACAGCAATCTGGGCAGCGGGCAGTTGGTATTCAATGGCGGCACCTTGTCGGCCACCGGCTTCGGAACCATTGACAATGCGATCAACATTGCCGCGAACAGTACCTTTAACCATGACGTCAGCGTCACCATGTCCGGCCTGTTCTCGGGCAATGCGAACCTGAGCCTGACCGGTTCGGGTGAACTGCAAATATCCAATACCGGCAACGCAGCCTCTTCCAATGCAACGCTGACCCTGGTCTCCGGCATTGTGTGGGTGAACAACGATGATGTCCTTCCCTCCGGGGCCATCACCCTGAACGGCGGAACCCTGTCAAACAATGGTTTCTCCGGCGCTTCGACGACCATTGACAATGACCTTGTACTCGGTGCCAGTGGCGGCACTCTCGATATCTATGGTGGCAGTGGCAACTACACCCTGGTGTTGTCCGGCGTGATGTCCGGCACCGGTAACCTGTTGAAAACATCCGCCGCCAAGGTCTCGCTGACGGGCACCAATACCTACACCGGCACCACCACGATCCAAAACGGGGAAGTCATCGTCGCGGGTGACAGCAACCTGGGCTCCGGCAGCGTGGTCTTCAACGGCGGCACGCTGACCGTCACCGGCTCCAGTGTCACCATTGACAACGCCGTGACGATGACCGGCAATGGCACGCTCAGCAACGCCAATGATATTACGCTGTCGGGCGTCGTCAGCAGCACCGGCACCCTGACGAAATCAGGCGCGGGCACCCTGACCCTGTCCGGTACGCAGACGCAGACCGGCGGTCTGACGGTGACCGCCGGTACAGTCAGCATCACCGACGACAGCAACCTCGGCGCCGGCACCGTCACTCTCAATGGCGGCGGTCTCTCGGTGACCGGCACCGGCACGATCGACAACGCCATCAGCATGGGCGCCGGCAACGGTACGGTCACCCATGCTGATGGCGTAACTCTCTCTGGCGTGATCAGCGGCACCGGCAGTCTGACCAAAGCGGGCGCGGGCACGCTGACGCTGTCCGCCACGAATACCAACACCGGCACGCTCACGCTCTCCGCAGGCAGGACCGTGGTCACCAACTCGATAACCGGTCCGGTCAGCGTCGGCAACACCGCCACGCTCGAAAGCACCGGCTCCTTCTCCGGCCTGGTCACCGTCAACTCCGGCGGCACCCTTCAAACCGGGGCGGCTCCCGGCACCCTGACACTGGATGGCGGCCTGACACTGAACTCGGGCGGTACCCTGGTCGCGCGAGTTAACGGCACCACGGCTGGCACGACTTACGATCAATACGCTGTCACCGGCACAGTAACCCTGGGCGGTACGCTCAGTGTGATCGGCAGCTATACCGGCACCGGTGGCGAGAGTTACACTATTATTAACAACGACAGCAACGATGCCGTCAGCAGCACCTTCAACGGCCTGGCCGAAGGGGATGAATCCACAACGCTGAACGGCATTCCGTTGGCGGTCAGCTATGTCGGCAGTACCGGCAACGATGTGGTGTTGAGCACCGCAGGCCCCGAGGTCACCGACGGCAACATCACCCTCAGCGGCGCCACCGGCACCGGCGGCGCTTATAAGATCGGCGATACCGTCACCGTCGCCTGGGACGATACCGCGGCCACCGGCGACAACAACGGCAACATCGCCGGCGTAACGGTTGATTTCTCGGACTTCGGCGGCGGCGCAGCCGTCGCGGCAAGCAACACAGGCGACACCTGGACGGCGACCTACGTCATCCCTTCCGGTGCCATCGACAGCACCAACCTGAACGTATCGGTCACCGCGACGGACACCAACGACGTGGTCACCACCACGGCCGACACCACCAATGCCACCCTCGACAACATCGGGCCTTCGGCCAGTGGAGTGAGCTCATCCACGGCGGACGGCACCTACAAGGTGGGCGATGCGATATCCATCCAGGTCACGTTCAGTGAAGCCATGACCGTCACCGGTACGCCGCAACTGACCCTGGAAACCGGCAGCACCGATCAGGTGGTCGATTACGCCTCGGGCTCCGGCACCAACAGCCTGACCTTCACCTACACCGTGCAGGCAGGTGACACCAGTGCCGATCTGGATTACACCGGCACCACGGCCCTGGCCTTGAACGGCGGAACAATCAACGACGATGCCGGTAATGCCGCCACTCTGACGCTCGCCACGCCGGGCGCTGCCAATTCACTGGGCGACAACAAAGCCCTGGCGGTGGATGGCGTATTGCCGACCGTGACGGAAGTCACCTCCTCCACGGCCAATGGCAATTACAAGGCGGGCGATGCCGTCAGCATTCAGGTCAACTTCAGCGAAGCGGTCACCGTGACCGGTACACCGCAACTGACCCTGGAAACCGGCACCACCGATCAGGTGGTGGATTACGCCTCGGGTTCCGGCACCAACAGCCTGACTTTCACTTATACCATTCAGGCGGGCGACACCAGTGCCGACCTGGATTACCAGAACACCACAGCCCTGGCTCTGAACGGCGGCACCATCGCCGATGCCGCCGGTAACGCCGCGACGCTGACACTGGCCACACCGGGCGCCGCCAATTCCCTGGGCGCCAACAAGGCCATTGTGGTCGACACCACCGCACCCACAGTGAGCAGCGTGAACGCCTCGACCGCCGACGGCACTTACAAGGTCGGCGACGCCATCAGTATCCAGGTCAACTTCGGCGAAGCGGTCACCGTGACCGGCACACCGCAACTGACGTTGGAAACCGGCAGCACCGATCAGGTGGTGGATTACGCCTCGGGCTCCGGCACCATTGCCCTGACCTTCACCTACACCGTGCAGGCGGGCGACACCAGTTCCGACCTGGATTACCAGAACACCACGGCCCTGGCGCTGAACGGCGGCACCATGGTGGATGCCGCCGGTAACGCCGCGACGCTGACACTGGCCACGCCGGGCGCCGCCAATTCTTTGGGTGCCAACAAAGCGCTGGTCGTAGATGGTGTGGTACCCACGGTGACGGAGGTCACCTCCTCCACGGCCGATGGCAGCTACAAAGCGGGCGATGCCGTCAGCATCCAGGTCAATTTCAGCGAAGCGGTTACCGTGACCGGCACACCGCAACTGACCCTGGAAACCGGCAGCACCGATCAGGTGGTGGACTACGCCTCGGGCTCCGGCACCAGCACCCTGACCTTCACCTATACGGTGCAGGCGGGTGACACCAGTGCCGACCTGGATTATCTGAACACCACGGCCCTAGCACTGAACGGTGGCACCATTGCCGACGCCGCCGGTAACGCCGCGACGCTGACGCTGGCCACTCCGGGCGCCGCCAACTCCTTGGGCGACAACAAAGCCCTGGTGATCGACACCACGGTACCGACGGTCGGCAGCGTGAATTCCGCCACCGCCAACGGCCGCTACAAGGCGGGCGACGCCATCAGCATCCAGGTCAACTTCAGCGAAGCGGTCACCGTGACCGGCACACCGCAACTGACGCTGGAAACCGGCGACACCGATCGTGCGGTCGATTACGCCTCGGGCTCCGGGACCGGCACCCTGACCTTCACCTACACCGTTCAGGCGGGCGACACCAGTGCCGACCTGGATTACCAGAGCATCACGGCCCTGGCGCTGAATGGCGGCACCATCCTGGATGCCGCCGGTAACGCCGCCACCCTGACGCTGGCTTCACCGGGCGCCGCCAATTCATTGGGCGACAACAAGGCTCTCATAATCGATACCACCGCACCGGTGTTGGCCGAAGTGAGCGTAACCACACTGACCAACGACAACACACCGGCCATCCAGTTCTCCACCACCGAAGCCGGCACACTGGCCGTGGGCGGAAGCTGTGGCAGCGGCGATGAAGGCGCGGTCGCCAGTGGCACTCAAACCATCACGCTGACCGATACCGACAACAGCAGCGCCCTGGGCGACGCCGCCTACAGCGACTGTACGCTGATCGTCACGGACGCCGCCGGCAATGTCGGCAATACGCTGACATTGACCGCCTTTACCGTCGATACCACCGCGCCAAACCTGGGCACCAACACCGGCGTCACCCTGGCGGAAGGCGGCACAGAAGTGATCAACAACACCGAACTGGCCGCCAACGACACCAACAGCGGCGCGGCGGACATCACCTTCACGCTGACCGCCGTCCCGGCCAACGGCACCCTGAGCAACAATGGAACCGACCTGGCGGTGTCCGACACCTTCAGCCAGGACGACATCGATAACGATCTGTTCAGCTACCGCCACAACGGCGGCGACACCACCAGCGACAGCTTCAGCTTTACCCTGAGCGACAGCCTGGGCAACGCCTCCGGCGCGCAAACGGCCAATCTGACCGTGGCCGCTGTCAACGATGAGCCCAGCCTGACCGCCACCGGCCAGAACCCGACCTTCACCGAAGGCGGCTCGGCGGTGGCCCTGTTCAGCAGCGCAGCGATCGCCACCATCGAAAGCGGGCAAACGCTGACTGGCTTGGTCATTGAAGTCAGCAGTGTCGCCAACGGCAGTGACGAGGTACTGAATGTCGACGGCAGCGATATCGAACTGACCGACAGCAACAGCGGCACCACGGCCACCAACAGCCTGAGCTACAGCGTAGGCGTGAGCGGTTCGGTGGCCACCGTGACCCTCAGCGGCGGCACTCTGTCCGAGGCGGAAGCTCAAACCCTGGTGGACGGCCTGACCTACATCAACAGCAGCGAAGCACCGAACGATGCGAACCGGGTGGTGACGATCACCAGCCTTACCGATAGCGGCGGCACCGCCAATGGCGGGGATGACACCGCCAGCCTGAGCGTCTCCAGTACCGTTTCCATGGTCGCGGTGAACGACGCTCCGGTATTGTCGGACCTCGGCGCTTTGTCCGAATCCACCCAGACCTTCGATGGCGTCAGCAGCAGCGGCGCGAACGACAACACCATCGGGCAATCCTTCGTGGCCGGCGCCGATGGCAACCTCACCCAGGTCGGGTTCGTGTTCAAGAACGGCGGCGCCTCGGCGACCCTGAATGTCTATGAAGGGGCGGGAACCAGTACCGTCCCGGTGGCGACACAGGCGTTCACCACGGCCCAAACCTTTACCGATGCCTCCAACTACAGCTACCAGACCGTGATATTGGATACCCCGGTCAGTGTCACCCAGGGAGCCACCTACACGGTCGGCATGGTCATCGGCAGCGACGAAATCACGGTGTACATCGGTGGTGACGTCCATGCCGGTGGCAGCATGTACTTTGGTGGCTCGTTGATGAGCACATTCGACTTGCTGAGCGAAATGACGATCAGCACCGAAGCGGTCTTCACCGAAGGCGGCAGCGCCCTCCAGCTCAATTCGGCCGGTGTGGTGGCCGATGCCGAATTGGATGCGGCCAACAGCGGCAACGGCAACTATGCCGGTGCCTCACTGACCGTCGCCCGCAACGGCGGCGCCAGTGCGGACGACACCTTCGGCTTCACCGATGGCAACGGCATCAGCCTGTCGGGTGGCAATCTGGTCAAGAACAGCCTGACCATCGCCGGCTTCGACGATAACGGTGGCACTCTGACCGTCACCTTCACCGATGCCAACGGCGAAATCCCGACCTCGGCGGATGTGGATGCTGTGCTGCAGCAGATCACCTACGTGAACAGCTCCGACGATCCGGCAAGCTCTGTGCAACTGGACTGGACCTTCTCCGACGGCACCGACAGCGATGCCGAGTCCACCACGGTCAGCATCACCGCCGTTAACGACGCGCCGACCATCAGCGGCACGCCCGATACCACCGTGGCCGAAGACAGTGCTTACAGCTTCACGCCGACCGCTGGTGACCTGGAAAGTGACCCCCTCACCTACAGCATCACCAACAAGCCAGGCTGGGCCACCTTCAGCACCAGCACCGGCGCCCTGACCGGCACTCCGGCCAACGATGATGTCGGCACCACCAGCGGCATCGTCATCAGCGTCAGTGACGGCACCGCCAGCGCGGATCTGGCAAGCTTCGATCTCGAAGTGACCAACACCAACGATGCGCCGACCATCAGCGGTACTCCGGCCACCACGGTCGCCGAAGACAGCGCCTACAGCTTCACGCCGACCGGTGCGGATGTGGACGTGGACGATTCGCTCACCTACAGCATCGCCAACAAGCCAAGCTGGGCCAGCTTCAACACCGGCACCGGCGCGCTGACCGGCACCCCGGCCAACGATGATGTCGGCACCACCAGCGGTATTGTCATCAGCGTCAGCGATGGCACGGCAAGCGCGGCATTGGCCAGCTTCGACCTCACCGTGACCAACACCAACGATGCGCCGACCATCAGCGGGTCACCGGCCACCACGGTCGCTGAAGATAGCGCCTACAGCTTCACGCCGACCGGCGCGGATGTGGACGTGGGCGATTCGCTGACCTACAGCATCACCAACAAGCCAAGCTGGGCGACCTTCAGCACCAGCACCGGGGCGCTGACGGGCACACCGGCCAATGCGGATGTGGGCAGCCACGCCAACATCGTCATTACCGTGAGTGACGGCACCGCTACAGCTGACCTGGCCAGCTTCGACATCGCGGTGACCAACACCAACGATGCGCCGACCATCAGCGGGTCACCGGCCACCACTGTTGCCGAGGACAGCGCCTACAGCTTCACGCCAACAGCTGCGGATGTGGACGCGGGCGATACACTGACCTACAGCATCGCCAACAAACCAAGCTGGGCCACCTTCAGCACCAGTACCGGCGCCCTGACCGGCACCCCGGCCAATGGGGATGTGGGCACCACCAGCGGTATCGTGATCAGCGTCAGCGATGGCACGGCAAGCGCGGCACTGGCGAGCTTCGACCTCACCGTCACCAACGTGAACGATGCTCCCGTCATCAGCGGCACTCCGGCCACCACCGTCGCTGAAGACAGCGCCTACAGCTTCACGCCAACGGCCAGCGATGTGGATGCGGGCACCACCCTGACATTCAGCATCGTCAACATGCCAAGCTGGGCCACCTTCAGCACCAGCACGGGTGCGCTGACCGGCACGCCCACCAACGATGACGTGGGCACTTACGCCAACATTGTTATCACCGTGAGTGACGGCACCGCAACGGCTGATCTGGCGAGCTTCGACATCACCGTGACCAACACCAACGACGCGCCGGCCATCAGCGGTACCCCGGCCACCAGCGTGGCGGAAGATGTCGCCTACAGCTTTACGCCAACGGTTGACGATGTGGACCTGGGTGACACCCTCACCTTCAGCATCACCAACAAGCCAGGCTGGGCCGCCTTCGATACCGCCACCGGCACGCTGAGCGGCACACCGACCAATGACGATCTCGGCACCACCAGCGGTATCGTCATCAGCGTCGGCGACGGCACCACCAGCACCAGTCTGGCCGCCTTCGATCTGACCGTGACCAACGTGAACGATGCGCCGACCATCAGCGGCACACCAGCCACCATCGTCGCCGAGGACAGCGCCTACAGCTTCACCCCGACGGCGGCCGATGTGGACGCAGGCACCACCCTGACGTTCAGCATCACCAACCAGCCGAACTGGGCCAGCTTCGACACCGCCACCGGCGCCCTGACCGGTACACCGACCAACGATAACGTCGGCACCACCAGCGGCATCGTGATCAGTGTCAGTGACGGCACCGCCAGCGCGAGCCTCGCGGCCTTCGACATAGTCGTGACCAACACCAACGACGCACCGGTGATCAGCGGCACGCCCGACACCGTGGCCATCGTCGGGGTGCCCTACAGCTTCACACCGACCGCCAGTGACGTGGATGTTGGCGACACCCTGACCTTCAGCCTCGCCAATACGCCAAGCTGGGCCACCTTCGACACCGCCACCGGCACCCTGAGCGGCAGCGCGGTGCCGGGTGACGAAGGTACTTACCCGATCGACATCAGTGTCAGTGACGGTACCGTCAGTACCGCCCTCGCCAGCTTCACGCTGACCGTGGTGCCGAGCACCGACACCGACGGCGATGGCGTGATCGACTACCAGGAAGGCCTGGACGGCACCGACCCGAACGACCCGGCGGACTACAGCGATACCGTAGAACCCGTAGTCACGGCCCCCGCCGAACTGACTATCGACGCTGTGGCGCTCTACACCCCAGTGCCGAGAAAACAACTGCTTGGCCTGTCCACCAACGCCACCGGCTCGGAAGTGGAAGCGGCGCTGGCAGCCATGGCCTCGGACAACATCGACGGCGACAACTGCTGCAACGCCAACGCCCTGAACCTGATCAACGACCAGGCGTTGCTGCCCCCCGGCCGCAACACCATCACCTGGCAGGCGACAGACGCCAAAGGCAACGTCGGCACCGCAACGCAGATCGTCAACGTCCGGCCGCTGGTATCGCTGAGCAAGGATCAGATCAGCGTTGAAGGCGCCACTGCCCGGATCAAGGTGATCCTCAATGGCCCATCGCCTTTCTATCCGCTGGAAGTGCCGTTCGTGATCGACAGCCAGAGCACGGCCGATGCCGGCGACCACGACCTGACCGATGGCATTGCAAGATTCATGTCTGGACAGACGCAAGTGCTTGTTTCCGTGAACTTGATCGACGATGCGACCCCCGAAGGCGAGGAAGTGCTGATCGTCCGTCTGGACGACCAGACCACCAACGCCCAGGATCTGCAAAACGGCTACGACCCGCTCAACCCGGATATTTATGACATCAACGCCGGGGCCAAGGTGCAGACCCGCCTGCGCATCCTCGAAACCAATGTCGCGCCGGATACACTCCTGCAGTTGACCCAGGGTGGCGTCAGTACCGTCCTAATCACCCAGGATGGCGGGCCAGTCACCGTCACCGCCCAGGTCACCGACCCGAATCCGGGCGACACCCACAGCTACGACTGGAGTGGCACCGACGCAGCATTGGTGGATACCGACGGCGACACCACCAACGGCACCCTGGTGTTCGACCCAAGCAACCTCAATGCGGGACGTTATAAGCTGGGCATTACCGTCACCGACTCAGGTAACGAGACGGATACCACCAAGCTGCACTTCCGCGTGGTCGCCGCCCTGCCAACGCTGTCTGTCGGCGTGGATACCAACGGCAATGGCATTGACGACGCCACCGAAGGCACGGGTGACAGCAACGGCAACGGCATTCCCGACTACCTGGACAAAATGACCGCCGTCAACGTCCTGCCCGAAGTCGCCAGTGAAACCGATTCCTACCTGGTCGAGTGCGACCCTGGGGTGCGCTGCCGCCTCGGCCAGTTCGCCCTGGTTGGCAGCACCGGTGGCGCCCGCCTGACGGATGAAGACATCGAGGAACAAGCCGACATCGGTCCGGACACCGTCTTCGACCACAGCGGCGGCATCTTCGACTTCGAGATCCACGACCTGCCGACCCTCGGTCAGAGCGTGCGCATCGTGGTACCGCAGAGCAACCCGGTTCCCGAAGGCGGCGTCTACCGTAAGTTCCAGGACGGCGATTGGAGAACCTTCGTCGAAGACGCCAACAACGAGCTGCACTCCGCCCCAGGCAACCCGGGCTTCTGCCCGCCGCCGGGAGACGACAGCTGGGAGGCAGGACTGCGCGAAGGCTACTACTGTGTGCAACTGACCATTGAAGATGGCGGCCCGAACGATGCCGATGGCCTGGCCAACGGCGCGGTAGTCGACCCCGGTGCTGTGGGCATCCCCAAAGCCGTGACTCCGGCCGACCCGACCGTCAACTTCAACAGCGGTGGCAGCTCCAAGGGCGGCGCCGGTGGTTGGATCTGGATACTTCTCACCGGTCTGTTGGTGATGACCGCACGCAGCCGGAAAAGGAACTGAGCGAATGACTCTGACACATCCGACACTGAAACTGACTTTGGCGGCCGCGCTGGTCGCCGGAGTCTCGGCCCCAACTTTCGCCGAGGAAGATACCTTAAGCCCGTTCTGGTTCTCGCTGGACCTGGGCGTCGCCCGAAACCTCACCCAGGACGACTACCAGGAACAAGCGGATAACGCCGGGTTCGACGAAGTAACGGTCAGCGCCTCGGACACCGCCCGTCTGGCCTGGCGACTGGGTGCGGGCTGGGATTTCCGGCGCCCACCGGACAGCCCGTTCACGCTTGCCACCCAAGTGGAGTGGTTCAACCTGGGGGAAGTGGATCTTTCCTACAGCGGCAGCGTTCCCAACAGTGAACTCGAAGCCCTGTACGACGAACTGGAAAGCATTCACCCGGAAAGCGGCAGCGGCATCGCCTGGGGGCTGTCCGGCCAGTGGCGGGGCTTCGAACAGCGCCGCCTGCAACGGCTCGCCCTGGGTGCGGAACTCGGCGCCACCTACTGGTGGCAAAGCTATGAATTGGACGACGTCAACGGCGAAGTCGCCCGTACGGATGAAACCAGCGGCGCGGGTTGGTACGGCGGTCTGCTGGCCGATTATCAACTGGCACCGCAATGGACCACCCGCGCCGGTTGGCGGGTGTACGGCCTCGACAACGAAACCGTGCAAACGATCACTCTGGGGCTCACCTATAACCCCAACCGTCGTCGGGCTGACGAGGCGCCTCTCGCAGCGGACCCGGACGCTGTGCCAGCCCCCGAAACCTTATTGACACCGCTTGGCAGGCCCGACCAATTCAGCCTCGACCAGGCAGGCACTGGCCAGTTTGATGTGCTTGCCAACGACAGTGACCCTAACGGCGAGCCCCTGCATTTGGTTTGGGTTGCAGGAAGTCAGGCTGGTCAATTGCAGATAACCGATGATCGCCAGGCTGTGGTATATCGGCACGATGGCAGCGATCAGACAAGCGATGGTTTCCGTTACTGGTTTAGCGCCGGCGAAACGGAAATGGGTCCAGTGAATGTCTCTTTGAGCATCATGCGCACTCGTCCTGAACCGCGATCGGATCGCTTCACCGTAATGGCGGACGTAGTTGTCCAACTTGATGTGCTCGCAAATGACTCAGACCCGAATAATAGCTCATTGTTCATAAGTCAGATTAACGTGCCCGGCAATGGTCGGCTGGAACTAATAAATGGCATTTTGGTGTATCTGGTCGAAGAAGGGTCAGGGGTGACCGAAACCAGTTTCGAATACTGGGTTAGCAATGGCCGACTTGAGGCAGGTCCGGTTCGGGTTGAGTTGATAGTAAAATAACCGGAAGAACTAACGACAGACTTATTGTGTGGCAGTAGCTCATCCGTTTCACTTGGGAGCCTCTGAATAATTCCCGCGTGGCTCTGGCTTTTTTGAGGGCCGTGCCGCACCACCCGGAGGACGGGGCCAAAACGCTCTGCCCCGTTGTTGGATTTCTTGACAAGGGCTACGGCTATTGCGTTGCGAAGTCCGTCGGGATGCCGCATCACCAGTGGCAAAACGTTTTGGCTTCCGCAAAGCCGCGCGGGAATTGTTCAGAGGTTCCCTTTGCACATTATACTTGGAACCGGATGTTACTAACCACTGACCCCAGACGAACCAGGTGGTTATATCGGGATTGGCTCGGCTACACCCCTGTAGCCGGTCTGACTTCGTCAGCCCCATGCGCGGCCCGGGACGTCCCCGGCAGGGACGCTGCAAACGTAGCCTTGTGCTTTGCGTAGGTTCAATAAAAAAGGGGACCCGTTTGGGTCCCCTTTTTTATTGAATATGGCGGAGAGTGAGGGATTCGAACCCCCGGTAGGCTTTCGCCTACGTCTGATTTCAAGTCAGGTGCATTCAACCGGACTCTGCCAACTCTCCAAGCAACGGCGGGAAGTTTACCGAACTAAGATCGAGTGTCAACTATCTTGTGCTAACCTGCTGAAATTAAACAGAAAAAGCCAAGTGTGCTTTGTGCTGGGCTGCCGGGTGTGGTTGCATCGCACAGGGTGCGTTCTTTTAGATGGGAATGCTGATCGGGAGGTTCTATGTATTTGGTGGTGGTGTATGTGCCGGTGTCCCACAGGGATGTGCTGATCGAGGCGATGGGGAAGGCCGGGGGTGGCCGAATCGGAGATTATGAGGCCTGTACGTGGTCTGTCTTGGGGCAGGGGCAGTTTCGGCCGTTGGCGGGGGCGAACCCGCATATCGGCTCTGTGGGCAGCCTGGAACAGGTGGCGGAATACAGAGTTGAAATGGTGTGCGAGAAGGCTCGGGTGAAGGCGGTGTTGGCGGCGATGGTTGAGGCGCACCCCTATGAGGAGCCGGCGCATCATGTGTTGCCGATATTAGGAAAAGGGGATTTTGAGTAGGGGAGGTCGTGCGCGACCGGTGACCTAACAGGCTGGTCGCGCACAGAGCCGGGTGCGGATCATACGCTCCTACAAGGAAGCGAAGATCTTGTCGCGGATGCTTTCGACGCTGCCTACGCCTTCGATATAGACGTATTTGGGGGCGTTTTCCGGGTCTTTTCCGGCCCAGTCTTTGTAGTAACCGACTAAGGGCTCGGTTTGAGCGTGGTAAACCTCGAGGCGTTTGGCGACGGTTTCGGCTTTGTCGTCTTCACGCTGAATCAAGGGTTCGCCGGTCACATCGTCCACATTGTCTTTCTTCGGCGGGTTGTGGTCGACGTGGTAAACCCGGCCGGAGGCTTCATGCATACGACGGCCGCTGAGACGGTTGATGATCTCGGAGTCGGCGACATCAATGTCGATGACGTAGTCGATGCGGATGCCTTCGTTCTTCAGGGCTTCAGCCTGGGGGATGGTGCGTGGGAAGCCGTCGAACAGGCAGCCGTTGGCGCAATCCGGTTGGGCGACGCGTTCTTTGATCAGGGCGATGATGGTTTCATCGGAAACCAGGCCCCCGGACGCCATGACCTCTTTAACCTTCAAACCCAGTGGCGAACCGGCTTTGACGGCGGCGCGCAGCATGTCGCCGGTGGAGATCTGGGGAATGTCGAACTTCTCCGTGATGTATTTAGCCTGGGTGCCTTTTCCGGCTCCCGGCGCACCCAGCAGAATAATGCGCATCGATGGTAGACTCCTGTAGTTTCGTTAATAAGTTCAGTTAATGTTTATAAACGGTTCAATCCAAAACGGGGAAACGGTTGACCGATGCCTAAACAGCCGGGGTTTCCGGGCGGCACTGCTCGGTCGGTTTTATGAGGGTTGGCGGGCGCCCGGTCCAGGCACCGGCCAGAATCTGTGGTGTTATCTGTTTTTATCCTTAGTGTTTTGGGCCGCATCGGCGGTTTTTATAGAGCCGGTCTGCGGCGGCAACCGAGGGCTAAGATACCCCCCATAGCCGCCAAGCTCAACCTTCCGAGGCTAGACTTCCGTCGAATGGCGGAGTTGGGCAACTGTCGAACCCAGGTAGATTCACCTAAGGTCGACCGGTGTCAGCCATTGTTGCCCTGCCGTTTATAATCAGCCCGTGTTCCTCATGCCGGCGGCGATACCCGCCATGGTGACTTTCAGCGCCCGCTCCAATTGAGGGTCGAAATCGCCGGTCTTGCGCTCCCGCTTCATCAGCTCCGCCTGCAGGTAGTTCAGCGGGTCGGTGTAAGGGTTTCTGACCTGGATGGACTGTGCCAGCAGTGGATCGCCCGCAAGCAGCTCCTTTTGCTGTTTGATACGGTTCAGAAGTGTTTCGCAATGTTTCAAATCGTCGCGCAGTTGCTCGCCGAGGCTGTGAAGGTCTTCGGGGACCAACTGTTTTTCGTAATAGGCTGCGATGGAGCGGTCCGCTTTGCCCAATACCATTTCCAGCAAGTCGAGAAAGGCACTGAAGAAAGGCCAGTGATCGACCATTTCCTGCAGGGTATCGGCATCTTGCTCCAGCCCGTATTCAAGAGCCTGACGAGCGCCGAGCCAGGAGGGCAGGTTGAGGCGCACCTGCATCCAGGCGAATACCCAGGGAATGGCACGCAGGCTTTCCACGCCACCCGTGGCTTTTCGTTTGGCCGGGCGACTGCCCAGAGCCAGCTTGCCCAGTTCCTGCTCGGGCGTCAGGCTTCTGAAATAAGGCACAAAACGTTCGTCTTCGCGCACCACACCCCGATAGCCTTTGAGGCTGGCCTGGGACATAGCCTCGATCAACTCGCGCCATTCAGGCTTGGGTGCGTCATTGGGTTCCAATGTCGCACGAAGGGTGGCGGCGACATAAATACCGAGGCTGCGCACGGCCACCCGGGGCAGACCAAACTTATAGCGGATCATTTCGCCCTGTTCGGTTACCCGGATGGCGCCGCGTACCGAACCTGGAGGTTGAGACGCCATGGCTTTTTCGACGGGACCGCCGCCGCGACCAATAGTGCCGCCGCGACCGTGAAAGAGCATCAGGTGGATGTCTTTTTCCGCAGCGAGCTTCACCAGGTTCTCCTGGGATTTGTACTGAGCCCAGGTGGCGGTCAATTTACCGGCATCCTTGGCGGAATCGGAATAACCAATCATCACGGTCTGGCGACCGTCGGTGTACTTGCGGTACCAGTCCATCGACCAGAGTTTGTCCATAACATGATAACTGCGGTCGAGGTCGTCTAGCGTTTCGAACAACGGCACGATGGGCACGTTCCAGGCAAGGCCGCTTTCTTTCAGGATCAGGGCAACGGCCAACACATCCGAGGGTTGCCGGGCCATCGAGATAATATAGCTGGATATGGTTTCGGTCGGTTCTTCCGCCAGAATTCGGGCGGTGTCCAGCACTTCCCGGGTGTCGTCGCTGGGCGACCAGTAGCGTGGGATCAGCGGCCGCTTGCTGCTCAGTTGCTCAAGCAGAAAGGCCTGGCGTTCCTCTTCGTTCCAACTGGCGTAGTCACCCAGCTCCAGGTACTGGGTGATCTCATTGATAGCCTGAACGTGACGGTCGCTGTCCTGACGGATATCCAAAGGTACCAGATTGATCCCAAAGCAATGGACGCGACGGATGCAGTCGAGCAGGGCACCGTCGGCGACACGCTGCATGCCGCAGTCCTGCAGTGACTGATAGCAATCCATCAGCGGTTCGAGCAGATCCTGCCGACTGAGAATCACATCGTTCGGTGCCTCGACGGATTCGCCCTTGACCCGGCGCTCGGCCCAGTCAAGTGTGCGCTCCAGTCGTTTGCGCAGGCCGTGCAGGCGGGCGCGGTAGGGGGTGCGATGGTCTTCAACCTGGGCCAGAAGCTCTTCGGAGGCTTCGCTCATGCTCAGGTCGCCAGCCAGCTCATGGATGTCCTTAAGATAAAGATCCGCCGCCATCCAACGGCCCAGCAGCAGTACTTCCCGGGTGACAGCGTGGGTGACGTTCGGGTTGCCGTCCCGGTCGCCTCCCATCCAGGAATAAAAATGGAACGGCGATGCATCGACCGGAAGCCCCTGACCGAGACGACGCCGGGCGGAACGGTCCAGTTCCCGCATGAATTGAGGCACGGCCTGCCACAGGGAGTTCTCGATGACAGCGAAGCCCCATTTGGCTTCATCCACGGCGGTGGGCCGCTCATCGCGGATTTCGTTGGTGTGCCAGATTTCATCAATGGTGCGGCGCAGGCCGGTATTCAGCTCATTGCGTTCATAGGGCAACAGGTCGGTGCGTTTTAATTCCGCGAGTGCCTGAGCGATGCGTTCGTACTTGCGGATCAGGGTGCGGCGGGTGACTTCGGTTGGGTGGGCGGTCAACACCAGCTCGATGTTGAGGTTTTTCAAGGCTTCCGCCACCTCATCCTTGCCGAGATTGCCTTCCAACTGCTCCAGCGTATCTTCCAGGGCGTCCCGTTGTTGGGCCTCAGCGCTGGCGAAATATTGTTGCTCGGCAATGTTGGCCAGATTGAGAAACTGACTGAAAGAGCGGACGATGGGAAGAATGTCTTTGTCTTCCAGATACCCCAGCTCGTCGATGAGCGGGCCTGGGTCTGCGTCCTCGGACACATTGAGGGATTTACCCAATCGGCGGATGTCCTCGACTTTGCGAAACAGCTCCGGCCCCTGGTTCTCAAGAATGGTATCGCCCAGCAGTTCGCCCAGAATGCGGACATTTTCGCGCAGGGTGTCGGGAATTACAGTCATGTGTCGCTCTCTCCCACGGAATGGTTAACATTATGAAACGATGCTTTAGAATGCGCCTTTCCCCGGTGCATTCGTTGCCTCGCTCGTTTCAGTACCCGAAACAAGCCCGAAACACTGAATGCTAGGGAAAGTGTGGCTAAATTACAAAATTTCCACCGTTTTACGTTGATATTAGAGCATTTCGCCTTCCATATGCCTTTGAATGAAAGGAAATTACATGAGCGTCTTCCAATCCGTAAACCCTGCAACCGGTAAGACGCTGCACATCGCCCCCGCCTGGACTCATACCGAACTGATGACCGCTTTGGATCAACAAGCGGCTCAATGGCCCCTATTGGTAACGGCGGATCTGTCCCGTCGTCTAGTGTGGCTGGAAAGTCTGAAACAGCAACTATGCAGTGCCAAAACCGTCCTGGCACGCACCATCACTCGCGAAATGGGCAAGCCAATCCGTCAGTCGGAAGCCGAGGTCGATAAAACCCTGACGTTGATTGATTTTCTATTGGGCCATGCCGAGTCGGCGCTGAGTCCGGTAGACCTGAAAGGCCGTGTACGGCAAGCCTATGCGCCACTTGGTGGTATTCTCGGCATCATGCCGTGGAATTACCCGATCTGGCAGGTCTGTCGTTTTGCTTTGCCTGCCCTGGTGGCCGGTAACAGCGTATCGGTCAAGCCCGCGCCCAATGTCCTGCTGTCGACTTTAATGTTGGAGCGGCTCATCGCCGACGCCGGATTCCCTGACCAGTCTTTTCGAGTGCTCCAGGCCAATGTGGAGCAGATCGATGCGGTCTACGATCATCCTCACATTCGCCAAGTGCACTTCACCGGCAGCAGCCATGCCGGGCGTGAGATTGCAGCGGCTTGTGGCCAAAGGCTCAAGCCTTCCACCCTGGAGCTGGGCGGGAACGATGCCTGGTTACTGACCCACAGCGGAGACCTGAAGGAATTCGTGAAAACAGCGCTGGCATCGCGCATGAACAACAGCGGTCAAAGCTGTCTGTGCGCCAAGCGCTGGCTGGTGCCGGCCAGCCGCTTAGATGCGGTTCTGGAAGAACTGGATGGGCAGATGAGCCGTTTCGTTCCAGCGCCCCCCGAACAAGCCGATACCACACTCGGCCCACTGGCCCGAGCGGATATTCAGGCCCGGTTGCTGACCCAATGGCAACGGCTCAAGGCTGGTGCCAAGGTGCGCAGCGAGGATCCCAGCCTGCAGGGCCTCTACACAGGGCCTGCCTGGGCGGTAACGGACGAACCCTTGAAAAGCCCGGTCTGGCCGGATGAAATTTTCGGGCCGGTATTGCAGTTGGCGGCGTACCGGGAGGTGGACGAGGCGATTCATTGGGCCAACCACAGCCGGTATGGATTGGGTGGGTCGGTCTGGGACGCCGACCCGGACCATGCCCGAGCGATCGCCCTTAAACTGAACACCCGGAACATCGGCATCAACCGACCCATGCGCAGCCGAATCGATGTTGCGTTCGGGGGGATGGGGGATTCCGGTTGGGGACAGGAATTGGGGATTGATGGGTTGCGGGCGTTGGCTCGAGGGCAGACGCAGTACCTGTAGGAGCGCACTCCGTGCGCGATAAGTATTCGGTGGCACAGCACGTTCCTATCGCGCACAGAGCGCGCTCCTACAAGACCCAAAAAAAGCCGGTCAAACAGGCGAGGCACTCCCTAGAGCCCCTAGGACAACAAATACACCAGCGCCGCGGCTGCCCAGGCCTGGGGCCGACAGGCATCCAGGTAGGGCAAAGGCGGGTGGGTGGCGCGGTCGTAGCCACCCACCAGTTCCGGCAGGCGCCCGTCGTCCTGACTGTTGGCCAGGTCGGTCAGGGCCCCGGCCACCATCGTGAATTCCGCATCCCGTCCATACCGCTTCAACCCAGCCGCGAACAGCGCCGTGTCGTGCGGCCAGACCGAACCGTTGTGATAGGACAGCGGGTTGTACAGCGCCGCCCCGGTGCTCAGGGTGCGCAGGCCCCAGCCGGACCAGAGGTCGCTGGCCAGCATGCGCGGGATCAGTTTCTCGGCTTCCGCCGGGCGGACGACGCCGGTCCACAGCAGGTGGCCGGAATCCGAGCTGTTGACGTCGAGTTGTTTGTTCCAGGCATCGACTGCGATGGCGAAGTTGTCGTGCTTGGGCATCCAGAACAGGTCGTGCAACACCGTCTGAATCGATTCGGCACAGGCCTCGTAGTGTTCCGCGCGAACAGTCTCACCAAGCGTGGAGTAGAAGGAGGCGGCAGCGCGATAGGCGGCGTAGGCGTAGCCCTGCACCTCGGCCACGGCCAGGCTGCCGCCGCCGAGGGAGCCGTCGGCGTAACTGAGCGAGTCCTGGGAGTCCTTCCAGCTTTGCACGGCCAGCGCCCGGTCGTTGCCGGTGAAGACGATCAGGCCCCGGTCGTCGCGGTAGCGTTCCATCCAGGTCAGGCCCGCCTCCCAGTGTTCGCGCAGTTCCTCGATCAGGCCAGTCTCGCCGGTGCGCTCGATGAGGTCGTGCAGCAGCATCACATAGAGCGGTGTCGCATCGGCGGTGCCGTAATAGGTGTAAAACGGCAGACGACCGGTGCGACTCAGCTCGCCGTAGCGTTGTTCGTGCAGGATCTTGCCCGGTTGCTCGTCGCGGAAGGGGTCCTCACGTCGGCCCTGGTACCGCCCCAGGAACCGCAGCACGCCCTTGGCGAGGTCCGGATAGCGCGGTAACAGGAACCAGGCGGTGATCAGCGAATCCCGACCGAATGGCGTCACGAACCAGGGAATGCCGGCGGCGATGTTGAGTCCGTCCGGCGTGGACAGCAGCAGGCAACGCAAATCGTCGGCGGCCTGACTGAACGCGTGGGCGGTATTGGCATCGGGCGCGTCGCCCAACCAGTCGGTCGGCATGTCAACCGGGTCGCGGCCCAGCGGTAAAGAGCTGTCGGCTGCGACCGTCACGGTCAGGGTGCGGTGCTCGCCTGGGGCCAGCGTCAGCCGATCGTGGAACTGGGCACCGTCGATCAGCACGCTTACGTTAAAGGTTTCGCCGTCAGTGGCCTGAAAGTGCGCCTGGTAGTCGTGGGTCCCTTTGGAGCAGCTCTGGGTACGGTGATCCAGATCGGCGAACTGACCGCGCACTTCGAACATGTCGGCGAAGTCGCTATCCAGAGTCAGGGCGATGTCGAAGCTGTGTTCGCGCCGGTCGGTGTTGCTCAGTGTCAGTTGGTCCATCAGGCCGTCCCCGGTCATACGCAGGCGGCGTTCGATGCCGATTTCCTGGCGATGATCGACCGAGCGCGACCAGTATTCGGTCATTGACTGGCCGTCCCGGGCGATCCGTTTGAGGCAGTCGAAACCGTCGAACGCCCAGTGATAGCGGCTCAGCACCCGGGTGTCGAGAAAATACAGACCGCACTCGCGCAGGTCTGGGGTCACCTGGCCTTCGTCATCCAGAATCAGATAGGCGAAATTGTGTTTCAGAGGGATCATTTAAGCCGTTACTCCTTACTGCCGGAGGCAATGGGGTTATCGACGATGTAGCGCTGGAACACCATGAACAGGATCAACACCGGCACGGTCGACATGAAGGCGCCCGCCAGGATCAGCGACCAGTCGCCGGCGCCGCCGTAGGCGTTGCGCAGCGACAGCAGCCCGACGGGCAGTGCAAAGGCGCTGGGCGGGCTGTTGATCAGCACCAGCGGCCAGAAGAAATCGTTCCAGGCACCCTGGAACGCCATGATGGTGATGGTGATCAAGGCTGGCTTGCTCATCGGCAGGATGACCTTGTAGAAGGTCGTCCAGTAGCCGGCGCTGTCCATCAGGGCAGCTTCCTCGATCTCGCGCGGCACGCTCTCGAAGAACTGCTTCATGATCAGCACCTGGGCCGAGACGACCAGCACGATGATCACCGCCCAGGGTGTGTTCAGCAGGTTGATCTCGCGGATAACCAGGTAGTTGGATATGAAGGTCACCTGGATCGGGATCATCATGCTCACCAGCATGGTGAAGAAGACCGCCCGCTGGCCCGGGAACTTCAAACGCGCCAGGGCGTAGCCGCCGGTCGTGGCGAGCACCAGCGTCAGCGCAACCCGGCCGAGCGAGATCAACAGACTGTTCTGGAACCAGCTCATGAACAGGCTGTCGCCGGTGTTCAGGTCGACGGACTCCTTGAACACTCGTCGGTAATTGTTGAACACATAGCCGAGTACCCCGGGCGTGACGTTCTGCCAACTGGCAACGCGGCCGCGCCGTTCCATCCGGGTCGGGGGCAGGGTGGCGTCGATCAGCGTCTGGCTGCGCGGCGCGTAACTGGAGAACGGCACCCGTTCGATGCGCGGGCCGTCGCCCTCGTAGCGAAAACGGACATGCCAGGTGGCCTGTTGCCACTGCTCGGTCACGCCCTCTGCGTTGGTGAATTCATAGAGCGGGCCGTCCTCGCGCCGGATGTCCAGATCGGAGGCGTAGTCGACCGCGAAGTCCGTGTAGACGGCGGCCGCCATGCCGGTGCCGGGGCGCCGCCGGGGGATCTCGATCTCGGGCGCGACCAGCTCTTCGCCCACCGGAGCGGCATAGGTCAGGTGAAAGGTCACCTCGCCGCCGGGCGCGAAGCCGCCCCACCAGGCGTTGCCGCTGCCTTCCCGGCCCTGTTCCCAGGCGCTGGCCCAGTTCACCGGGTTGATCTGGGCGAACCAGAAGCGGAACGGCTGTTCCAGTGGGTCTTCCTTGATGCTCGCCAACAGGGCGAACAGAAAGGTGCCCAGCAGGACAGTGGCGATCGCCATCAGCACGCCGTACATCAGCACCAAAGAGGACGCCTGGCGCCGGCGCACGGCAGCCTGTTCACGGCTCGAATCCGGCCGGGTTGATTCGTGGCGGGATTCGAGCGAAGTCTGCACGGAGGGGGAAGAGGTCTCAGTCATTGGTCGTCTCCGATACGCCGACGGAACGTTGAATCAGCACCATCACCAGCGTCAGCAGCGTCAATACCAGAGCCCCCGCGCTGGCCATGCCGATGCGCGGTGTGCCGCCTGGCGGGAAGGCGTTGTGATAGGTGAAGTAGGCGAGGGTGATCTTGGACTCGAGCGGCGCCGCGTCGCCGAGCAACGCTACCTGGTCGAACATCTGCAGGGTGCCGATGATGCCGAGCGTCACCACGGTGAAACTCACCGGCATCAGCCGGGGCCAGGTGATGTGCCGCAACTGCTGCCAGGCGCTCGCGCCCTCGAGGCGGGCGGCCTCGTACAGCGAATCCGGAATCGACTGCAGTCCGGCCAGGTACAGCAGCATCAGCGTCGGCACTGTGGTGAAGGTGTTCATCGCGACAATGGCCCAGATGGTGCGCGGCAGCGGCCCGAAGGTCTCGCGGGTGTTGAGCCAGGTGACAGTGACTGGCTCGGCCAGCTCGCGCACGCCGACGCCCAGACCGGCCAGCACGAGCGTCGCGATCGCCGTTACGCCCAGGCTGACAATCAGATGAAAAGGGTCGCCCCAGCGCACCCAATCGTAACGCCTCCGGCCCAGCACGAATTGCAGGGTCTGAACGGCCAGGAAGACCCCGAGCGCGACCGCCAACAAACCGCCGTGCGCCGACAACCAGGACAGGCCCTGGTTCAGCACCCCGCGCCGCTGGAACAGCCACATGAATATCAGTGTCATGGCCGCGCTGGAGAGAATGGACGGGAAATAATAGATGGTCCGGAACACCCCCTTGCCCTTCACCTGCTTGTTCGCCGCCATCGCCAGCAATAGAGCCAGACCGGTCTGCAGCGTGGTCACGACGATGGAGAACGCCAGCGAATGCTTCAGCGCCAGAATGAACAAGGGGTCGCCGATCAACGCCAGGTAGTTGCCCA
The DNA here is from genome assembly GCA_965652395.1 of uncultured Saccharospirillum sp. Classification (GTDB taxonomy): domain Bacteria; phylum Pseudomonadota; class Gammaproteobacteria; order Pseudomonadales; family Natronospirillaceae; genus Saccharospirillum. Next base: position 32,862 of record CBFGUW010000032.1, on the reverse strand, counting down.
GCCCGTTCCAGACTGGTGCCGAGAACAGGTCGTAGGACTGCAGGCTGAACAGAAAGGTTCGGCCCAGCGCATAGACGAAGAAGACGAACAGGGAAACGCAGAACGACAGGACAAAGAGCAGTCCCGCGATGCGTTCCTTGTGGGCCAGGGTTTTGTTCATGTTGTACTCCGTCGATTACCGTCCGGTTAACCGATCGAACTGGCCCTGCGCATGAGCAATGGCTTCGTCAATGGAACGTTCCTTCAACAAAGCCGCACTCAAGGCTTCATCCACAATCGCCTTCCACTCACCGCCGTACTCGCCGAACTGGAATGGCTCGACCTGGCCGTCACTGGCGCCTTCGAATACCACCCGGCTGGTGATGGCCGCCGTGCTGTCGCCGTTGAAAAAGTCGTTGTCGGCCAGTGCTTCACGGCTGGGCAGGGCGAGGCCGCTTTCCAGGACCCACTGCTGGGCTTTCTCGGAGGTGAGCAGTTCAACCACCTTGTGCGCAGACTCCTTCACTTCACTGTCGGCAGCGACACCCCAGGCGACGGTGAACACCAGATTGCCGCGCTCGCCGGTTTCCGGATGCTTGGGAATGCCGACGGTGCTGTAGTACTTGTTCGGGGCCTGATCGCGCAGAAAGCCGATCATCCAGGCGCCTTCCATCGCCACGGCGGTATCGCCGTTGCCGAAGCAGCCTCCGGTCCAGCCTTGGCCGAGGTCGGTGGCGAGCACACCGGCTTTTTCGTCGGGCAGGGTGACATAGAATTCGAAGGCTTCGCGGAAGCGGTCGTCGAGGACGGTGTGGCCCTGATCGTTGAACGGCTGCCAGCCGGTGGCCAGTGCGAAGGCGGCGAAACGGGCGTAATCGGGTACCACACAGATGCCGTAAACGTCGTCCAGTTCGGCCTGCACCTGTTGCAGCTTGGTGCGGAAGTCATCCCAATCGTCGTCCATGTCCGGGTAGTCGACGCCAGCATCGTCGAAGATGTCCCGGTCGTACTGCACAGCCAGAGTGTTGAAGTCCTTGGCGATGCCCATCAGTTGCCCCTCGTAGGTGAACGCCTGGTTCAGCGTGGGCAGGAGGGCGTCAGCGACGTCCCGGTTCTCCTCGGGGACCGCGTCGATCTTGCCGGATTCGAAGATCGGATAGGCCCAGAAGGAGTCGACATAGAAGGCGTCCGGCGCGGTGCCAACGGACAGGGCGTTGGTCAGGATCTGCGCGAAATCCCCTTCGACCGGCTCGTACTCGACGGTGATGCCGGCGGCTTTCAGGTCGTCGGCCAGCACCTCGTTGATTAGCGAATTGACGACAACAATGTTGTCGCCGCCCCAGCCGCTGATACGGACCACGTCGTTGGCGAGCGCTGGCGTCGAGGCCAGTGCGATGGCGGCGGTCATGAAGATTGTTTTTATTGTCATGGCGTCCTCTCTTGCGTTGCGTGTTTTAGTAAACGTTTACGTTTCAGGGTCGTAAAAATGGCCGAACTGCCTGGTTGAGCGGCTCGACCGTCTTTGCGGTCAGGCGCTTTCGCGTCGGACCAGGGTAACCGGGGTGATTCGGCTTTGTGTTTTCGCGCCCTGCTGGGCTTTCACCAGCAGATCCGTCGCGGCCTCGGCGATGCCGCTGATGTCCTGGCGGATGGTGGTGATGCCGTCGCTGAAGACGGGCAGGTCGTCGTAGCCCACCAGTTTGACGTCCTCGGGCACGCGGTAGCCGAGATCGGTCAGGGCTGTGCGGATGCCGTAGGCGACCTCGTCCGTCTCGCAGAACAGGCCGTCGAACGGGAAGGGGCGCTCGCTGTATTCGGCGCGCAGTGTGCGATAGCTGGTCAGAGTCGGCGTCGTCGAATCCGGCACCCGGCAGGTTTCGCCTGCAAGGCCGTGTTCGGTCAGGGTGCGTTGAAACCCCTCGGCGCGCAGATGGGTGCCTTTGTTCGGGTGGTCGATTTCGACGCAGGCCAGCCGGTGGCAACCCAGACCGACCAGGTGCGTCGCGGCCAGTACACCGCCTTGCTCATCGTCCGGACAGACCCAGAAGCCGTCGTGGCGTTTGCCTACGGCGACGAACGGCACAGCCGCCTCATGCAGTCGGGCGACGCGACTGTCGTCTTCTTCGATGCCGAGCAGAATGGCCGAGGCCGTCTCCGCGATCAGGGCGTCCATCTCGCTGTGATGATACAGCACCGGCATCAGGCCGCGGCGGTGCAGGTGTTTGGTCAGGTGCTCAAACATGATGGATACATAGGGGTTCACCTGCCAGTCGTGCATGCCCATGCTCAAACCGACGGTCGCGGTGCGGCCTTCCTTCAGCTGGCGGGCGGCGACCGAGGGCGAATAACCCAGTTCCGCGCAGATGGCCAGAATCCGCGCGCGCGTCTCCTCACCCAGTCCCGGCTTGTTGTTCAGAGCCCGGGAGATGGAGGCGACGGAGACATTGGCCCGGAGGGCGGCTTCGCGGATGGTTTTACGGTCCATAGGGGTGTGTTTGTTATTGTTGAGTTGGGGGTACGTTAGCGCAGTGGAAGAGTAAAGTAAACGTTTACGTTGTGTTGAATGAAAAGAGCCGCGCACAGAGCTGAGGCGTTATTTGAAGGGCATTCCAATGGTTGGGGCTTTTCTACGAGGCAGGCTACCTGCGGTCTCGAAACACTGCCGTATTCAGCACCGGCACCGGGTCTGTTTCCATGTGTTCCAAAAAGTGCCGAAGAGTTTCGGACACGGTCCGAAACGCGATGTCCTCCCAGGGGATGTCTTCGGGTTCGAATAGATCCACCACGCTGCTTTCCGGGGTGGTACTGAACTCGAAGTCCGGCATATCGACCCGATAGAACACATGCACCTGATCGAACTCCGGCAGACTGATCATCGACAGTAGCGAAGGGTTCCGGCCACTCACCCGGGACTCTTCCTCCGTTTCACGCAAGGCGCCTTCGATGGTGGTTTCGCCGTTTTCCATGAATCCGGCTGGCAGCGTCCAATAACCGAGCCTGGGCTCGATGGCCCGCTTGCACAGTAAAATACGCCCGTCAGGCGCTACAGGCAGCGTGCCGGTGATCAGGCGGGGATTCTGATAGTGAATGGCGCCGCAGTTATCGCACAGGTAACGCGGGCGGTTATCCATATCGGGAATGTCGAAGCGGACCGGTTGCCCGCAATGGCTGCAAAAATTCATTAATGCGTGCGTTTCTGGTTGTAGGCGTCATGGAAACCGCAACAAATGCCCAACTGCGCTGAGTGATATTGGGCTGGCGGCGATTGGACGATTAGCCTATCAGGTGTTGTCTTCCTCGTCTTCCCACTTGTTCGCAAAGAGCGGAATGACCTGGGCTTTGGATGGTGGAACGAAGTTGGGGGAGGGCAGGCCGAAATCACTTAGGGTGTCGCGCAAATCATTGACCCGATCATACATCAGTTGGGACATGCGAATGCAGCTTTGCACCGGGTTCTTGGCACGACGACGCTCCATATCAATCACAAACTGAAGGCCCTTCAGGCGGCGCCTTTGGCTTTGCGGCGCACGCTCGATAAAATCCTCAATCAGCGAATGGCGCAGATTTTCCAGGCCGTCCGGATCGGTTGACGCCAACTCGACCAGACGATCAAAATCGGGCAGTTCATTTCTAAGTTCCGACATAGTCACCCCTTGTCCGGAAGGCCGTTCGCCTATTGAGCCTGGGCCTTTGGCATTCGTCCCTGTGTATTCACCTCAAAATTACCATCCCAGCCGCCGAATTGGTACTGACATTGTTCAAAATGTGAACTAAAGGTAAATTCGAGTCATGATTCGATGCAGGGGGCGGTAAAGGTAAGGAAAATGCATACCAATGCCATTTGCTGTCTTAGGGCGCCTCTGAATAATGCCTTTGTGTCTCCTTAGGGCTTTTCGTTGATGAATATGCGATGCTGGTCTTCATGAATTCAAATGACCCTTTTTTTCACAGAATGCGGGGCCGATTAGAGCGGCACGAACCGACTGTGCTCGCATATAGCAGACCGAAAGCCGGTGTGCTGGTGCCGTTGGTGCAAGGCAATGAACCGGAATTGTTGCTGACCGTTCGTGCTGGCCATCTCAAATCCCACCCGGGTGAGGTGGCTTTCCCCGGTGGTATGTGGGAACCGACGGATGTCGATCTGGAGCACACCGCGCTTCGAGAGACTTATGAGGAACTGAACATCCCTCCGGAGCAGATCGACGTATTGGGTCCGCTTTCCACTGGGCTTTCGAAAGCCGGTGTGCAGGTTTACCCCTACGTCGGCATTGTTAATCACCTGGATGACTGCCGGGCCAGCCCGGATGAAATCGAAAGCTGGTTTACCGTGCCCTGGTCTTTTTTTGTCGAAACCGCACCGAAACTCCAGCCGGTGCGACGCCATGGCATTGAGTTTCACCTGCCGCACTACCACTATGAACGGTGGCATATCTGGGGATTGACCGCGATGATTCTGCTTGAGTTGATCAACCTCGTCGAAGAGACTGACTGGCCCCTGCCAGCCTTCGCGAATGTGACCCGCCCGGGTAGAGGGGGCTGACGGTCCCGGCAATGAATTTTCAAGGCGGCTAAAGCTCGCAGGAGGCGGTACTTGTGTTACACTTCCGGGATACTGTTCGCTGCGAAAAGGACGCTGCAGGTGCTTCGACGCAATGGCTGATAAAAAACAATTGATCATGGTGGCCTCACTGGACCGCCATCTGCAAAAAGAGCGCAACGCCCTGTACGAGGCTTTAATGGCCCAAGGGTGTATTCCTACCGGCCTGCCATTTCCGGCGGTTGCCGCCAACTACCTCTGGAAATTGAACCAGCTCGCAATCAGCGATGCCGACTATGTGTTCCTGCTGATTGGTCGGGAATACGGCCCCCTGTCGGAAAAAGGCGTCGGTTACCTCCACCAGACCTACGCCGCCGCGCGGGCATTGCACAAGACAGTGGTCAGCTTTATTTATACCGGCGATGAAAAACCCGTCCTGAGCGATCTCGACCAGACCCGGCTCGCCGAACTGACGGCCCAGGCCAAAACGGGCATCTACTACGAATGGTTCAACGAGGAAACGCTGAGGGATAAAGCCGAGCGGGCAGTCGAAACCGTTTTGGAAACCTATCCCCAGCCGGGCTGGCAGCGCGCTGTGGATAAGCCTCTGCAAAACCGTGAGCTGGAAGCCCTGCAGGAACAGGTCGCCCGGTTAAAACTGGAGATGGAAAAAGGCAAAGCCTCAACCATAGTCGACCATTCATTGCTGGAAGACGCGAAAGCCGTTTGGAAAACCCAGTTTAGTTGCAAGGCGTTCCGTGAGGGCCAACTCAAGGTGGTCTCCGGTGAGCTCAACGTACCCTGGAAAACTGTTTTTGGATGGCTGGCCGCTCCGCTGTTAACACCCATCTCCGAAAATAAAGTCTATACCCTTCTCAGCGACTACATGCAGCCGCTGGCTCTGGTTGAAATCAAGCGCCGCTGGCGCGGCAGCCATGCCGTTGCGGATGTGAAGCCTGACCGGGCGGCCTTCGATCAGCTCAAATTGCAGTTACGCTCCATGGCCTTGATTAGTTTTGACGACCAGGGCCGGTGGCGCCTGACTGAAGCGGGCGAAAGCATCGCCATGAACAGCGTCGCCCTCCTGTCTGACACCCGTCACGCCTGATGAGCTTTTCGGTCCGTCTCCTGGAATTGATTGGCGACAGCAGCGTCAGCGAGTTCGCGCGTCGTGTCGGGCTGGGCGAAAGCCTGATTCGAAAGTACTTGAAAGGTTCCGAGCCCACGCTGTCCCGCGCCCGCCAAATTGCCGATGCCACCCGCTGTTCGCTTGAATGGCTGGCCAGTGGCGAAGGCGACCCTTACCACCAGGCGGATGTGGTGGACCTCAGTGCACTGAAGTCCGCCCTTAACATCATCGCCGAAGAACCCGGAATGGAACAATGGTCCATTCCTGAAGAAACCACCCTGATCCGGATGATCGCTGTTTACCAATATCTGCTGGCCACAAAGCTCAGGGACGGGGAATTCGACGAGCCCCTGGCACGGTCCTTCGCCCGCTTCTTGAAGAGTGGCCAGAATCTGGAGTCCTACAAAGCCGAGCGTATTCGTTAATAAAAACTATACGACAAATGCCACGCTAAGAGCCCCTTTACCCAACTCAACCATCGAACTCATACTCATGGGAGACAACCAAAGAACTCCATCTTGGCTCCGCACGGTTTTGTGTATTTCCTGAAAAACCTCGTCACCTCGCAGCACGTCTAAAGGTCCCGCATAGCTGACATTAACGAATCGATGCGCCAAGGTATGCTCTTGCAGCGTTCCAAGCATCCGCTCCAATGTACGGTTTACCGCCTGCTCCGGCCGGACTCTCTCCACCTCCTTATGATGACCATCGATTAGATGGTAAATACAGGCTGATTTCGAACCAAAAGGGTGTTTCAGCCAACCCGCTTTCTCAAATCTCCCATCTTTCGCCTCACGCATTCGTCTCGATTCGGGGCTGCAATACATCAAGACCACCTTGCGGCAAAACTCGTTCAAGGGGTGATGTAGCTTATCAATCGACAATCCCTTTTCACGTGAGAGACCCAGGGCGCGATGCATCGTCAAACCATAACCCGCATAGAGCTGACCGCTGTCAAACACGCGCATCCGAAACAGGCCTTTGAGGTTAGCCAGCTCTCTGCGTTGGTTCAGCCCAGGCTCTACATCGAAGCAGGCTTCTCTCAGTGTTTCATAGGTATTTGAATAGCGGCGGGCAGGCGTTAAGGCAAACAAACCATCGGAATGATAGAGCCAACGCTCGTACAAACGCTCGATAAAGTCGTTTTTATCCGCGCCCGTTAACTTCCATGAGGCATAGTTTTCTTCATAAAAAGAGAGCGTTTCTTGAGGGTCGCGGGAATCGAAACAAGAGGGAACGATTTGCTTTGTAGGTACCAATTCCAAAGGCAGGATATCGGCTTCATACCGCGCAAACACCGAAGCGGGCAGGTCGCAACTGGCATCGGCCATCATAGTTAAGTACATGATTGAAAATCCTGTCCTTGGGATTGAAGCATTAGTTTCTCAACTAGCGAAAGTCACCAAAGGCTAGCGCCGGATGCTGGGTCGGCTTATCCGGGGATGTCGGCCGCCAGGACGGCGGCCGCCAAGCCCCCATGGACGGGTTAATGGCGGCCCCGGATAAGCCGACCCAGCATCCGGCGCGGGTTCCGGCAAGTTAGGAAATGTCGAAACAGTAGCCAGCAGTCCCGGTCGGTTATGCCTCTGTCTTATCCTTATATTCGCACAGATCCTCGATAATGCAGGAGCCGCACCTAGGCTTTCGTGCGGTGCAGGTATAGCGCCCGTGTAGAATCAGCCAGTGGTGGGCGTCCATTAAAAATTCGTTCGGGACCAAACGCAGCAAACGTTGTTCAACCTCATTGACGTTTTTGCCCGGCGCGATCTTTGTCCGATTGGATACCCGGAAAATATGAGTGTCCACCGCCATCGTTGGCTGTCGAAACGCCGTATTCAGCACCACATTGGCGGTTTTTCGGCCAACTCCCGGCAGAGCCTCCAAAGCTTCTCGATTGTCAGGCACTTCACCGCCATGTTCATCAAGCAACTGTCGGCACAACTTGATCACGTTTTCAGCTTTGGAATTGTAGAGGCCGATGGTCTTGATGTACTCCTTCAGACCATCCACTCCCAACTCGTAAATAGCTTGAGGCGTATTGGCCACTGGAAAGAGCTTCGCCGTCGCCTTGTTCACACCTTTATCCGTCGCCTGGGCGGATAGCACCACCGCCACCAGCAGCTCGAAAGGAGAGCTATAGTTCAGTTCGGTTTCCGGGTGAGGATTGGCCTCGCGCAGGCGGGAAAAAATCTCCGTGCGTTTTTGTTTGTTCAAATGCGACTCCTTTCCATAATCCGCCTAGCTAATCGTTCCTGTCACGCGCACCCGTTTGGACCCGGTCACGGGCTTATCCTTCAGCTTTTCAGCCCGTGCCTCAAGCCCGCTGTCGATACGGTTTTTAATAGCGATCAAAAAGCCCAGGCCCACAAAAGCCCCTGGCGGCAGCACGGCGAACAGGAAGTCCGGATAATCCTTGAATACCTCAATGCGCCAGTTTTCCGCGCCTGCGCCGAAAATCAGCTGCATATTGGTGAACAGAGTACCTTGGCCTATCAACTCGCGAATCGCGCCCAGCAGTAACAGCACGGCCAGGAAACCGAGTGACATCATGAAACCATCCAGCATGGAGGGAATAATCGGGTTCTTACGGGCAAACCCATCGGCCCGGCCGAGAATGGTGCAGTTGGTGACGATCAAGGGAATAAAAATCCCCAACACCTGATACAACTCATAGGTGAACGCCTGCATCAGCAGTTCCGCGCAGGTGGTGAAGGAGGCAATGATCATCACAAAAGCGGGGAGGCGAACGGAGTCCGGCACGTAATTGCGGATCATCGATACCGCCGTATTCGATCCCACCAGAACCACCATGGTGGCAAGGCCCAGCCCCAGTGCATTAACCACCGTGCCGGTCACAGCCAGTAGTGGGCAAAGCCCCAGCAGCTGCACCAGGGCGGCGTTGTTTGTCCATAGGCCGTTCCGGGTCAGCTCCAGGGCGGGAACCGTAGTAGGTTTGGCTTCTATTGCGGAATCAGTTTCAGACATACCTTACCTTAAGAATCGGACGCGGCTGCTTCAGAAGCAGCGGTGACAGGGTCGTCGGACAATAACACAGCTCGGTTTTTCTCGAAAAACTGCAGGCCTCGCGCCACAGCCTTGACCACGGCCCGAGGGGTGATGGTCGCCCCGGTCAACTGGTCGAATTCACCGCCGTCTTTTTTCACCTGCCAGTCTTCCAACGGTGTACGGTCAAAAGACTGGCCCACAAAGCCGTGAATCCAGTCGGACTTGGTGGCTTCGATCTGATCCCCCAACCCCGGTGTTTCCTTGTGCTGGATCACCCGGACTCCAAGCAGTTCTCCATCCCGGTCCACGGCCATGATCAGCCGAATAGCCTCGGTGTAGCCCTCCGGAGCGACCAAAGGCAGCAAAACGGCAGTGACTTCGCCGTTTTGTTTCGCCTGATACCATTGCGAGGTCTGGGGCAGCCGGAGCAGTTGCTGGTCAGTAAGAGTGCTCAAATCGGTCGGGAAAGTCGTTTCCAACAACTCATTATCGTGCTGGTCTTCCGGAACCAGCTCGAACAGGGTGCGGGCCTGGTAAGCATCCTGATTGTCTTTGATACGCTCGGCCGTCAGCGTTTGGGTAGCCGCGATGATACCGGCGGTGAACACCGCAAAAAGCCCAAGCCCAATGGCACTGCGACGAATCGCCTGACTGAGTGTGACGGTATCGGTCTCTGGCAACTCACTCATTCTTGAAGCCTTTTACAGGTTTTTCATGGCCATAGACTCGCGGCCGGGTGTAGTGGTCGATAAAGGGGGCGGCGAAATTCATCAGCAATACCGAGAACGCCACCGCATCCGGGTAGTTGCCCCAGGTGCGGATCAGGTAGATCAGCACGCCGATGCCGAAGCCGTAAACGAGTTTGCCTTTGTTGCTGGTGGCGGCACTGACCGGATCGGTCGCGATGAAAAAAGCCCCGAGCATGGTGGCCCCACCCAGTAAATGCAGACTGAAGGGTACGCGAACGTCGGCATCGCTGCTGAACAGCAGAGCCATCAAGCCGAGCCCGGCGAGGTAACTGACGGGAATGTGCCAGGTGATCACCCGTTTCCACAGCAGGAAGGCACCGCCCAGCAGGAACGCTAGGTTGGCGATGTCCCAACCTTCGGCGACGAAGCTGCCGAATATCGGGGAGCGGGTGACCTCACTGGCGGTCAGCCGTGTGATATCCAGCTTGTATAGGTCGAGCGGTGTCGCGCCGGTGGCACCGTCTATGGGGACGGCTCCGGTGAAGATGACCGAAAGAGTGTCGCCCAGGGAGAGCAGCATGTCCGGGTTGGCCCAGCGGGTGGTCATATAAAGAGGCAGTGACACCAGCAGCAACGCATAGGCCACCATAGCCGGGTTGAAAGGGTTGTTGCCCAACCCGCCGAACAGCTGTTTGGCGAAGATGATGGCGATGAGCGTGCCGAGTACGGTGAGCCACCAGGGGCTGAGTGGCGGCAAAGCGAGTGCGAGCAGAGCTGCGGTTACCAGGGCGCTGAGATCTTTGATGAAAAAGCCCACGGGTCGGCGACGCCATTTGAGGATAACGGCTTCCCCGATTACAGCCGTTGCCAACGCCAGTATCATGTTGATGGCGTAGCCCCACCCGAAGGAAACGACCAGAACCACCCAGCCAGGTATAAGCGCCGCGAGCACCATACCCATGACCCAGGTAACGGACAGCGGCCCCGTGGTGTGGGGAGAGGTCATGCGTACCACGCTCATGACTGGGTTTCCTTTTTGCGGGCGTCTTCCAGGGCTTTTTGGGCCTGGCTGTGTTTTTCTTCGAGTTTATCCAATGCTTTGCGCAGGGCGGGCACCATATCCGGCGATTCCTGTTCGGCGACGACCAGCCGTTCGTTGGCTTTTTTGACCTTGGTGGCCGCCAGTTCCAGTGCTTTTTCCAGATCCTCTATGCTCTTTTCCGCCACGGCTTCGGCTTTCTGAGCTTTCTTGGCCTGAGCGCGGGCGATGGCGGCTTTTACAGCATCGTCTTTTGCATCGTCACCGGCCTCACCTTCTTCTTTCTTCTTCGCGCGTGCCTTGGCGGCGGCTTCGGCACGGGCTTTACGGCGGGCTTCCTTTTCCTGCTGCTCGCGTTCCAGTCTGGCCTGGCGGGCTTCGAACCGGGCGCGAGCCCGTTCAGACTTGATGTGCTCTTCCTGCTCGATGCGGATCTCGCCCTTGGCGTAGCGATAATATTGCACCAGAGGAATATGGCTTGGGCACACGTAGGCGCAGGCGCCGCATTCAATGCAATCGTTAATAGAATGCAGTTCGGCGGCGTCCAGGTCGCGGTGTTTGGCAGCCCACAGTAGTTGCTGCGGCAGTAGATCGACCGGACACACCTGTTCGCACATGCCGCAGCGGATGCAGGGGTTGTCCGGCATGGGGGCGGGCAGTTCTTTTTTAGTCGGTGCCAGCAAACAGTTGGTGGTTTTGATGACCGGGGCGGTGATGTCAGGCAAGGCAAAGCCCATCATCGGGCCGCCCATGATGACCCGGTCCGCTTTTTTTAGATGGACACCGGCATGGTTAAGCAGCGTCTCGATGGGAGTGCCGATCAGCACTTCATAGTTTCCGGGGCGTTCGGTGGCTTCACCCGTCACGGTGGTGATACGGCTGATCAAGGGTTCATCCAGAACGATGGCGCGGTAGATCTGCGCCAGGGTCCCTACGTTTTGGCAGACGATGCCCAGGTCACTCGGCAGCCCGCGCTTGGGTACCTGTTGGCCGGTGACCAGTTGAATCAGCTGTTTTTCGCCACCGCTGGGGTATTTGGTGGGTACTACGCTGATTTTTAGGTCGACGTCCAGCCGGTTCGCCGCCGCATGCAGGGCAGCCAGCGCTTCGGGCTTGTTGTCTTCAATGCCCAGGCGCAGCGTCGTTGCGCCCAGCAGGGTGCGGGCGATGTCGGCACCCTGAATCACTTCGTCCGCCCGTTCCCGCATCAGCCTGTCGTCGGCGGTGATGTAGGGTTCGCATTCGGCCGCGTTGATCAACAGCGTGTGAATGGGCTTGTGTTTGTTCCGGTATTTGACGTCAGTGGGGAAGCCCGCGCCGCCCATACCGGCGAGGCCGCAATCGCGCAGCCGCTGAATCAATTCGTCGACATCCGCCGAGCGCCAGTCTTTTATCGGGTGTCGCTCGCGCCAATTGTCTTCGCCATCGGCCTCCAAAACGATGCAGGGGGCTTTGAGACCGGAATCATGGGGAATGATACGGTCTTCAATGGCGATGATGCGACCTGAAGTTGGTGCGTGAATCGCAGCACTGATACCACCCACCGCCTTGGCCAGCAGATCGCCTTTGCGAACAATGCCACCCACCGACACCACGGGCTCGGCCGGGGTGCCTATGTGCATATTCAAGGGCAGTACCAGACAGGCCGGCACCGGCAATGTCTCGATGGGGGCGGTATTGGAGAGGCTTTTTTTCTCGGCCGGATGCACTCCGCCGTGGAACTGATAAACGCGATCGGAAGCGATAACGGTCTGGGCGGTCATGCGGCTTCCTCCCGGCGTGGGCTGGCATCCGTGGCGATAAGGTCGACGCCCGGCTTGGGTTTATCCCAGTGCCAGGTGCGCAGTGTTTCCTCCACCGGCAGCATGTCGATGCAGTCCACAGGGCAGGGCTCCACACAGAGGTCGCAGCCGGTGCATTCGCTTTCGATGACGGTGTGCATTTGTTTGGCCGCGCCTAAAATCGCATCCACCGGGCATGCCTGGATGCACTTGGTGCAGCCGATGCATTCATCTTCGCGGATGACGGCCACCATCTTGCCTTTTTCTTCACCGTGTTCGGCATCCAACGGCTCCGGCTCGACGTCGAGCATATCCGCCAGGGCTTGAATGGTGGACTCGCCACCAGGCGGGCATTTATTGATTTTGTCGCCATTGGCGATGGCTTCGGCATAAGGGCGGCAACCCGGATAGCCGCATTGGCCGCACTGGGTTTGGGGCAGGATATTATCGATTTCATCGATCAGGGGGTTACCTTCCGGCTTGAAGCGTACCGAGGCAAAACCCAGCGCCGCGCCGAGTACGACGGCAAGAATCAGCAGTGTGACAATCGCAATCCACATCGTTTATTACCCCAATGCCACCAGACCGGAAAAGCCCATGAATGCCAGCGACATGATGCCTGCGGTGATCATTCCAATGGCCGCGCCCTGAAACGGCACCGGTACATCGGCCACTGCAAGCCGTTCGCGCAACGCCGCAAACAGAACCAATACCAAAGAGAAACCGACGGCCGCGCCAAAACCATATAGAAAGGATTCCACCAGACTGTTCTGGCGGCTGATGTTCAGCAGCGCCACGCCCAACACAGCGCAGTTGGTAGTGATCAAGGGCAGGAAGATGCCTAAAACACGGTAGAGCAGGGGGCTTGTCTTGCGAACCAGCATTTCGGTGAACTGCACCATGAAGGCGATGACGAGAATAAAGCTGATGGTTTTCAGGTAGGTCAGGCCCAGCGGTTCGAGCAGCCAGGTGTACACGACGTAACTGGCCACCGACGACAGCGTCAGCACAAAGGTGGTGGCCAGCGACATGCCCACGGCTGTTTCCAGTTTATTGGAGACCCCCATGAACGGACACAGGCCCAGAAACTGAACCAGCACGAAGTTGTTCACAAGAATGGTGCCTACCAACAGCAGGATGTATTCGCTCATGTCTGAAGCGGCCTTCAACCAGCATATGAAATTAGGGGGGCTATTATCGTGAAATGATATATGCCTAACAAGGTGAACCTTGCGCGGCTTTTATTGTTTTTAGTTATGAAAACCCGATGGGATGGATTAAAAAGCCGGTTCTACCGCGCCCCGCACGCTTTGATGTACAATCCGCCCTCTAAAATTTTCCATATTCCTTTAACGAAAAGGATCCTTCATGAAAGTCACAGTCTTTGGTATTGGTTACGTCGGTCTGGTTCAGGGCACCTGCCTGGCCGAAGCCGGTCACGATGTAATGTGTGTCGATGTAAACGCCGAACGCGTTGAAAAGCTCAAGCAGGGCATTATCCCGATTTACGAGCCGGGTCTGGAGCCGATGGTGAAAGACAACCATCAATCAGGCCGACTCAACTTCACCACCGATGCCGCCGAAGGCGTCAATCATGGTGATATCCAGTTCATCGCCGTCGGCACGCCGCCGGATGAAGACGGCAGCGCCGATTTGAAATATGTGTTGGCCGTGGCGAAGACCATCGCCGAGCACATGAGCAGCCACAAGATCATCATCAACAAGTCCACCGTGCCCGTGGGCACTGGCGACAAAGTGAAGAACGCCGTTCAGACCGTTCTGACCGAACGCGGCTCGAACCTGACCTTCGATGTGGTCTCCAACCCCGAATTCCTGAAAGAAGGCGCGGCCGTCAACGACTGTATGCGTCCTGATCGCATCGTGATCGGCACCGACAGCGAATCCGCCGAAGAACAACTGCGCGAACTCTATGCCCCGTTCAACCGCAACCATGACAAAATGATCGTCATGGACGTGCGCAGCGCCGAGCTGACCAAATACGCCGCCAACTGCATGCTGGCCACCAAAATCAGCTTCATGAATGAGATGGCCAACCTCGCCGAGCGTTTGGGCGCGGACATTGAAGCCGTGCGTCGTGGCATCGGCAGCGACCCACGTATTGGCTACCACTTCATTTACCCCGGTGTCGGCTACGGCGGTTCCTGCTTCCCGAAAGACGTACAGGCGCTGATTCGTACCTCGGACAGCATCGACTTCGACGCCCAGATCCTGAAAGCCGTTGAAGCCCGCAACTACGACCAGAAAACCACCCTGTTCCGTAAGATTCAGGCGCACTACAACGGCGACCTGGCCGGTAAGACGTTTGCGGTTTGGGGGCTGAGCTTCAAACCCAACACCGACGACATGCGCGAAGCCCCCAGCCGAGTGCTGATGGAAGCCTTGTGGGAAGCTGGAGCCAAGGTGCAAGCCTACGACCCCGAAGCGATGGAAGAAACCCAGCGTATATACGGCCACCGGGATGATTTGACGTTGTGCGGTACCAAGGAAAGCACACTGAAAGGCGCGGATGCGCTGGTGATCGTTACCGAATGGCAGACCTTCCGGGCTCCCGATTTCGACTTGATCAAACAGCAGCTGGCCGAGCCGTTGGTGTTTGATGGCCGGAACCTGTATGCGCCGGAGCGGATGCAGAAGAAAGGGTTCAAGTATTATTCGGTGGGCCGTCAAACCGTGTAGGAGCGCACTCCGTGCGCGACCGGTCGAGTGCGGTGGCACGAAACGGGGTCGCGCAGGGGGCCCGGATGCGGACCATGCGCTCCTACAGGGATCACTCCATAGAAATCTCAGGCCCCTCATCCACCCCTTGCAAAGCCAACATCGCCCCGGTCTTCCTAGCCAGGCTCAAATAATGCGCGGTTACTTCCCCGTCGGGCTCGGCCACCACTGTAGGCTCGCCCCCATCCGTCTGCGTACGAATGCTGATATCCAGCGGCAGGCTCTCCAATAATTCCACACCATACTCTGAAGACAACCGGGCACCGCCACCTTCCCCGAAAATATGCTCAACATGCCCGCAGTTCGAACACACATGCATGGCCATGTTCTCAACCACGCCCAACACCGGAATATTCACCTTCTGGAACATTTCAATGCCTTTTTGGGCATCCAGCAGGGCGATGTCCTGAGGAGTGGTCACAATAACCGCACCCGATACCGGCACCTTCTGCGACAGGGTGAGCTGGATGTCACCGGTCCCCGGTGGCATATCGATGACGAGATAGTCCAAATCCTCCCAGAGGGTCTGGGTCAGCAGCTGTTGCAAAGCGCCGGAGACCATGGGCCCGCGCCACACCATCGGAGTTTTTTCAGTAACCAGATAGGCCATCGACATGCTTTGCAGGCCATGGGCTTCAATGGGTAGGAAAAACTTCTCGTCTTTGGTTTTTGGTCGGGTGCCTTCTTTGACGCCCAACATGGTCGCCACGCTTGGCCCATAAATGTCCGCATCCAGAATACCAACCCGTGCGCCTTCCGCCTTCAAGGCCAACGCCAGGTTGACCGCCGTGGTGCTCTTGCCCACGCCCCCCTTGCCAGACGCGACAGCGATGATGTTTTTGATGCCCGTCATTCCTGGAATCGAACCTCTCAGGTTGACTGCCTGAATATTGCAGTTAACCGTCACTTTGGCGTCCAGATCTTCAATTTGGGAATCCAGATGGCTCTCAATCAGCATCGTCAGGCCCCGGGCGTACTGTTCCGCCGCGTAGGGAAGGGTGATGGTGATTTGAGTGGGCTGGCCTTCAACGACGTCAATTTCTGCAACTTCAGTCAGCGGCCGCCCCGCGTTCGGGTCGGTCAGGGTGGAGAGTGCCTGGTGAATGCGTTCGGCAGACATGCAAATTCCTTGCGGTTAATTGGTTTTGCGGAAGGATGGGGGCATTGGCCGGGATTTAAATGGGGTTATACTCCCTCTCCCGCTGGGAGAGGGCCCTCCCTAACACCGTCCATAACGATCAGTAAACCGCACGATGTCGTCCTCCCCCAAGTAAGTTCCCGTCTGCACCTCAATCAGCTCAAGCGGAATCTTCCCAGGGTTTTCCAAAGCATGCACCGTCCCGATCGGAATATAAATCGACTCGTTCTCACTCAATAGCTGGGTCTTTTCCCCAATGGTCACATTGGCCGTTCCATGCACCACCACCCAATGCTCAGCACGATGATGATGCATCTGCACAGAAAGTTTCTCGCCCGGCTTCACGGTAATCCGCTTCACCTGGTGGCGCGGCCCGGCGTTGATGGTTTTGTAAGAGCCCCAGGGCCGGTGGACGGTAGCATGCACGTGATGCTCGCTGCGTCCATCCGCTTTCAGCTTGCTGACAACGTGCTTAATGTCTTGCGCGCGTTCGCGAGGCATGACCACCACAGCATCATCGGTTTCGATAATGGCGAGGTCTTGAACACCCACAGCGGCGACCAGCCGGCTTTCGGCCCGAATGAGGTTGCCGGTGGCTCCAAGGCTTATTACATCACCCTGCAGGACGTTGTCATCCGAATCTTTCGGGCTGAGATCGTATAAAGCCGACCAGGCGCCGATATCACTCCAGTCGCCATCATAGGGAACAACCAGAGCCCGGTCCGTGTGTTCCATAATGGCGTAGTCGATGGAGTCTGATGGACTGGCGGCGAACGCTTCCGCGTCCACCCGAATAAAGTCCAGGTCGGCGAATTTATTCGCCATGGCTTGCTCGACGGCCTTATAAATAGCCGGTTGGCGCTGTTTCAGCTCATCCAGAAATACCCGGGCCTTGAACACGAACATGCCGCTGTTCCAATAGTAATTACCGGCGGCGAGATAAGTCTTGGCGGTTTCAAGGTCGGGCTTCTCGCGGAATGCTTTAACCGGGCTTACGGAGCCAACCTGGCTGGCTTCTATATAGCCGTAGCCGGTTTCCGGATAACTCGGTTTTACTCCAAAGGTCACAAGTTTATCGTCTGCAGCGCCTTCAATGGCCTGGTCAACGGCCGCGGCGAAGGCGTCGATATTTTGAATAACATGGTCGGCGGGAAGCACGACCAGAGTCGCCTCGCTGTCCCGTTCCAAAGCCTGAAAAGCGGCCAAGGCAATGGCCGGAGCGGTATTTCGACCTTCTGGCTCCAGGATAATGTCGCCGCTGACGCCCAAATCCGTGAGTTGCTGGGCGATCAAAAAACGATGTTCGTCATTGCATACCAGAATAGGCGCCGCTACCAACTTCGCTTTTTGGGCACGTTCGAGAGTCTGCTGAACCAAGCTGCGGTCCGGTCGGGTCAGATTGATGCATTGCTTCGGAAACAACTCACGCGATACAGGCCAAAGGCGTGAACCCACACCGCCAGCCAATAGAACGGGAATGATCATGTTTACCTATCCAGGGAATTTTGAGCAAGAATACCACTGGGACTGTAGGAGCGCACTCTGTGCGCGACCCCTGGGATACATGGCACGGTGTCGCGCACGGCGTGCGCTCCTACAGGTTGTAACCATTTCTCATCCCCACCACATCAGGTAAACTGTCCAGCCTTTTCCGCCGGGCTCTGCCCGATCGGTCAAACTCCATTCACCATCGAGGAAGTGCGTACAGATGAGCGACCCCCGCAAGATACTGGTCACCAGTGCCCTGCCATATGCCAACGGCCCGATCCACCTCGGCCACATGCTGGAACATATCCAAACGGACATCTGGGTCCGGTTCCAGAACAGCATGGGCAACATGTGCACCTATGTCTGCGCGGACGATACGCACGGTACTGCCGTAATGCTGCGAGCCGAAAAGGAAGGCAAAACCCCGGAAGAGCACATCAAGGCCATGCAGGCCGACCACGTGCGGGATTTCCAGGGCTTCCTGATCGACCACCACAACTATTACAGCACCCATTCCGATGAGAACCGTGAGTACGCGGAGTTGATTTATAGCCGCCTGAAGGCCAACGGTCACATTAATACCCGCACCATTCGCCAACTGTACGACCCGGAAAAGGAAATCTTCCTGGCGGACCGGTTCGTGAAAGGCACCTGCCCGAAATGCGGCACGGCGGACCAATACGGCGATGCCTGCGAAGTATGCAGTGCCACTTACGAACCCAATGAACTGATCAACCCGAAATCCGTCTACAGCGGTGCCACGCCGGTCGAGAAGGAATCCGAACACTATTTCTTCAAACTGCCCGAGTTCCAAGGCATGCTGCGCGAGTGGACCCGCTCCGGCACCCTGCAGGACAGCGTCGCCAACAAACTGGCCGAATGGCTCGACGCCGAATTGCAGGAATGGGATGTCAGCCGCGACGCCCCTTATTTCGGTTTTGAAATCCCGGACGCCCCCGGGAAATATTTTTATGTCTGGCTGGATGCCCCCATCGGCTACATGGCCAGCTTCAAAAACCTGTGCGACCGCCGGGACGACCTGGAATTCGACGACTACTGGAACAAAGATTCCAAAGCCGAACTCTACCACTTCATCGGCAAGGACATCATCAACTTCCACGCCCTGTTCTGGCCCGCCATGCTCGAAAGCTCCGGTTTCCGCAAACCGGATGGCGTCTTTGCCCATGGCTACATCACAGTGAACGGCGAGAAGATGTCCAAGTCCCGTGGCACCTTCATCATGGCGAAAACCTATCTGGAACACCTGAGCCCGGAATACCTGCGTTATTACTACGCCGCCAAGCTCGGGGCCGGTGTCGAGGACATCGACCTCAGCCTGACCGACTTCGCCCAGCGCGTGAATTCCGACTTAGTGGGCAAGGTCGTCAATATCGCCAGCCGCTGTGCCGGGTTTATCAAGAAAGGTGGTGGTTCTTTGAGCGAGAGCATCGCCGAACCCGAGATGCTGAAAGCCTTCCAGAAAGCCGGTGACGACATAGCACAAGCCTACGAACGCCGCGAGTTCAGCAAGGCCGTTCGGGAAATCATGACTCTGGCAGACCGTGCCAACGAGTATATCCAGGCCAAAGCCCCCTGGGTTATGAGCAAAGAAGAAGGTCGTGATCAGGAAGTACAGGACGTCTGTTCCATGGGCATCCATCTTTTCCGGTTGATCGCCATCTACCTCGGCCCCGTGCTGCCGGCAATGAGCGACAAGATTCAGGCGTTCCTGAACGTGGATTCCCTGAATTTCACTGACCGGAACACCGTACTGACCGGCCACACCATCAACAAGTTCAAGCCGTTGCTCACCCGCATCGAGATGACGCAGATTGACGCCTTGATCGAAGCCAGCAAGGAAGACGCCGCCGCAGACGCCAAACCGGCCCAGCCCGCCAAACAAACCGAGGCGAAAAAGCCCGAAAAGCAAGCCAAAGCGGAAGAGCAGGGCGGAGAAATCGAGTTTGGTGACTTTGCCAAGGTGGACCTACGCGTCGCCAAAGTGATAGAAGCCGACCACGTGGAAGGCGCCGACAAACTACTCCAACTCAAACTGGACGTAGGCAACGGCGAAACCCGCCAGGTCTTCTCCGGTATTAAGAGCCACTATCAACCAGAAGATCTGATGGGCAAAAACGTGGTTCTGGTCTACAACCTGAAACCCAGAAAAATGCGCTTCGGCCTCTCCGAAGGCATGGTTCTCGCCGCTGGTGAAGGCGACGATCTCTGGATAATGGAAGCCAACCAAAACGCCAAACCAGGCACAAAAATAAGCTAGTAATTAAGCTAGTAATGTAGGAGCGCACTCCGTGCGCGATATCTTGCTCAACAAAGCCCCCCAGGGCAAACGAACACGCAGGCGCTCCTAAATTCCCCCCAAACGATGACTCCTCCCCAACCCTGTAACACTCCCGCAACACAAAAGTCACAAACTCCCACCATCAAACAACCCTGAGCTATATTGCTAACAAACACCGCACCCAAAAGGCTAACTGCATAATGAGCCAACCAACCAACCCCGAACAAAACCACGTTCTCCCTCTCGCCTCCGAAGTAGTCTGGCAACGGCAAAGCATCACCCCTGCCGACCGTGCCCAACTGATGGAGCAAAGGCCGCGCTGCATCTGGCTCACAGGCCTATCCGGTTCCGGCAAATCCACCCTGGCCAACGCCCTGGACATTGCCCTGCACGAACGAGGCATAAAAACCTTCCTGTTGGATGGAGACAACATCCGCCACGGCCTATGCAAAGACCTGGGCATGTCGGAAGCGGACCGCTCTGAAAACATCCGTCGGGTGGGGGAGGTTGCCAGGCTGATGGTGGATGCAGGCCTGATCGTCATCTGCGCCTTTATCTCCCCTTACCAAAAAGACCGGCAGCGTGTGCGCGACATGTTCGCCACCGACCAGTTCACCCAGGTATATCTCAATACCCCGCTGGACGTGTGCGAGCAACGGGACCCGAAAGGGCTGTACCGTAAGGCGAGGGAAGGGAAGATCAAACAGTTCACCGGCATCAGCGACCCTTATGAAGCCCCGGAAGACGCCGACGTCGTGATAGATACCTCCCAGTTGAACGTCGAAAAAGCGGTGGAAAGCATCCTGAACATTTTGGTATAAGGGCTGCCAACTCAAGGACAACGACCTAAAGGAATGCCATGAAGCCCACTATTATTCATCACGGCGCCGTCACCGGCGTAACCGGCAGCTGTCACCAATACAGCCTGAACAACCAGACCAGCTACCTGATTGACTGCGGCCTCTTCCAGGGCGCCGAGGCCGACCGCCCACTCAACGATTTCGATTTCGACCCTAAAACCATCGACGCACTGATCGTCACCCATTGCCATATAGACCACGTCGGCCGAATCCCCTGGCTGATCGCCGCCGGTTACCGAGGCCCTATTTACTGCACCGAACCCACAGCCCAACTGCTGCCCATCGTATTGGAAGATGCCCTGGGTATTCACATACCCGACGATCAGGCTCTGGTAGAGCGCGCCATCGACCGCATTCGTGGGCAAATACAGCCACTGCCATATCGCCAATGGCACGACCTACCTGGCGAAGCACCGGTTCAATTACGCTTTCAACCCGCAGGGCACATCCTCGGCTCAGCCTACGTGGAACTTGAACACCAATACCACAGAACCGTATTCAGCGGCGACCTAGGCGCACCCGGCGCCGTCTTCGTAGACCCACCCCAGCCACCGGAACGAGCCGACATTCTGGTATTGGAAAGCACCTACGGCGACCGCAACCACGAACACCGCGCCACCCGCCAAGCTGAACTGGCGAAGGCCATAGAACGATCCTTAGAAGACGGCGGCACCATCCTAATCCCCGCTTTCAGCCTGGGCCGAACCCAAGAACTCCTAGCCTTCCTTGAGGAGTTAACCGTAGGAGCGCACTCCGTGCGCGACCTGACAACCAAGGCACCATCCAACTCCCTCTCCCGCTGGGAGAGGGCTGGGGAGAGGGCCGCCCTACCAATAATCCTGGACTCCCCCCTAGCCCAAACACTAACCACAACCTACCGCCAACTGCACCACCACTGGCGCGAACCCCTACAAACCAAACGCACCCAAGGCCGCTACCCCTTAGCCTTCGACAACCTCATTACCATTGAAAACCACCGAGACCACCTAAAACTCGTAAAACGCCTCGCCCAAACCAACCAACCCGCCATCGTCCTCGCCGCCAGCGGTATGTGCCAGGGCGGCCGCATCGTCAACTACCTGCAGGCACTGCTCGACAAACCCGAAACCGACATCCTCTTCGTCGGCTACCAGGCCAGAGGCACGGTAGGCCATAAAATCCAACAGGCCAGGGCAGGGGAGGTGATAAACGTATTCAACACCCCCTGCCAGGTAAACGCCCGCATCCACCGGGTATCCGGCTTTTCAGCCCACGCCGACCAAAGCGGCCTGCTGGCATTCGCCACCGGCATGGCAGAGCCCCCGGCCCGCATTCGTCTGGTCCACGGCGACCCCTACGCCAAGCAAACACTAAAACAACACCTAGACCAAAACCTACACCAAACCAAAACCACAATCCCATAACCCCACTGGTAGGAGCGCATGGTCCGCATCCGGCTCCTGTGCGCGACCTCCAAACCAAAACCCCAAGCATTCTGCCGGTGCGGCCTAATAGAGGGGCAGCAGCGCATTGGCATCCACCTATCAACTCCACTATTATCTTGACATATCATGTTCAGCTCCTTGGAGAGCTCTAGCAATGCTACTTGACTCACTGCATCAGCAAAAAAGCCAGATAGAAGCGCTGGTTCACCAGCATGGCGCCGGTCATATTCGGGTGTTCGGGTCGGTAGCACGAGGTGAAGAGACCGAAGAGAGCGATATCGACCTCTTGGTGGAACTGCCCAAGGGTTACGACCTCTTCACTCAGAGAATGCGTTTAGTTGAATCTCTCGAATCACTACTGGGGCGCCGCGTGGACTTGATTCCAGAGCATGAGCTCAACCCTCATATCAGATCTATTGTCATTCAGGAAGCCAAGGCGCTGTGAAAACGTAGGTGGTCTAATTCTTCCTGCGCTTAGCCAAAGGCTTCCAGTACAATATCCATCATGAAAACCGTACTGACCGACCCGACACTCGCAAAAGTGATCCAATTGGCTGAAGCCAACCCCGAGGTAACCACCTTGTGGCTATACGGCTCACGAGCGCGTGGTGATCACCATACCAACAGCGACTACGATTTGGCTGTACTATTCCGCCAGCGCATCACCGACCCGCTGGACCGACGCCTGCGGCCGGAGCAGTTGGTACTTGAATGGCAAACAACCCTCAAATTACCCGAAGGTTGCCTCAGTGTGCTCGACCTCGCCATCGCGCCCATTCCGCTTGGCCTTAGCGTGCTTGAAGAGGGGGTGTTGTTAACCGACAAAGCCCCGGAAAGCCGGATAGTGCAGGAGTCCCGCATTCTTTCCAAATGGGAAATAGACTACTTGGACCATCAGAAAAGGTTTGTTTAATGGTTTACAAAGTTCCCCCTCAATATTTGACCTCTGTTCAAGAACACGTTAATGAATGTGAAGCCGACATTCAGCGGCTCCGTGACCACTTGCAGCACCATACGTGGGGCCGCTTTGAGGAACTGGCGGCCGAACGAACCCTCCAAATATTGATTGAAGCCGCTATCGGTATCGCAAAACACTGGAGCAAGACTGTAACTGGGCACATCAGTACCGAGGGCTTACAGGCATTCAGGCGCTTGGAAGCGGAACAGTTAATTGAAAAAAGCGACGATTGGCGCAAAATGGTGGGGCTACGAAACGCCCTGGTGCACGATTATCTTGATATCGACCCCGATATCGTTCGTTCAGTGATAGAAGACGGGTACTATCTCAGACCCTTGGAGTTTATCCGCTCGGCAATCGCAGCTCTGCAGCAGTAGGCGCGCATGTTTAGAGCGCACCTGCCACATTTGTGGCATACAAATCTTGCGATTCTCCAGGCTAAGTGACATGCTTTGCATTGCAAATGTGATGCAAGGGCTCCTGTATGAAAACTGCCACCTTTCCGTCATTACGGGTCGAGCCGGAACTACGCCAGGCCGCTGAATCCGTACTTCACGATCATGAAAGCCTATCCAGCTTTCTCGAAGAGGCCATTCGCTCAAACATAGAACGGCGACGTCACCAGCAGGCTTTCATTGCACGGGGCCTGGCCGCTCGTGAGCAAGCCCTTGAAGCCAATGAATATTACAGCGCGGATTCCGTCAATCGGGAATTGGACGCCCTGCTGGCTGTAGCGGAAGACAACGGTGACTACCATAAGTGACTTACACCGTTCGCTACACCCGCCAAGCGCGGGAGGATCTACACCGGTTATTTCGTTACTTGCTTCAGGTCGACCCCGTGGCTGCTCATTCCGCACGCCAAGCCATTGGCCGTGCCACCGAGCTATTAACAGAATTCCCCTTCACCTGCCGAAAGGCCGAAGTTTCCAACCCATACTTGCGAGAGTTGATCATTCCCTTCGGTGACGCCGGTTACGTAGCCCTGTTTGAGATCGAAAATACTCAAACAGTCACGATACTGGCGGTTCGCCATCAACGGGAGGACGATTATTTTAATTAACAGTGGCGCCAATCAACACCAAATGAGCATCCTCACTCTTTCTAGGCCACCCGATAACCATGCTATAGTCGTCAGGAATATGATCAGGCAGGCCACATGAGTAAAACCGAAATACTGGCACGTCTTCAATCGGAACTGGCTGACTGGCCGGGCCTGAAAGTCGCCCTGCTGTTCGGCTCCCTTGCTAAAGATACCGCCACAACCGAAAGCGACCTGGACCTGGCCGTACAAATGACCAAACCACTCACTGTCGACCAAAAAATGGATCTGATCAGCCACTTGGCCGACGTATTTGGTCGCCCGATTGACATAATAGACCTACGTGAAGCGGGCCAGCCCCTGCTGGGAGAGATAGTCAGCACAGGGCTTCTGGTTCGTGGCACCAACCATGATAGAGGCGACCTCCTGTTTCGCAGTATCATGGACCAAGAGGACTTTGGCCCCTACCAGCAACGCATTTTACGAGGTCGCCAGAAACAATGGCTCAAGCAATAGTTGACCAAAAACTGGATTCTCTACGCCGTTGTCTTCAAAGGGTTCAGGAGAGGCTTCCAGAGACGGTTGAGCAGCTAAAGAGCGATTTCGACGCCCAGGATATAGTAGCCCTGAACCTGACCAGAGCTGTTCAGCTTTGTATCGACCTTGGGTCTCACTGGTTGGCAGAGCATCAGCAGTCTTTTACCCCCAAAACAATGGGGCAGACGTTCGAGGCCCTATCGAAAGAAGGGCTGATTGATGAGGCGCTGGCCGCCCGTATGAAAAAGGCCGTTGGATTCAGAAATGTAATGGTGCACAGCTATGATGAAATCGACTGGGCTATTGTGCATGCCATAGGCCACAAGCATCTGGGGGACTTCAAGGCGTTCGCCAAAGCTTTTATCGAATAGGCGTCTCGCCGCTGGGTTCAACCCCATAAGTATGGCTCTACGAAGACCCCCTTGACACTCTCCCAACCACGGAAACACAATGTCATTGCAACCCTAGGAGCTCTGGCCGGTCATGACCTACAAAGACTATATCGAGATAACCCCAGGCAAAAGGAGCGGAAAGCCTTGCCTGGCGGGTACCAGGATCACCGTATACGATGTACTGGGCTGGCTAGCGAGTGGTATGCCCATAGCTGAGATTCTTGATGATTTTCCGGAGTTGAACGCTGAGCAAATCCAGGCATGTCTGGCTTATGCTGCTGATCGTGAGCACCACCTAACGGTAATACATGCCGCATGAAGCTATTGCTCGATCAAAATCTATCCTATCGTTTGGTCAAGAGTTTAGAGGTCCATGACACCCACCCCCCAGCCTGCCTATAATCGCCCCACATTCTCGATGCCACCGGCCGCCTGTCATGATCGACCAATTCCTCGAATCCACCCGTCCAGCCTTATCCTCACTATTACGCCATGAAAACCTGGACCAATTCCACGACGAATTAACACTACTGGCAAAGCAAGCCGGGCTGGAGCAAGAGGCCGACCCCCAGGAAATAGCCGACCTGGTAACGGTATTCACCAACGTCATCTACTACGCCCTGCCACTACCGGGCCGCGATTTCAAATCCACAAAACCCCCGGAGCCCGGCCGCAACGACCCATGCCCCTGTGGTTCCGGCAAAAAATACAAGCAGTGTTGCGCCCGCCTTGCCCCGCCGCCCCTACCACCCGGCGACGCCCTGTTCGGTTTGGCAATGACCGGTTTCAGCCCCGAAGACTGGCAACGCCTGGGTGAACACCCCCGCCTGCCGGTACATCTGCGCGAGCTCATGTTGGAACATTGCATGGTTGAAGGGCTTTACGAAGATGCCTGGGTCGTTGCCGCTCCTCTATTCCAACACATCCCGCAACTCAAAAACCGGGACGCCGCTTGCGTAGCCTATGGATTGGACGCCCTGTTCGAACTCTCTGAAGACAGTGAAGACGACGAAGACCGCGAAACCCTCATGCGGGAGCTTTATAACCAAGCCAAAGCCAAGGCAGTTCTCAGTATTGCCTGCCAGCGCCTCGCCATGCGCGCCATGGAAGAAGGCGACGCTCAAGAGGCCACCCGCTACCTGACCGAAGCCCGCCAGGCAGACCCAAACAATCCGGAACTGCCGTTGGCTGAATTGGCCATTTTGGCTGAAACCGGCACCGAGCAAGAACTGAAAGACCGGGCGTGTTTCTGGCGTGCCCGGCTGCTAAAGGCTTACGGCCCGGACCACCCCATGCTCGACAAGCTCGAAGAAGTCGCCCAACAAGGCAGGGCTGCCTTGGGCCTCCTGGACCCTGAAGAGGAATATGAAGACGGCGGCATTATCATGCCCGATGGCAGCGTGGGGTCTATAACGCACCTGAGCCCCACCTTCTATCGCTTACTGAACCTGGTAGAAGCGCAGATAAAGGCGGGCACGCATTTCACGGACGACATCCTCATATCCCGCCATAAAACCGAAGGCTACCAAGTAATAGAGCCCGTGCTTCACAAAGGCATAAAAAAAGAACTCCGCCAATGGAGCCAAGCCTTCTTCGGTCAGAATACCCCACCGCAAGACCCTTATGCCGAAATACCGGAAGACTGGCAGCAAAACGAGACAGATTGGCTGAAAGCCCTGGAAGCCTGCCCCGAGCTGCTTGGCCACGGCAAAGTGCTGTGGTTCACGTACCGCTGGGCCATAGAAGGCCCTTTCAAAGGCTGGGAAGACTACAGCCGGCGCCTATTCCCCGCCCTGGTGGTAAAAGTGCAACACTACCTGCTCACCCTAATGGAGCAATGCGAACCCGGCCAAACCCTAAGAGCGGACGCCCCAGGCAACATCACCGCAGCCTTCCTAATGCGCGAGCACCTGGAAGACATTCAACTGATGGGGGAGGGCGACATGGCGCTCAGCCGCGCCGAACAGTTCCTAGCCTGCTACCCACAAGACCCAACCGCCACCCGCACCACACTCGCCAACCTCTACCTGGCCGCAAACCAACCCCAACAGGCCATTCAACTGCAACAACGCTACCCAAGCCTGAAACACCCCTCGGTACCCATGGCCGCCCTCTGGGGCCACTTACAGCAGGGCAACAACGGCAAAGCATTACTCATACTGGCCGACCTGCAAAAACACAACAAAGAAAACATCAAAGTATTAAGCCGGGCAGTCAACATGAGCCAAAGCGACTTCGACCGCCGCTACCTGTCCACCGACAACGACATGGCCGACTACTGGGAAGAGCAAGGCGACCACTGGCGCAAACACCCCGAAACCCTAGCCTGGCTAAAAAGAAACCTCCCCAGAGTGTAGGAGGGTATGTCCTGTAGGAGCGCAGTCCCCTGCGCGACCACCTATTAAACACCTGTGACCCTTGTCACAAACTGCAAAACTCCAGTAAGCTAGCCAACCCAGGACGAGCACCAAAAGCTGCTCAATAAATAACCAGGAATCGAAGCAACCGCATGTCTTACCCCACCCAAAGACCAAACCCCGTTCACAAAACCGTGAATCGCTCTGCATTGCTGATGAATACACAGCCATTCAGCGGCACAGTGCGTTGTCTTGACGGGCAATTCGGATAGAATGCGGGCTTTCTTTACCCAGCGCAGTATCACTGAGATAAGACAGGTCACGGTAACCACAGAAGCAACTACTACAAACCGGGCCGCAGCAGCCACTACCGAGAGGAGCGTTAAATGGCGGATTTACCAGCGCGTCGCGATGTAAGTGACGATGAGATTGATATCGGAGCACTGATCGCACGAGTATGGGCCACCAAGGGACGGGCAATTATCGCCATGTTCATCGTCGCCGCAGCCTTCTGCGCCTTCCTGGCCACCCGATATTTGGCCAACGACAACAAGGTTGTGACCTATAGCCAGGCGTTTGACCTCACATTCGAAGGCTTGGCCGATGGTACATTCCCAGACGGGTCCCCCTTCTTGATCAGCGACATCATCGGGCCTACGGTGTTGAGCATGGTGCACCGTGAGAACAACCTGGCTGCTCAGGATATTTCACTCGACGATTTCCGCCGTGCTATCAACATCCAGCCCTACGCTCCGGATTACTTCATGATTCGTGAACGGTACCAGCGCTTACTCAGCGATAACCGTAATCTGGATGTCACCGAACTATCACAATTGCAGCAGCAAATGCGGAACGAACTGAATGCCGCCACCAGCAGCAGCGTTCAGATCAGCCTGCAGCTGCCAAACGGGACTATTACCTCGGCCCAGGCACAGGAAATACTGAAAGACATTCCGCAAGCATGGGCGTTACGTGCAATTGAAGAGAAAGGCGTTCTGAAGCTGAACCTTCCAATATATACCGCCCGAATTTTTGACGAGCAACGCTTTGAAAATCTGGATTATTTGGTTGGTATTGAGCTTCTGCTTAAAAACATTAGTTTGATACAGCAAAACATCGCTGCTTTAAAGAACGTACCCAATGCCACTAACGTGCTCGACGACCAAACCGGATACAGCCTGGAAGACCTCGAAAAATCCATTTCAGACGTCGCCCAGTATGATTTACGGCAATTAATCGACCCTGTTAAAGAACTGGGTTTGGCCCGTGACCCAGAATTCGTCAAGCTGTTCTATAACAGTCGCCTTCAAGATCTTCGCCTTAAGAAGCAACTATGGCAACAACGCGCAGAAGTGACGAGGCAGGTATTGAGTTCTTATTCAGGCGAAGTGGAGCGAACATCAGGCAGCTCGGCTATCACCTCGAACCAAACCACTATGTCACCTCAGTTGGGCGACGCCTTTCTAGACCGTCTATTGGAGGTTTCCCGTCAAGGGGACAACCTGGCTTATCGTCAGGAATTGACCAAGCAGGTGCTCGAATACGAAAACAATGCTTTAGACGTTGAGAACGAAATCGCCGAGATACAGATTACTTTAGATGCACTTAATAAAAGCCGCGGACAAAACTCCACTGAAATGGCTCAGTATGTTGAAGAGGTTCAGGAGCGATTGCCGCAAATATTGTCGACATTGCGCAATTACACCGAAATAGTGGGTCGTGTGCACGAAAAGCTGGGCCGTCAGGCGGTAGGTACTGTAAGTGAGCTGATTCAACCCCAAGGGGGCTCTTTTAGAGAGGTTTCTGACAAGCCGATCACAATCACGGATATTAAAACATTGATTGCACTGTTGGTTCTCACCTTGTTTGGTACGGTGTTCGTCAGCCTGATAGTGGATTTGTTGCGGGATCGCAAGCTCCCCAATACCTAACAAAACCCAAACAAACAAGGCCACAACAACCCACACCGAACAAGTTAGACTCCTACCCCAGTAACTCCCTCTCCCTCTGGGAGAGGGTAGTACCCATCCCTGTAGGAGCGCATGGTCCGCACGCGACCACTCAAACAAAAAGCAAACCACCAAGGAACCCATGACTACCCAACCCATCCCCCACCAAGAAGCATTCCCAACCTGGTATCTGGTTCAATGCCAGCCCCGGGACGGATTTCGGGCGGATGAACACCTGCGCAACCAGGGTTTCCAAACCTTTCACCCCACGCACCAAGTAAAGCGCCGTCGCAGTGGCCGCTATCGGTGGGAAACCGAAAGCCTGTTTCCTCATTACCTATTCATACGCCTATACCCAGAGCAGAGCTTCGCCGCTGTGAACAGCACCCGGGGTGTAAGCCGTATAGTCGGTTTCAACAAAACCCCAATGCCCGTAGCAGGCAGCATAGTCACCGGCCTTATGCGGCAAGTGCGGGAGCTGAATGGCGAGCCTCTAAGCGAGGCTCCATATAAGCCAGGGGATACCGTTACCATTACAGACGGCTGTTTCAAGCACATCCAGGCAATTGTTAAAGCCACCCAAGGCGAAGAGCGCGTAATATTGCTGATGAATCTGATCAACCGCCCTCAAGAACTAACTTTACCCGCTACCGCACTACAGCCCTGCTGAACCACCCCTTGACACCCCACCTGCAACCCCCTAGTATCACCGTTCAACAACTGAACACACCTTGGCGCGCCATATAACCGGCCCGGCGGTAGCGTTGCCAAAACCAAAGTGCCACCCCAAACGGCACCCTGTAGGAGCCATGGTCCGCAAGCGGCGCCGTGCGCGACCTCACTCCCCAAAAAGCACCCAAAAAACCACTGGCACAAATCCAGCCATGCCATGGAGTTATCCCCCTCACCCCCTGGGAGAGGGGCTAGGGGAGAGGGTCAATCCAAAACTCTATCAAACACCAAACCAATGCTCTCAGACGACCTAAGATACAAACTACTAAAACGCCTGGAAGAAAACCCAAACCTAAGCCAGCGCGAACTCGCCCGAGAACTCAACATCAGCCTCGGCAAAGTCAATTATTGCCTGAAAGCTCTTCTCGACAAGGGCTGGTTGAAAATGGGCAACTTCAAAAAGAACCCCAACAAACTGGGTTACGCCTACATCCTCACCCCTTCGGGCCTGGAAGAAAAAGCCAACGTCACGTCAAGATTCCTGAAACGAAAACTCCAGGAACACGAAGAGTTGACCCAGGAAATCGAACAACTCAGAAAAGAAGTGAATCACGAGAACAACCCTATCTTCCCGTGGGAAAGGGGGAGGTGAGTGGGTTTGTAGGATTCGTTGTTCGGCCATGCTTTCACGCAAATAAAGTAACCATTCATTTAAATCAACAACCGAAAACTAGAGCTTATGATTATACCAGTACTACTAGCCGGTGGCACAGGCAGCCGCCTATGGCCCGTATCAAGAGAATTGTTTCCAAAGCAATGCATCGCGATCAATGGTTCGGAATTGAGCCTGGTCCAACAGACGGCCCAGAGAACACTTAATACCGGATTGGACAAAGACCCCATCGTCGTCTGCAACGACGAACACCGCTTCCTGATCGCCCAGCAACTGGCGGATCTGGGGGTGCGCAGCGACATCATCCTCGAACCGGAAGGCCGCAACACGGCCCCGGCCATCGCCCTGGCGGCGTTCCAGGCGCTGGAGCGGGACCCGGAGGCGACGCTGGTGGTGCTGCCGGCGGACCATGTGATCCGGAACGTCGAGGCGTTCGCGGCGGCGATGGACCGGGCCATCGAGGGCGCGGCGGACGATAAGCTGGTCACCTTCGGCGTCAAGCCCGCCTACCCGGAAACCGGCTACGGCTACATCGAGGCCGAGCGGGTCGGCACCGTCAGTCGGGTCAAGGCCTTCCGCGAGAAGCCGGACCTGGAGACCGCCAAGACCTACGTCGCCGCCGGCAATTACTACTGGAACAGCGGCATGTTCGTGTTCAAGGCCCGGGTCTATCTGGACGAACTGAAGCAGCGCCAGCCGGCCATTCATGCGGCCGTCGAACGGGCCATGGCGAACAAGTACGCGGACCTCGATTTCGTGCGTGTCGACGCCGAGGCCTTCGCGCAGAGCCCGTCGGACTCGATCGACTACGCCATCATGGAGCACACCGACCGCGCCTTGGTGGTGCCCTACGACGGGGACTGGAACGACATCGGCGCCTGGTCGGCGCTCTACGACCTGAGCGAGAAGGATGGCGACGACAATGTGCTGCACGGCGATGTCATGAATCTGGATTCGACCGGCAACCTGATTCGTGCTGAGCATCGATTGGTCGCGGCCGTAGGTGTGCGCGATCTCGCCATTATCGAGACCGACGACGCCGTGGTGGTGATGCCGCGCGAGCGGGCGCAGGACGTGAAGCACATCGTGAGTCGCCTCAAACGCGAGGGCCGCAGCGAGCACCAGGTGCACCCGACCGTGCATCGGCCCTGGGGATCGTACAAGACGATCAACGCCGGGCCGCGTCATCAGGTGAAGCGGATCACCGTCAAGCCGGGCGAGAAGCTCTCGGTGCAGATGCACCATCACCGTGCCGAGCACTGGGTGGTGGTGCACGGCACCGCCAACGTGACCATCGGCGAGACGACACGGTTGTTGAGCGAGAACGAGTCGATCTACATCCCGATCGGGACCGTGCATGCGCTGGAGAACCCCGGGAAGATCCCGCTGGAGTTGATCGAGGTGCAGACGGGAACCTATTTGGGTGAGGATGATATCATTCGTTTCACAGATAGGTATGGGAGAAGTTAGGAAAGAAAGTGAGGGTCACTACTGTCCGGTAAATATTAATGTCTCTAGAATATGCGTTTCGAGTACGATTGGGCTAAAAACAAGACTAACCAAGTCATGAGTAAAGCTTATTAATGATATCTTGAGCTAAATATAGTTATGGCCTCATTTCAATAGTTTTGTGGTTTAATGCTTTTAGGCTCTGAAAATTAACCGGGCAGTAGTTAACAAAGATGAGTTTGGTCTTAATATTCTGATACTTTAGGGTGTGATCTAAAGTACATTTTAGACTAAAAATAAATACTAATTTGAAGATCTGATTGGTTTAAGATGATAAAAATAATCTTTGTTTTTTTTGTGTTATAGAGTGATTCTGTATTTGATCGATATGTTGTATAGTAAGTGAATTGTTGTAATGAATTAAAAATGTAATAGTATAAGAAATAGTTAATAATGAGTAGGAAAATTGAGCAAGGGAACCTCTGAATTAATCGGAAGATTCCGTTAAAATTTGTCTCACCATGGCCACAAACCGACACCTATGGACCAGCTTAGCTTCAGTGATGCCGAATACCAACACAAACGCCGACCCACGCGCCGCGAGAGGTTCCTGGCTGAGATGGAGAAACTCATTCCTTGGAGTGTGTTGGAGACCGAATTAGAACAGCACTATCCTGAGGTGGTCTAATAGATATGACCAGTCCAGTTAAGGATAATACCCTGAACTGG
>CBFGUW010000031.1:0-55538 GCA_965652395.1 uncultured Saccharospirillum sp. | reverse complement strand
GACCACCCAAAAGCGTGTTTCGGCCTTGCTCAGGTGATCGCGTGCTACCTGGACAGGCGCCGCACAGAAGGCGTTCTTGGTAAAGACTCCGGCCACTTTAGTGCCCGGTGCCAATTGAAAAACAACCAGATCGCGCCGATTCGGCTTCTTGATACCGGCGCAGCATACGCCGATTGACACCCCTTCGACCGGGAGCAAAGGCCCGGTGGAACCTTGTCCTACCGCCATTCTCGTGTATTTCCTTAACTCAATTTACCGTGACAGTGTTTGTATTTCTTACCGGAACCGCAGGGGCATGGCTCGTTGCGACCGACTTTTTGGCCCGGACGAACCTGGGGTTGTTGCGGCTGGCTGTCAGCATTCGCCTGTTCTTCGCCTCCGGTTTTTCCTTCGGCTTCCGCCATGGCTGACGCCTGGGCATGCTGAAAACGCATACGAGCCATCGCGGCTTCACGGCGTTTGCGTTCTTCTTCAGCGGCTTCCTCCGGCGTACGTACCTGTACATGAGACAGAATACGAATGGTGTCCGCCTTAACCTGCTCCAGCATCGACTGGAACAGCTCGAAGGATTCACGCTTGTATTCCTGCTTGGGATTCTTTTGAGCATAACCGCGCAGATGAATACCCTGGCGCAGGTGATCCATATTATAGAGGTGCTCTTTCCAGTGTTGGTCAAGCACCTGTAGCATCACCTGCTTCTCGAACTTGCGCAAAGCTTCGGGACCGGCGACCTGCTCTTTTTCCTTGTAGCGTTCAACCACGGCCTGGAGAATGCGTTCGCGCAGCGCTTCCTCGTGCAAATGGTCGTCCTCATCCAGCCATTGCTGGATAGGCAAAGCCACACCAAATTCTTTCTCGATGCCTTTTTCCAAGCCAGGAACATCCCATTGCTCGGGCAGGCTTTGCGGCGGCAGATATTCACTGATTTCCGCGTTGACGATGTCGCCGCGAATGTTGTCGATCACATCCTCGATGCTGTCTGCGGCCATCAGGTCATCACGCTGCTGATAAACGACCTGACGCTGGTCATTGGCGACGTCGTCGTATTCCAGCAACTGTTTCCGAATATCGAAGTTGCGATTTTCTACCTTACGTTGAGCCTTTTCGATGGCGTTGGTCACCATCTTGGCTTCAATGGCCTCTCCCTCCTTCATGCCGAGAGACTGCATGATGCCTTTCATGCGTTCCGGCATGAAAATGCGCATCAGGCTGTCTTCCATGGAAAGGAAGAAGCGTGAAGAACCCGGGTCGCCTTGACGACCGGCGCGACCACGTAGCTGGTTGTCGATCCGGCGGCTTTCGTGCCGCTCGGTGCCGATAATGTGCAAGCCACCCGCTGCGATGACGGCGTCGTGGCGTTCGCGCCACTCTGCCTTGGCTTTTTCGATGGTGGCTTCGTCCGGTTCCTCAATGTGTTTGATCGAGTTTTCCCAGTTACCACCGAGTACGATATCCGTTCCACGACCGGCCATGTTGGTGGCGATGGTGACCGCACCTGGTTGCCCGGCTTGCGCAATAATGTCGGCTTCGCGGTCATGCTGCTTGGCGTTCAATACATTGTGCGGAACCTTGGCTTTTTCCAGGGCTTCGGATATCCGCTCCGAAGCTTCGACCGAGGCTGTACCCACCAATACCGGGCGGCCTTTATCACGCTCGGCTTTCACGTCTTCGATAACCGCGTTGAATTTTTCGCCTTCGGTCAGGTAAATCAAATCGTTTTGATCCACCCGCGCAATCGGCTTGTTGGTCGGAATGACCACAACATCCAAACCGTAAATCTGGCGCAATTCGAACGCTTCGGTATCGGCTGTACCGGTCATACCTGATAGCTTTTCGTAGAGACGGAAGTAATTCTGAAAGGTGGTGGAAGCGAGCGTCTGGTTCTCTTTTTGAACCTGGAGCCCTTCTTTCGCCTCAACAGCCTGATGCAGGCCATCGCTCCAGCGCCGCCCCGGCATGGTACGGCCGGTATGTTCGTCCACAATGACCACCTGCCCTTCCTGGACGATGTAATCCACATTGCGGTTAAACAGATGATGCGCTTTAAGACCGGCGGTAATGTGATGAAACAGCAACAGGTTATGAGGTGCGTACAGCGACTCGCCTTCCGGCAGCAGCCCGGCTTCCTGCAACAGGGATTCGACTTTCTCGTGCCCTCCCTCGGTCAGTTCGATGCTGCGGTTCTTTTCGTCCAGCAGGAAGTCGCCTTCAACGGCTTCCTCGCCTTCGTTGGCCTCTTTACCGCGTTTGAGCGAAGGGATCAGCTTGTTGATCTGGATGTAGCGCTCGCTGGAATCCTCAGCGGCACCGGATATGATCAATGGAGTTCGGGCCTCATCGATGAGGATCGAGTCCACTTCGTCGACAATACCGAAAGCATGACCCCGCTGGAATTTGTCCTGGAGGCTGAATGCCATGTTGTCGCGCAGATAGTCAAACCCGAATTCGTTGTTGGTGCCATAAGTGATATCAGCCTGGTAGGCATCCCGTTTTTCATTCGGGTCCTGCTGGGCGGCGACCACCCCGACGGTCATGCCCAATGCTTCATACAGAGGGCGCATCCAGGAGGAGTCCCGACGGGCAAGATAGTCGTTCACAGTAATAATGTGCACGCCTTTATCCGGCAGGGCATTCAGGTAAGCCGCCAGGGTGGCAACCAGTGTTTTACCTTCACCGGTTTTCATCTCGGAGATTTTACCGGAATGAAGCACCATGCCACCGATCAGCTGGACGTCGAAATGACGCAACCCCAACGTACGACGGCTGGCCTCGCGGACCAATGCAAAGGCTTCCGGCAGCAGCTGGTCCAGCGTTTCGCCTTGCTTCAGCCGCTCGCGGAAACTGTCTGTTTTACCACGGATCGCCTCGTCACTCAGGGCTTCCATGTCCGATTCCAGCGCATTGATACGCTGTACATTGCGATAAAGTCGCTTAACTTCGCGGTCGTTCTTGGAGCCGACCACCTTTCTGATCATAGTGGTGAACATAGGGGATGCGTCGTTTTTTGATTCGATTCAAAGACTTATGTGGTGGTCAACTATACTCACTGCAAGCGCCATTGTCTTTACCCAGGCAATTTTTTACCAGAATAGGACTGAGGTCGTTTGGAACCGGGGCAAGATGAGGAGGTGGGGCGAGGCCCACCATAGGGCGGAAGAACTTGAAACAACCGATTAAAACTGGGCCACTCGATTGATAAACTTGGCCGGATCGACCGATTTACCGCGCTGCAACACTTCAAAATGAACATGAGGCCCGGTGGAACGACCGGTACTGCCCATTAAAGCCACAATATCGCCCTTCTTGACCACATCACCCACGCTCACCAATAGCTCCTTGGCGTGCCCATAGCGGGTGACATAGCCATTGCCATGATTGATCTCGACCAGATTGCCGTAACCATAGCGATCTGCGGACCAGGTCACGACTCCTGCGGCCACCGCCACGATGTTTGAGCCGTCTTTACCCGCGAAATCGACCCCGTCGTGCCAGGCGACCTTGCCATTGAAAGGATCATTGCGATAACCATAGCGGGAGCTCATCCAGCCACGCTCAATGGGGCGACCGGCGACGAAGGTAGCGGATTGGATCTTGCGGTCACCCAGAAGGGAGTTCAGTACGGAGAGTTGTTGTTCGCGGTCGTCTATCAGGGAGGATAACTGGTCCAGCGCGCCGACAAAGTCTGGTGGAGTGTAATCACCGGACTCGGCCTCCGGGCCGCCGACCGCAGGGGGAACGGAA
This sequence comes from uncultured Saccharospirillum sp., assembly GCA_965652395.1. Classification (GTDB taxonomy): domain Bacteria; phylum Pseudomonadota; class Gammaproteobacteria; order Pseudomonadales; family Natronospirillaceae; genus Saccharospirillum. The sequence continues at coordinate 51,797 of CBFGUW010000031.1, read as the reverse complement.
AAGTCGAACTCACCGTCCTCAAGTTCGGCTACGCTGACGAGCCGCTCACCCAAGGCATCAAGGCGCATCAAGCGGGCTTGAAGCTCGGCCAGTTTAACCGTCAGGCCGCGAATCTGTTCTTCAGTATATTCACGGGTCCGGGCCAGTTCCTCTTCCTGCCCATTGAGACGTTGCTGCCATTGGCTGACAGCCCGAGGGTCAATGATGCCGGAATCACGATGTTCGAATTTAAGGGTGAGAAACACGCCCAAAGCAAGCAAGCCTGCGAGCAGCAGGCCTGAGAGCGTAATTAATGCAGACAGTGAAATCGTCCGGGACCGACCATGGCGCCGGCTAACCAGAATGATATTCATACAACGTTGCTACCTTGGCCGGTTAAAGCTAGTTGATGGCAAGGACAGGTGCGTAAGCAATCGGCACCGAGTCGGTTTCGTCCTCTTCAAAGGTAGCAAATTCCCAGGCATCTTCCTGTTTTAATAGTTCGCGCAACAAAAGATTGTTCAAACCATGCCCGGACTTGTGACCAATAAACCGCCCGATCAGGCTGTGACCCAGTAAATAGAGGTCACCGATCGCGTCCAGCACCTTGTGCTTTACGAATTCATCTTCGTAACGCAGGCCATCTTCGTTCAGGACTTTGTAATCGTCAACTGCGATTGCGTTATTGAAGCTGGCCCCAAGCGCCAGATTGTTGGCACGCAGGTACTCGAAATCGCGCATGAAGCCGAAAGTACGGGCGCGGCTGATTTCTTTCACAAAGGCGGTGGACGAAAAGTCCAACTCAGCGGTTTGGGAACGGTCGCGAAAAACAGGATGGTCAAAATCGATGGTGAACCTTACGGCAAAGCCGTCATAGGGCTCAAAGCGGGCTTCCTTGTCGCCATCGACAACGGAAACCGGCTTTTTGATGCGGATGAAGCGTTTCGCCTTGCTTTGCTCTTCAATCCCGGCGGATTGCAGCAAAAATACGAAAGGACCGGCACTGCCGTCCATAATAGGAACCTCGGCCGCGCTGACTTCTATATAGGCGTTATCCACGCCCAGGCCCGCGCAGGCCGACAGCAGGTGTTCGACGGTGTCGATGCAAACGTCACCCTTGACCAGCGTGGTGGAAAGCGTGGTATCGCCCACATTCAGGGCATGGGCAGGAATTTCCACAGCCGGTTCGAGGTCTGTCCGGCAGAAAACGATACCCGTGTCCACAGGTGCTGGTTTCAGAGTTAAATACACCTTCTTGCCCGAGTGAAGACCTACACCCGTTGCGCGAATGGTGTTTTTTAGTGTTCGTTGCTTAACCATGGGGTAATCGACCCTAATATTTCGGTGCCACCAAACGGCCGAGCACCGTCAAACATTGCTCAAGGGCGTGCATTCTAGCAGAAGGCCGCCCTCGGACAACTCCTACAATGTTTCATATTTGTCAGTCCGCCTGGCGCCGCAGAAAGGCTGGAATATCAAGATAGTCCAAATCTTTCGCGGAGCGAACCGGCTTGGTGTCTTTTTCCGGTTCAGCGGCCTTGGCATTACGCACCGCCGTGGGGCGTTCCAGCGCTTTGTAGTCCGGGCTGCCGTCCGCCTTACGGGTGTTGTCGACGGCCACCTTGGGCTTCTCGGCGCGGGCCACTTCCTGGCCGATGCCTGTCGCCACCACAGTGACACGGATTTCATCCTTCAATTCAGGATCAATTACCGTGCCAACCACGACCGTGGCTTCTTCGGACGCGAACTCCTCAATGGTGTTACCCACTTCGGTGAATTCGTCCAGACCAAGATCCACACCAGCGGAGATGTTAACCAGGATGCCACGGGCACCATGCAGGTCGACGTCTTCCAACAGCGGGCTGCGGATAGCCATTTCGGCCGCACGCTGGGCGCGATCTTCACCGGAAGCGATACCACTGCCCATCATCGCCATACCCATTTCGGACATAACGGTGCGCACATCGGCAAAGTCCAGGTTGATCGTGCCGGGACGAACGATCAGGTCCGCTACACCCTGTACGGCGTTTTGCAGCACGTTGTTCGCCTCGGAGAAAGCCTCCAACAGCGTCACATTCTTACCCAGTACAGACAGCAGCTTCTCGTTCGGGATGGTGATCAGGGAGTCGACGTTTTCACGCAGCATGTCGAGCCCTTCCATCGCCACTTTCATACGGCGACGCCCTTCGAACGGGAAGGGTTTGGTCACGACCGCGACGGTCAGAATACCGAGGTCTTTGGCGATTTCAGCCACGACCGGGGCCGCGCCTGTACCGGTACCACCACCCATGCCAGCGGTGATGAAGACCATGTCGGCCCCTTTCAGCACTTCGGCAATGCGCTCACGGTCTTCCAGCGCGGCCTGACGGCCGATTTCGGGGTTGGCGCCGGCACCCAAACCACGGGTGATGCCGTTACCGAGTTGTAATTGAGTGGTGGCATCCACGCCGCGCAACGCCTGGGCGTCGGTATTCGCGCAAATGAACTCCACTCCGTCGATTTGGGACTCCAGCATATGCCGAACGGCGTTACCACCGCCGCCGCCACAGCCGAAGACCTTAATAACCGCTGATTGCGGTTGTTCGTCTACTAGCGTGAACATGTCACCTCCGTTCAGCTCTGGATCATAGTTGGACATCTTCCTGCTCCTTCCTTCGTTATTGTGAACAGACCCCTAAGGGTCCGCGCCCTGAATTCAGTTTGTCGTGTATCAGTTCTTTAATTCGCCCACCGTGGGCTAGCACCGGATACCGGGTGGGCTCATCCAGGGTGGTCCGCAGCAGGGATGCTGCGGTCCAGGCCCCATGGACGGGTTCATGCCGACCCTGGAGGAGCCCACCCGGTAGCCGGTGCGGGTTTCCGGCTACACTCTTAAAAATTCTCCGCGACCCACTGCCGCAACCGCGTGAACGCCCCTGGGCCTTCTTTCGGTTTGCGGTTTTTGACAGCCGCCGCCGGTTGTTTGCCACTTTGCAATTGCTTCAGGCCGTACTGCAGCAGGCCAACGCCGGTGGCGTGTATCGGGTTGGACACAACGTCCGACAGCCCGGACACACCCTGGGGTATGGCCAACCGTACCGGCACATGGAACACCTCCTCGGCCAATTCCACGGCACCTTCCATCTTGGCGGTACCACCGGTCAGCACGATGCCAGCCGGTATCATTTCCTCGAAACCACTGCGGCGCAGTTCGGCTTTGATCAGGTTGAACAGCTCCTCGTAACGCGGTTCGACCACTTCGGCCAGCGCCTGACGGGTCAACTCCCGGGCACTGCGGTCGCCCACACTGGGCACCTTGATGGTTTCGTGTTCACCAGCAAGCTGAGACAGCGCACAGGCGTACTTGATCTTGATTTCCTCGGCGTGCTGCGTCGGGGTGGCGAACGCCATGGCGATGTCATTGGTCACCTGGTCACCCGCGATGGGAATCACCGCCGTGTGGCGAATGGCGCCTTCGGTGAAAATCGCCATATCGGTGGTGCCGCCGCCGATGTCGACCAAGCAAACGCCCAGCTCTTTTTCATCGTCGGTCAGCACCGACTGGGCCGATGCCAGTTGTTCCAGAATGATCTGATCGACTTCCAGGCCACAGCGGCGTACGCATTTATCGATGTTCTGAACCGCGTTTTGAGCGCCGGTAACCAAGTGAACCTTGGCCTCCAAACGCACACCGCACATGCCGAGAGGCTCTTTAATACCTTCCTGGGAATCGATGATGTATTCCTGCGGCAGGATGTGGAGGATCTTCTGATCCGCCGGGATGGCCACAGCCTGGGCGGCGTCGATCACGCGCTCCAGATCGGCCTCGATCACCTCTTTCTCTTTAATTGCCACTATGCCGTGACTGTTCAGGCTGTTCACATGGCTTCCGGCAATGCCGACATAAACCGAGTGAATATCGCAGCCGGACATCAACTCGGCTTCCTCGACGGCGCGCTGAATGCTTTGGACGGTGGATTCTATGTTCACCACCACCCCTTTCTTCAGGCCGCGTGACGGGTGCGAGCCGAGACCGACGATCTCGATACCGCCGTCCGCGGTTACCGTGCCGACGATGGCGACGACCTTGGATGTTCCGATATCCAAGCCGACGATCAATTTTCCTTTCAAAGGCGATGTCATGGTTCACCTCATGCCGATGGTTCGGTGGTTGCGCGCTGACCGACGGCCAAACCGTTGGGGTAGCGCGCATCAATGTAATCAATGGTGTTCGTATCAAGCCCGCCACGCTCCAGCAGAGCGACTACCCGGCGGGTTCGTTCCAGCATGTCACGTGAGCCCAACGTGACTTTGATGCCGTTGTCCAATGTCAAATCCCAGGCTCCTCGCGGGTGCATCAACACCCCTTTCAAGCGGTATCCGGAATCTGAAAAGACACGCGAATACTGCAGATACTGCTCCATTACCCGTTTTGCCTGCCGGTCCGGCCCGCTTAACTCGGCCAGAACCAGGTCAGCTACTGGGCGCGCGAGCGGTTCGCCGTCACTGTTCAATACCTGGGTGCCGTTCCAGCGGGCAACCGGTTCATGCTCGCGCACCGTGATCAACACGCCGCTCGGCCAAACCTTGGTTACCGTTGCGGTGTCGATCCACGGCAGGTCTTCCACACTGTCCTGCACGGTTCGCGGCGACAGTGTCAGTAAGCTGCGACCCAGGAAAGGCGCGAGTGCCTCATCGAGCCGCGTCCTGTCCTCATAAACCAGAGTGCTTTCCAATTGCCAATCCGTCAGCGCCATGGGCTGCCATTCAATCCCCAGCACCCAACGTCCCGCCGTGATAAAGACCGCAACAACGACACCGCCAGCCAACAAACGCAGGCCCCGCTTGAGAGGGGTGCGCCAGTCAATCGGCTGACGGCGGGGTGTGGCACCCCGCTTGGGTCGCTTTTTGTGGTCTGTCATCCACGCTGCTCCGGCACGGTCGCCAACAGGCGATGCATCAGTTCAGGCAATCCCCAGCCGCAGGCGTTCGCCGCCTTGGGCACCAGGCTGTGGTCCGTCATGCCGGGAATGGTGTTCACTTCCAGCACCAACGGCTGACCGGCGGCATCCATCATCAGGTCCGCCCGACCCCAGCCCTCGCAACCGAGAGACCGGAAGGCGCGCAGTGCGAGGCTCTGAACCTCCGCTTCCTGCGCATCGCTCAAACCGGACGGCAATCCGTATTCGGTGTCGTCTTTTTCGTATTTGGCTTCGTAGTCATAAAAGCCGGTGGCGGCTTTCACCCGGATAACCGGCAGGGCCTGATCGCCCACAATGGCGACGGTGTATTCCTTGCCAGTGATAAACTGTTCGATCATCACTTCGCGGTCGTACCGAAACGCTAGATCGCACGCTGCTTTTAAACCCTCGGCGTCGTCCACCCGACTCATGCCGATACTGGACCCTTCACGCACCGGCTTGACCATGACCGGATACTCCAGCTGGTTCTCCAGCCCCGCCCGTTCGGCATCCGTCCGGATCACGGCGAAATTGGGCGTAGGGACGTCGGCACTGCCGAACACCCACTTGCTGCGCAACTTGTCCATGGCCAAAGCCGATGCCAAAACACCGCTGCCGACGTAAGGATGCCCGCACCACTCCAGCAACCCCTGTAATACACCGTCTTCGCCGCCTCGGCCGTGCAGGACCGGGAAAATCACGTCGACTTCCACCTGCCGCAACCAATCCATCAGCCCCGCCCGACTGGTGACATCGTGCGTAATGACTTGATAACCGGCTTCCTTTAACGCGCGAATCACGGTTTCACCGCTACGCAAAGCGACCGCGCGCTCGGCGGATTCACCGCCATAAACGACCCCTACGGTGTGGAAACGGCGTTGTTCAGGTTTCAATGTTGTCATTCGGCAAACCCCATTACTTGGCAAATCCCAGACGGGCCTTGGCGATCTCGGCTGATAAAGCACCGATATCCCCCGCGCCCTGGGTCAGCAATAAATCGCCGTCCTGCAGTACATCCGGCAGAATTTCCAATACCTTGTCTTTGTGTTCGATAAAAATCGGATCGACCCGGCCGCGCAGACGGATGCTGCGGCTCAGGCTGCGACCGTCCGCCCCGGCCACCGGCTCTTCTCCGGCGGGGTAGACATCCAGCAGCAGCAGCACATCGACCTTGGATAACACGTCGACGAAGTCTTCATAAAGATCACGGGTCCGGCTGTAGCGATGCGGCTGAAATACCACCACCAGGCGTTTTTCCGGCCAGCCTTTACGAATGGCGTCGAAGGTGACTTCCAGTTCGCGAGGGTGGTGGCCGTAATCGTCGACCAACATGACCTGTCCACCGGGAATGGGATAATCGCCCTGCACCTGAAAGCGCCGCCCTACGCCATCGAAGCTGTTCAGGCCTTCGAGAATGCCTTCGTCCGAGACGCCTTCGTCGGTGGCGACGGCGATCACAGCCAAGGCGTTCAGGACGTTATGCATACCCGGCATGTGCAGCACGATATCCAGCGAGGCCAAGTTGCCGGGCCGCGTCACCTTGAACTCGGTTTTGATGCCCTTTTGACGGACGTCGACGGCGCGATAATCGGCGTCCTCGCTGAAGCCATAGGTCACGAACTGGCGGCTGAGGCGCGGCAGGATGGAGCGCACATGCTCATCGTCGATACATAGCACGGCCAAACCATAAAAAGGCAAATTGTGTAAAAACTGGATGTAGGTGTCCTTCAACCGCTCGAAGTCGCCTTCGTAGGTGCCCATGTGGTCGGCGTCGATGTTGGTGACAATGGCCGTCATCGGCTGCAGATGCAGGAAAGAGGCATCGCTTTCGTCAGCTTCCGCGACCAGATACCGGCTGGTACCCAGGCGTGCATTGGCACCGGCGCTGTTCAATTTACCGCCTATCACGAAGGTTGGGTCGAACCCACCCTTGGCCATGACCGACGCCATCAGCGAGGTGGTCGTGGTTTTACCGTGCGTTCCGGCGACGGCGATACCGTGGCGGTAACGCATCAGTTCGGCCAGCATCTCGGCCCGACGCACCACCGGCACGCGGCGATCCAACGCCCATTTCACTTCCGGGTTTTCAGGGTTGATGGCGCTGGACACCACGACGACATTGGCACCGGCCACATTGGCTTCGTCGTGCCCGACAAAAACTTCCACGCCCAATCCTTCCAAGCGGTCCGTCACGGCGCTCTTTCTGAGATCCGAACCACTGATTTGATAACCCTGGTTGTGCAGCACCTCGGCGATACCGCACATTCCCGCGCCACCGATGCCGATAAAATGTATACGGCGGATACGGCGCATTTCCGGTATCGGAAACTCCTGCCCCTTATCGCCCTTTGTGGTCACGTCCAAACTGCTCATGCGGCTTGCTCCACGATAATGTCGTTGACGACTCGCACCACCCGTTGGGCCGAGTCTCTAATCCCGATGCGCCAGGCATTCATGGCGCCGGTTTTCAATTCGTTTCTGTGGCTGTGCCAGTAGGCCAGCCGCTGACCCAGATACTCTGATGTCAGCTCGCTTTGATCGATCAGTTCAGCGGCCTCCGCGCCAACCAACCATTCGGCGTTGCGGTACTGCTGGCGATCCTTGTGCCATGGATAGGGCACCAGCAGACTGAACAGCCCGACCGAAGCCAGTTCGGAGACCGTTGAAGCGCCGCTGCGGCAAATCACCAGATCGGCCCAGGCGTAGGCCTTGGCCATATCATCGACAAACTCGACCACGCTCGCCTCGACTCCGGCCTTGCGATACACCGCCAAGGTGGCCTCGACTTTATTACGCCCCGCCTGATGCCAGACTTCAGGCTGATTGGCCGAACTGAGGGAGGCCACGGCCGGTCCCACAGTGTCGTTCAGTGCCTGGGCGCCCTGGCTGCCGCCCATGACCAACACCCGCAGGCGCCGGTGCCCGGCTACGCCGCGCCTGGTCGGTTCCGGCAGGCTGCACAGAGCCTCCCGAACCGGATTGCCCACCACTTCCACCTCTCCCGGAAAGGTGTCGGGAAAGGCCTGTAAAACCCGGGTCGCGCGCTTGGCAAGTCGGGCATTGGTCAGACCCGGCACGCCGTTTTGCTCGTGAAGAACCAGTGGTACGCCGCGCAACCAAGCCGCCAAACCACCGGGCGCCGAGGCGTAGCCGCCAAATCCGACCACTACCACCGGTTTGAGCCGCTTCATGACACCCAGTGCCTGCCACAACGCCGAAGTCAGGTTGAACGGCGCCTTTAACTTTCGCCCCAGGCCACCGCCCTGCCAGGCGGATACAGCCAGGCCCTGAAAATCAAACCCGGCCCTGGGTACGAGATCCTTTTCCATGCCCCGGGCCGCACCCAACCAGCTCACGGCATAGCCCTCGGCCTGCAATGCCTCGGCCACCGCCATGGCGGGAAATATGTGCCCACCGGTGCCACCGGCCATGATCAACACCCGCTTCATGCCTTGGCCTCCCTGGCCAGGCGTAACGTCTCGCCATAAACCCGATTGACAAGGGCAACCAGTGACAGGCTGACCAGCAGACTGGTACCACCGGCACTCAGGAAAGGCAGGGTCAGCCCTTTGGTAGGCAGCAAGCCGGTATTTACGCCGATATTGATCAACCCCTGAATAGCGAACAGCAGGGCTATTCCGTAGCAGGCAAACGCACCGAACAGGTAGTTCTTTTGTTCCGCGAGGCGACCGATGGCGAACATGCGATACACCAACATGGCATAGAGCGCCAACACCACCAGCACGCCCACCAGCCCCAGTTCCTCACCAATGATGGCGAGAATGAAATCGTTGTGGGCCTCCGGCAGATAGAACAGCTTCTGCATCGAATTACCGAGCCCGACCCCTGTCCATTCGCCGCGGCCAAACGCGATCAGTGACTGAGTCAACTGATAGCCACTGCCATACACATTTTCTTCGGACCAAGGATCCATGAACGCCATCAATCGCTGTACCCGATAGCTCTGCGAGAAAGCCATTGAGGCAACCGCTCCGGCGGCGGCGATCAAAGCCAGGAAGAACTGCCCGGCTTTCACGCCACCCAGGAATAACATCCCCAGAATCGTGCCCAGCACCACCACCACGGTGCCGAAATCCGGCTCAAGCAGCAGCAACACCACCATGACGGACATCACCAGCAGCGGCTTGATAAACCCTGACAACCGGCTGATCACCTCATCCCGACGGCGCACCAAATAGGAGGCGACATAAAGGATGATCGACACCTTGCCCAGTTCCGACGGCTGAAAACCAAAGGGTCCAAGATCAATCCACCGGAAGCTGCCCTTAACCTCTTTACCCACTCCGGGGATCAATACGATCACCAACAAACCCAGGGCGGCGAACAGCAACAACCAACTGGTTTTTTGCCAAACCACCATGGGCACGGTGGAGAGCAACCCGGCCAGGCCAATACCCGCGACCAGATAAATCACATGACGAATCACATAGTGATAGGGCACGCCAAAGCGTTGTTGGCTCACATCGATAGAGGCGGAGGCGATCATCACCAGGCCCAGTATCAATAGCGCCAGGCAACTGCCCAGCAGCCAGCGGTCCGGCTGCCATAGGGGTTGATAGGCTTCACCCAGGCGGTCGGTCAATAACGGCAGGGTTTTGGCTTGAGCGGTCATACGCGCGCCTCCACCCAGGACCGGAACGCGTCGCCCCGATGCTCGAAGTTCTTAAACTGGTCGAAACTGGCGCAGGCAGGCGAGAGCAATATGGTGTCGCCTGCTTCGGCCAGATCGGTGGCCTGTGCCAAGGCGTCGCTCAGGGTCTCAACCAAGCGAGTGTCTTCACCCAAGGCTTCGGCCAGCCGTGTTTTGTCTTCGCCATAGGCCAATACAGCCTTGCACAGGCGTTGTACCGGCCCAGCCAAAGGCGTGAAATCCGCGCCTTTACCCTGACCGCCGACCAACAGAATCAGCCGTCCGGGCGCTTCTTCCCCCAGCCCTTCCACGGCGGCCAAGGTGGCGCCTACGTTGGTGCCTTTCGAGTCGTTCACATAACGCACGCCATCGATGGTGGCGACCCACTCACACCGATGCGGCAACCCTTTGAAGCTGCGCAGCGACTCCAGCATGGCAACCCTCGGCAGCCCCAGTGCATCCCCCAACGCCAGACAGGCCAGCGCATTCGCCAGGTTGTGGCGACCGGGCAGGCCCACCTCGGAGACCGGCAACCAGGCGTCTTTGCCCCGGGCCAGATACTCCACGCCGTCTTTCATGATGAGACCGAATTGATCCAGATCCGGCTCGTTCAATCCGAAGGAGGTTCTCGGCACATCGTTCGGCACCAACGGACTGGTCAGCACATCGTCACGGTTAAACACCGCATGGCGGCAGCCGTAATACACACGTTGCTTCGCCTGCTGGTAGGCCGCGAAAGTGGGGTACCGGTCCATATGGTCTTCAGAAACGTTCAGTACGGTCGCCACCTCGGCCTTCATGGCCGGCAACAGCTCTAACTGAAAGCTCGACAGTTCCAGAATCGCCAACTCGGCATCCCGGTCCAGCAAGGTCAGCGCCGGTTGACCGAGATTTCCGCCCACTACAAAGTCGGCTTTGGCTAAATGGGCCATGTCCGCCAGCCAGGAAGTGACGGTGGATTTGGCATTGGAGCCGGTAATCAACACCTTGCGGCCTTCGAATGACTCAGCGAACAACTCGATGTCGCTGGTGATTCGAACGCCGCGGCTCACGGCTTCGGCAATGGCCGGTGTCGCCAACGGCACTCCCGGGCTCATCACCAGAACATCGGCCAACGCAATAACGCGTTCATCGAAGCCACCGGTGTGCACGGCCACTTCCGGCCAGGATGCCGCGATGTCAGCCAGACCCGGAGGTTCGTTACGGCTATCGATCACAGACACCTGTTTGCCCTGCTCGCGCAAAAAGCGCACGCAGGACAGGCCCGTCGCGCCAAGGCCGACGACCAGATAGTGTGTGTCTGCTGCGATCAATGCCATATCAGCGTATCTTCAACGTTGCCAAACCAATCAAAACCAGGATCACCGTGATGATCCAGAACCGTACGATGACCCGGGGTTCAGGCCAGCCTTTCAATTCATAGTGGTGGTGCAGCGGCGCCATCCTAAAGATGCGACGCCCGGTCAATTTGAACGACGCCACCTGCAGAATCACCGACACCGTCTCGGCGACAAAGACGCCGCCCATAATGAACAGCACCAGTTCCTGCCGAACGATGACGGCGATCACACCCAGGGCGGCGCCCAAAGCGAGCGAGCCGACATCGCCCATGAAAATCTGTGCGGGATAGGTGTTGAACCAAAGAAACCCCAACCCCGCACCAACCAAGGACCCGCAGAACACAATCAATTCGCCCGATCCAATCACATAGGGTATTTGCAGGTATTCCGAATAAACGGTGTTGCCCGCTGCGTAGCAAAACACCCCCAGAGCGCCACTGATCAGCACCGTCGGCAAAATCGCCAAGCCATCCAAGCCGTCGGTCAGGTTGACCGCGTTCGAGGTGCCGACGATGACGAAATAGGTCAACACCACGAAGAACACGCCCAAGGTGATGGCAATGTTTTTAAAGAACGGAACATAAAGGGTGTTTTCAACACCGCCGTCCGATGTCAGAAACAGCGCCAGCGCCGCACCCAAACCGAACACCGACTGCCACAGGTATTTCCAACGCGCCGGGAGACCACGGCTGTTTCGTTGCACTACCTTGCGATAGTCATCCACCCAACCGATGGCGCCGAAGCCCGCCGTAACCAACAGCGTGATCCAGACATAACGATTGCTCAGGTCCGACCACAACAGAGCCGAAACCAAAATCGAGATCAATATCAGCGCACCGCCCATGGTCGGTGTGCCCGCCTTGCTGAGATGGCTTTGCGGGCCATCGTGACGCACCGACTGGCCAATCTGGTGGTGGCGCAACTTTCTGATCAGCCAGGGGCCGACCAGCAGCGAGACCCCCAGGGCCGTCAACACGCCGAAAATCGCACGCAGTGTCAGGTACTGCAGCACCTGAAAGCCGGAATCGATCGCGACGAGGTATTGGGTCAACCAAACAAACATCAGGGTTTCCTTTTCAGGGTTTCGACAACCCTTTCCATACCCGCACTGCGCGATCCCTTAACCAGTACTGCGGTGGTTTCATTCAGCCGTGACGGCAAAGCGGCCATCAGGGCATCCAAGGACTCAAAATGCCGACCGCCAAAGGCGTCGGCCGTGTGCCGGGACAAGGTCCCAAGTGTCCAGAGTTCGCCGATCCGCCCGCGGGCGTAATGCCCGACTTCCCGGTGCAGAGTTTCGGCGAGGTCTCCCAGTTCCCCCATATCCGCCAGCACCAACAGGGAGTCATTCCCCTGCTCAGCCAATACGTCGATGGCCGCTTTCACGGCCGCCGGCGCGGCGTTATAGGCATCGTGTATCAACAATCCGCCGTGGGCGGATGCCACAGGTTCGAGCCGACCGGGCTCCGGCCGCATTTGCGACAGACCTTCGGCGATATCCAACGGGGACACGCCCGCTAGCCAGGCCGTCGCAGCGGCGGCGGCCGCATTCAGGGCCATGTGGCGGCCCATCATGCGCCAGTCGACAGAAATGTCGCCGTCCGGTAGAGACAAGGCGAACGAACTGCCGGAAACACCGGCCTTATAGTCGATCAGGCACACATCCGAGCGGCTGTGAACCCCGAAGGTGACAACGCGGCGGTCACCCGCTCTTTTCAACCAGGCCTGGTAGGCCGGGTCATCATGATTCAATACACAACCGCCTTCGCGGTCTGTGGCTTCGACGATCTCGCCCTTGGCTTCACGCACTTTTTCCAGGCCGCCGAACCCGCCCGCATGGGCTTCGCTGGCATTCAGCAAAAGGCTGATGTGCGGACGACTGAACCCCGCCGTCCAGGCAATTTCGCCGACCGCATTCGCGCCCAGTTCCAGCAAGACACGCTGATGCTGATCCGTCAGGCGGAACCAGGTTTTGGGAACACCGATGTCGTTGTTGTAATTGCCTTCGGTAGCCAGCAAACCCGGCTGTTGCGAGAAAATCCGTTGCAGCATGGCCCGAGTCGAGGTCTTGCCAGCACTGCCGGTCAGAGCAACGACCTGGCCGGTAAAGGCATTGCGCAACAATCCAGCCAGATGGCCAAGCGCTTTACGGCTGTCAGGCACCACCACCTGGCTGATGGGGCAATCCTCAAGCGGTTGCTCGACCACCAGCGCCAAGGCGCCCTTGTGCACCGCCGTGGCGGAATAGTTGTGACCGTCGAAATAGTCGCCTCGAAGGGCGACATAAACATCACCGGTCGCCACTGTCCGACTGTCCGTCGATACCTCCCCAACGGTTGCATCGGCTCCGCGCAATTCACCCTGGCAGGCTTTGGCCCACTGGCTCAGTGTCGGGTTACTCCACATGGCGCGCCTCCTGCCAGGCCTGAACGGTTTCCTGGTCCGAAAAGTGATGACGGATCCCCTGAATCTCCTGGTAGGACTCATGCCCCTTGCCAGCGATAAGCAATACATCGTCGGCGGTACAGCGGTTCAAGGTGTCGAAAATGGCCTGCCGCCGGTTGCCGATCTCCACAACAGAGCCCGGCTGGCTGAAGCCTGCCCGAATATCAGCCAGAATGGCGGCGGAGTCTTCGCTACGGGGGTTGTCGTCCGTTACTACCACAAAATCCGCGCCCCGTTCGGCTGCGGCCGCCATCGCAGGGCGTTTACCTTTGTCGCGGTCACCGCCACAGCCAAAAATCACCCCCAGGCGACCCTGAACGTGGTCGCGACAGGCACTCAGAGCCTTCTCCAGGGCGTCCGGCGTGTGGGCGTAATCCACCACAACGGTCGGTCCGTCTTTCAGCAGAATGCGCTCCATCCGACCTTTGACTGGGCGAACATTGGAGATCACCCGGGCGGCGGTCGAAAGCGGTACGGCCTCGGCGAGCAAAACAGTGAAGGCCGCCAGGGCATTGCTCAGGTTGAACTGGCCCAGTAACGGCAAATTCAATTCCGCATCGCCCCAGGGCGTACTGACGTTGGCATCCAGTCCGGCCGGGTGGCAGCGATAAGTCGTCACTCGAATGTCCGCGCCCTCGATCTGACCATAAGTGAGAACTCGTTTGGCGATAACAGAATCCAGGTGCTCACGAGCCCAGGCGTCGTCGAGATTGATGACGGCATTCTCCAATCCCGACCACTGGAACAGCCTCCACTTGGCGGCGCCGTAAGCTTCCATGGTGCCGTGATAGTCGAGGTGGTCACGGCTGAGGTTGGTGAAAACAGCGGTGCGAAAACGAACGCCATCCACCCGGCCTTGATCCAACCCGTGGGAAGAAACCTCCATGGCACTGAAACGCCCACCTTGCTCCAACTGACGCGCCAGTTCACGATGCAGGCGAATCACGTCCGGTGTTGTGTTGAGTGTTTCCTGCAACGCGCCCCACAACCCCTGTCCGTTAGTGCCGATGATGCCGCACCGCTTGCCCAGGTAATCAAGAGATTGGGCAATGTACTGGCAGGTGGAGGTTTTACCGTTGGTGCCGGTAATACCAATCATCTCCAGATGCTCGGTGGCATTACCGTAAAACCGATGAGCCAGGTCACCAAGACGTTCACGCAGCTCGCCAATCACCACAACCGGGACGGATTTTTCACCGACCTCATGCTCGGCCAGCACGGCCACAGCACCGGCCGCAATGGCCTGATCTATGTAATCGTGGCCGTCGAAAGCCCGCCCGGACAACGCGACGAAGACGTCGTTGCGGGAGACTTCCCGGCTGTCCAGCGTCAGTTCGCGAGCCTTGAGGCCCGCCAATTCGTGGTTATCCGGCAACCAATTCTGCAAGGGCATCATGAGTCACCCTCCATCCGCGCCTGAGCCGGAATCCGATCCGGCTGCACGCCGAGCAAAGGCAACGCCTGAACCATGATGCCCTGAAAAACGGGCGCGGCCGCCTCGCCACCGAAATAGCTGTCGACCGGAGGTTCGTTGATCACTACCACAGCGACGATGCGCGGGTTGTCCGCCGGAGCAATACCGACAAACGAGGCCATATACTTTTCATCTTCGTAACCGCTGGCACCCACTTTGTGTGTGGTGCCGGTTTTCCCGGCGACGCTGAACCAATCGAGAGAGGCACGTGTTCCGGTACCGCCCGGCTCCACGACAGTTTCCATCATATCCAGCACCTGATCCGCGATTTGAGTGGGAATCACCTGCTCGCCCTTGACGACCGGCGTATCCATCAGGATGCGGGCATTAACCTTTTCACCGCCATTGGCCAGGGTCGCATAGGCCTGGGCCAGCTGGAGGGGCGTCACGGCCAGGCCATAACCGTAGGACAGCGCCGCTTTTTCAACCGGATGCCACTTGATCGGGTTAGGCAGACGCCCGGTGGCTTCTCCCGGGTAACCAATGCCGGTCGTCTGGCCGAAGCCGAGGTTGTAAAGCGTTTCCCACATCATTTGACCATCAAGCTGCTGGGCGATTTTGGCCATGCCGACGTTGCTCGATTTGGTGATGATGCCGGTCATATCCAGCACACCGTAATTACGAAAATCCCGAATATCGTAGGTGCCCAAGCGCAGGTAGCCGGGACTGGTGTCGATAGTGGTACTGGCCGAAAAACGCTGACTGGTCAACGCCATCGCCATGCTGATCGGTTTCATCACCGAGCCGGGTTCAGCCTGGTCAGTCATGGCACGGTTCCGCAATGCCGCCGGATTCATCGACTCACGATTATTGGGGTTGAATCCGGGTTGGTTCACCATGGCGAGCACATCACCGGTGTCGACATCCATGATCACCACGGAACCGGCCAACGCACCCAGGCGGGCGATGGCTTTCTTCAGTTCCCGATAGGCCAGATACTGGAGCCGCAAATCGATGGTCAGCCGTAAATCCTTGCCGGGTTTGGCGGCTTCAAGTTCACCGACGTCACGGACCGCACGACCAAGCAGGTCACGGATGACTTCTTTTTTACCGGGTTCGGAACGCAGTTGGTTTTCAAAGGCCAGTTCGACACCTTCCTGACCGTGATCATCCACATCGGTGATCCCGACCACATGGGCGGCCACTTCACCCGCCGGATAAAACCGCTTGTATTCGGTCAGGCCGTAGACTCCGCGAATACCCAGATCCAGGATGCGCTTGGCGTCATCGGGTGTCATATGACGGTTGATATACATGAAAGCCCGGTGCTGCTGGCGCCGGGCTTGTAAGGTCTTGGCGGAGACATGGGCCGCTTCGGCCAACCTGGGAATATCCGCTTCGCGTAGCTCCCTGGGGTCGGCCCAAACGGAGACGACCGGAGTACTCACCGCCACCGGTTCGCCGTGACGATCGGTCAGCATGCCACGGGGGGCGTTGGTCACCTCCACCCGCTGCCAGCGCGAGGTGCCTTGGTCGATCAGGAAGTCTTTTTCCAGGACCTGCAAACTGACCACGCGCCATACAACGATGGCGAGCAAAGCCGCCAGCACTGCATGCACGAAGTAAAAACGCCAGTTTGCCAACATTTCCCGTCTATCCCCCTTAATGCCGATTCGACTCTTTGCAGTCTTCCGACGAAAATCTCTACTTGCCTAGTTTTTTAGATCCAACCAACGAACCTGCTCTTCTTTGGGCTCGGACATATCCAACTCGTCACGGGCCAACCGTTCCACCCGGGCTGGCGAGGAAAACGCACTTTCTTCCAACAACAACCGCACCCATTGCACATCCAACTGCTGCCCGTGCTGCCGAAGGCTCTCCAATTCGGCGAACCGCACCCGAGTCTGGTAGGTCACCAGAACAACAGAGAACGCCGACACCAGCACCGCCACCAACAGCCCCAGGGTCAACCAGGCCGAGGGCTTCGACATCAGAGTTTCTCCGCCACTCTCAAGGTGGCACTGCGAGAGCGAATATTAACTTTGATCTCCTGCGCACTCGGTTTCGTGCCTTTACCGATTTTCTTCATTGTCCGTTTGATCCGGTCGTCCTGAACAGGCAGGTCCGGCGGCAGGTCCGGGCCTTTTTCCTGCGTACGAATAAACTGCTTAACCATTCGGTCTTCCAGACTGTGGAAGGTAATGACCGAAAGTCGCCCACCGGGAGCCAGCACTTCCACGGCATCGTTCAATAAGGTTTCCAGATCACTCAATTCGCCATTGATATAGATGCGAATGGCCTGAAAGCTGCGCGTCGCCGGATGCTTGTTTCGCTCCCATGCCGGGTGCGCCTGCTTAATAATTTCCGCCAGCTGCAAGGTAGAGGTAAGTGATTGCTCACCACGGGCCTTCACAATGGCCCGGGCTATTCGGCGGCTATAACGTTCATCCCCATACTGATACAAGACGTTGGCGAGCGTGGTTTCGTCGACGCGACTTAACCAGTCGGCGGCACTTTCACCCTGTGACGGATCCATTCGCATATCCAGAGGCCCGTCCGCCCGAAAGCTGAACCCACGACTGGCATCGTCGAGCTGGGGAGAGGAAACGCCCAGATCCAACAGCACGCCCCGGATCTGGCCGACCAGCCCAAGCGACGCCAGACGCGGCTTCAGTTCGGCAAAGCTGGCATGACAGACGGTGACCCGACTGTCTTCTTTCGCCAGCGCTTCGGCGGCGGCAATGGCTTGGGGGTCTTTGTCGAAAACCACCAATCGGCCATCCTCACTCAACCGGCTCAACAGCAGCCGGCTGTGCCCGCCCCGACCGAAGGTGCCGTCGACATAAACCCCTTCATCCACGCACAGTGCGTCCACGGCTTCCAACAACAGTACCGTTTCATGACTGAACGCTGAGGCGATGGCCTCAGGTGTGTCGACGCCCTTCTTCACAGGGAAATTTGCTCCAGTTCGGCGGTCATCATTTCGTCGTCGCCTGCCTCCGCCAGATAGGCATCACGCGTTTCGGCCCACAACTCTTCGGACCACAATTCAAATTTATTGCCCTGCCCCAGCAGGACGACTTTTTTATCCAGCTGGGCATAATCGCGCAGTGGTGGTGGCACCAGCACGCGACCGTTGCCGTCCATTTCGACATCGGTGGCATGGCCGATCAGCAAGCGCTGAATTCGACGGGCCGCTTTGTTAAAGCTGGACAGCGAGGAAATTTTTTCCTGAATCACTTCCCACTCGGGAAGTGGATAAATCAGCAGACAGCGGGCTTCGGTGTCGATGGTGATGACCACTTCACCTTCCGCCAGGGTTTGCAGTGAGGACCGGTAGCGGCTGGGCACGGCAAGACGCCCCTTGGCATCAAGAGCCAGGGTGTGCACTCCCCTCAGCATTATGGTGTCGGTCGCACGCGCCATGTGAATGGTGTCCGCTGTTATTGGTGGTTGGGGTGCCTAGTTACCCCTGCCTGTCCTGGCGTGGTTAGCGGTCACTCACGTCCCCACTAACCCACTTTCTTCCACTTTTCTCCACTGAGCGACACTATAGGAGCCGTGCGGCCCACAAGCAAGTGGTCACTAGCCTGGGAAGCCAAAAAAAGTCCTATAAAAACAGGCAGTTAGGAATTAGGTCACAACTTTGAGGGGAGAGGTTAGCAAGTACTGACATACTAATTTCAAGCATGAGGAGCCACTTGCATGCGAGAGTTAAAGTAAGACTTTAAGTTAAAGAATATTTTCGAATAAATATTTTAATGAATTGTAGGGTTTCGTTTTAAAAAGTGGACGAACAGTGGTTAGTTGTGACGTTCATCACAGAAACAGGGCAGATTGAAGGTATCGGGATGATCGGCTTGGCTCCATGATCTTGATTTTCATTTCTTTTGCAAATACGGCATGTGGGTCCAAGGTGTGTGTTTTTGGTGGTACAAAGTGGGATGGGGAAAGTCTGAGTGGGTGTAATGCTTTCTTAAAGGAAGAGAGGTGTGAGTCGGCCATAAGCCGGGTTCTGTCGTGGGCAATCATTCATCTAGCCCTGCAGTCACCCGCAGGGTCAAGCAGCCTACCCGGTCCCAGCGCGGGCCACGCCGTACGGGACTCTATTTGGCCTTGCTCCAGGTGGGGTTTACCATCGCCAGCCCTGTTACCAGGACTGCGGTGCGCTCTTACCGCACCTTTTCACCCTTACCGCCCTTGCGGACGGCGGTTTCCTTTCTGCTGCACTTTCCGTCGGCTTTCGCCGCCCAGACGTTATCTGGCACCCTGCCCTGTGGAGCCCGGACTTTCCTCTCCTTCTTTCGAAGCAGCGATTGCCTGGCCGACTCACGGTGCGCACCATAACGTTTTTTATCCCCATGGCAAGTTTTATTCGAGGTAGTGGCTGGGTTGAGTGGCCAAGTTGAAAGGTGGCAGTGGTCCGTACGAGGGGCGGGAGGGCTCTCTGCCGGGGTCGCTGTATATACTTCCCTGTAAGCTAGACCGCAGCATCCTTGCTGCGGACTCCCCCATCAGAGAGCCCTCCCGCCCCTCGCACTTTCTGTCAGGCTTACTTAACCATTGATCTGGTGCGTTAGGATGTCTTTAGCAACACCGTCATTCGCGCTCTAACCCTGTAATCATTTCATACCACTGCTTCTTCCTACCACCAATCAACTCCACCATGACTGCTGCTGCTTGTTTGGGTGGCATAAGAGGGGCCAGAGTTTCCGCCAGTTTCCTGGGGTCGAGACCGAAGTCCTCACCGGTTTCCGTGGCACCGCCAACTACGATCACAAACTCCCCTTTTTGCTGGTTCGGGTCGTTTTCCACCTGGCTTACGACTTCACCTATCGGACCACGCAATACAGTCTCAAAGGTTTTGGTCAGTTCCCGGGCCATGGCGATCGGTCGCTGCTCCCCGAAAACCAGACTCATGTCTTTTAAGCTATCCACTATCCGGTGGCTGCTTTCGTAGAAAACCAACGTCCGGTTCTCTTCGGCCAATTGCTGTAAACGCTTTTGGCGGGCTCCGGTTTTTGCGGGCAGGAACCCTTCAAACACCCAACGGTCAGTGGGGAGGCCTGAAATACTGAGCGCGGTGATAACGGCGCTGGCTCCGGGAATGGGTTTTATGTCGAAGCCGCTGTCGGCTACGGCTTTGACCAGGTGATAGCCTGGGTCGGAGATCAGGGGGGTACCAGCATCGCTGATCAGGGCGACGGATTTGCCTTCCTGAAGTAAAGATTGAATAAAATTCAATCGCTCCCTTTCGTTGTGTTCGTGCACCGATACCAGGCGGGGGCTGGCGCCGATGTGGTCGAGCAGTCGCTTGCTGTGACGGGTGTCTTCGGCGCAGCAGACGTCGACTCCTTTCAGTATTTCCACCGCACGATGGCTGATGTCGTCGAGATGGCCGATGGGTGTGGCGACCACATAAAGCGCTGCGGCCAGGGCGGGAGTCTGGGTCATGGGAATCCTGTCGGGTGTGTCGTTTCAAGGCTCTAGGAAGTAGAATGCCGGTCACAGATTGTAACCAGCCTTGGGTTCATGTTGAAAATGTCATTAGTTAAACGGTCGGCCCTGGGGGCTGCTTGGGTCTTGGCGGCCCTGTTGGTCGGTTGTGCCGGTCAGGGTACCAGAACAGACACCGCCGGTGCCGATATGGCTGAGAGTGGTAATGAGGCCTTGATTGAGCAGCGGCTGGAGGGTGCGCGTGAGCTGGTTGAGCAGCAGCGCACGGAAGAGGCCGAGGTGGTGCTCAGTGCGCTTCAATTTGATCAGCTTTCCATAGAGCAGCAAACCGAATACGCCGAGTTGAAAGCCGAAATTGCTTTGATACTGGGCGATGGACAGGAAGCGCTGGAATGGCTGACGGGTGATCGCTCCCGTCTGTTCGACGGCCTGCCGATGGAACACCAGATTCAAATCCGCTTCAAACGCGCGGAAGCCTACGAATACGCGGGGGAGTATCTGGCGGCGGCGCGCGAGCGTATCTTTCTGGCGCCGCTGCTGGAAGACGATCAGGCGACTTACAACCACGAACAAATCTGGTTCGACCTGCAACTGGTGCAGGAAGAAGCACTGCGTAAGCTGGCCGATTCCGAGTCCAGTCCGGACGTGACCGGTTGGCTGCAACTGGCTCTGATCGCGCGGGAAAACATTGAGGACGTCCGTCAGCAGGTCCTGGCGATAGATGACTGGGTCAACAGAAACCGCAGCCACCCGGCGGCGCGGCAGTTACCCGGCGATCTGGCTTTGCTGCGTCAGTTGGCGCAACAACAGCCTCGCAATATCGCTGTGCTTTTGCCGCTTTCCGGGCCTCTGGAACAGGCGGGCAACGCCATCCGCAGTGGCATTCTGGCGGCTTGGTATGAAGCCAGGAGCCTTGGGCGGGAGACGCCCGCGTTGAGTTTCTTTGACACAGCCATCAATCAGGATGCCTACAACGTTTATAAACAGGCGGTGTTCGAAGGGGCTGACCTGGTCATCGGACCTTTGAATAAAACCAATGTGCAGCGTTTGAAAAGCCAGGAATTGCTGTCGGTTCCGGTATTGGCCCTGAACTATACCGATTCCCGCGATGCGGGGCCGGTCAACCTGTTTCAATTCGGACTGGCACCGGAAGACGAGGCCGAACAGGTCGCCAACCAGGCCTGGCAACAAGGCATGAGGCGGGCCTTGGTGATGGTCCCTGACAGCGACTGGGGCAGGAAAGTCGGGGATGCCTTTATCCGCCAGTGGGAAATTCAGGGTGGCAGCATTACCAGTAAGGCGCTGTTCAATCAGCCGGATCAGTATCTGAATACGGTTAAGCGGGCGTTGAATGTGCATGACAGCGAACAACGTCATCGCAACCTGCAGCAGATTCTCGCCCGTGATGTGGTGTTCGAACCCCGCCGCCGCGAGGATGTGGACGTGATTTTCATGATCGCCTCCCCTTCCCAGGCGCGGCAGCTCAAGCCGGTATTGAACTACCAGTACGCTTCGGACATTCCGGTGATGGCCACATCGCTGATTTATGGCGGCTCCGATAATCCGGACCGTGACAAAGACCTGAATGGCATCGCCTTCGTTGAAATGCCCTGGAAGCTGCAGCAGACTCCGCTGGAATCGACGGTGGAAAACGCCTTCAAAGAACGCTATGCCGGTTACGAAACACTGGTGGCGCTGGGCGTGGACGCCTATCGGCTCTACCCGAGACTGCCGCAATTGGTTCGCTTCCCGGACGCCCGTGTTTACGGTGTGACAGGCACTCTGCGCCTCGACGCCTCCCGACGCGTACATCGGGAACTGATGTGGGCTGAAATCCGCAATGGCGTGGCGGAGCTGCGCACCAGCTTGGACAACGGCCTGTCCAACGATGACTGGAGACCCTGATGAACTGGCGTCCGGTCAAGGGCGGAGACGCGGAAGACCTGGCGCAAAGCTGGTGTCAACGGCAGGGTTGGCGGGTTGTCGAGCGGAATTACCGGACCCGGGGCGGCGAGATAGACTTGGTCTGCCTGGATGGCGATACGCTGGTTTTCGTGGAGGTACGGCAGCGGCTCAGCGACCGCTACGGTGGCGCCGCCGCTTCGATCACCACCTCCAAACAGCGTAAGCTGGTTCTCGCGGCGCAGTTGTTTTTGCATCACTACCGCCAGCACGCCAATCGCCCGGCTCGTTTCGATGTGATCACCCTGGGCCGGGGCGATGAATTGAATTGGATCAAAAGTGCCTTTACCGCCGGCTGACCGGCGCCCCCTGAACTGCAATGGGCCGATATGAACCCGGACGACATCATTTATGAACACATAGGCCTGAGCCTGGAAACCTTTCAGCTGGCCGCGGAACAGCTCGATGAGCTGTTGCATCACGGTGCCGATCTGCTGACGGACGCGCTGCTCAACGATGGCAAGATCCTGGTGTGCGGCATGGGCACATCGGCCGCGAATGCCCAGGGTTTTGCATCCCGGATGTTGAGCCGGTTCGAGCGGGAACGGCCGGGATTGCCGGTTTTGGCGCTGTCAGGGGACGGCACCCTGATGAGTGGCATCAGCCACGATACCAACCCCAACGATATCTATGCCCGTCAGGTACGCACACTGGGCCACGAACCGGATGTACTGCTGGCGGTGTCGTCCACCGGCAACGCCCCCGCCGTAATCAAGGCGGTCCAGGCCGCCCATGAAATGGGGCTGTGTGTGGTGGCATTGACGGGAAAGAACGGCGGCGATATCGCAGCCCTGCTGGAAGAGAACGATGTTGAGTTACGGGTCCCGGCCGATAAACTGGGCCTTATCCAGCTGACACACCACCTGCTGCTGAATTGCCTGGGTGAACTGATCGAACACCAACTATTTGGAAGCGAACTCTGATGAAATATCTGACCTCTCTGATTCTGGTATGGATGCTGACGGGCTGCACCACCCTAGTGGGCAGCGCGACCGGCGACAAACCCATCACACCCGATCCCGAAGGTCGTAGCATGGGCGAAGTGCTGGACGATAATGCCCTGGCAACTCGGCTGGCCGTCAACTTCGCGAAGGCGGACAACCGTTTCGACCAGGCCCAGTTCGATGTACACGCCAATGCCGGAGTCGTGTTGCTGGTTGGCCAGGTTCCCAACGCCGCCATGATCCGCACCGCCACGGAAATCGCCCGTAACGACCCTCAAGTGAAATCGGTTCATAACCACATGGAGGTCAAGCCACCCAGTTCGGCCGGTATCCGCACCAACGACAGCTGGTTGGCGGTGAAAGTCCGCTCGCGGATGTTCACAACGGACCATTTCCCGTCTTCCAATATCAACATTGTCGTGGAAGAAGGTGTGGTGTACCTGATGGGCCGAGTGACCGAAGAAACAGCCGAACAGGCCGCCAGGATCGCGACGGAAGTGAACGGTGTACAAAAAGTGGTGACCGTTTTCACCATGGTTGAATAACGACCTGTCATAGTTGGCCTGATTGTGCGAAATGCCTCCCAGGGTCTACGCTTAATGGGAAAGCGTCGACCTCGGGGAGAGCCGCCATGTTTAGGCAGAAACATTTAGTCGTTCTGATCGACCCCGCCGAAGACAGCGCGCTGGCCGTACGCAAAGCCAGCCAGCTGGCCAAGATCGAAGGCGCAAGGTTGACCCTCTTTGCCGCCGGTTATAACGCCACATTGGCCTCCAATCACCCGCTCAATCCTGAAGCCGCCGAAAAAGCTGAAAAAGCCTATATGCATCGGCTGATGGAAGGGCTTGAAACCATTGCGGACATCGCAAGAAACGAAGGGGTGGAAGTATCCACCGAAGGCGTCTGGGACAAACACGCCGGGCCCGCCCTGATCAGCTTCATTGAAGCGCACCCGGTGGACATGGTGGTCAAGGCCACGCATCACCAGAATGTCATCCAACGTACCTTCTTCAGCCAGACCGACTGGGAACTGATCCGCCACTGCCCTGTCCCACTGCTATTGACCAAAGCCAACGCCTGGAATGACCCTATCCGGCTCACAGCAGCCGTCGACCCGGTCCAGGCCAACGACAAACCGGACACTCTGGACGAGCACATTGTGCGCTGGGGCAAGGACTTCGCCACCCACCTGGGCGGCCGACTGGAACTATTGCACGTCTACGACCCGACCCCACTGCTCATCTATCTGGACCAACCCACCATCGACAGCGCCGACATCAGCGAGGAAATCCGCGAGCAGCACGAGCAGGCGCTGAAGAAACTGGCGGAACAACACGGCATCCCCACTGACCAGACCGTACTGGAAACCGGCTCAACCCTGTCCGTGATTCCCGAACACCTGCATCAGGCCAACATGGACATGGTGATTATGGGAGCGGTGGCCAGAAGCGGCCTCGAACGCTGGTTGCTAGGCCATACAGCGGAGAAAATTCTGGATCGAATTACTGTGGATATATTGATCGTGAAGTAGCTTTTTTATCGCTGAATGCTGGACGGGAGACGGGAGACGCTAAAAGCGAGGCGCAGCGTCTCCCGTCATGCGTCTCCCGTCAAGCGATCCATCAATTACTGCAACACAACCTTTCAACTCATTGCCCCTAATGCAAGACACCCCCAAGCTGGCGTACAATTCAGGGATTCGTCCCACCCAGTTTATGGATAACCATGCAAAGCCTGACCCTTCCACATCTTCGACACGCCCGGGGGGAAGTGACCATCCCCGGTTCGAAAAGCCTGTCCAATCGGGTATTGCTGCTGGCCGCCCTGGCCGAAGGCACCACCGTCATCACCAATCTTCTAGTCAGCGATGATATTCGTCATATGCTGACCGCACTCAAAGCACTGGGTGTAACCTATCAGTTAAGCGACGACGGTACCCGCTGCGAAGTCGCTGGCATGGCAGGCCCCTTGGCCCGTGGCCAGGACCTGACGCTCTTTCTCGGCAATGCCGGTACCGCCATGCGTCCACTCACGGCCGCACTCTGTGTCGGCGACGGCACCTTTGAGATGACCGGTGAGCCGCGCATGGCCGAACGCCCTATTGGCGATCTGATCGATGCTCTGGTTCCGTTGGGTGCAAAGGTGGAGTACCTGGGCCAGAAAGGCTATCCACCGCTAAAAATCCATGCCCAATCGCTGAAAGGAGGCACGGTCAGCATCGACGGTAGCATTTCCAGCCAGTTTTTGACTGCTCTGCTGATGGCGGCGCCCTTGCTGGACGACGATCTGGCAATAGAAGTGAGTGGCGAACTCGTCTCCAAGCCCTACATCGAGATCACACTGAACGTGATGCGTCAGTTTGGCGTGGAAGTCAGCCATGAGAATTATCAGTCTTTCCGAGTGAAAGGCGGCCAACAATACCGCAGCCCCGGAGAAATCCAGGTGGAGGGCGATGCCTCCAGCGCGAGCTATTTCCTGGCGGCCGGAGCCATCGGCGGTGGGCCGGTTCGTGTCCACGGCACCGGTACAGCCTCGGTGCAGGGCGACGCCCGTTTCGCCGAGGTTCTGGAGCAAATGGGGGCCAAGGTCACCTGGAGTGAACACTGGATTGAAGTGTCCAACCAGGGGCCTCTGAAGGCCGTGGATGTCGACCTGAACCACATTCCCGATGCCGCCATGACCATCGCCACCACGGCCCTGTTCGCCGAAGGCACCACCCGCATCCGCAACATCTACAATTGGCGGGTGAAAGAAACCGACCGACTCAGCGCCATGGCCACCGAGCTGCGCAAACTGGGCGCCGAAGTCGACGAGGGCGAGGATTACATCGCTGTTACGCCCCCGGCCGCCTTGCAAGCGGCGGCAATCGACACTTATAACGATCACCGCATCGCCATGTGTTTTTCACTGGCGGCGTTCGGCGATGCGGAAGTCACCATCAACGACCCGGGCTGTACCTCGAAGACCTTTCCGGACTACTTCGACCGGTTCGCAAGCATTACCGAATAGTCGCGGCTGCATTGTGCAGCTCGACTGCCTATAATGCCCAACTTTGACTCACCAGGCCGGGCGCAGTGCCCGGCAACTTGGAAACCCCTAACTAGCGAGGCCAATCGATGAGCTACTCCCAGATCCCCGCCGGCAAGGATGTCCCGAACGACGTCTACGTTGCCATTGAAATCCCGGCCAACTCCAGCCCGATCAAATACGAGATCGAGAAAGACTACGATGCTCTGATGGTCGACCGTTTCATGGCCACCCCCATGTTCTACCCGGCCAACTACGGTTATATCCCCAACACCCTGGCCGACGATGGCGATGCCGTCGATGTATTGGTTGTAACTCCTTACCCCGTGGTACCGGGTTCCGTGATTCGTGCCCGTCCGGTCGGCGTTCTGGAAATGACCGACGAAGCCGGTTCCGATGCAAAAGTGGTTGCTGTGCCTCACTCCAAGCTGACCACCCTGTACGATCACGTCCAGGAAGTCAGCGACCTGCCCGCACTGCTGCTGGAGCAAATCAAGCACTTCTTTGAAAACTACAAGGATCTGGAAAAAGGCAAGTGGGTGAAGGTGGACGGTTGGGCCGATGCCGCCCGCGCCAAGGCCATTATCGAAGAATCCGCCAAGGCTTATGAAAACCAATAAGCGTTTACTGGACATAAAAAAACCGGCTTGGCCGGTTTTTTTTTATGTCTGACAACAGGTTAACCCGTCGCCAGCAACTCTCGTAAATCAATCAAGGCCGCATTCGCCCGCGAAATATAATTCGCCATCACCAGAGAATGATTGGCCAACACACCAAAACCACTGCCGTTCAACACTATGGGAGACCAGAGCGTTCTCTGTGTGGCCTCCAACTCCCTAATGATCTGCTGCAGGCTCACACGGGCGTTCTTGTTATCCAGTATCGCCCCGAAGTCCGACTCAACCGCCTTCAGAATGTGCAGCAAAGCCCAGGAGGCACCGCGCGCTTCATAGAAAACGTTGTCGACTTCCAAACGAGGCGTCTTCACCTGCTGCTCGATACCCGAAGAGGACTGGTCCAGGTTCAGTCTCTGCTCGGTCACCGACGCACTCAGACGCTGCGACAGGGAACCCAAACGGGTTTCCACATCGCCCAGCCAGCGGTTCAGGTTATCCGCCCGGGCATAGAACTGGGCACGGGTGTTTTGCGGATTGGAGAGGCGCATCAAGTAATCGTTCACGTACTCAAGCCCGCGACGATACTCACCCTCGGTCGATGGCAGCATCCAGCTGGCATGGTCGAAATGAAACAGCGGCTCCGCCCGCGATAGGTCCGGATCTTCCGTGGACTGGGATTGGGAACGGCTCATATCGCGACGCATGGCCCGGCTCAAATCCCGAATCTGGATCAACACGCCAAATTCCCAGCTCGGCATGTTATCGAGCCACAGAGACGGCGGGGTCACATCGTTGGACAGATACCCACCCGGTTTTTCCAACAGGGTTTCGGTCAACTCCATCAGCGTATAGGTGGTCGCGTAGCCCACCACCAGCTCCCGATTGTTGTCCTTGGCATGCTGTTCGGCCATGGCGACAACATCCAGCTCCCCAGGCTCATTGCTCCAGAACCAGCCCAACAAGATCAAGGCCACAAACACCAGCAAAACACCCAGGCCAACCCATTTTCCACCCCGGCGGCCCGGCACCAAACGCCCCATGCCCCGGCCGACGCCAGCCAGACGTTCACGCAACATAATGTCTACTCCCTGCAAAATTCTTACTCAGCTTAGTCATACGACCGTTCGAAACCAAGGGACATCAGTCATATTCACAGTTTTCCGGCGCCCCGTTGATAAACGAATTAAAGCCACGATGTTAATGAAAGAAATTCACAACTAAAATTCGCCCTTCCAGTTGTTCGACGAATTTAACAGCACTATCGTCTATGTTTCCGGACATATTACCGGATATTCATCACCGGCAAGGACAATAAACCGGCCATGGCAAAGCTCCTGTTACTGAACGGCCCCAATCTCAACCTCCTCGGCACTCGGGAACCCGACGTGTACGGTCACACCACTCTGGCGGATATCGAACGTCACCTGACCGAGGCGGCCAAAAAGCTTAAGCACGAGTTGGATTGCCTGCAAAGCAATCACGAAGGCGTGCTGGTCGACCGTATTCACCAGACCGTACAGGATGGCACCGCCTTCATACTGATCAACCCCGGGGCTTTCACCCATACCAGCGTCGCCCTGAGAGATGCGTTGGCCGGGGTCGCCAAGCCATTCATCGAGTTACACCTTTCCAACGTACATGCCCGGGAACCTTTTCGGCAGCATTCCTATCTCTCCGACTTAGCCGTCGGGGTGATTACCGGTTTTGGCCGACACAGCTACGACTTGGCTCTGCAGGCCGCCTACCATCATTTATCGAGCTAGAGGACATCTAACATGGACATTCGCAAGGTCAAGAAGTTGATCGAGCTGCTGGAAGAATCCGGCATCGACGAAATTGAAATAACGGAAGGCGAGGAAGCCATCCGCATCAGCCGCGCTTCCCGCAGCCTCGCCGCACCCGCTCCGGTCCATTATGCGGCTCAACCGGCTCCTCAGGCGGCAGCGCCTGCCCCGGCTCCCGCGCCCACCGCCGCGCCTGAACCCGAGAAAGCTCCGGAACCCGCAGGCCATGCCATCCGTTCGCCCATGGTCGGCACCTTCTACCGCTCGCCCAGCCCGACCAGCCCAGCCTTTGTGGAAGTCGGTCAGCAGGTGAACAAAGGCGACACGGTCTGCATCGTCGAAGCCATGAAAATGATGAACCAGATTGAAGCCGACAAGAGCGGTACGGTTGAAGCCATCCTGGTCGAGAATGGTCAGCCGGTCGAATTCGACCAGCCGCTGATCACCATCAGCTAACGAGGCCTGTCATGCTGAAAAAAGTCCTGATTGCCAATCGCGGCGAAATCGCGTTGCGCATCCTCCGGGCGTGCAAAGAGATGGGCATCCAGACCGTCGCGGTTCACTCGGTCGTCGACCGGGATTTGAAGCACGTCAAGCTGGCGGACGAATCCGTCTGCATCGGCCCCAACGCCTCCACCGGCAGCTACCTCAATATACCGGCACTGATCGCCGCCGCCGAGGTCACTAATGCCGACGCCATTCACCCGGGTTACGGTTTTCTCGCCGAACGCGCCGATTTTTGCGAACAGGTGGAGAAATCCGGTTTTGCCTTTATCGGCCCCGCCGCTCACGTCATTCGGCTGATGGGCGACAAGGTTTCGGCCATCGAAGCCATGAAGAAAGCCGGTGTCCCCACCGTACCGGGCTCCGACGGCCCACTACCGGAAGACGGCGACACCTGCCTCGAAATCGGCCGCCGAATCGGCTACCCGGTCATCATCAAGGCGGCCGCTGGTGGCGGTGGGCGCGGCATGCGCGTCGTCCATGAAGAAAAGAACCTACTGGGCGCCATTCAGGTAACCCAGTCGGAAGCCGCTTCCGCCTTTGGCGACGGTACGGTGTACATGGAAAAATTTCTGCAGAACCCGCGTCACGTGGAAATCCAAGTGTTGGCCGACACTCACGGCAACGCCATCCATCTGGCCGATCGCGATTGTTCTCTGCAGCGCCGTCACCAAAAAGTACTGGAAGAGGCCCCGGCCCCTCACATCGACCCGGAAGCACGCGCCCAGGTACAAAAAGCCTGCGTGGAAGCCTGCCATGAAATCGGCTATCGCGGCGCGGGGACATTCGAGTTCCTTTATGAAGACGGCAATTTCTACTTCATTGAGATGAACACCCGTGTCCAGGTGGAACACCCGGTGACGGAAATGGTGACCGGTGTCGACATCATCAAAGAGCAACTGCGTATCGCCGCCGGTGAGCCTCTGAGTTACCGCCAGGAAGACATCAAAATCAAAGGTCACGCCTTCGAGGCCCGCATCAACGCGGAAGACCCACGCACTTTTATGCCAAGCCCAGGAAAAATCACCCAGTTCCATTCCCCGGGTGGCTTGGGTGTGCGTTGGGATTCACACATCTACGCCGGCTATTCGATTCCGCCGTTCTACGATTCGATGATCGGCAAACTGATCACCTACGCGGACACCCGCGAGGAAGCCCTGGCACGAATGAAGTCCGCTCTGGATGAACTGGTCATCAACGGCATTAAAACCAACACGCCGCTGCACATGGAATTGGTGAGGGACGAAGGTTTTATGCAAGGAGGGGTGAACATTCATTATCTGGAACATAAATTGGCTGAAGAGCAATAAGGCTCCCGATAAAGCACCTCCAACAAAAAACGCCAGCATCCGCTGGCGTTTTTTTGTCTTTCTAATCCGCCCAATAGTGCATCTGCATCATTCTCTTTGCGATCAACGGCTTCTAGAGTCACCTATCGATCCATATAAAGGTTCCGCAGAGAGGTATCCATGTCGGTTTCGAAGTTAACACCAAGGACGGCTGTTTTAGTGTTGTCCGCCCTGTTACTGCTGGGCTGTAACAGCAGTGACGAAGATAATGACAATAGCGAGGGCGGAAATACGACCACAGGAGGAGGTGACGACAACCTGCCTACGCTGTCAGGCCTCACCGAGGTGCCCAATAACGAAAACTGGCTGTATTTTACGTCCAACGCCGAGAATAATGCCGGGCTCTACGCTTACAACCCCCAATTGCCTGAAGAAGGCGCTGTTCTGATCGACGGGGAAGCCTACCTGAGCAGCTCGCCCTATTTATTTCACCCCATAGCAGGCGCAACCATTACCGGTGACACTCTGGCCGACTACCGCGCGCGCACCGTCTTTTACCGGACAAAGACAGAACAAACCATTCCAGGAACCGATTCGTCATTCACCGTGCCCAATGCGTTTAAACGCGTCGACACCACTCAAAGTGTCACAGCCGCAACCCCAGAGCAGGTATCCTCCGAAGCCAACAGCAGCAATCTGCTCAGTACCCAATACTTCTTTCAGTTCGACCTGGATCAGCCTGAAAATACCGCCATCGCCTATCGTGGCGACGCCCAATGGTTACAAGTCCGGGTTGGTGACCAGGCCGACCAACCACCGCTGGCATTCAATGCCGACCATCGGCTGGTTGCCCCGCTTGGCGATGGCGATCCCAATGGCTGGCTGGTCATCGACGAAAACAACAATAATCAATTGCTCCAGCTGGATTTGAATCTAACCGCCGAAGGGGCCGTCCTGAGCCCTTCAGGCGACCCCATTCAACAGCTCGACCATCTGGACATCTTCAGTCACCTGGGCCGAAATCACCAACTGGTGGTGCTGACGTTCAAAGACCCGGATACCAGCGACCAAGAGACACCGCCATCCGAACTCTGGCTTTATACAGCCGGTCATCCCGGCACGATCGAACCATTACTGAATGCACAGGATGAAAAACTGGAGTTTTCCCGGAACATCTTTGGCCAGGGCGCGTCACTGCCAAGCGCGGAACAAATGGTGATACGTGACCAAACGCTCTATTTCGCCTTTCACGAACGCAGCGATTTTTCCATTCTCGGCGCCTTCAATCCCATGCTGTATCGGGTCGATAAAAACGGCTGGTCACTGAAGATCGACTATGCCGACCAAAATGAGAGCGGCAACAATCTGGTGGCGTCCAGTCCCTACCTGATCGACGCAGGCAACCATTTACTCTGGTTGATTGACGACACCTGGACCCGAATCAACCTGGCGGACTATTCGGAAACCGCCCTCATCGAGGGAAGCGTAGAGACACCCATTGTCGACAGCGCCAACGGTTGGTTCTTTTACAACGACGAACGGGACATCGACACAGCCGTCGCCGCCAGTGTGGACGGCACCCAAAACATCCGCATTGAAGAGGCCGAATGGATAGGCGCCTCCAGCACCGGTACCGGTAATGTCGCCATTCGCTTGGCCAAAGCGGATATCAGTGAGGTTTTCCTGCTGAAGGATGACGGCACTATTGCAGCTGTCAAAGCCGGTTCGCCGGATCAGGGAATGGTGATACTGGGCCGGTTGAACCCGGCACCGGAAACCGTGCGCATGCTCGGCACCCGTTCCGGGCCGCATCAACTGCTCCAGGTGAGCTACGAAGACGACAGCGCCGAAGTGGTGTACGTGAACACCCACCAAGCCAATTCATTAAAACACCTGATGGCAGAACCCAGCTCCCAGCCCGGCGCCGGGGCGCAGACACGCCCTGTCTACGGCCGGTAATTATTGTCAGCAAAACTCAAAAACGCGACTCGGTAAAAGACAGAATCACAGAAGTCGTTTACCCTGCCCTCCTTCGATGCCGTTTTTGAGTTTTGAGACACCTATGCCCTGGCTGCAAATCAGAATCCCCACCCTCCCCGACCATACAGACACCCTGGAAGACGCCTTACTGTTGCTAGGCTGCCAAGCCGTGACCCTGGTGGATACCGAAGACAAACCCGTGTTCGAGCCTATTCGGGGAACCACCCCGCTTTGGCAGTACACCACCATACAGGGCCTGTTCGACCACGAACTGGACGCGGAGGAGCTGAAAGCCAACCTACAGGAATTCATGACCGCCGAAGGCATCGAACCTCAAGGGCCTATCGTGACCGAAATTCTGGAAGACAAAGACTGGGAACGCGCCTGGATGGATAGCTTCAAACCCATCCAGTGCGGACCACGGCTATGGATTTGCCCTTCCTGGCTGGAGCCACCGGAACCCACCGCCATCAACCTGCGGCTCGACCCCGGGCTCGCCTTCGGCACCGGCACCCACCCCACCACCTTTCTGTGTCTGGAATGGCTCGACCGCGAAACCGCCACCGGCGACCGGGTGCTCGACTATGGCTGCGGCTCCGGCATTCTCGGCCTGGCTGCGCTATTGCTCGGCGCTGAATCGATGGATGGGCTGGACATCGACCCGCAAGCGCTGGACGCCACCCGCGCCAACGCCCAAAACAACGGTATCGCCGAAAGCCGGTTCCGTGTCATGCTGGACGACACCGACCTGGAACCCGAATACGACCTGGTAGTGGCCAACATCCTGGCCGGACCATTGTGTGATCTGGCCGAATCGATCTGCCGACGAATCAAACCCGGCGGGAAACTGGCCCTATCCGGCATTCTCGCCCACCAGGCGGACGCCGTTGAAGCCGCTTATGCTCCCTGGGTAACCTTCGAACCACGTAAAGAACTGGACGGGTGGGTCAGACTCAACGGCTTGAAGGCTCCCTAGTTGTGCAGATGACCAAGCTTTCTTACACTTGGCAGTTACGCCGACCTCGGCTGAACCCAGCAATCAACGCACGGATGCCCGGATAACCTAAATAATGGCCGATACTTTTATTACTCAATGCCCACACTGCGGTACCTCGTTCCGTGTCAAAGAAGAGCACTTGGCCGTCGCCAATGGCTCCGTGCGGTGTGGCGCCTGTCTGCAGGTATTCAGCGCGCGTAACCATATTGTTCAAAACAAACCGGCCGCCAAGCCCGCGGTACCTGCCGCCCAAGCCAAAGCAACCCCGGCGGCCGCCAAAGCACCGGCCAAAAAGCCCAGCCCCGTCGAACCACCCGCAGCCAGCTCCGGTTTCGCCGCCGATGACGACGACGATGCCGACTTTATTTTTGCCGACGAACCAAACGAAGACGAAGAATTCATCTTCGAAGACAACGACGACGATGATTTACTCGAAGACAATCATGACGATGACGAAGAACTGGGCGAATTCAGCGATCACTTCCTGAACCTGGGCAATCAGCAAAGCTCCACCGCCCAACAGGCCGACCCTTTCCAGCGGGAAACAGCGGAGTACGAAAAAGAAATTTTGGAAGAGCCGGACAGCACCGATGAAAGCTGGGCCGAGTCCATTCTTGAAGAGCTTGAACGGGAAGAACAACAGCAACAGCAAAAAGCCCCCAAGTTCGAAGCCAGGGAGCCCTCCTCCAAACGCAGAAAACCCGAGCCGGAACCGGACCTGGACGACTTCTCCGTACCGCAGGATGACAGAATCGCCCCCGCGCACTCCAGCAGCAAAGCATCGCAACTGGTCCGCCAGCTCAATCATGAAATCGACCTCGACTTCAGCGCCGACGGCCGCTTCGCCCGCTGGCGTTGGCTGGGCGGCGTCCTGATCCTGGTCCTGATCACCACCCTCGCCGCCCAGTTCGCCTGGATGCAGCGTGACACCTACGCAAAAATGGACCAATGGCGCGGACTCTACCAAAGCGCCTGCGACCTGTTCGGCTGCTCCTTACCCGCTCAGGAAGATCTCTCCCAGATCAGAACCTCCAACGTACTGGTCCGCGATCACAAAGTGCTGGACAACGTCAAACTCATCGACGCCGTCCTCACCAACCGGGCACCCTTCAAACAACCCTTCCCGGTGCTGATCATCCAATACACCGACGTCAACGGGGAACTGGTAGCGGACCAATCCTTCCGTCCGGAAGACTATCTCAGAGGCGAACTGACCGGCAGCACACTGATGCCGATCAACACCCGGGTGTATGTCTCCATCCCGATCAAGAACCCCGGTCAGCGGGCTGTGAATTACCAGCTGTTGATGGCCCCGGCCTGACCTCATTTAAATTAATTAACGGGCGGGATGCGCTTCGCTAAACCGCCCCTTCTTGCTGTTTTTTAAAACTTCACTTGTCGCTTTTAAGACCTGCCAATGAAGGCTAGCCAGGGGTGCTGGGTAGGGTCATCCGGGGACGTCCGCGGCATGGATGCCGCGGCCGAGCTTCCATGGATGGATTCACAGCGACCCCGGCTGACCCTACCCAGCACCCCTGGCGGGTTCCCGGCACCAAAAAAAACTGCTCAAACAATCGACAAAGAAAGATGAAAGTCAATCTTTAATCTCGACCCCAGAGTCAGTATCATTCCCCGCCCCTGAACTGAGCATTTTTTAACCGATACCCGTGTTTACCATCGGCCCATACAGCATCGAAAACCCCACGGTCCTCGCACCGATGGCCGGGGTAACCGACCGCCCGTTTCGAACACTGTGCCGATCTCTGGGTGCCGGACTCGTCGTATCCGAAATGGTCACCAGCGACACCCGCCTTTGGAAAAGCAACAAATCCAAATGGCGGCTCAATCATCAGGGAGAGGCCGGCCCCATAAGCGTACAAATCGCCGGTGGCGACGCCGACATGATGGCCGATGCCGCCCGCGCCAACGTCGAAAACGGCGCCCAGATCATCGACATCAACATGGGCTGCCCAGCCAAAAAAGTGTGCAACAAAGCCGCCGGTTCCGCCCTAATGAAAGACGAACCGCTGGTCCGCGACATACTCGAAGCCGTCGTCGGCGCCGTAACCGTCCCGGTCACACTCAAAATTCGAACCGGCTGGTCCGAAGAACACAAAAACGCCGTACGCATAGCCCGCATGGCAGAAGATCTCGGCATACAAGCCCTGGCCGTACACGGCCGAACCCGAGCCGACGCCTACCAAGGCGATGCCGAATACGACACCATCGCCGCCGTCAAACAGGCCGTCTCCATCCCTGTACTGGCGAACGGCGACATCGACGGCCCCGAAAAAGCCGCCCACGTGTTGCAGTACACCGGAGCCGACGGCGTCATGATTGGACGCGCCGCCCAGGGGAACCCCTGGATATTCCGGGCCATCACCCATTACCTGACCGACGGCATTGTGCTGCCGGAACCCGAACTTGAAGAGGTTAAAGCCACCCTCAGCCACCATGTTCAATCCCTGCATCGTTTTTACGGGGACTACATGGGTCTGCGTATCGCCCGCAAGCACGTCGGTTGGTACCTCAAAGCCCACGACGTCGACCGGGACACGCTCAAAGCATTTAATACACTGGAGACGGCTAATGCCCAACTCCAGGCTCTCGATACTCTTTTTCAACGTTTGACATCGTTAAAGGATCAAGCCGCATGAACATCGACACCGTTGCCCAGGACCACCCAAGAAACGACCAGCACGACTCCCTGCAGGTCCCTTCGTCATCCGAACACCCTCAAACCCTTCGCGACAGCGTCGAGATCGCCATGCGCAACTATTTCGCCCATCTCGAAGGCCAGGAAGTCGCCAATGTGTACCAGATGGTGCTGAGCGAAGTGGAAGCGCCCATGCTTGAAGCCGTGATGCGCTTCAGCCGGGACAACCAAACCAAGGCCAGCCAGGTTCTCGGTCTGAATCGGGGCACGCTGCGCAAAAAACTCAAACAGTACGGCTTGCTCTAAGCCGTCGGAAAGGCGACCCAAGGGTCGCCTTTCGCATTTTAGGTCACGCAAAAAGCCTGACCGTTTGAACAAATTCAACTTTGACTCCGACCTTGGCGGTTCCAGCCGTCACCCTGGTTAGCAAGAGGACAGCATGACCAAGACCCCGCAACGTGCCCTGATCAGTGTTTCCGATAAAACTGGCATCGTCGACTTCGCCCGTGCCCTGCACGAGCGAGGCGTACAGCTGCTCTCCACGGGCGGCACCTACCGCCTGATCAACGACGCCGGTATTCCGGTCACGGAAGTGTCCGGCTACACCGGTTTTCCGGAAATGATGGATGGCCGCGTAAAAACACTGCATCCCAAGGTTCACGGCGGGATTCTGGGCCGTCGCGGCACCGATGATGCCGTCATGGCCGAGCATGGTATCGACCCTATCGATATGGTCGTGGTCAACCTCTACCCCTTCGAACAAACCGTCAGCCGTGAGGACTGCATCCTCGCCGACGCCATCGAAAACATCGATATCGGCGGCCCCACCATGGTTCGCTCCGCGGCCAAGAACCATAAAGACGTCGCCATCGTCGTTAACAGCGCCGACTACGACGTCGTGCTGAATGAGTGGGATGAAACCGGCGGTCTGAGTCAGGCCACCCGCTTCCGTCTGGCCCGGTCCGCTTTTGAACACACTGCCGCCTACGACGG
Source organism: uncultured Saccharospirillum sp. (assembly GCA_965652395.1). Taxonomy (GTDB): domain Bacteria; phylum Pseudomonadota; class Gammaproteobacteria; order Pseudomonadales; family Natronospirillaceae; genus Saccharospirillum. The sequence continues at coordinate 14,818 of CBFGUW010000031.1, read as the reverse complement.
CATGATCGCCAATTATCTGGGTGCGGTCGCCGAAGACACTCCGTCCGAAAGCGTGCCGGAGCGCACCACCTTCCCGCACACCTTCAACCAGCAATGGAACCTGAAGGAAGTGATGCGCTACGGCGAGAACCCGCATCAAAAAGCCGCCTTCTATGTGGACCTGAACCCGCGTGAAGCCAGCGTTGCTACAGCGGTAAGCTTGCAGGGCAAGGCACTCAGCTACAACAACATCGCCGATACCGATGCCGCTCTGGAATGCGTGAAAGCCTTCGAGGCACCGGCCTGCGTCATCGTCAAACACGCCAACCCCTGTGGGGTGGCTGTCGGCGATAACATCCTCGACGCCTACAACCGGGCTTTCAAAACCGACCCGACCTCGGCTTTTGGCGGCATCATCGCCTTCAACCGCGAGCTGGATGAAGCCACGGCGAAAGCCATTGTCGAACGCCAGTTCGTTGAGGTCATCATCGCGCCGACGGTCAGCGATGCTGCCGCCCAGGTCGTCGCGGCCAAACCCAACGTTCGTCTTTTGGCCTGTGGCCAATGGCAGGCACCGGTCCCCGGCTTTGACTTCAAACGGGTGAACGGCGGCCTGTTGGTACAGGACCGTGACCTTGGCCGTATCCGTGCCGAGGAACTGAAAGTCGTCACCAAACTCGCCCCGACCGATGCTCAACTGGCCGACCTGCAATTTGCTTGGTCAGTGGCCAAATTCGTGAAATCCAACGCCATCGTATATGCCAAAGACGGCATGACCGTTGGGGTTGGCGCCGGTCAGATGAGCCGCGTCTACAGCGCCAAGATCGCCGGGATTAAAGCAGCGGACGAAGGCCTGGAGATCGCCGGGTCCGTTATGGCGTCCGATGCCTTCTTCCCGTTCCGCGACGGGTTGGATCAGGCCGCCGACATGGGCGTGAAAGCCGTGATCCAACCCGGCGGCAGCATGCGCGACGAAGAAGTCATCCAGGCGGCGGACGAACACGGCATCGCCATGGTCTTCACCGGCATGCGCCATTTCCGGCACTGAGGGGATATCGACATGAATGTACTCATTATCGGTAACGGCGGTCGTGAACACGCTCTGGCCTGGAAGGTTCGCCAAAGCGAGAAAGTGGGCGTTGTCTATGTGGCACCCGGCAATGCCGGAACAGAGCGCGAGCCCGGAGTCGAGAACGTAGCCATTGATGTCCTCGACATCGAGGCACTGGCAGACTTCGCCGCCGATCACCAGGTGGGCCTGACCATCGTCGGCCCGGAAGCACCTCTTGTTGCGGGCGTGGTCGATCTGTTCGAGAAGCGGGGGCTACCGATCTTCGGCCCCACCCAGGCTGCGGCACAGTTGGAAGGCTCCAAGGCCTTCACCAAAGACTTTTTACAGCGCCATGCTATCCCCACGGCCTTTTATGGTGTTTTCACCGACCCGGGCGAAGCGACGGCCTATGTGCGCGAAAAAGGCGCCCCCATTGTGGTCAAGGCCGACGGTCTTGCCGCCGGTAAAGGTGTGATCGTCGCTCAGACCGAAGAGGAAGCCATCGCCGCCATCGAAGACATGCTCTCCGGCAACAAATTTGGCGATGCCGGAGCCCGGGTCGTGGTCGAGCAGTTTCTGACGGGTGAGGAAGCCAGTTTCATCGTCATGGTGGATGGAGAAACCGTTGTCCCCTTCGCTTCCTCCCAGGACCACAAAGCGCGGGACAACGGCGATACGGGCCCCAATACCGGCGGCATGGGTGCCTACTCCCCGGCGCCTGTGGTGACCGACGAACTGCACCAACGCATTATGAACGAGGTGATTCTGCCCACAGTCAAGGGCATGAATGCCGAAGGCAATCGTTACCGTGGCTTCCTGTACGCTGGCATCATGGTCGCGGCCGATGGCACACCCAACGTACTGGAGTACAACTGCCGGTTCGGCGACCCGGAAACACAACCCATCATGATGCGGTTGAAGTCCGACCTCGCCCAGTTGTGCCTGGCCGCCGTGGAAGGCCGCCTGGATGGACTGGAGACCGAATGGGATGACCGCCCGGCCTTGGGCGTGGTCATGGCGGCTGGCGGCTATCCGGACAGCTACCGAAAGGGTGACATCATTCGCGGCCTGCAGGAGGATTTCGGACCGGACTGTAAAGTTTTCGAAGCGGGTACCCGCTTGGACGACTCCGGCGAAACCGTCACCAACGGCGGCCGGGTCCTGTGTGTCACCGCGCTTGGCGACACCATTCAAGCGGCCCAACAACAAGCCTACGAGGCGGTAAAACGCATCGAATGGAACGACGCCTACTACCGCACGGACATTGGTCATCGCGCCATCAGTCGGTAAAAAGCCCCCCGGGGGGCCTGGAAGGAATTGTTCCCAGGCTCCCGGATGTATACTCTCTCGCTGGTGACTGCTCACCTGAACCAATGATGGACTGTACAACCGGCCCCTGAAAACGGGATCGGACCACGGACGCCCTGACCGAGAGACACAGGAATGACCACACGTCTGACATTCATTGCACTGCTATGGCTCGCTTCCCAGGCTTTGGCCGCGACTCAGCCCGTTCTGCTGAACCAGGACGAGTTCAAGCTGAATGTGTTGCCTCATGCCGACTACCTGGCCGACCCGGAAGACCGCCTATCGGTTTACCAGCTGCAACAGGATGGCCTCTCCAACCGTTTCACCCCGGTCCATAACTCCCTGCTGAGAAATGGTTTCTTCGACGGGGCATTATGGCTGAGAGTCCCGGTTATCAACTCAGATGGTCAGGCCCGCACCTATTATTTTTATGTCGAGAGTCATGCCAATCATCAGATAGAAGCCTTTGCGCCCGATCGGCGCGGCCAGTTCAGTAGCGTGAAATCCGGAGCCGCCGTCCCGTTGAGCAACCGTCCCGAGCCGCTGGGCAGCTATGTATTGCCTGTGACTGTATTACCGGGCACTCAAACCCTCTATCTGAAACTGCAATCCGAAGACCCCCTCAATACCACGGTATTGTTGATGGACAGTCGCTCCCTCTATCTGAAACTCGCTTCGGAAATTGCCGTTCATTCCGCCCTGCTTGCCATCCAGTTACTGCTGTTGGGTGCATTGATACTGGTCCTCGCACGTCATCACCATCTGGCACTGGCTTGGGCGGTCTTGTTTAACCTTGGTCTGATCGCCTTCAACACCGGCTGGACCGGCATGGTGTCCTTCCTGCTGCCTGGGGTGAGTTATGTTGATATTCATGCCCGGAATGCCGGGGGGTTGCTGACCATCGTCTCGCTTGCCGGTTTATTGGTTTGCTTCCGCGAAGAACGCTATCCACCCTGGTTGCGGGAAGGGCTTCGGTGGCTGCTCCGGGGCTTCGGGCTTTTATGCGCCGTCGCTTTACTGCCCTTCGCAAGAAACATGAGCCCTCTGCTGCTGACATTGATTCCCACCTGTCTACTGGCCATGGGTGCTTTCTGGTTTTACCAGCGCGAGAATACCCCTCATGAACATTGGGCCCTGGCAGGCTTCAGCGGGACCATTCTGCTGTTTTTCCTGATCGTGGTGGCGAGCCTGGGGCTGGTCATCAGTGTGGCGTTTCACGCAGCTCTATTGCATTTGGTATCCCTGTTAACCATGGCGGCCGTCTCCTGGTCCGCCTATCGACACGTGCGCCAGAAAGGCTCCCGGCTGGCGGTTGACGGACTGAACCTGCCGACGCTGCACTGGCCGCTGCTGCGCAAACTGAACCATGAAATGCGCGGGCCGATCAACGGCGTGCTGGGCATGACTGAGCTGCTGCAGGACACCAGCCTGTCGGCGCATCAGCAGGAGTACGTCAACACCGTTCAAGCCGCCGGTTTCTCACTGCTTCGTCAGGCGGATCAATTACAGAACCTGGTCCGCATCGGCCTGAATCGTCTTCCGGACAGCGAGGACGAATTCGATCTTTACGACCTGCTGGAAGACGCCATCCAACCCTATTCCCGACTGGCTCACGCCAAGCAATTGGAGCTGGTCATGGATGTGGCCCCCGAGTTGCCAACCCGCTATCGCGGCAACGCCCAAATCATCGCGCAAATCATCAGCAACCTGCTCGACAACGCGCTGAACTACACCGAGAGCGGGGAAGTGCTGATTCAGGTAAAACCCTGGAACAACCAACGCATTCGCTTCAGCGTGACCGACACCGGCCCGGGCCTGCCGAAAGAGCTGAAAAACAGCTTGTTCGAATTCCCGATCGCCCCGGCCGAAGAACCGCTGTCGCCACGGGAAGTGCGGCTTGGCCTGCCCATCACCCGAGTTCTCGTGGGGCTATTGGGGGGCCAACTGTCTTTCAGCAGCGAATTACGCATGGGCACGACGTTCTGGATCGATCTGCCACTGGAAGAAGTCGCGGAAACCGGAGACGTGGACGACTACTCCACCCAGGACCTGGATCAAATACGCCTGATGGTGGTCGACGACAACCTCACCTGTCGTAAAGTCATCGAACACCTTGGCATGAGCTGGGGGATGGACGTGTTCAGCATGAGCAATGGACAGTCGGCTCTGGCCAACCTGCATAACGAATTCCACAAAGGCGCCCCGGTCGACGTGCTGGTGCTCGACCAGAACATGCCGGGCATGACCGGCACCGAGCTGGCCGAGAGAATCCGCTCGGACGACGCTCTGAACAGAGACATCGTTATCATTATGCTCACCGGCGTTGACGTCGGTCATGTCGACCTGGACGAGAGTCGGCTTAACATTCAGTATCTGCTGACCAAACCGGTCTCCGGCCGGGCACTGCGCCAAACACTCATGCAGGCCATGCCCGATATTCTCAGTAACCGGGAGCATCACCATGTTAAGAAATCTTTCTTTTACTGATCGACTGATGTCCCATTTGGACAACGCCCTGAAAACCCTGACTCCGGGCGCGGTTCATGCGGCCCAGCCCTCGCCGGGAGACCGGCACGCCAATCAACGGCTGGATGACGATCGCAAGCGCCACATCGCTGGTTTGATGCGCATCAACCACACCGGAGAGGTGTGTGCACAGGCCCTGTATCAGGGCCAGGCTCTAACCGCCAAGCTGGATACCATTCGAGAGTCGATGGAAAAAGCCGCCGATGAAGAACTGGACCATCTGGCTTGGTGCGAGCAGCGCCTGAAGGAACTGAACAGCCGCACCAGCCTGCTCAACCCGGTGTTCTACGCCTGCTCCTATGGCCTCGGCGCGGCAGCGGGCCTCGCTGGGGACCGTTGGTCACTCGGGTTCGTGGCCGCTACAGAAGATCAGGTGAGCCTCCATCTCAGCGATCATTTGGAGCAAATACAGAATGAAGACCCCCGCAGCCGGGCGATTCTGGAGCAAATGCTGGAAGATGAGCAAAGACACTCGCACAACGCCCTGGCTGCCGGCGGCAAAGTGTTCCCGGCCCCCGTCAAGCGGTTGATGACGGCGGTCTCGAAGGTCATGACCAAATCCGTCTACCGTGTGTAATCCTATTGGTCATTCATCCTGATGGCGCTCCAAAAGCGCCTCGTACCATTTGGCCGTAAACTCGAAATAGGCAATGCCATAGTTCAACGTTTCCAGCCGATACTGCTCGACCTCGGTCAAGTCACGCCCGTTCAATAATTCTTCTGTTTGGGTCCTGATCGCATCCAATTGCTGCTTCTGTTCGCGCAGTTCTCCGCAAAATTCCTCAACCTGGCGACGGCGTGACGCCCGATCCGCATGTCCCAGAAAAAAGAGCTTAACCAAGGCATCATCTTTCACCCGTCCCACCTCGATTGGCCCCTGCACCCAGGCTTCGAATTCCCTATGTCCTTTCTCGGTTAACACATATTCCACCCTAACCCGGGCACCCACTTGTTCCTGTTTACCGAGAACAGCGCCCCTGGCTTCGAGCTTTTTCAGCGTAGGATGAATATTCCCCTGACTGGCGCCATAAAAAAACCCAGTCGACTGTTCCATAGCCTTTTGCAACCCATAAGCCGAGTTGGGCCGCTGATGCAGCAGCCCGAGAATAATCTTATCGAGCATCGATATGTCCCGTCAGTGTGGCACCTTCCCAAAGCGGATATTGGAAGGGTGCGCCGTTAAGATGATGATTGAAATAGGCTACCAGGAATCCGTTCAACCAGTCGGCGAAAGGTTTGTTTTTCACCGGACCAAGCTGCCCAAGCCATTTCAGAGGCGTAACCCAACCCAAATCGGTGAAATTATTGTGGGCGGCAGTTTCAATATTGATCTCACAGACATCTTCGTTTTGCCGGGTCCACCAACGGTTAAGGTGAGTGCCCTGCAATGGCACGCCCGCCATACGAGTGGCGCCGCCCATCAGAAAACAGGCGGGCATAGCGAGACTCAGACTATCCGGCTCAGGCAACAGGATTTGGGCGGCATCGAGGTTGACCACCGCCCCAATCGGCACACCCATTCGTACCAAACGATGCCCCGCCGCGACGGAGACAATACCACCCAACGAATGGCCATAGAGCCCAATTCGCGATAAATCGGCATGATTCATCAAGGGGTGGTGCAGCTCACCCAGGCGGGCGACCAGTTCCACGACTTGGTCGGTCCGACGCTGGGCTGAAGGGTATGAGGCGCCATAGATAGTTTCCCGAACCAAGGCCTCAAGCGCCTGAAGATAGCCATCTTCCGAGTCACTCGCCACCAGGCCGTTTAAACGCACATTCAATGCCTGCGCCCATTCTGTAAGGCGGGACTTGTCGCTTTCCTTGAGGTAATCCAGCGCCGGCTGAGACTGGTCGATGGTAACCAAGCGGCCGTCTCCATATTCAGTTGTCAGTGAGTCACCCGGATGACTGACCGCCAACGCCAGATAACCAGCTTCGGCCAGTGCTTCCATTTGCCGGGTGTTTTGCCGGGAAAATGAAGCATAGCCATGACTGAACAGAACTACGGGCCAAATTCCGTCTTCGGGTAGCAAGCCGCGTCGCCCGCGAGTGGTTTCGCGCGTGGAAAGCGCAAAGCCGGGCATGCGCAGCAGCGTCACCATCTCCCGCTTCAACGCGGGCGAGACGGCATAATCCGGCGCGCCCATCCCCGGTTTGGCAGGATACCAAGCCTCCAATTGAAGGACAGTCCCGTCCTTGAGAGCGAACTTGAGCGATGTGCGTCCGATCATTCGGGAGTCCTCACTTAAATGGGAGAGGGGGTGTATCGTGCACCCGGTCAACAGCCAACAAAGGCAGATAGCGATTAAGGAAGGAGACTTCATTATATACTCTCGCCTAGACATATCTAAAAGATATATCTAGGCGATCCCAAAGCCAAGCTTTTTTTCTAACCAAGTACTGGAGATTCTTCAGGGGAATTATTCAGTGAGAGAAACCAGCCTACTACCCTCGTACTTCCGGCGTCACCCGGAAAACCTCTTCGGGTGTGGTCAACCCGGCCGCCACTTTCCGGGCACCGGACAGCCGCAAGCTCAGCATGCCGTTCTTAATGGCTTCCTTGCGGAACACCTGGGGATCGCAATTGTCGGTCACGAGCATGGAAAGATCCCCCGTCATCTGGAAGCTCTCATACAAGCCCGAGCGGCCAAGGTAACCGGTATTCCGACACTCAAGGCATCCAACCGGTTTATAGATGTGTTTGGGTTTGGAAGCCGTCCAGGGGCGCACCAACTGCTGCCAGACAGCATCGTCCGGCGTGACTTTTTCCTTGCAGTGGGGGCACAGGGTGCGCACCAAACGCTGGGCCATGGCGCCCAGCACGGTGGCCTTGATCAGATAAGACGGCACGCCCAGATCCAGCAGGCGGGTAATGGCCGTGGGCGCGTCGTTGGTGTGAACCGTCGACAGCACCAAATGACCGGTCAAAGCCGCCTGTACCGCCATTTGGGCGGTTTCCAGGTCACGAATCTCACCGATCATGATGATGTCCGGGTCCTGGCGCATCAGCGCTCTTACACCATCGGCAAAATTCAGATCGATATTGTGCTGCACCTGCATCTGGTTGAAGGCTGGTTCCACCATTTCGATGGGGTCTTCGATGGTGCAGACATTCACCTCGGGCGTAGCGAGGGATTTCAGAGTGGAATAAAGGGTGGTTGTTTTACCGGAGCCGGTCGGCCCGGTCACCAAAATAATGCCGTTGGGGTTTTGAATCATCTGCTGCCAGTTGGCCAGGTCTTCATCCTGAAGCCCCAAATCGGTAAAGCTCTTCAGCAACACGTCCGGGTCGAAAATCCGCATGACCAGCTTTTCACCGAACGCCGTCGGCAACGTCGACAAACGCAACTCCACTTCCTGACCATTTGGCGCTTTGGTTTTCACCCGGCCATCCTGGGGTTTGCGTTTTTCAGCGACGTTCATTCTGCCCAGAATCTTGATGCGGCTGAGCACGGCCTGACCCACCTGAATGGGCATTTGATAAACCGCGTGCAGAATACCGTCGATGCGGAAACGGATATGGGCATATTCGCGCCTGGGCTCGACATGTATATCACTGGCGCGCTGGTCGAATGCGTATTGGAACAGCCAATCGACAATATTGACGATGTGCTCGTCGTTGGCCTCGACATTCTGCAGGTTGCCCAGTTCAATAAGCTGCTCGAAGTTGCCGATGCCCGCGCTGGACTTACGCCCCGTCGCCCCGCTGACTGAACGGTTCAGCGCATAAAATTCCAGCGCAAAGCGTTCGATGTCCTCGGGGTTGGCAACGACTTTTCGAATACTGCGGCGGGACACCTGTTCGATGGCGTCCTCCCAACCGCTCAACATGGGTTCGCTGGTGGCCACCTCGACCACGTTTTCTTCAATGGATAATGGCAGCAGGTGGTAGCGGCGGGCGAATTCATAGGACATGACATCGGTAATTCGTGTCACGTCCACTTTCAGAGGGTCGATATTGCGAAACGGCAGGCCGACATGTTCGGCCAGCCATTGGGTCAGCACGGTCAGAGTAAGTTTTTTCTCCGGTCTTGCCTGATCCGGCAATTCCAGGGCCGCCAATCGGGCAAGCGGGTGCTCTTTACCCGGTCGAACCTGGCGTCGGGCATGTTCACTCTGCTCCGTGGAGAGACGACCGTCTTCGACCAGCGCCCGAAGCACTGAATCCAGATCGAGCCGTCCCGGCAGTAACCTCGCGGCCCCCAACTCAGGCCTCCAAAGCGGTATCGCGAGACTCGAACAGGCGACTGGCGAGCTGCTTGATATCCCGCAACAGCACGGTTTGGCTGCGCGTCCAGCTGTAAACCGACGCCTGTTGCTCCATCGGAAGCTCATCCAACCATTCGCGAAGGCGGCTTACGACGTCCATGGCCGAAAGCTTGGAGAGATTGTCCTCCAATGCCTGCAACTCTTCCCGGTAGTGATTCAGTTCTTCACCGTAGAGGGTGTTGAAATATTGGCACAGCATCAGCAGCCGATGCACCGCCGGAAACTGGCTCAGCGCATGACTGGTGCTGCCAGCGAATTGATCCGGATTAAATGCCTGCCAGGCGGACGACAGCGACCGGTCCAGGCCATTACTGACCGCCTCTTCCGAAGCCCGGCGGTGCGCGTCTGTCTGGTCGGAACGCCAGGCACGCAGGTGCAGCCAGCGCGTCAACGACATCAATGTATTGCCAAATCGTGGATTGCGCGCCAAGGCTTCGATGCCGTTCAACGCCCGTATCGCTTTCGCCTGCTGCAGGCTGACGGCTATGTTTTCAGGTTCGCTGCGGGCATCCTGGCTCAATGCAAAACAAGCAGGCCACCAGGAAACCAGAGGACGGATCATCTCGTCCAGCCACAACAACCAGGCCGAAACCTTGTGCAGATGGGCTTCAGGGAGAATCTCGGAGAACCACTCCAGTTCGGTCTGGAGGTTGCCCAAGGTGACCAACATGGCCTGCATATGCCGCCATTGCTGGCTCATCCAAAACACTTCCCACTGTCGCTGAAGGCGCTCAAGCTCATAACCCATCAGCGCGCAGAAAGCACTTTCCATACTCTGTTGCGCGACTATAGCCGGTAGCGGGACGTCAACAGAGGCATTGTCGTCGAGCAAACGGTAACCACGTTCCGCCTTCGACATATCCGACGGGACCATCGGCACTGTTTCCGTCAGGCGCCAGGCCAGGTCCAGCAAGGCCGATAGCTGACCGTTCTTCAATTCCAGCTCGACTTCACTGATCGGTTGCTCGGTGGCTTCGGTCAGAATGCGTCCTTCATCCAGGACGACCTCTATGCGGGCCTCTTGATAGGTCACCATCCAACGGTGGCGATTGAAATGCGTGCCGAATAACGGCCTGAGCTGATCCCGCTGCATGCCTTCCGGCAGGGCGGCGGAGGGAAACTGGTCGAGATCGATACGACCGTCGGGTCTTTCATATTCCCATTCATCCCGCTGGTGCAGACCGCCCACGTTGGAGCCACGGGTTTTCAGAGTTTGCACGCAGTGGTCGTCCGACCGGCGCAATCTCAAGGCGGCGCCTGCGGCCGTCAGTTGCTGGTCGGGTGTATCGAAGTACTGATTTTCCAAATAATGAGACTGACTTGAGACCGTCGACAACAGGGGGTGCGTTTTAAAGGCCTCCACTGCGTCGGGGCGAATACTGAGTTTGAGTTCGATTTCCTGACCCATAACACTACCCATTTCTGCTACTGCTTATCGTTATTATTTGGGGGCGTCCGCTGACAGAAGGATGCGCCCTTGCCGGTGTCCGACCCTTTTGAGTTTACCCTGTCCTTACGGGTGTTACACAATGGATTTGGCGATTCCAGTCACACTTTACGGTTCGAATGAGCGATTTGATCAGAATTCGATCAGTTAAAGAGGGGAAATATTTAAAGAAGGGGGTCGCCCGGCGATACCAGCCGGGCGTGAAAGCCAAACGCCCGATCAGAACGGACGAGGACCGTTACTCATATTGCGGGAATAAAAAATTTCCTGCATTTCACGCCAAAGCGCCTTGGTAATGGCATCGAGCTCCTGCTCGGTGTATTCATCGACACCGCTACCAAAGAGATAATTCTCGATATTGAAGTCCTTCAGCAGCATCTTGGTGTGAAAGATGTTCTCCTGATAGATATTCACGTCGATCATCTCGTAGATACGTTTGGTGTCCTCCGCCAGATAATTCTGGATGGAGTTGATTTCATGATCGATGTAATGCTTGCGCCCGTCGACATCGCGGGTGAAGCCGCGCACGCGGTAATCCATCGTCACGATATCGCTGTCGAAGGAGTGAATCAGAAAATTCAGCGCTTTCAGCGGGGAAATCACCCCACAGGTGCTCACGTCGATATCCGCCCGGAAGGTGGAGATACCGTTGTCCGGATGGCTTTCCGGATAGGTGTGAACCGTGATGTGGCTCTTGTCGAGATGACCCACGACCGTTTCCGGCATCGGGCCGGGCGAGGCTTCGGAATAGTCCTCATCGCCTTCAATCGGGTATTCGGAGATCAGAATCGTCACACTCGCCCCATGGGGCTCGTAATCCTGGCGGGCCACGTTAAGTACATTCGCACCGATAATATCGGTTACCTGAGTCAGGATCTCCGTCAGACGGTCTGCGTTATACACCTCATCGATATAGGCGATGTATTCGCTCTGGTGCTGCTCTGTTTTGGCGTAGTTGATATCGTAAATGTTAAAACTGAGCGACTTGGTCAGGTTATTAAAGCCGTGCAAACGCAGTTCGTCATTCATAGGTGTCTTCCCCCATGACAGGCCGAAAGTTAACAACCGGAGCCCAGCATTGGCCCACTCCGGTCAGGCGGGCGCGTATTATGCGGATAGCGCCCGCCTCTGCCCAGACTTTTTTAGACGAAAAAACGAACTTTTTTAGTTGGCTTCGACGGTTTCAAAGCTGTGGCTGATTTCAACACCGCCCCGCTCAAGCATCAAAGAGGCCGAACAGTACTTCTCAGCCGAGAGTTTTACCGCCCGTTCCACCTGGGATGGCTTGAGGTCATGGCCGGTCACCACGAAATGAATGTGGATCTTGGTGAACACCGCTGGCACGCTATCGGCGCGCTCCGCGTCGATCTCGGCGACGCAGTCCTTCACCTCCTGGCGGCTCTTGCGCAGAATGTTGACCACATCGTAAGAGGTGCACCCACCCAAGCCACACAGGATCAGCTCCATAGGGCTCGGGCCACGGCTGTCGCCGCCATCTTTGGCCGCGCCGTCGACAAACCCTTCGTGGCCACTGTCGGACCGATACGAGAAGGCCTTTTCACCGGCCCATTGAACTTTGGCTTTCAATCTATTCAAACTCCTCTGTATTAGGCTAGGATGGCGTTAATTAACGGTTATTGGGCCATAAAACGGGATCCAAGTCATACAAATCAGGCTATGGCATAGCCAGAGCTTGTTGTATACCCCATAATGGCCGGATGCCTTGGTTCATCAATGGGGCTTTATTATGCGCCCACAAGGCAAGAATGACGTCTATACTCGCACAGATGACGGTTCGTTTCCGCCCGGGATAAAATACAGGCCAATCAAGAGCCCATCGCCCGACCGCCGGAAGTAGTCACAGGTCAGGCCGATCGTCTGTCAAGGAGCCACCAATGGCCGCCAAACGGCCTTGGGGTATAAACGCTACATTGGAACGCTTACGATCATGGTTAATCAGTCAATTGAACATACGCATCTCGACTACTTTTTGTCGCAATGCCACCGTCGCCGCTACCCTTCCAAAACCACTCTGATCTACGCAGGCGATAAAAGCGACTCTCTCTACTACATCATTAAAGGCACCGTTTCCGTCATTATCGAAGACGACGACGGTCGTGAAATGATCATGGCCTACCTCAACGCCGGAGACTTCTTCGGTGAACTGGGCCTGTTCGACGCCATGGACTCACGATCGGCCTGGGTGAAAACCAAGACCGAATGCGAAGTGGCCGAAATTTCCTACACCAAGTTCCGGGAAATCACCCAGGACGACCCGCGCATCCTTTACTTTATCGGCGAGCAAATGGCCACCCGCCTGCGCGCCACCACGCGCAAAGTCGGCGACCTGGCCTTCCTCGATGTCACCGGCCGCGTCGCGCGCACCCTGCTCGACCTGTGCCAACAGCCGGACGCCATGACTCACCCCGAAGGCATGCAGATCAAAATCACCCGTCAGGAAATCGGCCGAATTGTCGGCTGTTCCCGTGAAATGGTTGGTCGCGTCCTGAAAAACCTCGAAGAACAGGGCTTGGTCAGCGTGAAGGGTAAAACAATGGTGGTCTACGGCTCCCGGGAGTTCTTTCAACAGCAGCCCTAGCCCTGAATCTGGTATGAACGCATGGTCCGCGCGACCCGAGGCAACCTTCCGCCCCGGTCGCGCTTAAAACCGAAAGCGATATATGCGCCCCAACCACCCACTCTTTTGATCTGAATCAGAACCTCAAATCCAAATCCACGGTAACCTGCCAGCAATCATCAACACCGGCGCAGGTATTACCGAATGACCCCTTTCCAAGTCGACGACATCCGCTGGGATGATCGTCTGATACGCAAGTACAACATCCAAGGCCCCCGTTACACCTCTTACCCAACCGCCGTGCAGTTTCACGACATCGCCGCCGGGGAAGCCGACCAACACTACGCCGGACTGAATGCCCCCGACAGCCCCCTGTCGCTCTACATCCACATTCCGTTTTGCCGCCACCTCTGCCACTACTGCGCCTGCACCAAGGTGCTGAGCAAAAACCGCGAGCGTGCCGACGAATACCTCGCCAAAATGAGCACCGAAATGGCCCTCACCGCCCGCCATTTCGGCACCCGGCCCATCACCCAGCTGCACCTGGGAGGCGGCACACCCACCTTCCTGACCACCAACCAAATGACCCGGTTGCTCGACTGGCTGGAAATCTATTTCAATTGGGACCCAAAAATGCCGGAAGGCGAGTTCTCCATCGAACTCGACCCCCGCGAAACCTCGCCCGACATGCTCACCCTACTGCGCCATCGCGGCTTCAACCGCGTCAGCTTCGGCATACAGGACTTCAACGAAGCCACCCAGATCGCCGTGCACCGGGTCCAACCCATGGAACTGGTCGAACCCCTCATCCGCCAAGCCCAGGACCTCGGTTTCGACTCACTGAACTTCGACCTCATCTACGGCCTCCCCTATCAGACCCTTACCACACTGGAAGACACACTCGACAAAGTCCTCCACCTCGGCCCCGACCGCATCAGCTTCTACAACTACGCCCACCTGCCCGACCTGTTCCCGTCACAAAAACGCATCGCCACCCACGCCCTGCCCGGACCGGAAGACAAACTCGACCTCATGCGCTACGGCATCGAGCGACTGCAACTCGCCGGCTACCGCTACATCGGCATGGACCACTTCGCCCGCACCGACGATAGCCTCAGCCAAGCCCTCGCCAACGGCACCCTACAGCGCAACTTCCAAGGCTACTCCACCCATGCCGAAACCGACATGCTCGCCCTCGGCATGTCCGGCATCAGCCAGGTCGGCAACGCCTTCCTGCAAAACCACGCCGACCTGGAACAATACGAAAACCAAATGGAAGCCGGGCAACTCGCCGTCCGCCGCGGCTTCTGGCTCAACGACGACGACCGCATCCGCCGCGACGCCATCAGCCGCCTCGCCTGCCAGGGTCACCTCAACCTGGACGAACTCGGCAAGCGTCACAGCATCGCCGCACGCGAGTACTTCGCCGACGAATGGGCGCAGATGAGCGACTTCGAAACCGACGGTCTGGTGACCCTCGGTGACGGCACCATCGAAGTCACCGCCACCGGCCGCTTGCTACTCCGGCCTATATTGATGGCGTTCGACGCCTATCTCGGAGAGACGTCAAGCTCCCGTTTCTCGAAAGTGCTTTGATGCTTGGACGGGAGACGGGAGACGGGAGACGGGAGACGGGAGACGGGAGACGGGAGACGGG
>CBFGUW010000030.1:0-55870 GCA_965652395.1 uncultured Saccharospirillum sp. | reverse complement strand
ATGGCGTGATCGACTACCAGGAAGGCCTGGACGGCACCGACCCGAACGACCCGGCAGACTACAGCGACACCGTAGCGCCGGTCGTCACAGCCCCGGCTGAATTGACCATCGACGCTGTGGCGCTCTACACCCCAGTGCCGAGAAAACAACTGCTCGGCCTGTCCACCAACGCCACCGGCGCGGAAGTGGAAGCAGCGCTGGCGGCCATGGCTTCGGATAACATCGACGGCGACAACTGCTGCAACGCCAACGCCCAGAACCTGATCAACGACCAGGCGTTGCTGCCCCCCGGCCGCAACGAAATCATCTGGCAGGCGACGGATGCCAAGGGCAACGTTGGCACCGCGACGCAGATCGTCAACGTCCGGCCGCTGGTCTCCCTGAGCAAAGATCAGGTCACGGTTGAAGGCGCCACCGCGCGGATCAAAGTCATCCTCAATGGTCAGTCGCCCTTCTACCCCCTGGAAGTACCGTTCGTGATCGACAGTCAGAGCACAGCCGATGCCGGTGACCATAACCTGACCGACGGCTCGGTAATGTTTAACGACCTGTCTGGAATGGGTGGAACCAAACAGGTTGAAGCCACTATCACCATCAACCTGACGGATGATGCAACGCCTGAAGGCGAGGAAGTCCTGATCGTCCGCCTGGACGACCAGACCACCAACGCCCAGGATCTGCAGAACGGCTACGACCCGCTCAATCCGGACATCTACGACATCAACGCCGGGGCCAAGGTGCAGACCCGTCTGCGCATCCTCGAAACCAATGTCGCACCGGATACCCGCCTGCAGTTGACCCAGGGCGGCGCGAATACCATCCAGGTCACTACCGATGGCGGCCCGGTCACCGTCACCGCCCAGGTCACCGACCCGAACCCCGGCGACACCCACAGCTACAGTTGGAATGGCACCGACGCGGCCCTGGTGGACACCGATGGCAACACGGCCGACAGCACCTTCGTGTTCGACCCGAGCAGCCTGAGCGCCGGTCGCTACAAGGTGAGCATCACCGTCACCGACTCCGGCGGCGAGACCGACAGGACCAAGCTGCACTTCCGGGTCGTGGCCGCCCTGCCGACGCTCAGCGCGGTTGACGATAGCGACGGAGACGGCACGCCCGACTTGGTTGAAGGCACAGCCGACAATGACGACGACGGTATTCCTGATTACCTCGACAACATCGTCGCCACCAACGTCCTGCCCGAGGTCGCAAGCGAAACCAATTCCTACCTGGTGGAATGCGATCCGGGTGTGCGCTGCCGCCTCGGCCAGTTCGCCCTGGTCGGCAGCACCGGCGGTGCCCGCCTGACGGATGACGACATCGCCGAGCAAGCCGACATCGGCCCGGATACCGTATTCGACCACAGCGGCGGCATCTTCGACTTCGAAATCCACGACCTGCCGACCCTCGGCCAGAGCGTGCGCATCGTGGTACCGCAGAGCAATCCGGTTCCCGAAGGCGGCGTCTACCGTAAGTTCCAGGACGGTGATTGGAGAACCTTCGTCGAAGACGCTAACAACGAGCTGCATTCCGCGCCGGGCAATCCGGGCTTCTGCCCGCCGCCGGGAGACGACAGCTGGGAGGCCGGATTGCACGAAGGCTACTACTGTGTGCAACTGACCATTGAAGACGGCGGTCCGAACGATGCCGACGGCCTGGTCAACGGCGCCGTGGTCGACCCGGGTGCCGTGGGCATACCGAAAGCCGTCACCCCAGCCGACCCGACCGTCAACTTCAACAGCGGCGGCAGCTCCAAGGGCGGCGCCGGTGGCTGGATCTGGATACTACTCAGTGGTCTGTTGGTGATGACCGCACGCAGCCGGAAAAGGAACTGAGCGAATGACTCTGACACACCCGACACTGAAACTGACTTTGGCGGCCGCTCTGGTCGCCGGAGTCTCGGCCCCGACACTGGCGGTCGAAAACGACCTCAGTCCGCTGTGGTTCTCGGCGGATATAGGCGCGGCCACCAACCTGACCCAGGACGACTATCAGGACCAGGCCGACGACGCGGGGTTCGACGAAGTCACGGTCAGCGCCTCGGACACGGCACGGCTAACCTGGCGATTGGGCGCGGGGTGGGATTTCTGGCGCCGACCGGACAGCCCCTTCACGTTCGCTACCCAACTGGAGTGGTTCCATCTGGGCGACGTGGATCTCTCCTACAGCGGCAGCGTTCCCAACAGTGAACTCGAAGCCATGTATGACGAACTGGAAAGCATTCACCCGGAAAGCGGCAACGGTCTCGCCTGGGGGTTGTCCGGTCGTTGGCAAGGCTTCAACCAGGGCCGCCTGCAACGGCTCGGCCTGGGCGCGGAACTGGGCGCCACCTACTGGTTGCAACGCTATGAACTGGACGACGTCAACGGCGATACCGCACGCACCGACAATACCGAGGGCGCAGGCTGGTACGGCGGCCTACTGGCCGACTACCAACTGACACCGCAATTGACCACCCGCGCCAGTTGGCGGGTATATGGCCTCGACAGCGAGACCGTTCAAACGGCCACTCTGGGGCTCACCTACCGATTCAAAGCCTGGCAAAAAACACCGGAGCCCGAGCCCATCGTTGAAGAGCCCGCCCCGGAACCCATGCCCCAACCGGAACCGGTCCCTGTGGGTAAAGCGGATCAATACACCCTCGAACAGGACAGCAGCCAAGCCTTGAACCTGCTGGACAACGACACCATCCCCACCGGCCAGTCGGTCGGCATCAGCTGGGTCGAAGGCGCCACCGCCGGTCAGCTGCGTGTAAACCCGGGGCGCCAGAGCGTGCAATACACCCACCTCGGCGGCAACGAGACCCAAGACAGCTTCCGGTACTGGCTGAACAACGGCGCAACCGAAGTCGGCCCGTTCGACGTGAGCATCACCCTGACCCCGGTCACCCCAACGCCTCAAGACGACCGCTTCCAGGTCGGCTTCAACACCATCTCAAGGCTCGATGTCCTGAGCAACGACAGCGACCCAAGCGGCCGTACACTCACCGTCAGCCGCATCAGCCAACCCGAAGCGGGCCGGGTCGATCAAGCGGAAGGCATTCTGCTGTACAACCACAACGGTCAGACCACCGAAGACCTCAGCTTCGACTACTGGGTCAGCAATGGTATCCGCGAAGTGGGTCCGGTCCGTGTCTCGCTCACCGTATTGCCGGAAGTGCTGACCATACCAGTGACCTTCGCCCCATCGTCCACTGAGATCCGCAACGAAGACCAGACGGCTCTCAATAAACTCGCCAACTGGTTGACCGAGCATCCGGACGCCCGCATCACCGTCACCGGTCATACCGACAACGACGGCGACCCGGCCTTCAACCAACAACTCTCGGAACAACGGGCCGAAGCCGTGGTTGATTACCTCGCCGGTAAAGGCATTGACCGTGACCGCCTCACCGCCGAAGGCTATGGCGACAGCCAACCGGTGGCGGATAATGGCACACCAGCCGGACGAACACAGAACCGTCGGGTGGAAGTGCGGTTGAACTAAAAACCTTGTCTGCCCTCTGTTCCTGTTACAGAGGGCAGACAGTACCTGCAAAGTACTTCTCGCAAGGCCAGGATTCCTCGCGTATAAAAAGACGTGGAAACCCATTCAATTCGACCGTATAAATGCCTTCAAGACAGAACCATCCAGACTACCATCGCGCCAGAATCCAAAAAGCCCTCGAATTCATCGACCGGAAACTGAGCACCAAATTAACAGTCATCGACATCGCCAACGCGGCGCATTTCTCGGAATATCACTTTCATCGGTTGTTTCCGGCCTATACCGGTGAATCCATTCATGGTTATGTACGCACACGGCGATTGGAAAAAGCCGTCTTGCTGATGCATGACAATCCGAATATGCGCTTGTTGGACATCGCGCTGAGCGTGGGATTTGAAACACATTCCGCCTTTGCCCGTGCGTTTAAACAGCACTTCGGGACAAGTCCTTCTCAATTCGATGCGACCACTCGGGCGGTTCATTCAGCGCCCATGTCTCTGTCCCCCTTCTTAACCGAGCCATTAAGTTTGGAGTGGTCCATCCAGAGCCAGCCTCAAATGACTCTAATCTACAAAATCGCTTATGGAACTGCTTCTGGCCAGTTTTTCCCGGACCAAAGACCGGACCGGGATTTTCTCACCCTGCTGAAAGGAGCAGACCAGGGTTTGCTTGGGTTGGTCAGTGCTTTCCCGGCCAGCCCTAAAAGCCTGAACGACGAAACCACTCCAGTTTTTTATGGAGGGCTTTTTACCCGATCGGGATTAAGTGACTGGAGCGAAGAATCGCTGATTCTCCCGGCCGGACCCTGGGCAGTATTCGAGCACAAGGGCTCCTACGATTTTTTGCATCAAAGCTGGAATCGAATATATCGGGCCTGGCTGCCCCACACCGATCGCAGGCTGAGAAACACCCTTCCATTTGAAATGTACCTCAACAGCCCGCACCAGACGGCCATCAATGAGCTGGTGACTCAGATCTGGCTGCCCATCGAATAAAAAACACCAAACCGCAGTATCGGAACAGCCCACTAAAAAGAGGTGCCGTCAAATAAGGCCAAATTCTCAAGCGAGCCGAATCCATGCCTATTCATACTCTCAGTGCGAACGCTGTCATAGCCCGACTTGGCAACGGTGAATTGACAGCGGCACAAGTGTTCAGTCACCAGCAAAAACGAATCAAACACTTGGATAGCCAATACCATGCGTTTATCCACTCATTGGAAACTCCAGAAAACACCAACCCGAACAACCTATTAAAAGGCCTTCCGATATCGGTTAAAGATCAAATCCATGTAGCAGGAGCGCCCTGCACCAGTGGTTATGAAGCGCTACGGAACTTCATTCCGGACAACGACGCCCCCGTGGTCGCAGCATTGAAAGCCGCCGGAGCGAACATTCTCGGTAAGACAAACCTGCCCCCACTGGCGATGGATTTTCAAACCAGCAGCCAGGTGGGAGGCACCACCCGTAATCCCTGGAATACCGATTACACCGTCGGGGGCAGCAGTGGCGGAGGCGCGGCCGCCCTGGCAGCAGGCCTGACTTTTATGGAGATTGGTGCCGACCTGGCAGGCTCTCTGCGCATACCCGCCGCTTTTTGCGGCGTATGCAGTTTGATGCCAAGCGTAAACCGGATACCGGTCAAAGGGACCATGACTCAGCTGGAACAGGCCGGGCTCACCCTTGAATACCTCCCCCGCGTCGGCCCAATGGCGCGTGAAGTGAAGGATTTAAACCTCTTCTGGCAGGCGCTGACCGGCGAACAGCCGATCACAACAACCGCAGCGCGTTTGGCTATGCTGCCTCCCACTCCCAATCTGCCGTTGCACCCTCGAATAAGTGAGCAAATGGAAGGTTTCATGCACACACTCAGAGACTGCCCCTCCGTTCAGTTGGACGTGACTGCCCCACAAGCCTTTGATTGGCATAATGCCTGGCAAGCCTATGGAATCATCCAAGGGCATCAATTGGGCGCGATGATGTCGCCCTTTCAACGATTTCTCAGCCGACTGTTGAGTCGAAAGGCCATGAAGCGCTCGCCCAACTTCATTGCACCAATTCAAAACGGCTATCGCAGAAACAAACGCCATTATGAGCACGCATTGTCGGTTCGCGAGCAACTCACAGCCCATCTCGATGTGTTTTTAGAGCGTTATGATGCCTGGGTTCTGCCGGTTACTTTGGTCCCCGCGTTCAAACACATCAAGCCAAGCTTTGAACGGGGCTTCCTGCGGGACTACGACCATACCTTTGAATTCAACGGCGAACGCCTGAACTATTTTGAAGCGCTCACCCGCCTGACAATGCCCTTCAATTTGACTGGCCATCCGGTTGTCACCCTTCCCATCGGTATCGATGAGAACAGCGGAGTGCCCATGGGAGTTCAGTTGGTGGGGAAACGGGACAAAGAACAGGCGTTGCTCGCCACAGCCGCACTGTTGGAAAACCTGTTCCCCCCACTCGGTACAGCGCCTTAAATATTGCGTAATTTCGTACTATAAACCCGACGAGAGGTTGAATTATCCGCCTCTCAGGCTTAACTCAACCCCATCAGTAAAGCCCTGCTTTCACGGGGCGGTCTGCTATCGCGCATTTGGTGTCCGCCCCGGCTATACCAAACCGGAGGAACCCAATGAACCTCACCCTCATCGAAACCCCAGGCATCGCCCACTACGCCTACCTGCTCAGCGATGGAGTGGAAGCCGCGCTGATCGATCCGCGCCGGGATATCGACGATTATCTCGCCGCCGCCCGCGAACAGGGCGTACACATCAAGTACGTCGTTGAAACCCACCGTCAGGAGGATTTCGTGATGGGCTCCGCCTATTTGGCGGAAGTGACCGGAGCCACCATCGTCAACGGAGATCACGAACTGTTTGGCCATGGCGATCTTCGGTTGAAAGACGAGGAAACCTTCCGCTTGGGCTCCCTGACCCTCCAGTGTCTGCACACGCCGGGCCATACTCCCGAGAGCTGTTGCTACGCTGTCTACTCCGATCAAAACAGTGAACAGGCCTGGGCGGTGTTCACTGGCGATACGCTGTTTTTCGGCACAACGGGACGAACCGACCTGACCGACCCCGACCATTCCATACAAAACGCCGGTCACCTATTCGACAGTGTTCATACCAAGCTCGCCCCTCTTGGCGACACAGCGCTGGTACTTCCGGCTCACGGTCCGGGCTCGGTCTGCGGCAGCGGCATGGCTAACCGAAGCCACTCCACCCTGGGCGAGGAAAAGCGCTACAACCCGGTTTTCACACTCAAACGGGACGACTTCGCCCGCAAGAAAGGCGGCGAGCGCCCCGCCCAGCCGCCGTTTTTCAAACACATGGAAGCCGTCAATCTCAACGGTGGCATAAAGCCGGTGCATCGCTCGGGCAGTGTTCCGTTGTTGGATGTTGCCACCTTCTCGGAAAACCGATCCAACCAGTTGGTGTTTGATACCCGGGAACCGGAAGGCTTTGCCGGGGGGCACATTAAAAACAGCTACAGCATCTGGCTCGGTGGCCTGCCCGTGTTCGGCGGCTGGATCGGCGACCGTCACTCGCCCATCTGTCTGGTCGGTGACCGTCAAAGTGATATAGACACCGCGGCGCTTCACCTCAGCCGAATTGGTATCGACAACATCCAGGGCGGTCTCGCCGGTGGGTTTTCTACCTGGCGCAGTTCTGGTGAACCCATTCAGACCAGCGGCACCATCACGCCCGAAGAGCTGCACAGCCGTTTGCAGCACTATCAGGTGCTGGACGTGCGGGAGATCGACGAATTCGAAAGTGGCCATATTCCGAACGCCCACCACCACTACGTGGGCCACCTGAAGGACCAGATCGATTCTCTGGAACTGGAGCCATCCCAACCCCTGGTGGTGACCTGCGGCGTCGGCCATCGTGCCGGGCTGGGCGTCAGTATCCTGCTGAAAGCCGGTTTTACGGAGGTGTATAACCTCTTGGGCGGCATGAAAGCCTGGCATCAATTGGGGCTGACGACGGATTGACCGTCAAGACAGGAAAAATATCAGGACCATGACCTTGGTCACTTTTATCGGCGGGGGTGTCGCAGTAGAGTGACGCGCAAGAAGGAGTATCACTCACCTGCCTGAAAGGACCTGTCATGAAAGCCAGCCTGCAAACCGTTGTCGATACCTTCACCGCCCCTACCCAGGCGTTCCGACGCGTTCGTGAACATGAAGCCAGTGCCTGGGTGCCGCTGCTGCTGATTGCCCTGTGCACGCTGGCCGTCACCACCTGGTATTTCACCACCGTGGACGTGCAGCAATTCATGGCGGAACAAATCGAATTGTCCGGCCAGACCCTCAGCCCCGAAGAATTGCGAGCCGCCACCGATCAGACGGCGGGTTTTCTTAAATTCAGTGGCGTAATCTCCACGCTGGTGATGCTGATTATTTACGCCGTTACCGCACTCTATCTCCACATGGTGGCGTCGGTCGCGACCGAAGCGGAATTGAAATACGGTCGCTGGTTTACCCTGGTGAGCTACGCCAACCTTCCGACTTTGGTGGCCGTGATCACCATCGCGGTCAGCTACGCCCTGGCGGGTGGCGATTATGTGAGCTTCGCCCGTCTGGATCTGACCAGCCTCAACAATCTTGTCTTCCATCTGCCGCTCAACCACCCCTGGACCGGCGTCGTCAACGTCCTCTCTCTGGCCAATCTCTGGGCCGCTGTGCTGACAATCATCGGCTACCGCACCCTGACCGGTGGCGGTTGGGGAGGCGCCATTGCCACTGTATTGATTCCGCTGGCGTTGATTACCGGCGCCATGGCCACCTTCGCGGTGTTATGAGGTTATCGTGAAAAAAGCGCTGATCCTGCTCTTCATTCTTGCTCTCGCCATCGGGGTTCCGGTGGTCCTCAACCTGACCGGCGACGACACCGGCACCGAAGTCGAGACGGTTCAAATGGAACGCCGCACCATCGAATCGCTGACGCTGGCCTCCGGCAGTATTATTTTCGGAGACGAACGGAAACTCAGACCGGAAGTGACCGCCCTGGTTGAGGAGGTGTTGGTTGAGGAAGGCGATGCCGTCAAAGAAAACCAAGTGGTCATTCAGCTCGAACAGGACAGCTTCCAGGCCGATGTTGAAAACCAGGAAGCCACGGTCCGGTTGCGCGAAATAGACATCGAGCGGGGCCAGGTGCAGATCGCCGCGCTCGAAAACCAGCTTGCCCGCCAGCAGCTCCTGTTCGAACGCAACGTCGCCAATGCCGATTCCGTTCAGACCATTCAGGGTCAGCTCGCGCTGGCGCGGGTTGATCTGCGAGCGGCGGAGCAACAACTGGCCGTGGCTCAACTGGCATTGAACCAGGCCCGTGAACGCCTGGAAAAAACCCTGATTCGCGCGCCCATCAACGGCACGGTTTCCGCACTCGACATCAAAGAGGGCGAGATGGCGATCAGCGGCAACACCGGTGATCAGGCTTTGATGACCGTTGCCGACACCAGCCGGACTTACGCCGAAATCGAAATCGACGAGGCCGATATCGGCCAGGTTTCAATCGGCCAGCCAGTGGAAGTGTTCGCTGTCGCCTATCCGGATACCCCGCTCGAAGGCGAAGTGGAAACCATCGCCCTGACCGCCCGACAGGCACAGGGGCGCAGTGGCCTGTCGTTCACCGTCAAGGTGCTGATCACCGATACCAAAGGGCTCGAAATCCGCCCTGGCATGAGTTGCCGTGCGGAAATCATCACCACCAGCACCGGCAACCAATGGTCCCTGCCGCTGGAGGCCGTGCAACAGGACATCGACGCCGGTACAGCTTATGTCTGGGTGTTGGAAAACGGTCAGGCGGTGAAACGGGAGGTCACCTTAGGCCCCTCGGATGATCGCTATCAGGCCATCGAATCCGGCCTGGAGGAAAACGCCCAGGTCATCGCCGGACCGGTACGCACGCTCATCAACCTCTCCGAAGGCGACAGCGTGACAACAGCGGCAACCACAGAGACCGACGGACAACCCTGATGCCTCTGATCGAACTGAATCACATCGGTCGGGTCTATAAGATGGGCGGCGAAACACTGCACGCCCTGAGAGACATCAACCTCGGCATCGAAAAAAACGAATACATCGCCTTCGTCGGTGCGTCCGGTTCCGGCAAGTCGACCCTGATGAACATACTCGGTTGTCTGGATTCGCCCAGTAGTGGCGAATACAGGCTGAACGGTTCGCTGGTGTCCGGCATGAGCAGCAAGGAACTGGCTCACGTCCGCAACCGCGAAATCGGTTTTATTTTTCAAAGCTTTAACCTACTGCCGCGCGTCAGTGCGTTGAAGAATGTCATGCAGCCGTTGATCTATGCCAAGGTCGGCCTGCGCGAACGCGCCAAGCGCGCCCAGGCCATGTTGGAACAGGTCGGGCTGGGCGAGCGCATGCATCACCAACCGAACGAACTCTCCGGCGGCCAGCGCCAGCGTGTCGCCATTGCCCGGGCACTGGTCACCCGCCCGTCCATTCTACTGGCGGACGAACCCACCGGTAACCTCGATAGCAAAACTACGACCGACATCATGGCCCTGTTCAAAACGCTGCACAGCGAAGGGCAGACCATCATCATGGTTACCCACGAAAGTGACATAGCGGACTATTGCCAGCGTCAGGTGCGCCTGCACGACGGTCAGGTCGCCGGTGATAACCGAGGGGGCGCAAACTAGTGTTTTTATTACTGGAAAGTTTCCGCTCGGCTTTGCATTCCATTCGCGCCAATGCCCTGCGCAGTTTTCTCACCTCGCTCGGCATCATCATCGGCGTGGCATCGATCATTACGGTGGTATCGCTGGTTCAGGGGTTGCAGGCGTCGATTGACCAACAATTCGAATCGCTCGGCTCAAACGCGCTGATCATCCAGCCCGATTTCAATCAGGAAGAATACGAAGGGCGGGATGTCTTTCTCACCGAGGACGATCTGCTCACCTTGCGCAAGCGCGTGGTGGGTTTAACCTCCATCACGCCCCAGGTGTTTTTAAGTGCCCCCCAAGGTTTGACCTACAGAGGCAACCGGTCTGGCGTCGATGTACGTGGTGTCGAACCTGACCTGTTCGTATTGGACGACACCTTCGCCGACAAAGGCCGCGAACTGATCGCCGCCGATTTGATCGGCCGGAGCCGGGTGATGGTGATCGGAGAAAAAGTTCGTCGTGATCTCGACCTGCCCGAAAACCCCGTCGGCGAATTCGTCCAGTTCGGCCTGGACTGGTTCAAGATTGTCGGCCTGCTTGAAGTGAAAGGTAATTTCCTCGGCCAGGATCTCGACAATGTCGCTTACATTCCGTTCACCACTGCCAACAGCATTACGCCCACCCACGCCAACCCCTTTATGATTTTTCTGGCCAAAGCCGACCCGGAACAAATCGAATGGGTGCGCCAACAGATTCGGCAGGTGTTGCGCAAACAACATAAAATCCAGCCCGGTAAACCGGATGATTTCAAAATCGAAAGCTCGGAGCAGATTCAGCAATCCATCGCCCAGGTCACCGGCATCATCACCATTGTGTTCGGCGGTATTGTCGGCATCAGCCTGTTGGTTGGCGGTATCGGCATCATGAATATCATGCTGGTGTCGGTTACCGAACGTACGCGGGAGATCGGTATTTGCAAAGCCCTTGGTGCCACCCGGGCGGATATCATGCTGCAGTTTTTGATCGAAGCCGTGGTGCTTTGTCTGCTCGGCGGCTTGATTGGCCTGGCCGCCGGTTTCGGTTTGGGCAAAATGATCGCTGGTATGATTCCCAATTTCACCCCGGCCGTCGTACCGCTTTGGGCCGTTCTCCTTGCCTTGGGTTTTTCCACGGGTGTAGGCGTTCTTTTTGGCCTGTTACCAGCCGCGAAAGCCGCACGACTGGACCCGATAGAAGCCCTGCGCTACGAATAAAACAGAGATGCGCCTCTCATCTGTTTTGAGAGGTGAATCACTGAGTTTTAACCTTCCGTAATCTGTTATTACAGAACAACACCCTTTTATCTTTGACTTTATTTCAGCCATCTTCGTACAGTCGTCGGGCGTCAATTAAAAACGCTTTAAGACGCGATTATCCGACGTAGTCTGTAGGGATGCGGACAGTTTTGCCAACGCAGTAGGGATGGCGTTTCGCTAGGTGCTCTGCAGAGTGCGTGACGGGGACATTTACCTGACCGCCATAGTAGAAGGAGAAAGCACCATGGCCCAGGATCAACAGAAACAGACCCTTCGACTGGCCGTTAACGTCAGCCTTTTGGAACCCTCCCAAAGCGAACAATCACCGGAAGCCGCCGTCTATGCCTTCGACGCCAATGGCGCCCTGGTTGCGCGTGAGCGACTGAAAGACAACCAACAACAAGTCACACTGGCGCTCCCGGTTGGCAAAGAACCGGAACCGGTGAAAATCCTGGTCGGCCCCCATATCGAGCGCAAAGACATCACCCCTGCGGATTTGGAACGCTATCGAGCTCGTTCGCAAACCGTGCGTCTGGCGCCTGACGTGGAACTGCGCCCGGTTGAATTCGCGGTTTACCCGGCGTTTTGGAAATGCTGGCTGCTGTCGCGCTGTACCGTTCCCGGCAGGCTGCTGAAACGGGTCGAGGTGGAAGACACCACGCTCAACCTACCGGTTTGCAACGCCACGATCGAAGTGTATGAGGTCGACCCCTTCCCTATTTTGATTGGCCGTCTGCCATCGATTGAACTGGAGCGAATTCGGGATCTGGTTATTCCGATTCCACGCCCCTTGCCCGATCCGCCTCCGGTCTTTCGCCCCATCCGCACACCGGTATCAACCAACGTCAGGACACTGGCCGCACGCGAAGCACCCAGACTGGATTTACCGCCGGAATTGGTCTCGCGGGTAAAACAAGCCGCCGGACCTGAACTGAAAAAACTCGTGATCGACTATGCCGACTGGTTCCGCCCGATCTTTTGCTGGTACTACCCCTGGTTCGTCACCATGCACAAAGTGGCCGAAGCCCAGACGGACGAAACCGGCCACTTCGTCGCGCACTTTTACCGAGGCTGCTTCAACACCGACCAGCCGGATTTGTATTTCAAAGCCAAAAGAGAATTGTCGGGCGGCACCGAAGTCACACTCTATGCACCCAAGCCCGTCGCCTGTCACACACGCTGGAACTACCAATGCGGCACCGAGGTCACGCTCTACACCACTCACCCCCTGGCGCAGACCTGCGACCCCAACGGCCCCGTCAACGGCGACGGTCACTGGGTGCTGGTCACCGCCATCGGCAACCTGCCGCTCAGCCGAATTCGTGGCTCAAGCGCCGACCTGGCGGCCACCACCACCGCCACGAACCTCGGTCTGAACCACAGCCTGGCGGACGACCCATCCTTCAGAGGGCGCCCCTTCGGCGGGCTGCTTCGACTACGGCTCGATTTCAGCTACACCCTGAGAAGCGCGCTGGACGTGTATTACTACCGCGTCTCTTACCGAAAACTAGGCCAGCCCGACAGCGAGCTTTTGGCTCTGGACCAGGAAGTGCATCGGCATTATGTGAAAACGGTGGGAGGCACTCCTGAGGTGTCAGGTTATTCACTGGGTCCGGACACCGTGAACGGCACACCGCACCTGTTCAAAATCCCTCCCATTTTGCCACCGGACGGTGATCAGTGGACTTTGATGGACGCGGTCGAAGACAGCACCAACGCCAAATTCCCCACCCACACCCTGCCGGACCTGGACGGGAAATATGAACTCGTCATCGAACTGTTCGATAAAAACGGCGCCAAGGTGAACATCAATAACATCGGCGGCCAGCAGATTCGGTATTACGTTCCGGAAACCACGGATTTATCCATTCCCGGCACCATCGATATCCTGTCCGCCCACGGCGGCGTGGTAGACAGAGTGCACCCGGTCGACGGCATGGACGCCTTCCTGCTGCCCCTGCATGTGGACAACAACCCCTGCACGGCCGAAATTGAACCCGCCGAAATAGGCGGCGTGGGAACCAACGCCTGCGGCGTGTTGACCTACACCAGCGGCGGTCAAACTCTGACCCTGCCGTTCACGGCACTGCACCCCAATGGCTTCGGCACCTATTCTCTGAACACCAAGCGCGGCGTAACCGACATTGCCGCCTTGGATGACAGCGGCGATGCCCTTCCCCCCGGCACCTACACAGCCACCGCTTTGATCAGCGAATTGTTGTCCGCCGGTTGCACGGTGGGTGGTTTTTCATCGCAGCTTTACGTTCGGGCGCAAGCCACCAACGGCTGGGGCCGGTTGTCCTATCTGGACCGATCCGACCATGCCGGTTTCGCGTTGACTCCGCCGGAAGATAGCTGAGCCAAGTATCGGGCCTGATCGAAAAGGTCAGGCCTGGTTTTGAGAGCCCGGCAACCATGCCGGGCTCAATGTGTCTGAGGAATAACAAGCTGAGTGGTGCGATATCAAACCGAGCTCACCACCTCGATTGTCTTGGCGCAAAACGCATCCAGATCATCCGGTTTACGACTGGTGATCAACCCATCATCGTAGTGCATTTCCTCATCCACCCATTTCCCGCCTGCGTTTCGAATGTCCGTTTTCAAACTCGGAAAAGAGGTTAAAGTCCGGTTGCGAACCTGATCGGCTTCGATAAGCGTCCAGGGGCCATGACAAATAGCCGCGACCGGTTTGTGTTGTTCAAAAAAACCTCGTACAAAAGCGACGGCGGTTTCATCGGCCCTCAACTGATCCGGATTCGCGACGCCACCGGGCAACACCAGCGCGTCGTAATCGTCAGCGGCGACATCGTTAACCGTTTTATCCACATCGAAACTATCGGCTTTGTCCAAATGGTGAAACCCGTTGATTTTACCCTTCTTCAACGAGACCAATTCCACACTGGCCCCGGCCCTTTTGAAGTCGTCCCAGGGTCGGGTCAGTTCAATTTGCTCCACGCCATCCGTTGCCAGAAAAGCGATTCGTTTACCGGTTAGGGGTATATCGTTCATAACACTCACCTCCTCTTGGGTTTAACAATGACAAAAGAGGCCATACCGCCTGGCTGATATAACAGTGTCTCTATCCATTTGGCCAATACCGCCCGGTGAGACTAGTAACCCCGAAGATACCTCGCAAGTGCCCGCCCCGGAAAACAAAACCAGGTTCCCAGCACAGAGCGGTTCAGGCTCGGTTTCGAGCCTGCTACACTGGCCCAAACCCCACACCGGCCCCAACGGATGCTGCACACCCTGCCCGGCAACCAACTCGACGTTCTGGTTGAACCACTCGCCACCATTCTCTCCGGCCCCACCAGCAACCCGCTGCAACCGGACATCATCATGGTGCAGCACCAGGGCATGCAGCACTGGCTGAGTATGAAGCTCGCCGAACACCCGGACCGGCAGATCAGCATGAACCTTCAGTTTCCGCTGCCGGTCACCCAGTTCTGGGCGTTGATTCGGCAGATCCTCGGTCCAAAGGAAGTCCCCGAGTCTTCGACCTATCGGCGCGAAGTGCTGATCTGGCGGCTGGACGCTCTGCTCGCCAGCGACGCCATTCAAAACGACCCCGCCTTCGCCGAACCCACGGGCTACTGGCAACGTCAGTCCGCCGCCCAACAGGCCGTGCGTCGTTTCCAATTGGCCGGTCAACTGGCAGATCTATATGAGCAATACCTGCTCTACCGACCGGATTGGATTCTCGACTGGGATGCCGGGCGTGGCGAGCACTGGCAGGCCAAGCTGTGGCAACACCTGATCGCCCAGCCGGGAGGCCGAGGCCACCCGGTTCGCAAAGCCCAGCAGGCCATCGAGCGCATTCACCAACCGGACGACACCCTGCCTGAACGATTATTCCTGTTCGGCATCAACGCCCTGGCGCCCTTCTGGTTGGACTTTCTAAAAGCCCTGTCCGACGAAGCCCATATCGACGTTCATGTGTTTTACCTCAACCCCAGCGACGAATACTGGGGCGATGTGGTCAGCGAAAAACAGGCGGCTAAGCAGCGCGCCCGCTGGGTCGACACCGACGAAACCCCGGACCTGCCACCCGAGGTTGGCAACCCCCTGATCGCCAACCTCGGCCAACAGGGCCAGGCCTTCGTGAAACTGCTCACCGAGCGGGCGGACCTGGAAAGCCCCATTTTCGTTGAACCCGAAGCGGACACCCTGCTCGGCCAACTGCAGCGGGACTTACTGCACCTGCGCGACGGCCGGGAAGCACCCACCGAAGTGAACGATCACTCCATCTGCATCACCCGCGCCCACAGCGCTCTGCGAGAAGTGCAGGGCCTGCACGACTGGCTGCTGCACCAATTCAACGACCGACCGGACCTGACCCCGAAAGACGTGCTGGTGATGTGCCCCAACGTCGAAGACTACGCACCCTTCGTTGAAGCCGTATTCGCCCGCCGCTTCGATGACCTATCGGAAAAGGTGCCACCACTGCCCTGCTCGATAGCCGACCGCAACCTGAAAGACGCCGACCCTACTGTCGCCGCCTTCCTCGACCTACTGACCCTGCCGGACGCCCGTTTTCAGGTAAACCAGGTGATCGGCTGGCTACGGGTGCCCGCCATCCAGGCACAGTTCAAACTGACACCGGACGATATCGACCAACTGACCCGCTGGTTGCAGGCCGCTAATGTTCACTGGGGGCTGGATGCCAAGCACAAACAACGCTGGGCCGGGCGCGAAGTGAGCGACCACTTCAGCTGGCACCAAGGTTTGGAGCGACTGTTGCTAGGCTTCGCCTGGGGAGACGAGGAAGCCATAGTGGGGAACCGCCTGCTATTGCCTCAGGTGGAAGGCGCCGACGCCCTGCAACTGGGTCGACTGATGGCTTTCGTCGACCGGTTGCGCACACTGGCGATGGAACTGAACCGCCCCCGCACCGCACAGGAGTGGCAACACTTTCTGAAAGAGCGACTGCAACTGGCCCTGTTCGCCAGCGAAGACGCCTTCGACCCCGCCCACGACGACCTGCGCAAAGCCATCGGCGACCTGGGCGAGCATTGCATGGAAGCCGGTTACACCGCCGACATTCCGCTGACCGTGATACGCGAAGTGCTGCAAAACGGCTTCGCCGGCAGCCAAAGCACCGGCCGCCAGTTCCTGACCGGTCAAATCACCGTCTGCTCCATGGTGCCGATGCGTTCCATTCCCTTTAAGGTGCTGGCCGTGCTTGGCCTCAACGACGGCGAATTCCCCCGCCAGCGCCCGCCACTCGGCTTCGATCTTATGGCCAACGACAAACCCCGACTCGGTGATCGCTCCCGCCGGGGCGACGACCGCTACCTCTTCCTCGAAGCCTTGCTCTCTGCCAGGGAAGCCCTTTACCTCAGCTATCAGGGCCGGGACGTGAACACCAACACCGAGCGCCAACCCTCACTGGTGCTCACCGAACTGTTCGGCTATCTGGAAGCCTCCAGCGGTTGGCGACAGGGCAATATACACACCCTGCCATTACAGCCCTTCAACCCAAACAACTACATTCAGGGCGACCACCGCCCAACCTGGCCCAGCTTCGACGGGCACTGGCTGCGCCTGCACAAACCATTGGCCGAGCCCGAGACACTCACCCATTTGCCCGAACCCGACTGGCCGGACACCCTCAGCCTGGATGAACTGATCGCCTTTTTCGATCACCCCGCGCGCCAGTTCGCCCGCCAGCGCCTTGGCCTCTTCCTGGGGTTTGACGACCGACCGGAATTGGAGGACAGCGAACCCTTCGCCACCGACCACCTACAACGCTACCTGTTGCAGGACACACTCGTACACAGCCGCCTCGGCCTCACTGACGCCACCACCGACCAACTGCTGACTCGAGCCCGTCTTTCCGGCGACCTACCCGACCACCCGCTGGTCAGCCCCGAACTGGACGACTGGCAGGCCCAGGCCGAACACTTCGCCGATACTCTGAAAGAACAGGGCACCGAAGCGCTGACGATGGAACCAATCGAAGTCCGGGTCACTGGCCAAACCCTAACCGCCACCCTGCCCCGACTGCCTGACGGCCGCCTACTGTTCTGGCGCCTCGCCGACGCCAAAGGCAAAAACTACGTGCGCCTCTGGCTGCATCACCTTGTCGCCAACCTCGCGAGCGAGACAGGCACCCTCGGCCTATTCCGCGAACGCAAAACCGACGAAGTGTATGAACTGAATTTCAGTCCCATGGATAGAGACCAAGCGGAAACCGAACTGAAAAAATGGCTGGAAGTGTGGAAGCTGGGCCTGCAGGAACCGCTGCCTTACAACGCGGAAATCGGCCTGGAAATGGCAAGACCCAGAACGCGGGGTGAATACCAACCCAGCCATTTCGAACGCTTATGGTTTGGCGATATGTTCAAGCCCGGATTGGCCGAAGACGCCTACATGGCCTGGTTCTGGGCGGAACCGCCCGAGCATGAAGGGTTGTACGAAGCTTTGACAGGCTTGTACGAGCCCATGATGAGGCAACTAAGCTGATCGAACTTGTCATCTTTACTCTTTAGGCGTACATTCTGGCGTACCATTAATCGTACAAAGGCATTGTCATGTCCAAAGTCCGTGTTGACGAAGACATCCGTCCTCTATCTGAGTTCCGAGCGTCAGTGGCCACCTTTGTGAAGCAGATTCACGAAACCCGTCGTCCCATGGTTCTGACACAAAGAGGGCGTGGCGTAGCCGTGCTTGTAGACGTCCACGAGTACGAGAGAATGCAAGAACGCCTAGAAATACTGGAAGATATCTATAAAGCCGAAGAGCAAATCGCCTCAGGCGAAGGCATTCCTCAGGACGATGCAAAAGCTCGACTGTTGGGCATGCTGGGCCGATGAGGATCGTCTGGTCCCCACTGGCATTGGAACGAGTTGAAGATATTGCTCGATATATAGCGGAAGACAAACCGGAGGTCGCGATAAAATGGGTAGAGGATTTATTTACAGCCACGGAACGTTTGGCGGACTTTCCTGAAAGTGGTCGAATGGTTCCAGAAGCCGGGGCGCGACGTATTCGTGAAGTTGTATTCGGTGCCTATCGTGTGATTTACAGTGTCAAAGAACAAATTGACATCCTCACGGTTCGTCGCAGCAACCAACTATTGCGTTTGTGGGAACTCGGTGATGATGACTCTTACCAGTGAGAGTGGCACAACGATTGATTCACTCAACCACGATCACCCATTATCCGTACCAATGTGGGTGATTTCTCTCTGAGGTTTGGTGTTGCGTCGTCGACTGGCATAACCCTGGTTGTCCAAAGTAAGCACCGGCCCCTTTGGTGGTGTTTGCTTTGGACATCTTCCACACCTCCTGACAGCGAAGCCGGAGTTTTTGCAGTAAGATAACCCCGGTCCCATGTCAGCGGTGCATCGGTATGCCTGAATATCCCGATATCACGGTCTATCTTGAGGCTCTGGAGCAGCGGCTTCCCGGTCAGGCGCTTCTGGGCGTCACTCTGAGCAATCCATTTCTTCTGCGTACCGTCACGCCCCCGAAAGAATCCTTCCTGAACAAGAAAGTCGTCTCTTTACGCAATCTCGGTAAGCGTGTGGTTATCGGCTTCGAAGGCGACCTCTGGATGGTGCTGCATCTGATGGTGGCCGGTCGACTGCACTGGAAAAACAAAGGCGCCAAGGCCCCGGGGAAGAGCGCGCTGATGTGTCTTCATTTCGAGAACGGCATGCTCTACCTGACGGAGGCGGGAACCAAGCGCCGTGCTTCTTTGCATTTGGTGGAGGGCCAGGACCAGCTACTGGCGATGGATCCGGGAGGCATCAGTGTGTTCGAATGCTCCGAAGCGGCGTTCGCTGAACGACTGCAGGCGTCGAACCACACCCTTAAGCGAGCGTTGACCGACCCACACATTTTCAGCGGCATCGGTAATGCCTACTCGGATGAAATACTGCACAAAGCCCGGCTGTCGCCCATCGCAATGACACAGAAGCTGACACCCGAAGAGGTAACGCGACTGTTCGCATCCACCAAGGAATCGTTGTTGGAATGGACGGACAAGTTACGGCAACACTATAAAGACAAATTCCCGGAGAAAGTGACAGCCTTTCGACCTGATATGGCCGCTCATGGACGTTTTGGTCAGCCCTGCCCTGTGTGCGGCACGCCCATTCAGCGCATTCGCTATGCCACCAACGAGACCAACTACTGCCCGACCTGCCAAACGGGTGGCAGAGTTCTGGCAGACAGAGCATTGTCGCGGTTGTTGAAAAAAGACTGGCCAAGAACGGTGGATGAATTGGAGAAATTGAAGCGCTCTTGAACCAAAAACGCGGGTTTCGCTTGAGGCGCCTAGTCACAGCGCCTTAAAAAAGCGATCCATCCGGGGCAGGTAATAATTATCGTAATTCAATGACAGCACCACACTTCGACTCCGCCCGACGATTTCATTCCTTGGAACAAACCCTATGACGCGTGAGTCGGAGCTGTTATCCCGGTTGTCGCCCAGCATTAGAAAATACCCTTCGGCTACGGTAACAGGCGCGAAACTGGATAGGGGCGAACCGTTTCGGCTTACTCTAATCCGGTGACTAACGCCGGTCAGATCTTCCTGTTTATCAAGTGTGCCTTCATTGGCCGCCAGGGTGTTATAAGTCAGCCGCCGACCATTGATGTACAAAACATTCTGGCGCATTTCAACGGTGTCACCCGGAATGCCCGCCACCCTTTTCACCAAGCGTTTGCCGGACTCTTCGGAATCAAAAACAACGATGTCTCCCCTTTGAGGTTCGGCAATCTCAATCAGTGAAATATGTGTGAAGGGAATACGCAGGTCGTAGGCCATTTTATTAACGAATATTCGATCACCTTCAACAATGGTTGGCTTCATGGAACCGGTTGGGACCACGTTCCAATCGGCAATGGCGCTTCGAAACGCGAACATGACAGCCAAAAACAAGATAAGCGATTTGTTCTCTTTCCATTGTTTTGCCAACAGGTCTCTCATGTCGCGATTTCCTACTGAAGGTGGTGATCCATATTCGTCATGCGGGTATGCGATAAGCCAGGAAGTGCCCATGAGGTTATCGCATTAGCCCAATCGGCTCCGTCAGTGTGAAGTAAAAGTAGTCGGCAGCGTCCTGGATTCCATCAAGGTTTCCGGCACGGCGCGTTTTATATAACAAAGAGAAGCCATTGGCTTCTCTTTGTTATTGGCTTATCCGCCGGTCCTTGACTGTTACTGGGCATCCTGTTCGTAGTCGTTAATGCCGGTGGAAGCTCCTTCGCTGTCCGTTATCGTGCCACCGAGGCGATAGAACCCATTAACCGGTACGTCCATAGTGATGATCAGGTCATCGTCACTGTTCAAACCTTCCTCTTCGTTCAAAGACCGAGTGACGGTATCCCGAACCGTGCCGTTGCTGTCAATCAGTTGCAGTTCCAGTGTAATCGGCCAATTGTCATCCCAATCCCACGCGAGAACCATGACATCCACCGTGCCGCTGTCCAGGCCGTAATGCAGCACGTCGACGCCGTCCACTTCGAAAGTTTCGAAGGAATCCGGGTAATCATTCCAGTTGAAATAGGCAAACGCGAAAGGCGGCTGGTTTTCGATGACGATATCTTTCATCACTACCTTGGTGCCGTTGTCCGACTGCTCATCTTCCCCCAAAGAGGTGTTCACGTTGACGCTTTTTGTGCCTGCGCCGAAAACATACCCACCGGCATAAAGCTCGTAATCCATATTACACACAGCGTTAAAGCGATAACTGCCGTTTGCATCAGTTTCGCCATAGCCGTAATGCCAATCGTCTGCGGAATCGCCATTGGATTCGCCAAGGGCATAAACGAAGGTGCCCACGGCCGGGGTGGTACCGTCCAATATGCGGCCTTCGATCAAACATTTGTCCAGCCGCGTAACGGTGACGGTCTGAACGTCATTGCATTGGTTGGACAGCGTAACCTCGGACGATTGATAAGAGGCGTTGTCGAACCCCCAGTAGCGAATATTGGCGGTACGGTCATCACTGCCGTCGATCAAAGTGGTGGTCAGCGTTACCCGGCCCTGGCTGTCGGTAAAGCCGTAGGTGTCGGAGAAGCTGCGGCCATCGTCATCTTTCAGGAAAACGTAGTTGCCGCCCATTGCCACACCGTCCTGGTCTTCAATTTCAACCTTGGCACACAGTTGCACGGGTTCGTCGAACACCAACGGGTAATCCAGGTTCCACCATTTGCGATTGAAGTCTTCGTTGCTGACTTCGATTTCGAGATAGAAGCTGTCCAGGGTGCAATCGAAAACAGTCTCGGTGCTGGCAACAGCGGTGCCGTCGTCGTAATACACCGTGCCGGTGCCGAGCAACTCCCACAAGCCGGTGTTCGGGTTGTAGGTGTATATGGGGATCTGGAACCCGGTTTTATTGGCATCGGCATCGCCGAGGTTTTCCATGGCGGAGCAACTGCCGGGCGGAATGTAACGGGAAATAATGGTCGGTTCGCTCGGCGCTCGTGGCATTAATCCGCGCGCCCGAGCCTGTTGAACGGCCTTACCCAAAGACTGACCGTCTGCCGTGGTGATCTCATTAAACTGGAACGCGACCGACAACAATTCATTGCCATCGCTGTCGGCGTATTCACCTGGGAAGGATTCGGACTCCTCCACATCGTTCGGGTCGAAACTGGCGAGGCGACCCTGCAAGGCGGTGACATCAGCCGGCACCGAGCTCTCGGGAATATCAATCACCAGCAGATCCGTAGCGTTGGCGGAACGCGCCATGCGCAACCGTTCCGCGCCGGATACCAAAGACCGCTGCCCGCGGGCGTCCTCCACCAGCGCGAAGGTAAAGCTGCTGCGGGTGCGGCCACTGCGCAGAACATAACCGTTGTCTTCAAGCGTCACCTGGGCTTCGGCAGCCTGTACAACCCGGCCCATCACCTGGGTGTCCTGGGCGCTTTCGAATACGATTTTTCGGCTAAACCCGGCGTAGCCTTCTTTCTCCATGTTGACGACCAGATAACCGCCGCTTTCGGCCATTTGCACGCGGGTGTCGTATACCCAGTCACCCTGGCCGGTGCTGGAGGCGAGAGTGGTTTCGTTATCGACCTGGCTGCCGTCCGGCTTATAGCTCAGAATTTCGACGCTGACCGGCGTATTATCCACGCCATCCTGGTCGATGGAGCCATGAACACGTTGCTCGACGAGCTTATTGGTGGTGTCGTTGTCGGTATCCGTTCCTGAATTGGAACCACCGCCACAGGCAACCAATGTCAAAGCCGTGAGAGCGCACAACAAGAAAGACGGAAAACGCCTGAAGGGAGTCATCATCAAGTCCTTTTGCAAGGGGTTCCACGGAGCGGAACCGGGGTCAATGAGAAATGGTCTAAAGGGTCAATTTAGCGTCGGTAAGCTATCATTTCACGATGAGGAAAAACAGGAGGGAGTTCACATAAATGCAGCGCTCAGGTCGCAGCGATATTTGCCACACCCCCGCCCCCTTGTCAGAATGCACCTCTACCTTCTGGTAACCTTCAGACCCTATGCCCCAACTCGACGCCGCCAGTTTGCCCCTTCACGGCCGCCAGCTAATAGAAGCCAGCGCCGGTACGGGTAAAACCTACAACATCACCCGGCTCTATGTGCGGTTGTTGCTGGAAAAAGACCTGACCGCCGAACAAATACTGGTGATGACCTTCACCAAAGCCGCGACCCAGGAATTGCGCGGGCGTTTGGGCGCACTGCTGCGTCTGGCGCACGACGAGTGGGAACACCTTGATGAGCCGTTTTTTCAGGCCATGCGAGAACGGGTGGAGGCGACCAAAGCCAAGGCACGATTGAACCAGGCATTACTCCACCTCGATGAAGCCGCCGTTTACACCATCCACGGTTTCTGCAAGCGAGTGCTCACTCAACAGGCCTTCGCCAGCGGCATCAGCTTCAATGCGGAGATGGAAACCGACAGCCAACCCCTGATTCTGGAAGCCATAGAGGACTGGTACCGGCAACAGGCCGGAGCCGAGTCTTTCGCCCAGCTGTACAGCCTGTGGCCGACACCGGCCCAGTTCCACGACCAATGGAAAAGCCTGATCGCCACTAACGACCCACTGCCGGAACCGAAGGAGGCCGACCCGGTGCCGATATGGGACGCTTTCCGCGCGGCCTGGTCCGATGAAGCCGAGGTCTTTTTCACACTGAACGTCAAAACCCGCCGGGGGGCTAACCAGGCCGTCTGGCAGGCCAGCCTTGACCAATTGACCGCACTCAGCCAGCAAACCTGGCCAGGAACACCACCGGACCTGTTCACAGCGGCCTTTATCAAAGACGCCTTCAGTACCGATAAGAAAAAAGCCCAGTTGCCCGCCCTTTGGGCTTTGGTCAACACCCTGCGCGACATCGCCGCCGAGACCAAAGCCCGGCTCGCCTGGGCCGGGGTTCAGTATGCGCGGGACCACCTGAACCGGGACAAAGACCGCCTCAACCAACTGGATTTCAACGACCTGATCATCCTGTTGCGCCAGCGCCTGCAAGGCCCGGGCGGCGAACCGTTGGCGACCATCCTTGCCGAGCAATTCCCGGCCGCGCTGGTCGATGAGTTTCAGGACACCGACCCGGACCAATACGCCATTCTGGACAGCATCTACCAGTCCCGTTCGGAGCCTACCCAGCGCCCATTATTGTGCATGATCGGCGATCCGAAACAGGCCATTTACGGCTTCCGGGGCGGAGACGTCTTCGCCTATCTCAAAGCCCGGCACGATGCCGACCAGTCCTGGATGATGGACACCAACTTCAGATCCCATCCTGACGTGATTCAAGGCTACAACAGGCTGTTTTACGGGCAGCCGCTGCCGAAGAACGGTTTACCACCCGAAAATACCGAGGTGTTCGGCTTCGGCATCGGCTACACACCCGTGCAAGCGGGCAAAACTGACCTCGCCGGGTTGGAAGACCCAGCCAACCGCAGCGCGCTGCAATGGGCTTTGCTACCCAAACCGGAAGACCAGACCAAAGGCTTCACCAAAGCGGCCATGACGGACCTCGCGGATTGGGCCGCCCTGGAAATCCGCCGTCTGCTGGCCGAAGCGCGCTGGGCCGACAATGCCGCACCCGAAAAAGTACACCCCGGCGATATCGCCATCCTCGTGCGGGACCGCAACGAAGCCAGCATTATGCAACAGGCGTTGCAGCACCAGGGGCTGAAATCCGTCTACCTCAGCGCCCGCGACAACGTATTGCAAAGCCCGGAGGCCGACAGCCTTTACCTCGCCCTGCAAGGCATTCTCGATCTGGAAAACGACCGCGCCCTGGTGGCGGCTCTCGCCACGCCCTGGTTCGGGCTCGATACACAACAGCTCTACCAACTGCAACAGGACGAACACCGCTGGGCCGACCTGCAAACTGAACTGACGGAGCTGCGCGAGCGCTGGCTCAACCAAGGGTTGATGAGCATGGCCCTCGCCCTGTTTCAACGGCACGTTCACCCCAATCCCAACCGACATGAGCGCGCCCTGACCAACAGCCTGCATCTGCTGGAGCTGCTGCAACAGGCCGCCCAGCACCATCGGCAACCCTGGGCCCTGCTGCATTGGTTCGACCAAGCCAGGCGCGACGACAGCCTCGCCACCGAAGCCCAACTCCGACTGGAAAGCGATGCCGATTTGATTCAGGTGGTGACCCAGCACGGCGCCAAGGGTCTGGAATACCCCATCGTTTTTCTGCCCTTCGTCAGCTACGGGCGCTCGCCGCAAAGCCCCCCACCCATGCTGGTGCGTTACCACGACCGCACGGATTACAGCGCACGTTTGGCACTGAACCCAAGCCTCGAAGAATTACTCTGGTGGGAAGAGGAACAGGCCGCAGAAGATATCCGCCTGCTGTACGTCGCCGCCACCCGGGCCGAACAGCGGCTTTATATTCTCGCAGCGGAATTCGAAAAATTGGACCGCTCACCCCTCGCCCGCTGCCTGAAAACAGACAACTTCCAATCCCTGTGCGACCAGTTGCAGGCCCAGGCCGAGGAAGGCGTCGCCACTATACTGTCACTGGAAGACCGCCCCGACGCGCCTAAACCCGAAGCCACCGAAGAGAACCCGGCGGACCCCCAAATCGCCCGGTTCACCGGCCGTATCGAACGGGATTGGTGGCTCAGCTCCTTCTCAGCGCTCACCCGCAATGCCCGCCACGGAGGCCTTTCCAACCCGGATAGGGACCAGGACGAACCCGAACTCGCCCCCCACGCCGCCACCGTCCTACCGCTGCGGTTCAGCCTGGCGCGCGGGGCGGAAGCCGGTAACCTGCTGCACGACATTCTGGAACGGCTCGACTTCACCGAGCCAGATTTCAACACGGCCTTGGCCTCCGCCCGCCATCGCTACGAGACCTTGCTCAGCACTGTCGTCGACGCGGATACCCACTTGGTCGCCTGGCTGAGAGACATCCTGAACACCGAACTGCCCAGCGGCGCCCGCCTGGCCGACCTAAGCCTCGCCCACACATTGCGCGAGACCGAATTCTATTTCCCGATGCGAGATCAGGGTGGCGGCAACGCCATGCGCGCCCTGGCCGACATCCTCGGCCGACACCGCAACAACAGCGACGTTTTTCTGCCGGACCAACGCCGCCTGAAAGGCATGATGCACGGCTTCATCGACCTGATTTACCACTGGCAGGGCCGTTATTACCTGGTCGACTACAAATCCACCCATTTGGGTGACACCTTGAACCGTTACCACGACGCCGCTCTGACCGAAAGCGTTCAAAACAGCTACTACGACCTGCAATACCTGATCTACGGGCTCGCCCTTCACCGCTACCTGCGAGTGCGCCTGCCGGACTATGACCCGACCGTCCATTTGGGCGGCGTCCATTATCTCTACCTGCGCGGCATGGCCCCCGGTCAACGCAGCGGCATCTACCATCGTGAAATCGACCTGGAGGCTCTGGCCGCCCTGGATGCCCTGTTCGCCGGAACGGAGGCCCCAGCATGACCATCGCGACCAACACACCCAATTGCCTGCATGGTCTGCAGGAGATCGACTACTATCTCGCCCGCCAACTGTGCGACTGGCTGCATGCGGACTTATCCACAGAGCCCGGCACCACACTCTTCCACAGCCTGGCCGGTGTCAGCCATGCTCTGCATCAGGGGCACACCTGTCTCTACCTGCCCGCCTGGGCAGGCACCACCCAATGGCACAGCGACGACGCACCCGGTTTCACCTTTCCGGCCCTGACAACCTGGCTCGCCCACCTGAGCGCCTTCCCGCTGGCACCCGAAGACCAGGCACCGGTCGTGCTTGATGGTGAACGCCTCTACCTACGCCGATACTGGCAGTTCGAAACCGAACTCGCCGAGCGTTTGAGCGCCCGGCTGGGAAACCCACCCTCGGTCGATCTAAAAGCCGCAAAAGCCGCACTACAAAAGCTTTTTCCCAACCTCACCGACCCCGAAGCCACAGACACCGACTGGCAGGCCGTCGCCGCAGCCAATGCCCTGTTCAACGGCTTCAACGTGATCGCCGGTGGTCCCGGCACCGGCAAAACCTACACCGTCACCCGAGTGCTTGCCCTGCTGGCGATGACCTCCCCTCAGGAACTGCGCATCCGCATGGCCGCCCCCACCGGCAAAGCCGCCCAGCGCCTGGCCGAATCGATCGGCGTTGCCAAACTGGATTTGCGCACCCGGGTCGACATGATCACCCTCAACCAAATACCGGACGACGCCACCACTCTGCACCGGCTGCTGGGCGTGATTCCCAACGACATCAATTTCCGCCACAACGAACGCAACCCGCTCGACTGCGACCTGCTGCTGGTCGACGAGGTCTCCATGGTCGACCTGCCACTGATGACCCGGCTGTTCCGCGCCCTGCCCGACCACTGTCGCGTCATCCTGCTTGGCGACGCCGACCAGCTGCCTTCCGTCGCCGCCGGCAGCGTACTCGCGGACCTCGCCGAGCGCCCGCACCCAGGTTACAGCGCGGCGAGGGTCAAAGCCCTGAACCAGCTGGGTTTTTCCCTCAACACCGCCACCAAAGGCAAAACCCCGGCGGATTACCTCAGCTATCTCTATAAAAGCCGCCGTTTCGGCGGGGGCATCGGCAAACTGGCCGCCCAGGTCATCAACGGCGAAGCCGAAGCCAGCCTCGCCACGCTGAAAGACAACACCTATCCGGACCTTAGCTGGATACCGCCGGAAAACACCCAAACCCAAATCAATCTATGGGTAAACCAGTGGTACCGCCCCATAGCAACCTGCGCCAACAAAGAAGATGCCTTCGCAGCGCTGAACCAGTTCCGTCTACTCTGCCCAACCAGAGTCGGCCCACTGGGAGTAGACGCCTTGAACGAGCGCATCCTCAAAATGCTCAATCCCAACCGTGCCCCATTCTTCAAAGGGCAGCCGATCATGATCACCGAAAACCACTACGGAGTCGGGCTCTACAACGGAGATATCGGCTTACTTTGGCCGGACGAAACCGGCCAACTCCTGGCCTGGTTCCCAACCGGTGACGACTACCGCCCCATGGCACCGGGACGATTGCCAAAACACGAAACGGTCTACGCGATGACGATACACAAAACTCAAGGGTCCGAGTTTGAGCGGGTCGCACTGGTGCTGCCTGAACAGGGGGCTGGGATGTTGAGTCGGGAACTGATTTATACCGGGATTACCCGGGCGAAAGGGGCCTTGTTTGTTGCCGGAGGGGAGAGTGTTTGGGCTGACGGTGTTAGGCAACGGGTGGAGCGGTTTTCGGGGTTGAGGTTGTGACGTTGCCCTTCACATCTCTACCGCCGATATTTAAGCAAGAACCAAACGACGAACCTTTTTTGCTAAGGCCAACCCGCTGCTTCCAGTTTTCTCCAACCGCTCCAAAACAGTACCAATAGCTTCATTCCTGACCGTCGAGCTTTCAACCACAGCCATCAACTCCCGCCACTCCTTTTCATCTGTCAGCTCCGGCTTAATAGCCTCCCAATCAAAACCCGTTCGTGATAGCAATGCTTTTTCCCGCTCAGACAAAGCTTCGTCAGTACGATTCTTCGCTGCTTTTGCTCTATCCATCATGCCCATCATTTTGCTCCAAAATCAGTTAAGCTTCTTATCCGCTTTACGGATCTCATCAAGACCTTTTTGTGCCCAGTCCGAAACATCCAGAATTTTCTGGTTCAGTTGGGCTATTTCACCTCCTGCACCAACCTCTTTCAGCATGTTGTTCTGCAACTCTTTAACCTTTCGAATTGAGTTGAGGTGCGCGGTAATCTGTGCATTTGCACTGATGACTTGATTAAAGGCCGCGTTCATCTCCGCTCGAACTTGCCGTTCTCGCTCATTGAGTGGATCGATGAGTTCATTCCGTTTGGCATCAATTTGGGCAACAGCCGCCTGGCTCCACTGGAGTATGGTTACGAGGCGCTGTTGCTCAGCCTGGCTGGGGTCAGGGGGAATAAAGTCATCCTGAGCGTCGGAGTACACCACTTTACCCTCGGCTGTGTCGATCAAGCGACCGGAGGCCACCCAGTCTTCGAGAAAAGCAGGAGTCCACTCATTATTGAGATAATCCAACCGTTCCTGGCGGAAAGCGTCGAAACGAGCGGTGATGAGTGAGTCGTACGAACGCTGAATCGCTCGTACATCCCGACCTATCGTGACAGAGAGTTGGACTACCTCATTCGGAACACTGGCACATCCCGTGATTGCTACCATACATACCAGCATGAATCCGAGTAAGCGAGGCGTCCCAATCGATTTATAGCTTTTTTTGCCGTCACTATTTGAATTATCTGCATATATCATGGCATCGCCACCTTCGATTCCGTGCCAGACCAATCCACAGAGCTAGATTAATTCTGAGCTTAAACGCTTTAATCAATTAACAGGATAACTGGGACTCTGGGCAACCAACTGGCTCGCATACTGAAACGCCCCTTCTTTAAATTTTCCGTTGTCATCGGCTGCAACAATCAGAGAATCGATTTCATCGGTTGAGCTATAACCTTCATGGAAGTGAAGCTCGCCTATAGGGATGGAGTAGGTTTTGGTGCCACTGGTATTGATATTAGTAGCGTTTTTCTCCCAAAAATAAGCAACGGTTTCTCCTTCCTGGTCTTCGAAGAAAAATTCCAGTTCCTTTGTTCTCTCATCCTCCACGGTCAGAGTGACATCGACGGTGTCGGAGGTAAACACAACATCATTTATAACAGGAATGCCCATGGCACTACGGTAATCTCCGCCGCTGCCGCCGGCAGCAGAGAAGTCATTGGGGTGGACCATTAAAGTACCGTCAGGCACAGTGACGCCCTGTGCGTCCAGCAGAGAAAAATCATACGTCGTTTTATTCCCGGAGAAATCCTGAATCAGAACAGAATAGTCCGTCATAGGGAATTGGCGCTGACCGTCCACCAACGGGAAATCCGTTAGGTTGAAGTAAGTGTAGA
The DNA here is from genome assembly GCA_965652395.1 of uncultured Saccharospirillum sp. GTDB lineage: Bacteria > Pseudomonadota > Gammaproteobacteria > Pseudomonadales > Natronospirillaceae > Saccharospirillum. Next base: position 26,088 of record CBFGUW010000030.1, on the reverse strand, counting down.
AATAATATTCGCCGTTACTCTCCGACTTTCTGTCAGGGATACTGATATTGTAGTTTTCACCGTTCGGGAAGAAGAGAATTGCTGTGTTTAAGTCATCGAAGCCATCGGGATCGCTTACTTCAAAGCGGATTCTTAGATCCATGTCCATGGCTGAATCGTCGGAGGTAAACGTAATAACTTGAGTATGAAAACTTTCAACTTGCGGCCCGCTATTCGAGCCCGAGCCTCCTCCGGGCTGACATGCGACAAGAGAAAGCGCTATTAAGGGGAACAGAACAGGGGAGCAGACATCCAACTTCATTACACAGCTCGCTATCTTGTTTTTTTGGGTGTCGGGACAGCCTAGCACGCAATTTCACATCCTGCCCACGAGTGGTGTCGTTTGTGTCCGCCTATATTGAGCCCGAGAAGGTTTTCATGAGAAAGTACCGCCTCTCACTCACCGGCCCGGCTTCGTTATGAAAACCGTCTACTCCGAACTGCACCACCGTCGTACCGCCAAATCCGAACTGGATGGCGGCATTCTGGTGGACCCTTATGAAAAGCCTTCCCGCGCTGAAACTATTCTGGCGCGGGTGAAAGAAAGAGGGCTGGGGCCGGTGCTGGCGCCTGAACAGTTCGGGCTGGAACCCATTTTGAGCGTTCACAGCCGGGATTATGTCGATTTTCTGGAGCATTGCTGGGCGGATTGGACGGCCGCTGGCAAGCCCGGTGAGGCCATCCCAGCGGTGTGGTCGGGCCGGGGCATGCGCGCCCGGATGCCGAAAGATATCGATGGCCGGTTGGGGTATTTCAGCTTCGCTGCGGAAACCTCCATTACCGAAGGCACCTGGAAGGCTGCACGGGCGTCGGTCGATGTGGCGCTGACCGCCCAAGCGCTGATCCGCGACGGCGAACGGGCCGCCTTTGCCCTGTGCCGCCCGCCCGGGCACCACGCGGCGGCCGATTTGTTTGGTGGTTACTGCTTCTTTAATAATGCCGCCATCGCCGCCCAGGCTTTTCTGGACCAGGGCGCGCGCCGGGTGGCGATTCTGGATGTCGACTTTCACCATGGCAACGGTACTCAGAGCATTTTTTACCGGCGTGATGATGTGTTCACGCTCAGTCTGCATGGTGATCCGGATCTGGTGTTTCCACATTTTCTGGGCTTTGCCGATGAAACCGGCGAAGGTCCGGGAGAGGGTTACAACCTGAACCTGGTCTACCCGCCCAATACAGGTTTCGATGCCTGGAGCCAAGGCCTGGAAACCGCCTGCAAGCGCATCGAAGCTTATGCGCCCGATGCGTTGGTGATTGCCCTGGGGGTCGATACCTTCGAAGAAGACCCGATCTCTTTCTTCAAACTGAAATCGACGGACTACCTGAGCATCGGCACCCGGCTGCGGCAGTTGGGCCTGCCAACGCTCTTTACCATGGAAGGCGGTTATGATGTCGCCGCGATCGGCGTTAACGCTGTGAATGTTTTGGAAGGTTTTGAGGCATGACCTATCAGTTCACCGAATCGTTCAAGGTTCGGGATTACGAGTGTGATTTACAGGGTATCGTCAACAATGCGGTTTATCAGAATTATCTGGAGCATTGCCGGCACGAGTTTCTGCTTCAACGAGGAGGTGACTTCGCTGAGTTGACCCGTGCGGGTATCCACCTGGTGGTGATCCGGGCGGAGTTGGATTACAAAATCTCGCTCACCAGCGGTGACCATTTCTATGTGGGTTTGAATTTCGGCATGCTGGACAAGGTGCGTTTTGTGTTTGAGCAGAATATCCATCGCCGGTCCGACGGCAAACTCTGCGTCGCGGCCCGTATTATCGGGACGTCCCTGAATGAGCGGGGTCGGCCTTTCGCGCCGACCGATCTGCTGGACAAACTTCGAGGTTGAGCGGCCTGTCGGTTCGCTTTACATCTCTGTAGGGCCGATTCGGGAATCGACCAAAAAAACAACCAGCTAACACCCCCATACCGTGACCTCTTAGCCCACAAAACTGTGACCCGCCTCTCAAATTTATGTCGATTTTTCTTACATTGCGTTCAGGCCGGGAACTAAAAAAACCGTTAAAAACCACTGTTTTTCAATGAGTTACACAAGTGGCCCGTTCCTTGCTGGTAAACGCTCAGTCTCTCAGAGCTGCGCGTCGGATGCGCAGCCCTTGAGGTTCGAAGTTAAAGGCATTGGAGCGTCTTAAAATGAACCTTAAATCCCTGTTTGCCGGTGTACTGCTTGGTCTGGGCGTCAGCTCAGCTTCTTTTGGCTATACCTTGGCAGACACAACCGATGTCGGTGACCTGGATACGTTCCTGGCCGCCACTACCAAGGCAAGCCTTGGCAACGCCAACCCCCTGACCGAACAAACCTGGATCGAAAGCATCCTGGGTTATTCTGTCTGGTACGAGGATAAAACAGAAGACGTCGATCTGTTTGTCACCGAGGAATCCAGTACGGTCGTCGCCTTTGGGCTAACGTCTATTCCGAGCCATTATGTGGTGAAGGATTCAACCACTTTCGTCCTCTTCGCCAACGAAGCTTCGTTGGACTGGGGTGTGCTGGATCTGAGCCAGTATTTCGGCGAGCACAAACTGGAAGACCTCCAGTTCAGTCATGTCACTGAATTCGGCAGCCACCTGCTGGTGCCCGAGCCCGGAACCGGCGCTCTGCTGGTTGCCGGAGTGATGGGCTTGTACTTCGCACGTCGCCGTACTCAGGCACAAGCGACAGCCGCCTAAACGCTCAGTAGCACCTACTTGCTTTACGAAAGCCCTCTCTTGGAGGGCTTTTTTATTGCCTGTGGGTTTTTATCCTAAGTGCCGTGACTATTCCGCAGTCAATCGAGTACAAACCCCGGGTTGGTCATTGCTGATCGCGAATGCCCGAAAAGCCTGACCAACAGAGTCATCCTCGATTGCGTCAGACTCAGGGTCAATATCCAAGTCCCGATAGTAAATCTCCACGGCATTGGCCGTTTCGTTCAAAGCAGCATAGAACCGGCCACCGTTGTCGTTTAGATAGTTATCGAAAAACAACCGTATGATGTTGAATTCAAACTCGGTGTGAGTCGAGGTCAGCAGACGGGAATTGATGTATTGGCTCTGACCATCAGCCACGGTCAGGGTGACATAACGCAGCTGATCACTGATCTTGTCGATGGTGTAGATCATCGGGATGGATCCGCCGCCGTCGCCCGGCTCGGCAATGGCGACAGAGCAGCTGATCATTTCAGTGTAATCCAGCGCGCTGGGGTTCAGCACCAGATGAGACTCGCCGTTTTCACAGCTGACAGTGGTCGTCCCGTCACCGTTATCACTCCAGGTGCAGGCCTGTGTCTCGCAGATGTACTGGGTGTATTCAATTTCGCCGTTGTCCAGCACATCATTGCTGTTGGCATCCAACCCGGAATCGATCCGGCTGCCGCCGTAGGCGCAGTTGGCTCCCGGCGGTTCGGCGGTGAGTTCCACGAGGCTGGTGGCACCGGCGGTTCCGGAAACGCTGCACACGTAGACGGGGGCATTGGCTTCGTCGCCATCCAACACGCCATTGCTGTTGGAGTCGACACCGCTGTCGATGCGGATGCCGCCATTGGCGCAGTTGGCACCGGCGGCTTCGTTTGATGTCACCACCAGACTGTTGAGCCCGGCGTCTTCGCTGTCCTGCCCATCGGCGCCGTTGCAGACAAAGCGAACCTGCATGACCTCGTCGATAAGGCCGTCGCCATTGATATCCGGCCCGGTTTCAATGCGGATACCGCCGAAGGCGCAGTTGGTGCTTTCACCTTCGACCTCCACCGAGGTGTTGATCAGATAGGACACGCCGTTTTCCCCGTCGACCCCATCGGCTCCATCCTCCCCATCCGTACCATGGCACAGTTCCTGGGACTGTTGGACCTCAGCCTCATCGAGGACGCCATTGCCGTTGTCGTCCAAGCCGATATCAATACGCACACCACCGGCCGGGCAGTTTTCGGAGCTGGAAAAGGTGGCGGATTTAAGGACGGTGCCCGGAGTGCTGTCCTGGCTGACCGAAACCGGCGGATCGTCTGTTTCGGAAACACAGGCGACAAGCCCTAACACCAGGCTTAAGACTAGGAGGCAACGCTTTCTGATCATATTTCCGCTCCCGAATGGGATCTTAAATCCGCAGATCAGCTCAGCATCGCAATTGAGAATACAGGTCGATACCTCGCTGTCTGTCAACAGTTGGTTCGACCGTTTATACACTGATTGGTCAAAAAACGATAGACAACCACCGGGGCTGTCTATCGTTTCGAGAAGTCAGTCAGCTTATTCGACTGTAACCGATTTCGCGAGGTTGCGGGGCTGGTCCACATCTGTGCCTTTGATAATGGCGACGTGGTAGCTCAATAACTGGAGTGGGATGGTATAAAGAATGGGCGCGAGGTCATCGTCGATGTGCTCAAGCTCAATCAGCTTGGTGCCCTCGCCATTACTAAAATGGGCCGCTTTGTCGGCGAAAACATAGAGCTGACCGCCACGGGCACGCACTTCTTCCATGTTGGAACGCAGCTTCTCAAGCAGCTCGTTATTGGGCGCTACTACAATGACCGGCATTTCTTCGTCGATCAACGCCAGCGGGCCATGCTTCAGCTCACCCGCCGCATAGGCTTCGGCATGAATGTAGCTGATCTCTTTCAGTTTCAGCGCCCCCTCCATGGCGATGGGGTACTGGCTGCCACGACCCAGAAAAAGTGCGTGATGCTTGTCGGCAAAGTCTTTCGCCAGTTCGGCGATGGTGTCGTTCAGAGTCAGCGCCTGTTGGATATCGTTCGGCATGGAACGCAAACCCGTCACCACGCGTTTGATCACTCCGGCATCCACATTCTTGTGTTTGGCCAGGCTCAGCACCAACAGCATTAACCCGACCAATTGAACGGTGAAGGCTTTGGTGGAGGCCACGCCGATTTCGGCACCGGCGCGCATCATATAAGCCAGGTCGCTTTCCCGCACCAGGGAGGAACCCGGCACGTTGCAGAAGGTCAGCGTGGCTTTGTAGCCCAGCTCTTTGGCCAGACGCAGCGCGGCCAGGGTGTCCGCCGTTTCCCCGGACTGAGAGATGGTGACAAACAGCGCATTGGCCGGGACCACCGAACGGCGATAACGAAACTCGGAGGCGATCTCCACCTGGCACGGCACTCCGGCAATCTGCTCAAACCAGTAGCGGGCGACCATACCGGCGTGATAGGAGGTGCCACAGGCGATGATCTGAACAAAATCGATTTCGCTCAGCAAATGGTTGGCACCAGCGCCAAAGGCTTCCGTCACCACACCATCGTTGGTGATGCGGCCTTCCAGCGTATTGGTAATGGCTGAGGGCTGCTCGAAGATTTCCTTCAGCATGAAATGCTTGTACGGACCTTTATCGCCGGCATCGTGCTGCACTTCGCTCTGTTGGGCCTCGCGCTCGACCGGGTTGTCGTTGGCATCCACCACGGTGACGCCGCGACGGGTGATTTCGGCGACATCCCCCTCTTCCAGAAACATAAACTCCCGTGTGACCGGCAGCAGGGCCAACTGATCGGAGGCGACGAAGTTTTCGCCGATGCCCAAGCCGACCACCAAGGGCGAACCGGACCGGGCCACCACCATGCGGGACGGATCGCGACGGTCGATCACGACCGTGCCGTAAGCGCCCACCAACTGCTTGCGTGCTTTCTGGACGGCTTGCAGCAGGGAATCCGCTGTGCGCAGCTCCAACTCGATCAAGTGAGCGATCACTTCGGTATCGGTTTCGGAGACGAACTCAAATCCCACTTCCTGGAGCTGGCGACGCAAAGCGTCGTGGTTTTCGATAATGCCGTTGTGAACCACGGCAATGTTCTCGCCGGAGACATGAGGGTGAGCATTCACTTCGTTGGGCTGACCATGGGTGGCCCAACGGGTATGGGCGATCCCGGTACCGCCGTTCATGGGCTCCTGCTGCAGCGCCTGCGCCAGTTCAGCCACCTTGCCCACGCGACGGACCCGGTTCAGCCGGTCGCCATCGATAATGGCCACACCGGCCGAGTCGTAACCACGGTATTCGAGCCGCTTGAGGCCCTCGATCAGTATTTCAGCGACGTCACGCTGGGCGACTGCTCCGACAATTCCACACATCGTTGTTCTCCTTGAATCCTTGTTGACCGGCAGCATCTGGGAGGCTGCGGGTGCAAAGTTTTAAGTTCGCCTGTGTTGAGTTCGCCAACCGGCGATCGGTCAGGCTTTCTTTTCCGGACGCTTCCAGCTCTCGATCGTTACCTGACGGATCCGGGCCAGGGTCAACTTCTCCGCCGGGGCGGTTTTGGTCAGGACTGTACCCGCGCCAATAAAAGCACCGTCTTCTATGGTCACGGGGGCGACCAGAGTGCTGTTCGAACCAATGAACACGTCCCGGCCGACCTGGGTCAGGTGCTTATTCACACCGTCGTAATTACAGACAATGGTACCCGCGCCGATATTCGACCCTTCGCCCACCTGGGCATCGCCGATGTAGCTGAGGTGGTTCACCTTGCTGCCTACACCAAGGTGCGCTTTTTTCAGTTCAACAAAGTTGCCCACTTTGGCACCTTCGCTGAGATGGCTACCAGGGCGAATCCGGGCAAAAGGCCCTACCACCACATTGGCTTCCAATTCGGCATCTTCGATCACAGTGTGGGATTCAATGCGAACGCCATCGCCAATACGGACGTTTCTGAGCACCACATTGGGGCCTACACTAACGTTGCTTCCCAACTCGACACGGCCTTCGAATACCACATTGATATCGATGTCGCAGTCCGGCCCGACGCTGACGTCTCCGCGAATATCCACCCGTGACGGGTCTGCAAGGGAGGCACCTTCGAGCATCAGCCGTTCGGCTTGCTGGCGCTGGTAGAAGCGCTCTAGCTGGGAAAGCTGGATACGGTTATTCACCCCAAGGGTTTCTTCCAGGGTCTCCGGTTGGGTGGTTTCCACACCGACGCCTTCGCTCACCGCCATGGCGATGAGATCCGTCAGGTAGTATTCGCCCTGGGCGTTGTTGTTGCCCAAACGTGGCAACCAGTCGTGCAGCATCCAGGCGGGAACGGCGAGAATGCCGCTGTTTACTTCCTGGATTTTTTTCTGGTCTTCGGTGGCGTCTTTTTCTTCGACAATGGCCTGAACCTGACCGGCGTCATTTCTTAATATCCGGCCATAACCCGTTGGGTCTTCTAGGTTAACTGTCAATAAGGCCATGCCGCGATCATTCACCTGGGCCGTCAGGCGCTCCAGGGTCTCACGCCGGGTCAGCGGAACGTCTCCGTACAACACCAGTACCACGCCGGTCTTGGGCAGTTCGGGCAGTGCCTGGGCTACGGCATGCCCCGTGCCCAGTTGTTCGGATTGCAACGCCAGCCGAACGGGTTGGGATTCGAACTGCGCCTGTACCTGATCGGCCCCATGGCCGATCACCAATGTAATGTCAGTTGTAAATTGACGAGCGGTATCGACCACATGTTGAGCCAGGGGTTTGCCCGCCAGTGGGTGCAAGACCTTGGGCATTGACGATTTCATGCGAGATCCCTTGCCGGCGGCAAGTACGACTACGCTGACATCCATAGCGTGCTCCAATTGTTGATGTATCGGCGCATTGTAGCCCTGTGAAAAGGTGCAGCAAGGAATTACTAGTCAGAATTTTAATGACAAGATTGGACAAATGTTGTCGAAGTGTTGCCGACCCGGGACTATCTACCACTGTTTTGAAAATAACCCAGTAAAAATAGCCTTGTCCGGTTGGTGTTCGACAGAAAGTGTGATCAAATTCCTAGCGCATTTGACATAATGCCTCTAATGTCGAATTTCATAGGGGAATTAACGTACAATCACCCTCCCACGGTCGCCCGCCCGGTATTTTATTGGCGTTTTTGCGACTACCTTCACATTGCAGTAGTAGGGAAGTAACCAACCATGCACGTTGTACACAAGCTGATTATTGTGCTTAGCGCGGTCAGCCTCGCTGCCTGCGATGGCGCACTGGGAGGCCTGTTTGGTGAGGGTAAATCAACGCCCATGGGCGATGTATCCATTTATTGGTCGCAGCCCATGGCACGAGTCAACGGCACCCCGCTCGACCTGACGGAGATTCAGGGTTATGAAATTCGCTATTGGTTAAAAGGCGAGAAAAATTATAAAGCCGTTCGAATCAATGGTTATTCAGTAGATTCCTACCACTTCGACAACCTGCCCAACCCATCCGAAGCTACGTTTAAAATTGCGGTTATCGACGACTCAGGCATATACAGTGATTTCGTAACTGCCAAATAATTGACCAACCATTCAGAATTTCCGGTAATTTCTTGACTGAATTCCGTGCGCCCGCTCTCATTCCCGGGCGTTACAACCCTGCGACTGTTCCGTTATACTCAAGTCTCAAGGATTGAACCCTCCTATTTGAGGCATCCTGTATGGGATTTAACGCAGTCACCATCATCGCCTACCTCAGTGCTTTTTTCCTATCATGCCTGCTTACGGTCTTTCTGACCCATGCCGGTTTTCGGGAAAAATGGAAGCTGCCTCTTAGCCTGGCGGCTCTGTTGCAGACTTTATGGCTGGGCGTTCTGTCATCCTCATTGCTCTATCGGAGCATTTCTGAAGAGCTTTTGCTGTCACTGGAAGCCACCCAGATTACCGCCTGGCTGCTGGCCTTCGGCAGCACACTGAGGCAAATTCGCAAGGCTTCCTGGCCACCTCGCCTGAGGGTCTTGATTGGCCTCGGTGTGGTCATCTGGGCCTTGACCCTTGTGGATATATTTGTCGGTCCTTTCTACGGCGCCACGTCGATCTCCTTTGAGCTTTTACTGCTGTCGGTCCTGTCATTGGTGGGTTTGGAGCAATTGGTGCGCAATGCCTCCAGCGGGCGGTTTATCCGGCTGGTCGGGCTGAGTCTGGCGCTTGTGTTCCTGTTCAATGCCTACCTATACGCCCAGGGGATGATCAACAGCTCGATGGACCTGTTGCTTTGGCAGGCACGCGCCGCACTGTTGATGGCCTCCTCCTTCCTGATTGTCAGCGCCGGTCTGCTGTTCCGGGACAACGACGAAGAACCCGCCAGCCTGGGGCTGTCGCGCCCCTTGGTGTTTTATTCCACGTCGCTCCTGCTGACTTCCGCCGGAGTCATGCTGCTGGCCATGGGAAGCTATTATGTCCGCTCAATGGGAGGACAATGGGGGATTTACCTCTTTACCCTCATGCTGTTTTTCTCGCTGGCAGCGCTGTCAGCACTTTTTCTGTCCAACCGGGTGCGTCAATCCATCCAGGTATGGATCAGCAAGCATTTTTTCCGCCACAAATACGATTACCGCCGCGAATGGCTGAACGTCAATCAGGCGCTTGCCAAGGCCGCCAAGAACGGGGAAATCCATAAAACCGTTTATGCCGTCATCGCCTCGGCTTTCCATGCCAGCGGCGGCTCGGTATGGATTCGGCGAGGCCCCTGGTATCGTTGCGTTTACGATAGCAACAACCGCACCACCAATCTGGAGCGGGCCATCAGCGCCAACGAGGCCTTTATCGGCACCATGGACGAGAACCAATGGGTGTTTGTCCCCAAGGCAACCGAGGGCGCACTCAGCACCTACAACAGCCAACTGCCGGACTGGATCGTTACCGACCCCGACATCCAACTGGTCGTGCCTTTGATCACCCAGCAGCATCTTATCGGCTTCGTGCTGCTGGAAAGGTCCAACTTTGACAGTGCCCTCACCTGGGAAGACCTGGACATTCTGAAAACCATGGGCCGACAATTGGCTAACCATATTCTGATTTACACCCAGGAAGCCATGCTGTCAGAGTCACGTCAGCTCGACACTTATCACAAATTGTCGGCTTTTATCATGCACGACATGAACAATCTGATTGCACAGTTGGGCCTGGTAGTGAAGAATTCGGAGCGGCATAAGGCTAACCCCGCTTTTGTTGACGACATGATTCGCACCGTCAGCCACTCGGTCGACCGGCTGACTCAACTGATGCAGAAGTTCAACCGAACCCAGCGGGAAGTGGTGACGGAGTTTTCGATCCTGGAAGCAGTAAGAGCCAGCATAGCGGCCTGTGCGGCCGGCACTCCGACACCCAAGCTGATGTTCTTTGGTCACGACCACCTGCTGAAGGCGGATCGGGACCGTTTTGTTCTGGCGCTGAAACACTTGATTAAAAACGCCCAGGACGCCACCGACAGCAGTGGGACCGTCGAGGTTCGTGTCGAAACCTATAACCAGGGCCTGACGACCATTCGCATCACGGATACCGGTATCGGTATGACGCAGGCCTTTATCGACCAGCAGTTATTCAAGCCCTTCGAAACCACAAAAGAGGGGCAGGGTATGGGCATTGGTGCCTATTTGACGCGCAGCTATCTGGAAGAACTGGGCGCCTCACTGGATGTTGAAAGTCAACCCGGGATTGGCACTAGCATGACCATACATCTGGGCCAACCGAAAACGGACGGAGCAACAAGATGGACAAGCCTGACAGAGTCATATTGATCATCGAGGACGATGAAGGGCTGCAGAGCCAGTTAAAATGGCACTTCGATGATTTCGACACCACCATCGTTTGTGTCAGTGACCGGGAAGCGGCGCTGGCGGCCGTACGCCAGCATGAACCCATGGTCATTATTCAGGATCTGGGGCTGCCTCCCGAGCCGGAGGGCGTTTCGGAGGGTTTTCGCTGCCTTTCGGACATACTGTCACTCACCGGCCAAGCCAAAATCATTGTATTGACCGGCAAGAACGACCACGCCAATGCGCTTCGCTCCATCGAGCTTGGCGCCTTCGATTTCTACACCAAGCCGGTCGATACCGACAAGCTCGACCATGTGGTCGAACGCGCCTTTCACGTCGCTGAGCTGGAATATGAAAACCGGATGAAGGCGTCGTCTCAGGGCACGACCGGCGGTATTGTGACCAACCATCCGGACATGCTGTCGGTCTGTCGTCTGGTCGAGAAAGTGGCGCCGTCGGAGGTGACCTGCACGCTAATCGGTGAAAGCGGCACCGGTAAGGAAGTGCTGGCCAAGTCGTTGCATTCGTTAAGCCAACGGGCCGACAAAACCTTTGTTGCCATCAACTGCGCCGCCATTCCTGAAAATCTGATGGAAAGCGAGTTGTTCGGGCACGAGAAAGGGGCTTTTACCGGTGCCGACAGAACCCGACCGGGCCGCATTGAAGTCGCCGACGGCGGCACCCTCTTCCTGGATGAAATCGGCGATATGCCCATGCCGTTGCAATCCAAGCTGCTGCGTTTTCTGCAGGAGCGCGTCATCGAACGGGTTGGTGGTCGTAACAGCATTCCCGTCGATGTCCGGGTAATTTGCGCTACCAACAAGAACCTGGAGGCGATGGTCAAGGAGGGCACTTTCCGTGAGGATCTTTTCTATCGCATTGCGGAAATGGTGATCGACATACCGCCCCTTCGTGACCGCCCGGGTGACAAGTCCGTTCTGGCCCGTCATTTCCTGACCAAGTACGCCGTGGACCGCTATGCCGGGATCACCGGTTATACCGACGAAGCCATTGCCGCGATCGAAGCCCACGACTGGCCGGGCAACGTGCGGGAAATGGAAAACAAAGTGAAACGGGCCATCGTCCTGGCCGAAGGAAAAAATATCCGCAGTGCCGACCTCGGCCTGCAATCCAATGAGCAATCGATCGATGGGTTGAACCTTCGGGATGTCCGGCAGAATGCCGAGCGAAAGGCCGTTATTCAGGCCTTATCCATCACCAACAACAACATATCCGCTGCAGCCAAGTACCTGGGCATCACCCGGCCAACCCTGTACGATATGATAAAAAAATATTCACTGTCGTCAGACAATTGATGATCTTCGAGGGAGCGACCATGAAAAGACCTCACCACATTCTGCCTATTGGTTTAACCGCGCTCGCACTCATCCTAACAGGGTGCAACACCGGCTCTTCGGATGGCGAAGCCAGCGAACACCTGTCGCGCGCCAAAGTCTACGCGGACCAGGGCCAGTACCGTTCCGCCACACTGGAAATCCGTAACGCCATCCAGGTCGCGCCGGGTAATGTCGAACACATTCTGGAACTGGCGAGACTCTACAATGAAATGGGAGCTCATGCGCCCGCCTCGGATTTGCTCGCACCCTGGCAGGCCGAGTACGGCGAAGCCGTGGCACTGGAATTGGCGTCTTCCTACCTCAGCCAGAATAAGCACATATCCGCCAGGGAAGCTCTGGCGCTGGCCCAACCGGACACACCGGAAGAAGAGATCCGTAAAGCCTACCTGGAAGCTGAAGTGCTGCGGCAGTCCGGCAAACTGGACCAAGCCGTACAAAGCTATCGGGCCATTCTGAATGAAAACCCCAAACACCAGGATGCGACAGCCGGGCTGGCCAAAGCGTTGATAGAATCCAACCAGGCCCTGGCCGCGCTGGAGCTGCTTCAGCAATGGCGGGAAGCCAACGGCGACACTTCCGAACTGCTTTATCTTCAGGGCCTCGCGCACTATCGGTTGAATGAACTGGAAAACGCCACCAACACCCTGACCGATGGCCTGGCGGCCCTGCCGACCTCGGACGTTTTCCTCCCGGTACGACGTCAAACACTCAGCCTGCTGTCCCGTGCGCTGACCGAGCAGGGGAAATTCACACAGGCTCAGGCTTATAACCAGATACTGGCCGAAAACTCCAACACTGAACTCCGGAAAAGCACCGAAGTCGCACTCGATGCCATCAGCAGCGGCGACCTGACCACGGCACGGACAACACTGGAAGATCTGGTCCAGCAAAACCCGGACAATGAACTGATCGCCATGCTGCTGGGGGCGGTTAACCTTCAGCAGGGCAATCTGTCCGAAGGCGAAGCCTTACTGGCGGAAAACCTCGATGCCGAAACGACGCCAACACCCTTTATTCGTTTGGCCACTATGGCACAGATCGATAAGGGCAAGCGGGATCATGCACTGGCCACTTTGGAGCGGTCGCTGCTGGCGCGCCCCACCGATGTAGAGCTGTTGGCCATGCACGGCATTCTGGCACTGACCCTGCCGGAGAAAGCCAATGAAGGGATTGTCAGTCTGAACAAGGCATTGCAGATAGACAACGAGCGTGTACGGTTGAGAATGGCGTTGGCCCAGTACTATGCACAACACGGTCAAACGGAACAGGCTTTGGGCCAATTACGGTCGGCTTTTGCTCAGAAACCGACTGACTGGCCGGTCACCAATTACTATGTTGCCCTGCTCCTCAACAACAATTTGACCAGCGAAGCCGAAGAGGTTCGCAACACTTTGGCCAGCGACCATAGCGAGGAGCCTTACGGCAATGTGCTTGCCGGCATGATCGACCATCGGCTGGGCAATACCGACCAGGCGCTGAGCCGCCTGAAAACCCAGGTACAGAAAACCCCGGAATGGGCGCCCCCTCATTTGGCCATGGCGTCCATTCACCAATCCAAGGGGGACCGCCAGGCCACCATTGCCTCTCTTCTGGAAGCTGCCAAACGCAATACGGCCAGCATAGGCCCTCTGGAACAGGCCGGTAAGCTTTATGCCGCCCAGCATAAGCCGGATGAAGTGGTCGATTGGTTGGCGAAGGTGGGTTCCGACACCCCCACCCTGGCACCTCAAGCCGCGGCACTGGCTGCGCAAATCCGGGTGCAACAAGGGCGCCCTCAGGAAGCACGCGATATTCTTGCCGGCCACCTCGACAGCCAAAGCCGTTTTGTCGAGCGCGCCCACCTGCAACTGCTCTCAGCCGAGGCCCAGCAGGCGGCACGCCAGCAAAACTGGGAAGCCGCACGTGCCAAAGCCGCCGAGATCATCAGTCTTCAGCCGGACAATGTGAACAGCCATCTGTTACTTAGCCGAATAGAAATCTCAGCCGGAGCCTACAGCGATGCAACCCAATTACTGGCCGACGTTGAAGACAAGTTCGGTCTGACGCCCCCTGTGGCTTTAACCCGGGCACTGTTGATCAGACAGTCGGACAGCGACACCGCCGCTTTTGAATACTTGCTCAGCCAATGGAACACCAACCCCCAACCGCTGCTCGCACCCGAGTTGATACGTCTCGCTCAGGTGACCGGCGCCGGAGACGCGAGGCAATTGGCCACCCAATGGACGGAGCAGGCTCCCAACCAAGGCCCAGCCTGGGCCACGTTGGCTGGAGTGGTGTTGAATCAGGGGGATGAGTCCGCCGCCATTGAGCACTATCAACAGGCTCTGCGCTACCAGCCCAACAATTTGACTGCCCTGAACAACCTGGCTTGGCTGCTGAAAGACGACAGGCCTTCGGAAGCACTCACTTATTCCTCACGTGCCTACCAATTGCAACCCAACAGCCCGGCCGTAATGGATACCCACGGCTGGGTACTCTATCTCAATGGACAGAAGGGAGACGCCCTCACCCTGCTGCGTCAGGCAAACAAAATGGCACCGGATAACACCGAAATTGCGGACCACCTTAAAACAGTGGAAGCCCAGTCTCAGTAAGTGTCGATACAGTTTACAGGGTGTGACGCCCGTCACACCCTTTCCCCGCCTTCCAGACCGCTTTGCCCGTCGAGATACTTTACACCAGCCACCAAAACACCGCTAAAAACCCCATTCCAGAGCGCCCAAAAGGCTTGGCACACTTCTAGCTTGCATATATTGAAGACCGAACATGGGGTTCGGGTCACTACGCCAAACCATTTGCGAAAATGGGACGGAAAGCCAAGGATCTCTTCGAGACAGCCTGGCTGCGCATAAATGCTTACGCACAAATGCGGAGATCAATATGGAACTTAAGCACTTATTGCTGGTTGCCGGCATGGCTGCAGCAACAACAGCCGGGGCAACTCAGATCAACGGCTCAGGCCTGAAAAACGGACTGGACGCTTCCACTCAGGACGGTGATTTCAGCTATAACATGCTGACTGATCAGTACAACCCTGATGAAACCTGGACTCTGGACGCAGTGAGCAGCGGCAACGCCGTCATGATGTTCGAATATGCGGGTTTCGCAAGCTCCAACACCATGGGCATCTACGACCTGAACACCGGCGCTCAACTTGAGCTGTTCAACGGTGCGGCGTCTACCGGTGACCAAGTGTTGCTGTCCCAGACTGGTTTCACATTCACAGCGACTTACTTCGATGAGAATGATGTATTCCAGGGTCAGTCAAGCACCGGCTTGACCAGCTCCAACTTCGGTTTCTACCTGACCACGCCAAACAACACCTTCTACTCTCAGGCCTCTTTGAACGGCGACAGCGATGCTGACGGTATTGAAGACGACCACATGGTAGCCTACCGCGGTGACGGTTCCGAAAATATGGATCCGGATGGCGACGGCCTCTATGGCATCTTCGATACTCAGAACTTCATCCTGGCATGGGAAGATCTGGTATTGTCCGGTTCTGACCGCGACTACGCTGACATGGTAGTCATGGTTGAATCCTTTGTTCCAGTACCGGAGCCGGGCACCCTGGCACTGCTGGGCTTGGGTCTGGCCGGTCTGGGCGCGGCTCGCCGTCGTCAGAAGGCCTAAGCGATCTGAGTTGAAAGGCCTGCCCGAAAGTGCAAGGTCTTTTATTCCAGATTTGTTGCATGTTTCGTAAAAGCCGGCTCCATGCCGGCTTTTTTTCTGCGCCAATGGATGCCCTTCGATCCGATTAATTGTACCCTAGCCCTATGACTTCAATATCAAAGGACTCCGTAACCTCCGGGCGCCACAGCATGTTAAGGAAAACCCTGTACAACCTTCCTCAGTCGCAGCCCTACCTACTGGTTACCTTGATGGGCTGGCTGATCTTCCTGCCCACCTGGCTTCGTTTATTTGAACAATGGCTCAAGTGGGAGCAGGTACTGGCGCATGGCCTGCCGACCTTCCTCTTGTTCCTGGGGCTTATTCTGTTTCATCCGCCGAAGAGTCCGGCAAAGGAAAACCATCGATGGCCCATACTTGGCATTTTGGCAACATTGGTCGTGGTGTTGTGCTGGGCCATATTCGAACTGGTTAACATCGACACCCTCACCTACCTGATTTTGCCTGCAGGTATCGGGGCTCTCAGTTGGGCCTTTCTGGGTTTTCGAGCCACGTTGAATTTCATCCCCTATTTGCTGCTGCTGTCGTTGTCACTTCCCTTCTGGGGCGACTTCATCGGCCCACTGGTGAGCTTAGCAAGCATCGTGGTTGGCAAGCTTGTCAGCCTGATTGGGATGACCGCCTTTATCGAAGGCAACAGCATTACCCTGCCTTATGGTCGGCTGGTGATCGCCGATGGATGTTCCGGCATCCGCTATTTCGCTATTTCCATCCTGCTTGCCGCCACCATTTCCATACTGAACGACTACCGCTGGCGGGGCTGGGGGGTGTCACTGGCTGTCGCCGTCGCTCTGGGTTTGATATCGAATTGGGTGCGGATCACCGGTTTGGTTATCGTAGGCTACACCACTGAAATGCAAAGCGACCTAATGACCAGCCATGAACTGTACGGCTGGATTATCTACGCTTTGCTATGCCTGCCTGCTTTGTTTTTCGCGCCGGTACAAAATCGCGGTCATTCGCACTTTCAAACCGCCGCACGGATCAACCCCAAGGGAGTCGTAGCCCTGGCGCTTGGCATTCTGGTTGGTCCGGCGCTGGTTTGGCTGGCGCAAGGCAACTATCAAGCACGGCCCATGCTGGAGCTGGCCTCGGTGGAAACCCGCCCCAGCCTGACCGGCACCCTGCCACTCCCACTCGCTCTGCCGGATACACTGTCTCAGGCTCGCCTCAGGGTCGAGAACTCCCCCGTTCAGGTCAGCCTCGCGCAATATCAACGAAGCTCGAGCGATGAAAAACTCGTTCCGTATCTACGGGAGCCGATTGATCGCGAACTCTGGCGTAACAATCCGAACATCCAGATCGATCAGAACCTGGAGGGGCGCCCTCTTCGAGTGTACCGCAACGTGATCAATCAACGGCAGGTGGTGATCAGCCAATGGTATCGGATAGGCCCCTTCGAAACGGAAAGCTATAGCATTGCCAAGCTGCTGCAAATTCCCAGCACGCTGCTGAACGACAACCGTTTTGCATTGACTACCATCCAGGCTGCCTGCTCCACATTCAGTTGCGAGACGGAAATCAATGAGGTGAAAAAAGTGGCCAAGGCTATTGAACTGAACGCCCCTGAATAATGCTACACTGCGCCGTCCATCGGCATCCAAGGGTCGTTCATGTCCGTTAGCCAACGCGTACTTAAAGGCTCCGGCCTGTTATTGGCCATTCAATTAGTCCAGCGCAGCCTGGGACTACTCAGCACGCTGATTCTTGCCCGATTACTCGCACCGGAACACTTTGGCATCATCGCCCTTGTCGCGATCGCGCTCCATTTTTTTGAAGTATTGGCCGATGCTGGCAACAAGAATTACATCATCCAAAAAGCCGACGTAACCGACGATGACTTAAACACGGCCTGGACACTCGATATTCTGATCAAGTCCATCATGGCGGCCGCGATTTTTGCCAGTGCACCTGCTCTGGCAAGCTACTTCGAGGCGCTGGATTTAACCGCCGCTCTGAGAGTCGCCTGCCTTGCCTTGCCACTCCGAGCCCTGAAAAGCCCCGGATTGATGTTGCTGGCCAAGCACATTAATTACCGGCCCGTATTCTTCCTGAACGTTTCTCAAAAACTGATTTCTTTTGCGACCGTAATCACCATCGCTCTCATCCACCCCAGCTTTTGGGCCATCATCGTGGGCGACCTGGTCGCCGCTGTGGTAATGACCGTCGGTTCTTATTGGGCACACACTCACAGGCCCCGCCTGAGCCTGAAACAGGTAATGGAGCAGTGGAATTTTTCCAAGTGGATCATCCTGCGCGGATTGGTGGGCTTTACCCGATCCCATATCGATAATCTCTTCGTATCCAAATTGTTCGGGCCTACGCAACTGGGGGGATACCATCTGGTTCGAGAGCTGTCCACCTTCCCTGCCATTTCGGTGATCATACCGGGGAGCGAGCCACTCCAGGCAGCGATTGCAGACGGTAAGTCAGACCCAGCGGTACTGGCTTATCGCATCCGGCTCAGTCTATTCCTGATGACGACACTGCTGCTGCCTATTTCCGGATTCATGGCACAGTATCCCGAATTGATCACAAGGGTTCTGCTGGGGCCGGATTGGACAGAATACGGCCATTTATTGGCGGCTTTTTCGCTGTTCTTTTTTACCTTTTGTTTATTTGCCCTGGTAGTGGATGCTTTTTTGGCGATCGGGCAAGTCAGAACATTGTTCCTTTTCGACGCAGTATCCACATTGATAATCGTAGGAGCCCTATGGGCTCTGACCGAGCCTTCGCTGACCATGATGGCGTGGGCGCGAGGCGGGTTGGCCATTCTGACAACCATTGCTCTGATGGTTATCCTGAACCTCCGCGTTCATTTTGGTCTCACCCAGTATTTAATTCTGTGTCTTCCCTGCACGGTTGCAACAGCTGCCGGGCTGGCCGTCGATTGGTTAATAGGCCCAGCCCTCCCCGACCATCCATTGGTCCAGCTTATTCTTCTGGGCAGTGCGTTCCTGGCAGTCTGGAGCCTGGTATTTTTTGGCTTGCTTCGTCTCTATGTCGGCAGATACAACGAATGCCGCCATCTCATCACACTGGTCATGTCGGTCCTGAAGATCGCAGCCCGATTTCTGCCCACGAGTGTTTCACGCAACACCTAAGGGCGGATTCCGGAGAGCTTTTTAATCAGGGGTTGGCAGACGCCTGCGCCAGGGACGGCCTGCTTACGGCACGCGACAGATACCGGCCTATGCGAATACTCGGCGACTCGACCCAACGGTATGAAACCAAAGCCAATACCAGCGATAAAGGAACGGCGATCAGGCTCACCGTCACAAGCCGCCACTCACCCGAAGTAACGCCCACCCCCAGCATGACCACCACCGCCAGGCCGATGGCGAGGTTGTGATACAAATAAAGGCTGTAGGAAATTTCGCCCAGCTTCATAAGCGGCGGCTGCAGCCAGACAGGCAAACGGCAGGAACTAAACAGTAAAACCGCGACCAAGGCGATGCCGACCAATCCATACAAAACCCATTCGCTTGGAATGATCACAAACCATTCCATCGCCACGATCCCGTTGCTAACCAACGAGGCCACTGTCACTCCCAGCAGAGCCAACACCAGAGCCAACCAGGTCGGGAGGCGCAACGAACTGCGCGTATAGAGATAGCCCAATATCATGCCCGCCGAGAACGTAAACAATAAGGTAAGGACCAAGTTGGAATGCAGCGCCACCCAACCCTGCCGCTGAGCAAGGTATGCAACCCCGGCCAGCACCACCGGCCCCACCAGCCAGGCATATCGAATAGAAGCCAGCAGCAAAGGAAACAATACGTAAAACTGAAACTCCACAGGCAAACTCCAGTACGCATTGTTGAACAAGCCTGAAGGACCGGTGACGTTAAAAATCAGCGCCAGGTATCGGAAGACATCCGACGTTCCGGCTTCAGCAAGAAACTGATGCTCTACCCAATTGCCGGTTTCCAGCCCATAAGTGGCCTGAAACACTATTCTAAACAGAGCATAAGCGACCAGAGACACCGCAAATGCAGGCCAGATCCTGAAAAATCGCTTCAGATAGAAGCCCCCGAGTGAGGCGGCCTTGTAATATTCCAGCCGGGCGTTGCTGAGGTACAACGTACACCCGCTTAACACAAAGAAAACGGCAACCCCCAAAGACCCGAGATCCAACGCGTTGAACAACCAGAACCGGCTCGGCTCATCCTGACCGCCGTATGAAACCTCAGTGGCACGAACCAAGTGGGAAATCACCACCACCAGGGCTGCCAACCCTCGTAGCCAGGTGAGCACCTCAATCTCCGCTTTTGCGGGGAGTCCGGCCTTGCTGTCAGTACTCATTTGCTGCTGTCACCTCATCCAATTTCTCACGCAGATTGTCTATCCAGACCGCGTTACCCCGGGCATTCAAATGCAGCCCGTCACCGAGATGAAACCGCGGATCAAGTTGGCCCGAAGGCGACAGGATAGCGTCACTCCAGGAAAGGCAACTGGCCCGAGGGGTTGTCTCACACATCTGCATCAAAGCCTTATTCACTTGCGCCACCTTGGAGTTAACACCTTCCTGCCGAACAATATTCTCATCAACAGGCAACACCAGGCTAACAATGATGGGCGCCGACCCGGGGATGGAATCAAGAAGCGTGCGATAACCCTGGGCGACGCCTTCCGCCTCTCCGGCCAGGATGTCATTTATACCGACGCCCACAACAATAGCCCGCGCTTCTTCCACCCGGGCCTGCCTGCGAAGGTTTTCCGACACCTCATCCACCCTGGCATGGCCGATTCCAAAATTCACCGCGACGGGCACGACACTATCTACCGCCAACCCCTGTATCAGGCTATCTCCATAAAACAAGATCGCCTGGGAGGGAAGGTTGCGGGCCACTCGCTCATAGAACACCGATAAATTACTTTTGTAATAGGCAATGGCATAGCTGTTCAACTGCCGGTACCAGGCATCACGGAGCGGATCGACCGCGAACACCAGCAATAAACCGAGCGCTATGATCAGTAACACTGTGAATTTCAGGATCTTCATCGGCATCCATGCAGTATTGGCTTGGATACACTAAGGTACGGTTTGAGCACAGAAAGTAAATGGAGGAATGCGGGTCTACCTCTCAAAATAGAGCCCCTTTCATCACAAGACGTAAGCGATTAAGCTACCGCTTTCAGAAAACGGACTTGTCTGCGCCAGTTATGACACCTATTCAGATCACACTTAAGGAATCAAAAGGTTACAGCCGTCACCAGGAGCCACTGCGCTTTGGCGTCCCCCTCCCCCAGGGTGCTCTTCCCGAAGGAAAGGGGATTACGTTAACCGATACCGCTACGGCTCAACCTATCCCTTCCGATTGTTCCGTCACCGCCACCTGGCCTGACCGTTCGGCCAGATGGGTGCTGATACAGACCCAAGTCGACCTTTCCGCACATTCAGAGAAAATACTGACGCTGTTCCCCCGCAGGGAAGAACCATCGCCCCCCACAGTCTCCTTTACTGTACAGACTGACGGCTGGGTTATTGAAACCCCGGATTGGATTCACAAAATAGCCAAAGCCTCGTTCAGGATTGAGTCCACAAGCAAAGCCAACCCCGGCCAACCTGCCTGGACGACCACACTCAACCTGGAAGACGCCAACAGCGCCTCACTGGAGGCCATGGTCGAAGAGGTCACAGCCTCTCGCGCGGAAGCAAACAGTTGCCTCGATACCATTCTGACGGGTCACTGGCGCAGCCGGGACGGCCAAACATTTGCCCGCTTCGAGATAGCCCTGGCCGTGCATTCCAAAGGCAGCTTGGTTGACGCAGACATTAGGATCCATAACCCCAATCGTGCAATGCATCCCGGTGGATTATGGGACTTGGGTGACCCAGGCTCAGCCTTCTTCAGCTCCCTCTCCCTGAATATTGCTGGCACATCAAGAACTCAAGCCAGATTGGTAGCCGACCAAGCCCCGAGTAACTGGCAGGCTTCCCAAAACGAACCCCTGTCAATCTATCAGGATTCAAGTGGCGGAGAACAGTGGAACAGCCGCAACCATCAAGACAAGGATGGTAAGGTCACCACCCGCTTTAAAGGCTATAAAGTCCAATGGGGTGCCAGCACCGATCAAGGGTCCAGAGTTCAACCCATACTTGAAGTCACCTGTGGAGAAAACGTCTGCGGCGCTTCACTTCACAAGTTCTGGCAGAACTTTCCAAGTGGCCTCCAGGCTACTGGCAACGGCATGCAAATCGATCTATTCCCCGCCACCAGCGGACAAACCTTTGAACTCCAGGGTGGCGAGCGAAAAACACACAGAGTCACTCTTCAATTCGGGCAACCCGCCGAAGCTCTGCATTGGGCCTGCCATCCGTTAACCCCGGTAGTAGAAGCCGCAGAGTATGAAGTGGCGCAAGCCCTGCCCTGGTTCACCGCCGCCGAATCCAGCTCGTCAGATCTGGACAATCTCATTCAGGCAGGCATAACAGGCCCTGGAAACTTCTTTGATAAACGGGAAACCATAGACGAGTATGGCTGGAGAAATTTCGGAGATCTGTTCGCCGACCATGAAACACTCTACCAAGCAGAGAACGAACCGAGCTTCATAAGCCACTACAATAACCAATACGACGCCATTTACGGATTCGCAAGGCAGTTCGCACGCACAGGCGACCACCGCTGGTTTGAACTGATGGATGACCTCGCCCGTCATGTAACGGACATCGATATCTATCACACCGACCAGGACAGGGTTGAATACAATAACGGGTTGTTCTGGCATACCGACCATTACCTGGATGCGCACACAGCCACCCATCGCACCTTCACAAAACATAACGACACCAGCTCCACACCGGGCCAAACCGGTGGAGGCCCGGCTGCGGAACATTGCTACACCACTGGACTGGCATTGCACTACTTTCTGACAGGCAACCTCAGTTCCAGACAAGCCGTGACCGAACTGGCAGACTGGATGATCGCCTCACACGATGGCGGAAAAGGCCTGTTCTCGAAGCTTTGGTATATAAAACAGAAAGAACTGGGACGACTGAAAGAACACTTTCGTAACGGCTCCTCTTCGCCCTACCGCTACCCCTTTACAAGAGGCACGGGTAACTACATCACGGCACTGATCGATGCGTTCGAGGTATCCGAAGACCACTACTATCTTCACAAAGCCGAGAACGTTATTAAAAACACGATTCACCCGGCGGACGATATCACCAAGCGTACCCTATTGAATGTCGAAGAATGCTGGTCTTATCTCGTATTGCTGACTGCATTGACCCGCTACCTGGAACTGAAAGACCGCTATCAACAATCAGATGCAGCCTACGCTTATACAAAAGCAGCCTGCATGCACTACCTGGACTGGATGAAAGAAAACGAACGTCCATTTTTAAGCGACCCATCGGCGCTTGAATTCCCCAATGAAACCTGGTCGGCCCAAGATATTAGAAAAGCCATGCTCATGTTCTGGGCAGCCAACGAAACAGAAGGGGAAGAGAGACAGGCTTACCTGGAAAAAGCACAGGAATGGTTCCAATACAGTACTGGGGAACTCCAAAAGACCAAGACCAGAACCTTTACAAGAATTCTGGTGATTTTGCTGCAAAATTACGGCCTTCATCAGTTTAAGAAACCGGTTAACCAGCCCCGCTCTATTCAACAAACGGCAACCGGCCACAGTAAAGCGCCTGCTTCATCAATGACCGCTATCGTTGGTGCCATCGCAAAAACCGCCTTACTCGGGCTTTTGGAGTTTCGCCCCTCCAGAGAACGGTCCTGGCTTGCAGCTAGATTGAGCCGAAAATGAAAAAGCTTGCCAAAACAGCCATAAAAACGCTTTTCCTGGTGCTCATACTGCCTTTTTTTCTACTGTATCGCTTGTTTGCGAGTGTGGCCAATAAAGACAGCGTTTTTCATACGTCTTCACAGTGTCTGAGTTTGGTGCCTGGAAAACTGGGGATCTATCTACGAGCGGCCTTCTATCGATTGGCATGCCCAGACACCTCCGACGAAATTAGCATCGGTTTCTTAACCATTTTTTCGCATCAGGATACAACCATTGAAAAAGGTGTCTACATCGGCCCTCAATGCAATATCGGTAAGTGCCATATAAAAGAAAACACCCTTCTGGGAAGCGGTGTTCACATTCTGAGTGGGAATAAGCAGCACTCGTTTGAAGATACCGACCGCCCCATACAGGAACAAGGTGGAACATTTCAGAAAATATCCATCGGAGTCGACTGCTGGGTCGGTAATAATTCCGTCATCATGGCGAGTGTTAATGATAAGTGCATCGTTGCAGCGGGTAGTGTGGTGACCAAGAAAGCAGACGGTTCCGGTCTCATTCTCGCTGGCAACCCAGCCCGCCTACTCCGTTCCAGACATACTGACACTACCGACGGCTCCAGCGACACATGATCTTTACCGAGCGAACATCATCATGAGCATGCAGGACATCTACTACAAATCGCCTATATTTTTTCAAAACTTCCTGGTTAGTCTATACGGCCAATACCTTTTTAATAAGCGCTATAAAGGCAAATTATATAACCAGATACGGGCCGATATTGCCTCAGTAAACCAGCTTTCCAGGAAAGAACAGGAAGCTTTTCAGGCAGAAAAGTTGCATGCCATGGTTGGCCACTGTTTGGATAATGTGCCTTACTATAAAAAGCTGCTGGGCGATCTGGGACTAACCCAAAACGATTTCACATCTACTTCCGACCTTAAAAAACTTCCTCTACTGACCAAACAGGAAGTTATTAAAAATATCGACAGTTTCAAAACAACCAATTCAAAACCCCACATGGTGCAAAACACCAGTGGAAGCACGGGCACACCGCTTTCGCTCTGGGTTGATGAATACACTTACAAACTGGCTATGGCTTTACTGATAGACCATGAAGAACGCAATGGAGTGCCATTTGGTTCTAGAAGAGCCACTTTCGCAGGAAGAATGGTACAGCCCATTGAACGTACTTCCCCGCCATTTTCCCGGTATAACAAAGCCGAAAATCAGCTGCTGTTTTCTTCCTATCACCTGAATGAGAACACCTTTCCCGCTTATAAAAGCGAACTGGATGCTTTTAAGCCGCTGGAGATCATTGGCTACCCTTCCTCGATTTATAACCTTGCCAGCTACTACGAGCAGTACAATGAAAGACCCTCTTTTATTCCTACCGCTATCGTCACCAATTCAGAGACTCTGCTGGACTGGCAGCGAGATTGCATTGAACGTGTATTCGGATGCAAGGTATACGACTATTACGGAACTGCAGAATACGTAACGTTTGCAGGCCAATGTTCTCATGGAGCCTATCATCTGCATCCGGTTATCGGCATCACCGAGGTTGTGCACGACCAGACGACTCCGGAGGAGAGTGAAGAAGGAATTATTGTAGCAACCTCACTCACCAACCTAGCCATGCCCCTGTTACGATACAAAATTGGAGACACCGGCCGCGAAGGCATAGGAGAGTGCCCTTGCGGGAACCCTTCCAGGCACCTGAAATATATAGGTGGCAGGATTGATGATTATATCGTTACGAGTGATGGTAGACGGATTGGGCGGATTGATCATATTTTCAAGGGTCTGGAAAACATCAAAGAGGCCCAAGTAATTCAAGATGAGCTGGAGCATTGTGTAATTAAAGTTGCAAAGGTAGATGACAGGCACTCCATAAATGAAGCTTTGCTGATAGAAAACCTTCAAGCAAGAGCGGGCCACAAACTCAAAGTTTCCATTCAGTTCACAAACGCGATTGAAAGAGGCCCCAACGGGAAGTTCAAAAGCGTAGTTAACAATTTACCTAAAGGTGCACATTAAATGAATCCGAGCCCCTTTGTATCAGTTATTGTGCCTGCCTTTAATGAAGAAGAACACATCGAAAAGTGCCTTCAATCCCTAAGGAACCAAGACTACGATTCCGGCCTTTTAGAAATCATCCTTATCGACAATGGGTCAAGTGATGAAACTGTCGAGAGAGCAACTGACCTTGCTCATGTTATAAAGATCATTCCGGGCATTAATGTTGGAGCAGTTCGAAACCGAGGAGTCTCAATCGCCCAAGGTGAGTACGTTGCATTTATTGATGCCGACTGTACTGCGCCTCCCGATTGGATCAGGAATGCCGTAGGACTAATATCAAGTCAACATCTGTCAGCCGTAGGCGGCGGATGCGATTTAGATCAAAACGCAGCTTGGATAGAGAGGCTTTGGCTACTTGAACAGCCTCATGGGAAAAGGGTTCCTAAAGATTTTATAGGGTGTGCCATAGTAGCGAATAAATCCGCATTTGAGAAAGTAGGAGGGTTCAATGAGGAAGTGACATCAGGGGAAGATACTCAGCTTAGTATGGACCTGAAGAAGCACGGTTTAAAAATTGCGATATCCTCAGAAGTCAATGTTACTCACCTAGGGAACGCACTCACTACGACTGCATTTATTAAGCGCCAAATATGGCACTCGGAGAACTATGTTAAAGACCTCACAAACTCCCTAAGAGACCCAACCTTTTTTTTAGTGGTTATTTTCTCTGCACTTGTAGTTTACCTTGCTTTAAATCTCCTACTATC
>CBFGUW010000029.1:0-57591 GCA_965652395.1 uncultured Saccharospirillum sp. | reverse complement strand
CTGAGTGGCATTGTACCACCCTTAGTGAGTGTCCAGAATTATTGGACCACAACACATAGCAAGTTAAAAAAAGGAGAATGGTCTTCATATGATCGCAAAGGGGAGACATATACAAAAGAAGCGATACTCATAGACAACCTAACTGCACTTTTACCAAATCAAACCCACTGCCATGAATACTTGGCTGTGAGTAAGCTCACTCATAGACCAAACCTTAATAGCTGTTTAAACCTCATAGAGGAAGCGATTGAAGAGAACACTGTCAACCTGGTTCAAGACAAACCTGCATCATATTCTATAGAACATAATAGCCACAATCCTTCATCATGACTAAAGCTAATATTTGGCTTTAGTTTTTTTGTTACTATCCCTGGTCTATTTTTTTTATTCTTCGCAATATTCTATGCCACTGCAAGTGCTGAACTGACATGGACAGCTGTTATTCATGCTCTGACTAAATTCCCTTTTTCGCTATACACTGCTGCTCTTCCTATAGCAATATTACTAACGTTGCTGCATGCAATTGGAGCACTACATCTCTTTGATACCCCTTACAAGGGAAGTATCACCTTCAGAAGAGACCGAGGAACGGTAGCCAAAGTGGACGTCACAGGAAAAGTAGACGAAGTTATTTTTCAAAACCTTGAAGCTTACCTAACATTCACCCCTACAACCCCTCCTAGTCGAGACCCTATTAAATACGCTCTCAGCCTAAGAGAAAAAAACGAAAACCATGAAAATATTTTCATCTTCAGTGGCCATGAAGCCGACATACACACTTTGATAGAGTGGGAATTCTACCAACACTTTATGGACGTGAGCCGTCCACTCCCGGACATCCCCGAATTAGAACCTTATCGACACCTTGACCCTACCACTCGGGAGTGGGATAAGCAGAATAGTCGACCTCGGCATTTCTGGCAAAAAATGTCGGATCATGAGTATTCTAAACTTATAAGCGCCAGCCGAAAAGCAGCAAAGAGTTTCTCGTTTTTACCCAGTAGCGCTCCCAAACAGAGTAGATGGAAGCCAGCAGGAAATGGAAAGTGCTGGTATCAACTCGGATAGTTACATATTTGAGCCTCCCACAACCTTAGGATTGAGTTCGTCGAAGAGACAGAAGCTCGATCCATTGAGAGCAGGCACATGTCCCTATACGCCCTACCTCAGAAGACTAATTATTAAAGAACACCGATGCTTTTATTGAGTCTTCACGACAATGAATTCAGCTTTTCCAACCACTCATCCGCCAACGCCGGGCGGGCAGCGTGGTATTTTTTGATGCCGTTGAGCAGCACTGTTTGGGCCTGCTCCAATTCCCCACCGCAGTTCAACTCTTCGGCTAGTTCGCCATAACAAAGACAGACACTCAGCTCTTTTTTCAGTAGAGGGATGATTCGCTCGCCCCAGCCCGATTTTCGATAGGCAAAGCACAAGTGCTCCAGCAAATGACGGCGGCGTGTTTGCCCCTGCCAGGACAATCCCGTGCGCGTTACTTTGGGAAGGTTTCGTTCCAATTGATGGGCGATGTATTGCCAATGATCAGAACGGTAACTGCGGCGTTGTAAAATCGCGTCCACCTCTTTCTCGGGCAGGCATTGCAGTTCGTCCATCAACAAGCATTCGAAGAGCCACTCCAATTGCATTTCCGGTGGGCGATGCACGTCGGGCAGCATTTTCAGGATAGGCGTAAGGCAGGTTCGGATTTGTTCGAGCGTGACTAGCTTGCTACCGTGACCGCCTACCAGATTGGGGGCTTCGCGAACGAAGGCCCGGCCCAGGGTGAGCAGGGATTCGCGTTGGCGTTGCTGGTCCAGCCAGGTGATGCCGAGTTTGAACCCGCTTAGGTCTGCATCGGGCATGGCGACGAGGTGGCGCTTGGATAGGCGGGCTTTGCACTCTTGTGAGAGTTCAACTAATGATTCGAGCAGCCGAGAGGCGATACGCTCAGGGTTTGGTATATCAGCTTTTTCGCGGACATTAAGTGTTGCTTCCATTGCGGCTTCCTTGATCACACCTGTTTCAAAAATCTTCCTACTATTCAGTTAGCTCAAGCAACCCCATTCCGAAGCAAGCCTATCTGCTTCTTCATTGACTTGCTTCGACTTAATATATTGCAGAACCGTTTCAAGTTGCTCATCAAAGTCTTGAGGTTTTTTATCTTCGAAGAGATACCAGCCCCGCCGACCTTCCCAGTCCCTGTCGAATACGGCATCACGCCCTTTTTCCATAAACTGGGTAATAAAAGCGAGAACTGGCCGGTAAACGACTTCCCCATTCATGAAGGGGTTGCCAGTTGGCATGACTACAAAATTCCTTTGCCCGAAGCGACCTTTACGGTCAAAACTGTATAATATAAATGTCATTGCCTGATAGTTCTGGTAGAACCATTGCTCGTCGTAATATTGTGCCCAAACGCGACCTTTGCGCCAAGTATAGACAATTCTTTTGTTTCTATCAAAATACAGTGGCGATCTTCGATGGAAGCTTAGTATAGCAACACCCAAGACAATAATTGCAATAACATTAATCGACCCAAATATTATATCTCCAGCCAAACGATGTGTTGCTCCTATGCTATCTCGATATCTGATATCAAGATATTCATCAAAGGGCATCTTTCCATTTTGGTCAATACGATTATACCTATCAATAGCCACATCATTATTTGTGGTACTAAAATAGTCGTCTCCATACATTTCTTTTCCAACTCGTATATACCTTAAGTGACTTTCCTCTTGTGACTTCCAGGTTACATAAACATCCTCAACTTGCCAGTAGAGTGCAATACAAGCGCCAACCAACCAAGGCAAAAGGAACATGAACCTTATATTCCCGAACGAAGTACGAATCCCAACGCTTGTGCTTTTCACTTCGCCGACTGGAGTCACTGGTTTGGTATCGCTGATAGGGTCACCGTTAATATATTCTATAGCTCTTTCGCCAAGCTTTATTAGTTCGGTTCGCCTATTTGGCTTATTTATCGCCTTAAACATTAGGCACTATCCTCATCTACCATGCCTTGAATGGGGCTTTCTATTACACCATCCTCAGAGAGATACCTGCGAGGAGCAATTACACCAGGCCTCGGTTCGTAATGCCAATGCAGCTGTACTCTCTGGTCTGTCTCGAAGGCCAGGTTCATTTGCATCACACTCTCTTCCTGGAATGGATCCAAGGAACCATTCTCCTCCAGCGATTCCAACCACTCATTAACCGTATCACGCAGCTTATCCGTCAGCGTCTGGTTATGAGCTGGGCCAAAACGAGCACGAGCGCCTGTAGGCCAGGTTTTTACACTGCAATGCAGCTCCGAGATTCCCGGTTCAAAATTGGGGAGACTGAACCGATAATAATAAATGCGAAGATCGCCTACCGTGGCAAAGAAAGGGGTATCATCCTCTACTTCAAGCTTGGGTTGATAGAAGTAATTCATAAACTCTTGTATTTCTACTTGGTAGGCAGAACCAATCACTGCATCGCCCAATACCCTCTTTGATTCATCAAGCCGTTCCCGGATCGGAAGTCGTTCATCATCATTATCCCAAAACAGATACCGTTTCCCATTCCCCCAAAAACAGTTCTCCAACAACACCTGAAAATTGCTTTTCCCGAACACAAATACCGTAATCACACCGGCCACCAACAGTATAAGACCTACCACCGTGCCTATGATGACACCAATGCCCGCCGTTACTGTACCCGAAGCCGCCCCCGCTATAACGGCTTTAGCCGCAAGCCCGAAAAGGACGGCCGACCCGATACCGATCATCCCATAGCCGACCATTTCACCGTAATTTCCGCGCTTGAAACTGATACTCGCATTCCAAAAAGCATCAATAGCGGCCGCGAGGTTTGCCACTGCGATAAGGCCCGAAACCAGCCTACTGGTCAGCATTGCTGCCAAATAGTTGGCCCGTGCCGCCAACTTGGGGGCAAGTGCTTGCGCCAATACCTGCCCTTGTCGTTTGGAAAGCCATTCGGCCGATGCCGCTGCGAGACCGGTCGCGGCTCTGTTGACGACCAAAGTATCGGCCATTAGAGCGGTGATGGTACTGGTTAGGGTCATCATGTCATGGTATCTATCACCACGACTCAGTGGGTTGGCGTTGTCATACCTGGTTTGGTTGGCCAAATCCCACATGAATTTGAGGTTAAAGTAGGCGGAGACTCCAGCAAAAACGCCATCGGCTCCCATGCCGAACGTCTCTAGGCCATTTTCCGGAACAAATACTTGAAAACGGCCTTGTAAATGGCGGGTCACTTTTGGACTGTTGCGGGTTACTTCCACCTGGCCAGCTTCCCATTGCCTGGCTACCTTGGTTTTCAGGGTGTTCTGCCCCCAGTCGAACAACTTTTGAAAAGTCTGTTGTTGCCCGGTTTTGCTATCCAAGGCCGTGCTGGTATTTTGGGCCGGATAACGGTTGATGCCCTCTTGCATATATTTAGCGAGGGACTTGGCTATTTGTTCGGTGGTTAAGGTCACTTTCCTGTCCGGGGTGACCCGGAACCCGAATAGGTCCATCAGCTTGGGAAGTACCTTTTCTATAAGATAGGTGTTAGCCAATGCCCGGCCTTTATTACTGGCACGGGTGGCCAGCCTACCCTCGTATTCGCCCCAGGAAGCCGCTTGCGCCCAAAACCAGTGCATACCCTGGAATAGGCCATCTACCGAAGTGGCGGTTGTCACCAACCAGTCCACGTGGTACTGGGGCGAGGTGATCAGTTTCGTTAGGGTTTCCCAAAAGATAGCGTTATAGGCATTTTTCTCGTTCTCGAAGTCCGAGTGCAGTTCCTGTATAGCCTGAGCTCCAGCGGGGCTGGACAACATGCCATTAAACAGACTGGTTACGGTGTCACACAACTTTTGTACTTCGAGGTTCCGTTCATCGTCGCTGGCCAGCTCGGTGCAATAGAAGGTCTTGAAGTAGGTATCGAGCGAACCTACTTGACCTGTCAAGGCCGGGTCGTTCATAAAAGCCTTGAAGAGGTGGGCAAACTGGGCTTGGCGCTCTGTAAACAGCTCATGCTGGCGGTGCATATGCTGCCAGTAGTCATCGTGTTCTTCCCAGTTGATGGAGTCCTCCACCAATTCCTTCAGGTCTTCATCGTCTGTTTGCTTGAGTTGGTTGACAATTTCACCTATGGAATAAGGGTATAAATTGTCCGAGGCATATTGCTTCTGCCATAGCACCAGCTTGGCATGAACTTCGTTAATGTCCTGTTGCCGCCCGATGGGATCGAACAGCCCTACAATACGTGCCACTTGGCCATATTCGGTTTTTCTGCGCAGTTCATTGGCAATGACGCTCGAATTCAGCTCGTAGCTGGCCTGGGTAGTGAGTATGTCCAACCCAATTTCTTCCAGCTCAGGTTCTTCTGCGCTTTCTTTGAAGTTCAGTACCCGGTCTTTCTGCTCTCGATAATCCTCGACCAACTGTTCAATATTGGAGGCAGTGGCTTCAACGGTGGCATCATCCTCACCAATCAGTTTAACCCGTTGCATGGAGTCAGACCGTTCCTGTTCGCTTCCGTTCAGACGGTCGATGACCTCCGCATTGAGTTCATGCGTAGTGTAAAGGATGCTGACTTCGGTGACTTCCTTTGACACAAACGCGAAAGGATAACCCGTCTGTCTGCCGGAAGTGTCACGTTTTAACCCACCTTGAGCGTTCACGCCGTTTCGGAATAGGAACTTCTTGAACCGTTCCTCCAGTTGACCGTTGAGTTCGATATGCTCATATTTGAAAATATGAAAATACCCCGGCCCATCTTCTTCTCGAATGAAGACCCAGCCCGGACGTAACAATCGGGCGACATACCCTTGGTGTTGAGCGGCAATCGTCTGCCCCATGAGGTCTTTTAACGGAGGTGGGTTAACGGGGTCTTGCAGGGTTTCTTCAAAAAAGTTGGCATAAGCATAGCGTACTGGGTAGATCGGGCGAACAGCCGTGTCGATCACCAATGTATTGATATTGTTGGCCGCTACTTGAGCCGGCTTCGCAGAGGTCTGGTTCGACTCACTCATAATGGTGTCCTTTACTCCTAAGGTCCTTAGCAACCATAGGCTTTTTGTAGCCTGGCTTTCGTTTTTGGGCCTGGATCGCCGTCCACTGCCAAACCGTGAGCGGCCTGGAAAGCTTTTACGCCTTGAGAGGTGGCTTCGCCATATGTTCCATCCACCGCACCACAAGCGAAACCCAAGTTATTGCAGCGGGCTTGAATGCCGCTGATTGTATCTATAGGGTCAAGATGGGCAAACTGCAGTTGAAAACGGTGGGACGGGGCGGCAGATTCTACTGAAGTAAAAATCTGTAACTCACCCTCTGTCTCAGTGCATTCCGTTAAGTCGAATTCCAAAATACCATCGTTACTTACCGTGGATTCCAGCGTCTGGCCACCCGCTGAAAAGGTAGCGCGCACCCCAGACAAGCTTTGACCATCGCTGTCTTTCAAGTCAAGACGAAGTGTTTCCTTTTCAGGGCCACCAGACTCGGAATGGACAAATACGTGACGGCGGTCTGGCAAGCCTGAGAATGCCGATGGCTGGCTATCGGGGATATTGATCTGGTCACCAGGGAATATCAGGTTTGGATCAGGGCGAAGCTGACGGAATGCCGCGTTTGAAGGATGCATGTATAGTGCTTTACTGCCGCTCAATCCGAACTGCTTGGCTATGCGGAGCAAGGTGTCACCCTGTTGGATGGTATATTGTTTCATTCCTTGGCTCTCTAATTCAGTTGCTCATTTAAGCCTGGGAAGCTGACTTTACAGTCTTCCATTGAAGTAAGCCCGTCAACACGAGCCAGGCCTTCTGCATCTGTAGTTCCTGAATGCTCTGTGCCATCAGGTGTTACTATCCGGTACTCCCTGCCCGCAATCGGATTTCCTTTTTCGTCAATCAGTTGCACTTCAAACCAGTGGGATTCCGGCTGAACGTCAAACGGAACAAGCTCTATGGCATTGGTTTCAGGTATGTTTTTCAAGTTAAGGCTTTCGGCCTCTTCCGGCTCATTCCCCGCCCCGGCCTCATACTGCACCTCACCACTGAACACCACACCACCTTGGCCATTCAACGTGACCTTTTTGCCAAAGAGTTTGATATTCCCACTGGGGTCGATCTTCACGCCGCTGTCGCCTTGCTTGAGCAATATATCGCCGTTACCGTTGCCTTGAATGGTAATGTTGCCATTTACCTGATGGATGGTGGCACCGGCTTTTACCTGCAGTTGCAGGTCGCCATTCGTTACCACGGTATCCATACCGGTCATGGCTTTGATCGAGAGGTTCTTTTGCTGTACCCAGAGGCTGAAGTCCGCGCCTGAGCTTTGGGTGAAATTGACCTGCGCGAGGTGGGTTTGATCGGTGTGGGCCTGATGGTACACCGAGCCTTCTTCCGTGGTGGTGAGGCTGTTGTTTTTCACGGTCTGGGTGCGGTCCGCCCCTACCCGTTCTTCCAGCTGGGCCCCGGCTTCGATCATCATGTTCAGGTCGGCGTAGAGATTGACGCCGCCGTAAATGGACATAAGGTGAACATAAGGTTCGGCTTCCTGGGCGTTCAGCTCCAGGCGCACCTGACGGTCGAAGGTGTGCAGGGCAATGCTGGCCGCTTTGGGGGCGTCGTCGAACGTCAGTTCATTTTGGCCGGGCGTGACAATACGGCTTTGGGTCGCATTGGCGTTTGTGACCGGTCCAAACTGGCTTCGGCCAGGCACAAAACCGACGATCATCGGCCTTGCCGGGTCGTCGTCCAAAAAAG
Organism: uncultured Saccharospirillum sp.; assembly: GCA_965652395.1. Taxonomy (GTDB): domain Bacteria; phylum Pseudomonadota; class Gammaproteobacteria; order Pseudomonadales; family Natronospirillaceae; genus Saccharospirillum. Next base: position 49,832 of record CBFGUW010000029.1, on the reverse strand, counting down.
TGACCAGGGCCCGGCTTTGGTCGAGCAATGGAAAGTGCCAGCCGATGGCGCTGGCATCGTCCGTCTCCGGGCTGGCGTAGGGCACCAATCGGCTGGCCGGTGGGCTGGCGAGGCTTTTGTCTTGGGCGCTGCGATCAAAATCGGCCCGGAAGTAATAACGCCCATCCGCCCCCAGTTCGGCATGATCGTAGCGGCTTTCAATACGGGCCGGGAACAGGTGCGGCAGCGGCGGTGGTATTTTTACCTTGGGGCGCGGCGGTGTCGCCCGGGGAATCACGGTTGAGGTGTTGCGGTGTTGCACACCTGGGGCGCTGCCTTCGCCGCTGGCCGGTTCGGCCTGGTGGATCACCTGGATGATCCGGTAGTCGCCACTCGGGCAATCGTTCGGCAACTGGTGGGCGTCGAAGGCAACTGAGTAACCCGCACTTAGCAGCGGCTGGTGGCCGTGCAGCGTGACGATATAGCGCTGCTGGTCGAAATACTGCTGTTCGAACAGGGCGCGTTGTTCGGCCTCGGGTCTGGGTCGCGGTGGCGTAAACGTGCGGTATCCCGCATCCTCCCGGCTGAGGGCGCCGGGGGCGGTGCCGCTGACGCTGCGACCGGCGATATGGGGCTGGTCTGTCCACCGCTGGTAGGCGGCAGTGATGCGGTTCAACTGCTGGTCTGGTGAAAGACCGGAGACCGCCTGCGCCCATTCGATGTAAGGAAGATAGGGGCTGACTTGGGTGTCGTTGCGGATGACCAGTAACTCATGGTTTTGATCGGCATCTCGGTCTTCGAACCAGTAATTGGCGCCGATTTCGGCCAGCAGGCGCTGAAAGCAGTCCAGGGTGGTTTCGTCCTGGACCTGTAGAAAGGGGCCTTCGAAGGCGGAGACCGGGTCGAGCGCGAGGTCGACCTCGAAACGCTCGTAGCCCATTTCCAATAGCAGTTGCCACAATACCTGTTCGCGACTCATGCCCATGAACAGGCGTGCCTGCCCCTGGCGGCTGCCCCGTTCGAGCTTGCTGTAGAGGGTGAGGTCCAGTTGGTAACCGCGCCCTAGCCAACGTTCATCCGCCGATTGCAGGCTCAGATGAAAACGGCGCGGTTGCGGCAGACCGGGACCGGTGATGTCCACCCGGACCGGTTGATCGAGCAGGGCACCCAGGGTTTCGGGCAGATCGTTGGGTTTTCGCTGGTTGGCGCGAAGCGGCAATGGCGAGTGCCTTAACGGCACTCGACAAGGCGAAAACGACCGGCCACGGATGGCCGGGCTGGACCGGGGAACAGGGATGTGGCTCCCACGGAATTAAGTTGTGCCGCCCTACTTTTAACCTTCCCCTCCGTTCGAAACGACTGGCAGAACATCACCACCGGAAGACATCATCCAAACCACCGCCGCCCGACTGAGCCATTCACAAAAAACCAGTTCGCAATAAGGAATGACCGCCGACTGGCGGTTCCTATCGACCAGTTTAAACAGGCTGTGCAGCAAAGCGGTTTGGGCCTCCTCGGGGTTCAACCGTGCCAGTTGCCGGGTTTGCTCGAAGAACAACCGCCCCTGAGAAACGGCTTCCTCGACAGTCATTCTATTTTGCCGGTCAAATTCCCACCAACCGGCATCATCCGGGCGGTTTTCATCCCACCGGAGATCGCGGACATAGCCCAAATCGTACCGGTCGCGGGGTTCCGTGACCGGTACGATTTGGGGTTGAGGCGCGGTCAAACCAAAGGCTTCCAACACGGCGGCGGCAAATTCGGAACTCACCCAAAGTGCATAGGCTTGGGCCAGTTCGCGGCACACAAAGACCGGTTGAGGTGAGTCAGCACCGGCCTTGAGTGGGCTGATGGCGATAAAGGATTCGCCTTGCCGCTCCTCGATATCATGCACCCAGGCTTGGGCCAGGGGCGTATCGAGAAACACTTCGTGAAGGTGCGCTGTATCGCCTCCGCTGGCGATATGAAGATCGTCAAGGGAAAACAAACCATCCTTTTGACGGATGGGACAGGAAAGAACAATCAGGGATTTTTCTTGGGACGAGCGAGTTTCTGGCGTAGTATTGCGGTTAGCCATCGGTTGACTCCTTCGAAGTCTGCTTGTGGTTAGCTGCCTCCGGGTGTTACCGCACCCGTTGGTAGCGCTTCTTTTTAAAGACAAGGTTCGTCGATAAATAGACCTGTTTCATTTACAAAGTGCTCGTTCATTACGCACCAACCTGCTGGATAAATCAACAGTTTTTTGCCCGTTCTTTTCTCTTTTTTCCCACCCATAATAAACAGACAGACTCGACCGACGAGCCCGTCCGTTCCTAAAAAAAATGCCAGTTGTTAAAGAACGCGAACGCTTTGTTTCTTTCTATAACCACTGAACCATCACGACAGTGAATTCAATTTCTCCAACCACTCATCCGCCAACGCCGGGCGGGCGGCGTGGTATTTCTTTATGCCGTTGAGCAACACTGTTTGGGCCTGCTCCACTTCCTCATTGCGTTTCAGCTCCTCAGCCAACTCGCTGTAGCAAAGACAAAAACTCAATTCCTTTTTTAACAATGGAATAATTCGCTCACCCCAGCCTGATTTTCGATAGGCAAAACACAAGTGCCCCAGCAAATGACGACGGCGTGTTTGCCCCTGCCAGGACAGACCCGTACGCGTTACTTTGGGAAGGTTTCGTTCCAATTGATGGGCGATGTATTGCCAATGATCCGAGCGGTAATTGCGGCGCTGTAAAATCGCGTCCACCTCTTTCTCGGGAAGACATTGCAGTTCGTCCATCAACAAGCATTCGAAGAGCCATTCCAATTGCAATTCCGGTGGGCGATGTACATCAGGCAGCATTTTCAGGATAGGTGTTAGACAGGTTCGGATTTGTTCGAGCGTGGCTGGCTTGCTACCGTGACCTCCTACCAGATTGGGCGCTTCGCGAACGAATGCACGGCCCAGGGTAAGCAGGGATTCACGTTGGCGCTGCTGGTCCAGCCAGGTGATGCCGAGTTTAAAGCCGCTGAGGTCCGCGTCGGGCATGGCGAGGAGATGACGTTTGGATAGGCGGGCTTTGCATTCTTGTGAGAGCCCTATCAATGAGTCGAGTAAACGCGATGCAATACGTTCTGGGTTAGGAATATCAGCTTTTTCGCGCGTATCAGTTATTGCTTCCATTGCGGCTTCCTTGTTTACGCCTGTTTATAAAATAACTTCTATTGCTTGGTATGTAACTGATTGCCCCACTCTCATTCAGCATCTAGCCTGTCGACAATCTAGCCAATATTATCACTCACTCATGATGAGTACTTTCAAAGAAAAACCTTACAACGCAAGCTATTTCTCTTCCACCTCAATACGTGCCAATACAGTTTGCAACTGCTCTTCAAAATCCTCCGGCTTTTTATCCTCCCTAAAATAAATTCCTCTAGGCCCCTGCCAGTCCCTATCCAACAATGCCCCCCTACCCTGCTCCATAAATTTTACGACGGATGCTAGAGCAAGATCCGTTAGATAGTGGTTTAACGCAAATGGGAACCCCCCAGGCTGGATGGCATATTGCCACCACCATAACTCACCGTTCTCATGGACATACCTTAGCTGAAAACGCAAGGCCTGGCCCGTTTTAAAATAATCGAAGTTCTCATACCTTTGCACCATAACCTTTCCTTTTCTCCAGCTATATACAAGCCGTCTATCTCTGTCGAAAAATATAGGCACTGGACGCCTAAATCGGATAACCGACGTAAGAAAAGTAGAGAACACAACCAGCCAGCCAACACCAACAAAAGAGTCGACATATAACGTTCTAGTACCATTAGCAGTTTCAGTGTAGTGATACTTAAGATATCGAAATATAGGAATCTCACGATTTTCATCTAACATAGCATACATTTCCAATGCAACTTCATTTGCTTTATTAATAAAGTAGTCGTCACCATAAACACGCTCCCTTAGTTCAACAAAATGATTTAAACTACGCTCCTCCGCTTTCCACGCTGAGTAAACATCCTCCCAATACAAGAAAAAAACGACTAGCAAACCAAAACACCAGGGAACAAGAAATATATTCCGAATAGTGCCCATATTGTTCTTTAGCGATAAGACTGATTCATCAACACCACAAATGGGTTCAACCGCGCCATCAATATCCGGTAACTCAGTGTTTAACCGGACTTCCGCCTCATCACACAATCGAACGACGTCAACATCCAATTGTTTGGTACCGATGATTTTCATCGAGCATCCTCATTAATCATTCCGATAATTGGCCGATTTAATCCGTACTCAGTTAGATAGCGAATAGGAACAATTTGGTCGGGCTGTGGTTTGTAAATCCAGATCAGATTGGCGCGTTCTTTTAATTCCAGGCTTATGGTAATAATTGCAGAGCCATTATCATATCTTATGTCTTCCGGCCTCTGTATAGCTCGTTCAATAGACTTACTTAGCTCTTGAGTCAGATCACCATTTACTTCCTGACGAATCTGACCGGTTAACTCGTCATATGCGCTGAATGTATAAAGACCAAACTCTATATCAGACACGCCCAATTGGAAGTTGGGGAGCTTGAACGTATACGTATAGGTTCTGGGTAAATCCCGAAGCGTGGCAGCAAAAGGTGTGTCTCGTTCCAACTCTAATGAAGGCATGTTTAGATAGTTAATGAACTCTTGGAGTTCTACTTGATAAGCTACCACCAATTCACTATTTTCATATAAATCCTTTGCCTCTTCTAAGCGTTTGTCAATTGGTCGCCTTTCTTTTTCTGTATCCCAAAACAAATACTTATCGCCACTCCCCCAAAAACAATTCTCCAACAACACCTGGAAGCCCGGCTTCTTATAAAGCCATACCAAGCCAGCACCTACACCCAGAACAATCAGCGACGCAATACCAGTGATTACAGCAAGAGGTATGCCCACCACCGTGGTTGAAAGAGCCCCCGAGCCCGTCGCACCTGCCGCCCCTGCCACCATCAATGCATGGGCAACCACCAAACCAGAGCCCGCGGCTAACATGAAATGACCCACTGCTTCACCGGTGTTATCCGCTTGGATTGCTCGCATGCCATCCCAGAAGGATACGACCACGGCGCCTAAGTTGGCTACGACAATCAATCGGGTTAGCAAACCACTTGTGGATAGTACCTTTAAATAACCCGCAGAACGGCTCAGGCCAGGCAGTACAGCGCGAGCCAGTGCAGTCGACGAACGGTCCGCTATATAGTGCAAACCGCCAATGCCTGCTCGGCTGGCGGCAAGCATATCGAATGTCATGGCGCTTATCGTGCTGGTCAATAGAATTGAGGAATGGATAGCACTTCCCCTTTTTAGCGGGTCAGCTTCGCTATACTGAGTCTGGTTGGCTATCGATGTCATGGTATCGACATTACAAAAAATAGAGAGGCCGATGAATGCTTTGTCAAACAACAGTCCAGTAAACTGGGTCACATTCTCTGGTACGTAAAAGGCGAAACGCTCGCCCCTGACGTGTTCATACTGAGTGATTGAGAATTGAAATATGCTCTCCAATGTGCCTTTTTTAAACCGCTCGTTCCAATTGAACAATTTTTGCCCACTGTTCAAGCGCCTTACCGCGTTATCCAGCGAGTGGCCCGGGTTGTTTCTTGGAAAATGACTGACGCCTTCCTGGATATGCTGGGCCAGTACTTTACTCAACTCATCCGGTGTAAAGGTAGCACGACCTTCAACCATGCGAATGCCATACACATCGAGGCTGCGAGGGATGACCCTCTTGGTTATAAAGTCCAACGCATTGAATGACAGTCTGTTACCCGTTTTCCAAGCGAATTGCCCTCCATTAACCGCCAAAGCTGCCAACTTACCAAAAGTAGCGCCCAGCACTTGGAAGACCTTATCCACCGCCAATATGCTCTTGGTCGACCAGTCGTAGATTCGCTGTGGCGTAGTAACAATCTTCTCGAATGCCTTAAACAGGCTGTAGTAAGCATTATCCGCTCCCTCGAAATCTTCCATGACCCGCTCGATCATGTCCTGACCTGACGGCGATATTGTAATACCGGTAAATATTCCAGCCGCGACATTACACAGTTTTTCAAGCTCACTATCGGGATCAGACGGGGTTTGGCAGAAAAAATGCTTAAAATAGGTATCCAATGAACCTACCTCTCCACCCAAACCATTCTTTCCGGTCATGAAGGCGTAATAGAGTTCGGTCAGTCGAGCCATACGTTCCCTGAAAACACGGAACTCCCCATCCATCTTTCCCCAATATTCATCGTGTTCACTCCAATTAATGGAGTTTTGCACGATCTTCTGGACTTTTTCGTTTTGAACGTCCCTGAACCCTCTCACAAACATGCCAATGGTATAGGGGTAAATGTGTTGAGAGGCATAGTGCTGTTCCCACAATGCCAATTTAGCATGAACTTCCGCGATATCTCTTTGCCGCCCGACAGGATCATATAACCCAACAATTCGAGCGACTTCTCCATATTGACTTTTCTTACGAAGTTCGAGGGCGATGAGGTGCGGGTCCAGTTCATAACTGGACTGAGTCGTCATAATATCCAACCCGACCTCTTGCACGCTCGGGTCCTCGGTACTATCGCTTGCAAGGGTGAGTAGGCGGTTTTGCTGTTCGCGGTAATCTTCTACCAGCTGGCTGAGGTTTTCTGGTGTCGCTTCCAGAGTGGCGTCATCTTCGCCAGTCAGCGTTACCCGCTGCATGGCCTGGGCACGGGTTTCAGCATCGCCATTCATGGTATCGATGACATCGGCATCCCATTCGTGTTCGCTGTAAGCAATGCTGATCTCAGTGGTGTTTTTGCCTACGAACACAAAGGGGTATCCCTTTGCCGATGCCCCAGCAAATTCTTTAACCAAGCCGCGTTGAGCATTGATTTTGTTGTTGAACAGGTACTTATGGTATTGCTCTTGAAGCTCCCCGTCCTTTTCTACTTGCTCATATTTAAAAATATGAAAATACCCACCACCATCCTCTTCACGTATGTATATCCAGCCCGGCCTTAGTAGACGGGCTGCATATCCTTGACCATCGGTAATACTGACCGTATTTAAAAGGCTACTTAAGGGCGGTGGTGCAACAGGCTCGCTCAGCTGTTCACCAAAAAAATTTACGTAGGCATAGCGAACCGGGTAAATTGGCCGAACATGGGTATCAATAATCAGTCGATTTGTTTGATTCAAGGCTACCGGAGTGGGTCTGGCGTTTGAAGGGGTCTCGCTCATTCTATGTGCTCCTTGATGTTCATCCCGGGTCAGCAGCCGTAACGTTTTTTAAGGGCGGCCTGAGTTTTAGGGCCTGGCTCACCATCCACTGAAAGATTATTTGCCGCTTGAAAAGCCTTGATCCCGGCTCGGGTAGCTGCACCCATGATGCCATCAACAGCCCCGCAATCGAAGCCTAGATTATTGCATCGAGCCTGAACGCCACTCAGTGTTTCAACCGGGTCTAAATGGGCCAGTTGCAGCTGAAATGTGTGCGACGGTTGGTCGGTGCCATCCAGGTAAACATCCAATGTCGCTTCGGATGGGGCATCCTCGGGTATCGGGATATCCAACTCACCTTGTTCGGAAAGCTCCAATTCATACTCTTGGCTGTTCATCTTTGCGACCACTTTTTTTCCAGCCCAAGCCTCACCGGAACTGGAAGTAAGTGCAATCCTCAGAGATTCTTTCTGGTCGGAACTGTCAGAATCATAGACAAGGACGTGACGCCTATATGTTTGTCCGCTGAAAACAGCCTCGCCTTTTTTGGGGATATTGAGAATGTCACCTGGGTAGATTAAATCAGGATTAGGGCGAAGCTGCCTGAATTCTGTATTGACCGGATGAGAATACAAGGCGTTGACTGTCTTAAAACCGTGCTCTCTCGCAATGCGAAACAAGGTATCACCTTGTTTTACCTCATATTGTTTCATGATTCAGGTACCCAGATGTTCAGGAAATTCGGCGCGTTTTCGGCTCATCATTGACTTATTTCCCCTTTCAGATCCGGGAAGCTGATGCTGCAGTCCTCAATTGAGGATAAGCCTTCAATATGCGCCACTCCTGCCTCATCAGTGACTCCTTCATAAATGGCTCCGTTGGAAGCTTTCACCTGATAGGCTTGGTTCGCCATTGGCTCTCCGGTTTTATTCAATAATTGGACTTCGAACCAATGAGAGGTCTCCGCAGTTTGCACTGCCGCCATGTCCAATCCTCCTGTTTCTGGAATATCAAGAAAGGACAACGCGGAAGCACTCTCCGGCTCATTCCCAGCCCCGGCCTCATACTGCACCTCACCACTGAACACCACACCACCTTGGCCATTCAACGTCACTTTCTTGCCAAACAGTTTGATGTTCCCACTCGGGTCGATCTTCACCCCACCGTCGCCCTGCTTGAGCAATATATCGCCGTTACCGTTGCCTTGAATGGTGATGTTGCCATTCACCTGATGGATGGTGGCACCGGCTTTCACCTGCAGTTGCAGGTCGCCGTTCGTTACCACGGTGTCCATATCGGTCATGGCTTTGATCGAGAGGTTCTGTTGCTGTACCCAGAGGCTGAAGTCCGCGCCTGAACTCTGCGTGAAGTTGATCTGCGCTAGGTGAATTTGGTCGGTGTGGGCCTGGTGGTACACCGAGCCTTCTTCCGTGGTGGTGAGGCTGTTGTTTTTCACGGTCTGGGTGCGGTCCGCCCCTACCCGTTCTTCCAGCTGGGCCCCGGCTTCGATCATCATGTTCAGGTCGGCGTAGAGATTGACGCCGCCGTAAATGGACATAAGGTGAACATAAGGTTCGGCTTCCTGGGCGTTCAGCTCCAGGCGCACCTGACGGTCGAAGGTGTGCAGGGCAATGCTGGCCGCTTTGGGGGCGTCGTCGAACGTCAGTTCATTTTGGCCGGGCGTGACGATGCGGCTTTGGGTGGCATTGGCGTTTGTGACCGGTCCAAACTGGCTTCGGCCGGGCACAAAACCGACGATCATCGGCCTTGCCGGGTCGTCGTCCAAAAAGGTGACCAAGGCCCGGCTTTGGTCGAGCAGTGGGAAGTGCCAGCCGACGGCACTGGCGTCGTCCGTCTCCGGGCTGGCGTAGGGCACTAACCGGCTGGCCGCTGGGCTGGCGAGGCTTTTGCCTTGGGCGCTGCGATCAAAATCGGCCCGGAAATAGTAACGCCCATCCGCCCCCAGTTCGGCATGATCGTAGCGGCTTTCAATACGGGCCGGGAACAGGTGCGGCAGCGGCGGTGGTATTTTTACCTTGGGGCGCGGCGGTGTCGCCCGGGGAATCACGGTTGAGGTGTTGCGGTGTTGCACACCTGGGGCGCTGCCTTCGCCGCTGGCCGGTTCGGCCTGGTGGATCACCTGGATGATCCGGTAGTCGCCACTCGGGCAATCGTTCGGCAACTGGTGGGCGTCGAAGGCAACTGAGTAACCCGCACTTAGCAGCGGCTGGTGGCCGTGCAGCGTGACGATATAGCGCTGCTGGTCGAAATACTGCTGTTCGAACAGGGCGCGTTGTTCGGCCTCGGGTCTGGGTCGCGGTGGCGTAAACGTGCGGTATCCCGCATCCTCCCGGCTGAGGGCGCCGGGGGCGGTGCCGCTGACGCTGCGACCGGCGATATGGGGCTGGTCTGTCCACCGCTGGTAGGCGGCAGTGATGCGGTTCAACTGCTGGTCTGGTGAAAGACCGGAGACCGCCTGCGCCCATTCGATGTAAGGAAGATAGGGGCTGACTTGGGTGTCGTTGCGGATGACCAGTAACTCATGGTTTTGATCGGCATCTCGGTCTTCGAACCAGTAATTGGCGCCGATTTCGGCCAGCAGGCGCTGAAAGCAGTCCAGGGTGGTTTCGTCCTGGACCTGTAGAAAGGGGCCTTCGAAGGCGGAGACCGGGTCGAGCGCGAGGTCGACCTCGAAACGCTCGTAGCCCATTTCCAATAGCAGTTGCCACAATACCTGTTCGCGACTCATGCCCATGAACAGGCGTGCCTGCCCCTGGCGGCTGCCCCGTTCGAGCTTGCTGTAGAGGGTGAGGTCCAGTTGGTAACCGCGCCCTAGCCAACGTTCATCCGCCGATTGCAGGCTCAGATGAAAACGGCGCGGTTGCGGCAGACCGGGACCGGTGATGTCCACCCGGACCGGTTGATCGAGCAGGGCACCCAGGGTTTCGGGCAGATCGTTGGGGCCGTCACAAGGCAGCTCTACCAACAAGCGGGTCGGGCTGTTGAGACACTCCCTCCCTTCCAGCCATTGGGCGGTGAATGCCTGGCCGGCCAGGCTGACTTTGATTTCGGTGCGCAGCCGAGTTGCATTGATTTCCATGGGTCACAAATCCTTGAGTCCGGGGAGCATCAGTTATTGCCGATGGTGCCGCCTTTGATGGCGATGGTGTCGCCGGTAATTTCGATTTGCGGGCCGTTCAGGGTGAGGTTGCCACTGCTGTCTATTTGCAGTGTGCCATCACCTTGGGCGAGGGTGATGCTGCCGCTGCCGACGCCGCTGAAGGTGATGTTGGCATCAGCTTCCAGGCTGTAGTCTCCGGCTTCGACATTGAGTTGATAATTGCCTTCAACAACTTGTTGATTCAAGCCATCGCCCACCTGCCAGTGCATGGCACCTTCGCTGCGCAGAGTCATTTCCCCTTCCCGGCTTTGCCAGCGAATGTGCTGACCGGCGCTGTATTCGATGTCGGTGGCGGCTTCGACGGTAATAGTGCCTTCCTGGGTCATCAGGCTTTGGTTGTTGTGCACGTGTACACTGTGATCGGCACCGACGGTGGTGGTTTGGTTTTGACCGCTTTCGAAAGTCATGGCGCGACCGGCATGCAGCACCAAGTCGCCCTCGGTGGATTCCAGTTTGGCCAGGTGGGCGTCTTTCTCGGCACTCAGGGTCAGTTGGTTGACGTTGTCCGGGTTGGCCAGTTCGATACATTCCTGCTCGGGGGTGTCGTCCAACAGGAAGCGTTGCCCGGCGCGGGTACGAATGAGGTTATGGCGTGCATTGGCCTCCGTGACCGGGTTGGGAGACTGGCGATTGTAGTGGGCTCCGAGGATCACCGGGCGATCGATGTCGCCGTTTTCAAAGCCGAGAATGACTTCGGTGCCTTCGGCGAGCGGAAAATGCTGACCATGGTCGCGACCGCCCAAGGGTTGGGCCATGCGTACGGGCAAACTGGCTGGACCATCGCTGTCGGTTCGGTCATCGAAAGGTAACCGCACCCGGTAGAGGCCACGGTCGTCCACTTCCTCCGTCACCCAGGCGGTGAGGTTCAGCCGTACCGGGGGGCGGGGCTGGTAGCGTGCGCGATAGGGTAAGTCGGCGGGAATGACCGTCACTTTGCATTGGAAGGTTTTGTCCTGACCGCTCAGGCCGTTCCCGGCGGCGGCTCTTTGCGACCCGCCCAGCTGAAGGCTGACCACCCGATAACTGCCATTGAACTCGGGGTGTTCGATCAGGTCGACGAGGCTGCCCGGTCGTAGCCTACGACAGGTGGTGTCCAGGGTGAGGCTGTGCGCGGGCCAGGCCTCGGCTTCGGCCAATACCTGTGCGAGGTGGCGGCCTTGGTCGTGGGTGGTGTAGTTCAAACCCCACTGGCTGCGCTCGCCGGAGTTCTCGAAAGCCTGTACGTCGGCTTCGACGGACAAGTCTTCGGCACTCCACGGATTAGTATCCGACAGCTGCACTTTCCCGACCCGGCCTTTCCAGTGACGGTTCAGGTTGAACACATGCTCGTCATCCTTGGCGGCCCCGGCATTGGGTGCAAAACGCAGCGGCAGCGGAGTTTCGCCTTCGGTCAGTTGGCCGAGGTCATCCACCAATTGAATGATGGTTTCGGCATCCGATTGGTGCAGGTGAATGAAGACGCCTTCTTTCGCCAGAATCCGTGTGATGAAATCGAAATCGGATTCTTCAAACTGCACGGTCAAAGGCCGAATCGGTGTGCCCGCGGCCACAACTTCCAGTGTACTGAATTCGCTTAATTGGTCCGTCAGCAGCTGTTGGGCGATGTCCACGGCGCTGCGGTCGACAAACACCCTGTTGTGGCGGGTGGGCTTGAGCATCCACAGAACTGAACTCAGTGTCAGCCTGAGTCCGTCGTAATCACCATTGCCATCGGCATTTTCACAAGCGGTGATGACGCCATGCAAAGGCAAGCTGGCACCGCCCGACAAAATTGAAAAGGTGGCGGGCTTGTTCAGAACAGGGTCGGCGGGCATACCATGGCGCAGCAACACTTTCAGTTCAACGGTGAAATCCCGATGAAAGGTCCACTGTGGCAGTTCCACACTCTCGACCAGAAAGGTGTCGTCGGGGAGGTCTGCCAGGGTGAGAAAATATTGGCATGCGTCCGCCAGCCCGACTTCGCGCATGGCTTTGTTGATCCCTGCTATGGATAACGTCATCACGATACTCCTTGCTTAGGCCGATACCATCTCGGCCTGGGTGGCGGGTTGCCGGTCCAAAAACACAAAACCCAACTGACCGTTCTCATCGGCGTCCAGCTTGAGAATGTCCGGCAGGTCGCCCTCGGCGATGTAATGCAGCAGTTGGTTGGCGATACCCGGCATCAGTTGCTGTTCGATCACCCGGTTGACCAAACGCGCGCCGGATTCGCTGACGCGACACCGTTCAACCAGTTGCTCCAACGCCTGCTGATCGCAGCGCAACTCAATTTTGTATTCTTCCTGCAGGCGCTCAGCCATTTGTTCCAGCTTCAGTTGAATAATGCTGGCCAATGCCTCTTCGCTGAGCGCGTGGAAAGGTACGGTTTGCATACGAGCGGCCAGAGCCGGTGCAAAATGGGCGGAAATAACCGGTTGAACCAGGTCCGCCAGTTCGCCAACCGTGGGTGGTTGGAACAGCTCGGTGCTGTCAGCGGTTTCTTCGGAAGACTCGTCGCCTGTCCCCTTCCCTTCTGAACCCTCCCCTTCTTCAAGGGCCTGCATCTCGGCCGCCTGCTCGGCCTCGGCTTCTTTCATGGCCTGTTTAACAGCCTCTTCCATGGTGACGTTCGGCGTGCAACGTTCCTGAATGAGGTCGGAACCCAGGTTTGAGGTCATCAACAGGATGGTGTTTTTAAAGTCGATTTCACGGCCTTCACCGTCGCGCATGAAGCCTCGGTCGAATACCTGGTAGAACAGGTTCATCACGTCCGGATGGGCTTTTTCCACTTCGTCGAGCAGCACCACGGAATAGGGTTTTTGGCGAACGGCTTCGGTGAGAATGCCGCCACGACCATAGCCCACATAGCCCGGAGGTGAACCCTTCAACTGGGAAACCGTGTGGGATTCCTGATATTCACTCATGTTGATGGTGATGAGGGACCGTTCACTGCCAAACAGATGCTCGGCAATCTTACGGGCCGTTTCGGTTTTACCTACGCCGCTTGGGCCTGCGAGCAGGAACACACCTTGAGGCCCTGTGCCGGTTTTCAAACCCGCTTTGCTGGATCGCAGTGCCTGCCCAATTAACTGCAACGCTCCATCCTGACCCACCACCTGCTGGCCGATGGCCGCTTCGAAGTTGAGCAGTGAATGCAGTTCGTCTTTGACCATGCTGCCAACGGGAATGCCGGTCCAATCCGCGATCACATCGGCAATGGCCAGCGCGTTCACTTCAGGTTGGACCAGGGGTCTTCCTTGTTGCAGATCCGTCAGCGCCTGACGACGCTCCCGGCTTTGCTTCAATAAGGTATCCAGGTCAGGGTGGTCAGCCGACTCGCTGAGGGCGCTGCTGTCTTTTTGAATCAGTTCGACCAGCTCACTTTGAGAGCGCCAGTCGGCTTCGGCTTCACGAGCTTCCGCCAGTGTCTGAGTCAATTCTTCCTGCAGCCTGTTCAAAACGTCTTCATCCACTACGAGGCCGCGTTTGGTTTCATCGTTCAAACGTGCCAAACGGTCTTCCAGGTAGAGGATGCGGGCTTTGAAACCTTCGAGTTGCTGAGGCTCCAGAGATTGCCCCATTTTTACCCGGGCACTGGCGGTGTCGATCAAATCGATGGCTTTGTCCGGCAAATAACGACCGGTGATGTAACGGTCGGAGAGGCTTACGGCAGCTTCGATGGCTTCATCGGTTACGTGCACCTGATGATGTTTTTCGTAAGTGGCCTTCAAACCGGACAGCATGTGCACAGCGGCTTCAATAGTGGGCTCTTCCACTTTGACCATTTGGAAGCGGCGCGCCAGGGCCGGGTCACGCTCGAAATACTGTTTGTATTCGCTCCAGGTCGTGGCGGCGATGGTGCGCAATTCGCCTCGAGCCAAAGCGGGCTTCAACAGGTTGGCGGCATCGCTCATACCGGCTTCGCCACCAGCACCGATCAGGGTATGGGCTTCATCGATGAAAAGCATCACCGGGCTTTCAGCATGGGTGACTTCGTCGATCACCTGCTTGAGGCGACGTTCAAATTCACCTTTGACCCCGGCGCCAGCTTGCAGCAAGCCCAAATCCAACACGCAGATTCGAATGCCTTTCAGCAGGTCGGGCACATCACCGGCAACGACACGTTGAGCGAGACCTTCGACGACGGCGGTTTTACCGACACCGGCCTCACCCACCAGGATGGGGTTGTTTTTACGGCGACGGCACAGAATATCGATGGCCATGCGGATCTCGTCATGACGACCGCTGATAGGGTCCATTCCGCCTTCGCGGGCTTTGGCGGTCAGGTCGAGCGTGAACTGGTCCAGAGCGGAGGTGCCTTCGGCTCCGGTCTTGCGGGCGCTGACCGGGCCGGACGATTGGCCGGGTGTTCTCTGGTTGTTCTCAACTGATGTGCGTGTGAGTTGTTGGAAATGCTCGTGCACGGCATCGAAGGGTATTTTATCCAGTGGCCGCAGTCCGGCGTCATTCGGCCAACCCGCTGCCAATTGAACGGCCGCTTCCAAAATACCGGCGGAGTCGATGACATCCTGGGTGTAATGCAGGCTGTTCAGCAGGCAGGCTTTTTCCAGCAGCTGATAGAGGTTCGCGGAAATGGCCGGTTTGCCTTCGTGGTGGGTACGCAGCCCATTCACCCGCTCTATCAGGTTGTGCCACAGTTGATCCTGATCGACATCGAACGCTTCAAAAATGCAATCGATGTGCGCGCGGCTATCGTCTTCCAGCAGTTTGAGCAGCAGGTGCTCTGGTTGAATTTCCAAATGCCCACGGCTGGATGCAAACCCTGCGGCCGCCTCCAAGGCCAGGCCGCAGTGAGGGGTCAATTTGTCGATCAGTACGCGTAGAGTGCGGTTGTCCATTTGAGGAGTCTCCCTGCTTGGGTTTCAATCCGGTTCATTTGGTTCAGGCGGCTTCGTCGAGGGATTTATCCCCTCGTTGAGACAGCGCCCGTTGATAATGGTCTTTGGAAAAAGTCAGCCTACAGGCTTCTTTCACATCTTCGCCCAGCGCTATGGCCTGCCCCAGGCGACTGGCAGGGTGGCCAAGTTGCAAGGGAGGGCGCTCGTTCGCCGGAAGGGTTATCTGCACTTCATAGTCGACGCCGGCTGGCAGGTATTGCTGCAGCAATTCACCCAACTGCTGGCCGAGCAGGCCTTCGGGTTGCAACGACTGCCCCTTGACTGCGTCGACTTCACCGGTGTGAACGTCCACCTGACGACCCAACACCGACATTTGCTGGCCAAGAAAGGTATCGAGCCCGAGGGCCTGCTGGCCATCGAGTATCAGTTCTTCATCAACCGGAACCTGGGAGACCACATCGTCATCCACTTCCAACTCGGGCAATGCCAACGCATCACGCAAAATGTTTTCGATACCGGCGGCACTGCGGCAGCGGCTTGCCAATGCACCGGGAATGGCCACCTGTGCTTTCAAGCGTTGGTGATAGGTGCCTGTCTGGGCCGAAGCCAGACGTTGAAACAGGTTGTTAAGACCCGGCTCCTGTAATAACCGATATTTGCGCCAACCTTGGTGCAAAAGCCAATACGCCTGATTGTTAAACACATCCAAAAACGCCTGAATGCGTTTACCCACTTCATCCTGGTGGGTCACGTCCTCAAGGAAGTATTGCGGCAAGGGAGCATCGACCCCATAAAAACCGGCAAAAGTGGCTTCGACCTCGACATTGCGGTTGGGTAACAGATTCACACGCCGTATATCGGACGCAGGGAACGACAACCAGTCTGATGGCTTCAGTTTTAGCCAGTCGGGCCTGCGTTCGGCCTTGGCATTACCCCTTTCCTCCAGCAACAGTTCCACCAGTTGGTGAAAGTGGTACTGACAGGCATCAGCGGCGATACGCGTTAGAGAATCGGACGGCTGCCACGCGTCGGTTTCCATACCCACTCCTTATAAGTCGGTAACGAGACCAGTCGGGTCTCGACATATTCGGTCAGGTTGGCGTAGGCGG
Organism: uncultured Saccharospirillum sp.; assembly: GCA_965652395.1. Taxonomy (GTDB): domain Bacteria; phylum Pseudomonadota; class Gammaproteobacteria; order Pseudomonadales; family Natronospirillaceae; genus Saccharospirillum. Next base: position 33,526 of record CBFGUW010000029.1, on the reverse strand, counting down.
TAAAAAAGTGATGCAGAACCGTGCCAAACAGATAAAGATCGGACTGGGAACTGAACCCACTTTCTTTTACTTCCAACGTGATCTGTAACCCCTGAACCAGAACCCCGCGTCGTATGCGGTGTTTGACTTCACTGTTTACACTTTCGATCGCTTTGATGCGGTTTTGGTTTTCTACCTGATCACTCCAATCGAAGAGGCTCAGCAGCGTCTGAAAATGGTCCACATCGCCCAGGTTTGACAAATGCAGGGACATTAACGAAATCAACTGCCACTGAAAATCCTGAATGGCGGGTGGCGTGACCATTTTGCTGGGGCGCGAGATGTTCGATACCTCAACATCTTTCGAAACCTCGGATACCAACTCGTTCAACTCACCCAGCTCAAGGTATTGCCTTGGGTAGCTCTCGTTGCTAGCCAACACATCCACCGATAATACTTCCTGGATTTTGGGTTTAACGCCGGTCACCGAGATATAGGTACGCCGTCGACCGGCACCGGTGGTGCGGGTGTGGGTGGAATAGGTCGGATCCTCCGGATGCCGATAACTCAGCTCCTGAAGAGGCCTGAAATGTCGGGTTTCACCGGTTTCCGGATTACGACCGCTGACTTCCCGCACGGAGTAGATATTGGCGCAATCCGCGAAGCTGTAATCCACCTTCAACGGGTAATCTGGCACCTTACCGGTTAAACGAACCGGCTCCGCCTGGGTTTTGAACAGGTTGATGGCCGGTACGGTGTTGAGCTGAAGCGTATCCCGGCGCACATGATGGCTGGCAGGCAATGTCACCGGCGTTTCAATCGTCAGCGTCAGCAACCGGCCCTGGCCGGGCCAGTTTTTGCTGTTGAAGCCCTCGGCTTTCAGAAACAGGTACTTTTCGCGGGCGTTGAAATAGTCGTGCAGTAAACTGAAGGCAACATGCCCTCTCCCGCCCGTAGGTAGCAGGCAGTTTTCAGGCTCCAGCATCGCTGGAGAGATGCGAGCCGGACAGGAAATGGGCTGATTATCCATGCTCAGTTTGAGCTGAGCCTGACTGTGAGTGGCCGCTTCATAAAGGGCATAGGCCAGAGCACGGTCGCAATGGAGATGAATGGGCAGCTCGGTGAAGTCGAGATCTGGCCACTCAAAGGTTGAACGCTTGCGAATGTGAATGTGAATTTGGGTACCGCCGCCAACCCGGTCGATAACGCTGATATCATCAATAGTAATGGGCTGCACGGAAAGAGAGGCGGTAGTGGAATATTCGCAGACCACCTTGGATGGGCCCACATTCAAGGCCTTAACCGGTGTACCACGCTTTATCTCGATGGTCTGGCTGGCCTGCTGTTCAGGTGTCATTTGCACCAGAGTGTAGGAAGGGAACGGTCGACACAGGGCTGGGTTCAACTGGTCTAAAAGATTCTCGCTAAGCTCGGGTACGCCGTCGTCAATACGCTCTCGCACCTGGGCGGTGAGGAAGGCCATACCCTCCAGCAAGCGCTCGACGTAGGGGTCTCGATCCTTCACAGCTTTCAGGTTCAACATGGCCGCCTGTTCGGGATAGGCTTCCGCGAATTCCTGTGCCGCATCCTGCAGCAACCGCATTTCCGATTCGAAATATTCTTTCATTCCATTCCTCACGGCGGCCTACAGCCACCCTGATTCAGCTTCCTGTTGGACTCAAGACTTCCGCTTCCCCGGAACTCTTAAATAATGTCTTAAAGCGGACTCTGTTGCCGCCCACAACCCAACCGCTGATCTCCATTCGAACAATGGCGAACTGAATATCACGCGGCATGGGCAAAACTTGCACCTTGTGCAGACGGGGTTCGTACTTTTCGATGACGCTCTTGACCGCCATCGCCATATCCCCTTCTGAGTAGGGTAAATCCTGATAAAAGCGATTCAGATCGGGCAGACCATAGTCTGGCAGGTGACTCAAAACCCCCTGGCGTGCATTCAGCAGCCGGATCAGATGGTCATGAATACTGGCCAAGCGGTCATCCATGGTCGGGTATTCGGCCACGGGTTCGCCGTTTAAGTGCCTGCCTTGCAATGTCTCGTATATGGATAACATCCCGAACCTGCAACACGCCTCTATCGAAATAAGGTAAGGGCATGCTAAGCATGCCCTGTATAGCCTTTACCGGTGGCGCTTATCGACCTTCGACCCAAGAGTCGGAGAATTCGATGTTGCCGTCCAGGAAAGTCCACGTGATTTTTTGGTACCGGATGGAAACGTCTTCCAGATGCGGATAACGCTCTTTATCCAGATCCTTCACGTTTGCCATGCTGGGTTTGACGGAAGTTACCTTCACGCCTTCCAGAGTATGACGGAAGTACTCAACTTCAGTACCGGTCTCGTCAATCTTGTACCAGCTCAAAACCAGGTTCTGCAGAGTCTGACCATTACTGCAAGCCTTGTACAGATACGGAGTAGCTGCGTCGTAAGCCTTGGTAATGACAAACGGCTCGTGCTTACGGGTACCAGTCAGTTCACCAGTGTCGTTGTCCGTAGGGATACGCAGTTGGTGATCGAAAGCCAGTACTTCGATAGAGCCTTCGCGACCGGAAACGGTTACAGATCCGGTAACGTCGTTACCCTGGTCGTCTTTGAGCATCATGTAGGCAGGAATTGCCATTGAATAATCTCCTTTTAAGATTTATTCCTAGCGGTGTAGGCGTTAAATAAGCCGGCGCTGCACATGCAACGATTCTCCACACCGGAACTCTTGTTAAGTGATCCGGTGTCGGCCAGAGGAGAAACCTGAGGGGAAAAGATACTTGAACGATAATGAATACCGAGCATCCATCCCTGTAATTACGGTTTATTCCATTCGCCGCAACCGGTCGGTAACTGGCTGCGGTGGCTTGATGTTCTGTCTTGCGTATTGTGCGGTTGGGGTGGCTTGCGCCACCCGCGTAATCCGCATTCTACCAAAATGTGAAACAGATCCCGTTACTTCGATCACAATTCTGGCATTTGAGAGACCAAAGATAGACGAACATCCACACCTTCCACTTGGAAATGGGGCTGGACATACATGTTCACTGTGTAGTAGCCCGGGTTGTCCGCCGCTTCTTTAACAGTAACCATGCCGTCTTTCAACGGATGCGTGGCCGCCAGTTCCGGTTCCGGGTTGTTCATCTTGGTGACCATTTTCTGCAACCAAGCGTTCAACTCGTTTTCCAGATCCTGACGCGACTTCAGAGAACCAATGCTTTCACGCTGCAACACTTTCAGGTATTGGGCAATGCGCGATACCAGGAAAATGTAAGGCAAGCGAGAATTGATTCGTGAGTTCGCCGTGGCATCCGCCGTGTCGTACTCCACCGGTTTTTGTGTGGAGTTTGCAGAGAAGAAACAGGCGTAATCGCTGTTTTTGTAGTAACTCAGCGGAATGAAACCATGATCCGCGAATTCCAGTTCCTTGGTCTCGGAAATCAACACCTCGGTGGGAATCTTGGATTCGGTGCCGCGACCGGATTCATAGAAGTGAATCGGCAGACCTTCCAGCTTACCTCCGGCTTCCGGGCCGCGAATATTGACCGTCCAGCCATGTTTCTTGAAGCTGCGCACCATGTTGGAGGCGAAGGCAAAAGCCGAGTTACCCCAGAGGTAACGATCGTGCTGCTCGCCGGTAACAGCTTCGTTGTAGTTGAAGGTACGAACCGGGTTTTCTTCACCATAGGGCAAACGCAACAGGAAGCGCGGGAACACCATGCCCACATAGCGTGAGTCTTCAGTGTCACGGAAACCTTTCCAGCGAATGTATTCAGCACGGTCCATATAGCTGGCGACGTCCTGAATCTTCGGAATTTCCTCGACACTGTCCTTACCAAAGAAGGACGGGCCGATGGCACTGATGAAGGGACAATGAGCGGCACTTGCCACCTTGGAGACTTCCGTCAGCAACTCGACATCCGGTGCAGAACGGTCGAATTCATAGTTGGCGATTACCGCTGAAACGGGCTCGCCCCCGGGCGTATCGTACTCCTGGGTGTAGATGTGATTGAAGAAACCGGATTGAGTAGTGTCCGGGCTTTCTTCGAAATCTTCACGCAGTGCTTCTTTGTCGCAATCGAGCAGTTCGATTTTGACATTGGCTTTGAAGTCCGTTCTGTCAGTCAGGAACTTCAAGCCTTTCCAGGTGGATTCCACTTTTTGGAAAGTCGGATGATGCAACACCTCGTCCAACTGGCGACTGATGGTGTCATCTATTTTGGCGATGTACTGATCGAGCAGACCTTTATCGATACGATCGATTTGGGTACCGGCTTCCAAGGCAACCTCGAAGAAAACCTTGAGGGCGGCTGTAATACGCTGGTTGGCATCCACATCGGCCATACCTTGGGAATTCTGGAACCGGCTGATGTCCACCGGTGCTTCGACCGGCTTCATGTCGACCAGGTTAATGAGGCGTTCGTAAATGGAACCCGCCTCTTCCGTGGTGGTGGTTTGACTGGATTGTTGGTCCTGGGTAGTCATGGGGGTCTCCTTAAGCCTCGCCTTCGCCATCAGCCGCTTCGGAAGCATCAGCTTCTTTCTGCTGGGCAATCAACGCCTTCAATTCCTCTTTCAGGGAGGACATGTCTGGTTCGGAATTCAGAATACGCTCAACTTCTTTACGGAAGGAGCTGTTATCCAACAGGTTGGATTTCAGATCTTTCAGCAGATTGCGCATGGAGAGCATCTCGCTGAGTTCCGGAATCTGCGACGCCACGACTTCAGGATGGAAGGATTTGAAATCCTTGGCGGTCAAAGACACCTTGATTTCACCTTCGCCCTCCTTGATCCGGTTCGGAACGCTGTAGTTCATTTCCGGCGCCAAGTCGGCCATAACCTGTTCGAGGTTGTTGGAGGTAATGTTGATGCGCTCGCGCTCGGCAACATCACCCTCGCCTTTGCCGTTACTGAAATCACCCAATACCAGCAATTTCATTGGCAATTCTTTCTTTACGCTGGCACCGCCGGTTTCAAGATCCAGGGCGATGTTGACGCGCGCGCGCGGGACTTCGTTCTGAAAACTATCTGCCATGATGGGTTCTCCTCTTCGTTATAAAGGGGCTCACGGGCATTTCAGTTCGGCCCGGTACCTCCCTGTTCATTAAAACCATTCGGATGCGCGTGCCAGGTCGGTGGCACACATTAAGGACTGGAGCTGGGCAATGTCGGAATCCAACAGCGCTTCGCGTTCCGCGTCCGCTTCTGCTTTTAGGTCTTTCAATACCATCCAGCGTTGTCGCCAGACAGCCATGGCCAGGTCCGGTACCAAGGTATCCAGTCCCTGCTCCCTGACACTTCGATCAAGGCGCTCCAACATGGGAGCCGCGAGGTGGGGTTGACCGCCTTCGTGACACAACTGAGCCTGAACCAACCTCGCCCGGTGGCCGGTAACATGGTTACCCTGCCCCTGTTGACCCAGCCACTTCAGGGCTGCGCCGAGGTTTTCCTCATCACGCAGCCGACGTGCTTCAGTCAATAAGTCCTGGCCATCACTTTCGCCACCGCCTTCAGCCTGAGGCGCAATTTGCTCCAACCAACCCTGAGTGGCACCGCCGACAAAGGGTTCGCCATTCTCGAAGCTCATCTGTTTCAACTTAGGCAAACGGTCAAACAAGGCACAGGTCATGCGTTCTATGAGCAGTGCCGCGCTTTTATGCCCGGCCTTGGCAGCCGCTGTGGCAGCCAGTCGTTGCAACTCAAAGCAAAACGCGCCGCCCGCTTCGAAGAACGCATCTTCCGCCGCCAAAAAGGCCGTTGCCCAGTCTTCGTTGTCGCAAGCAATACGAACTTTGTTAAGGCTGGCCTCGCGCGGTGCCGGTAATCGGGTTTTTCCACCTTCGTTGGGTGGCAGTTTCAAATCGCCCCACTTGGCACTGCGAGCCAACCCCACCATAGCGCCGTAAAGTTGCTTATCACGGTAATAACTCAACAATTGCTTGTGCGCCTGTAGCAACTGAGTTTCGGACTGTATGTTACTCGTCACAGCAGCCGTCGGCGCCGCACTAGGGGCTGCCGGAGCGGACGTGGTGGCTTCGGCGGAAGCCTCCGAGCCCTGGTTTGACTCGGGTGTAGGGGTCGGCTCGGCTTTCACCGGCTGCTTCTTTTTCAACCACTGGGTAAGCTCTGGCCATCCAAAGTCATCCAGACCGGCGGAACGCAGTGTTTCGATGAAATCCTTAAATTGTTGATCGGCGGCGACGTAGACATCTTCCGCCGTGCTCCCCTGATAGGACTGAATAAAAGAAATCACCCTGGGTTGCTGCAACCAAATCAATGCCGACCGACGCGCCTTGGGCTTTTGTGGGTGACACTGGTCTTCAAAACGATTCATCAATTGTTGAATCAATTTCGAGCCTTGATAAAAGCCCTCGATGCCGTATTGACGACAGGCGGCCAAGGTGAAATATCCAGCGGCTCGTAAGTCCTTAGCCTCATCGGTCAGTACACGGGTTGCCAGAGACAGAATCTTGTCGTAATCCACATCCTGTTTTTTCTCGACTTCAGCTTTCAAGGTACTGAAACGTTCGCTGTAACGAGGGTCCTCGCCAACGTCACCCGGTTCCAGCGGTTGGAGGCAACGCTCCAACCACTCGTCCCAGCTTTTGATGTTGTTAATGGCGATGGTCATCCGATCTGGCTCCAACGTATTGCTATGTCCAACAACAAGCTGTCGGCTTGCTGCAGTATTTGTCCGGCCCACGCCAGGTGCGGTTCACCGTCGGCACTGGTCCAGTCGTTACCGCCCTTGGGGGCATTCGCATCGAACAAAGGCTGAAGGCGCGATGCTGTCATTGGCTGGGCCAACACATAAAGCTGCGCCATTGAATCGCCCAGTGTCCACACAATGTCAGGCCGCCATAACCGGGAGCGATCCATCCCCGATAACAGGTGCAGCCAGAACAGGAGGCTGTATGGCGCAAGTTCCGGCAGACCCAGCGGAAGGCACAGATCAGTTGGTGTTCTCCGGGCACTCAACTGTTTGAGGTACTGTTCAATCAATGCCCGGCACCCTGCCAACATCCGCACTTGCATTTGCGGATCGCCGCCAACCAGATGGCTCAGCCAACGCTCTAGCGTGAGGTCCGCCATGCAGGCCATGGAGTCTGACATCATCCGCTTGCCGGAGGGTCTGCGACGAACCAGGCTCTCTTCGCGGAGAGCCGCTACCGTTTCTTCACTGGGGCAGGCCGACGGCCAGCCAAGGCTCTCATCCCCGGACTGAAACAGCTGCCAGCTGCCGTAAAAAACTGGCGCCGGTTTAAAATACAAGTCCACATCCGACCAACGGGCAAAATAATAAAACGGATAGCGTCGGCCGTGGCTGTCTTCACTGGGGAAGATGTAGCCACACAAACTTTGCCGGTCGTGACCACCCGCCATCAGGAAACCCAAAGATCTTGGCGGCACGGCGGCATCATTTCGTTGCGCCGCCTGCATGACCAACCAGTCTTTCATGCAGGCATCTAAGCTGCCCACTTCGCGCGACTCGGCTGCGTGCTTTATATAGTCAGCCCGGCTACGGAGCTTACCCAGATAACCCAGCTCAACCGGAACGGCGCGCGTTTCCGGTTGAGCCTTGTCCGCCCCGAAACCAAACATCAGCCCGCCCGGAACAGATTTCTAGGCAACGACAGCTGACTGAACAGACTGGCGTTAAGTACACTGCCTTCACGGTCGGCACGCATCCGGAAGCGAACGCCCGATGACCGCGGCTGACTGTCCAGATCCCAATGCAACTCAAACTCGGTTCCCCTTAGATGGGTGACTTGCGCCTGCTGAATCAACCGCACAAAAGCCCATTGACCGGTCGCCTCCAGCGAAGCCGGGGCAACCTGGTTACCGGCTCGAGCCATCACACGGGCATAGCTATCGTTCTTGGACAGCGTCCAGGAGAATTCACGCCACTCCTGAGGTTCGTTCCGGTAGCGATACAAACTGCCATCCACTTCAATTAACGCTTCGGTCACGCCGGGAACCGGCATGGGATAAAGGGCGTACCCCATTCCCATTTCATCCGTACCCGGTTTGAACAGACCCTTGGCAATTCGATCCGCTCCCTGCAATGCATCGAAGAAACGAGGGTTGAATGCCAGGCCACGGTTCAACCAGGTACGGCTCTGCCACTGGCCACCGGATTTTTTCAAGAAGGGTTGCAACTCTTCGTTCATGAAACGCCACAGTTCGCCCTGCTCGGGTTGTAGCAGCAGTTTCACATCGTGTGGTGTCGCCTCCACCCGGCTAGTTGAGAACGGGAAACGCCCTTCCAGGTTGTTGGAGTAGGCACGATATACGCGACTCTCCCATTGTTGTTGCAGCGCCTTGTCCGCGCTGGCCAACATGGCATACCAGGTGTACTGCACGGGTGATTTGAATTGCGCGGCCACCCACTCTCTGGTGGCCGGTTTCATTTCCTGGAGCAGGTTATTGATGGAGATCCAGGAGGCATATAGCTGTTTTCCGCTGGAATCCCCCGAAAGCAACCCTTTGGCATACTCTTTGGCCTCCCGATTAATATCGGAGGAAGCCAACATGAATTCCAGCTCACCGGCCAACGCCTGCAATTCCTGCTGGTAAAGCGCCCAAGCCGGATTAGTGGATTGCTTTTGCTTGGGCTGCACCAAGTCGAACAACGCCTTGGCCTGACGCTCGAAGCTCGGAATGATGGGTATCGGCGCAGGCTGTTGATTACCTTCCGCGCCGGTCACCTGATCGGCCAGGGCAGACACCTGAGACCCTTGCTCCAAAACCGGTTCAGTCAGGGAAATTTCCAGCGCCACACGGTTGAAAAGTGTCGCCCAGGGTGCGGACTCATGCCCCAACGCCTTGATCGTTCTAACCGAATCCGTCAAGTCACGGAAAACAGGTGTACGCACGCTGCGGAGGAAATCGCTCCAGGCCTGTGTGTAGTTTTGGAAGTACAACTCACGGAGGTCTGCCCGTAACTGACGCTTCAATTTTTCATTAGCGCCCGCGTCGGTCGACCGGTTTTCCATGCCAAGCACCCAGTCGCCGGTACTGGCCGTCGTGGCAAGGGCGTCAATCTCATCGGATACATAAGATTGCCAGGCTTCCCGGCTGAAGATGCCCGGCACCCGCACGTCCGCACGTAAAGCGCCCTGCACTTCATCGACAAGAATGTCACCAATACCGATTTCCGGGTAGCGACCCGTCGCTGAAGCAATGAGTCGATCGTACAGCACTTTCGCATCGGCATCCGTGGAGAGGTTTGACTGAGCCATTTGCACCAGTTCATTACCCGCCAACCAGGGGTTGGTATGGCTTTCCTCAATACCCGCAAACACCTCATCCAGATAGAGCTGAACCATTTTCTGCATAACCGGCTGTTGTTGCTGGTAGCTCAACAACAAATCCGTTTCGGTATAGGTGTCATACCAGATACGGCTTAAATACCCATGCAGGAAGGAGTCATCCAGTTGCTCGCGGTGGCTCGTCAGCATCAGGTAGGCACGCAGTGCCTGATAATAACCCTGCTGGGAGGCGAGCTTTTGCTCGGCGCTCAATCCGGGCCATTCAGTGCCATAAGTTTGCAAAGACGACTGCAGCGAAGGGACGACCCGCTCATGAATAGTGGCCGTCACCGTGTCCAACAGGAGCCGGTGCATTGGCGCGGCATGGGATTCCACGAGAGAATAACGACGAACCAATTGCACCGGCGAGTAGGTCTGCATTTGCTGCAGCTTTTCATAATGCTGATACAGGCCGACCAGGGCATCAAGGCGCTCCTGCTCCCCGGCGGCGGGGTTGTGATAACGGTCGAGCAATGTGGCCGCCTTCTTCTCATAGTCGCTGATCAAAAGACGGTTGGCCGTGTAGGTACTGAACAGACCGACGCCGGTTACAGTAGCCAAGGTGCAGATCACCAGAAAGGTAGTGGCTTTACCCAAACGATCCCACCGCTGACGCTTCCTGTTCCCCCTGACCGCATCCTTCAGCGGAAACACCACTTCAGTGAACAGGCGATCAATAAAGTAACTGCGGGTAGCACCGGCTCTTTCCTTGGCTTGAGCGGTTACGCGGGCAAAAATGCTTTTGAAAGCATTGGTCCGTCGTTCAAGCGCGACCCCTTCCTGAGTACTGGACGTAAAATAAACACCGGCAAACCAGGGGGATTCATGATAAGGGTTGTCTTTAAACAACAGTGCCAGTAAATCCATCAGTTTTTCAACGGCACCGGAAAACTGGTTCGGGAACTGATAGATTTCAACTTTATCGCTGGCTTCGGATGCCAGATTAATCTTCTGGGAGCGCTGTTCCAACAGACGGTGGTACAACTGATACAGGCGTTTTTCCAATACCTCCAGACCATTTGAAGACTTGTCTTCAGTTTCTTCCAGCAGGTAAACACCCCAAGGTTGCTTGATTTCGTTATCACCCAAATCACCAAAGAAGGCTTCAAACCCCTTCAACAGGTCTGACTTGGTGATGACGATGTAAATGGGGAAGGTCACACCCAATTCAGAAATGAGTTCGTGCAAACGGTTTTTAAGGTGTTTGGCATGCTGCTCCAGAGTGTCTTTATCGGAGGTCAGGATTTCATCCAAGGGCAAAGCCAACAGCAGGCCATTGATGGGCATGCGTGAACGGTTGGCTTTCAGCACTCTCAAAAAGTTCAGCCAGTCTTCGTTTTCGTCGTCGCTGGTGTAACGTCCGGCCGTATCAATGAGGATCGCCTGATCGGAAAACCACCAGTCACAATCCCGGGTACCGCCGATGCCCTGTACGTGGAATTTCTGGTCATCTTTTAGCGGAAACTCCAGCCCGGAGCGTGAAAACAGCGTACTTTTACCGGCGGCGGACGGGCCGATTACCATATACCAGGGCAGCGCATAAAGTGCGCTGTTACCACGATACCGGGTGCCCAAATGGCTTGATTTCAATGCCGATAAAACGTCGGATATCTTGTTTTGAATGCTGTCGGTAGACTGGCCCTCGCCCATTTTGTCGAGCTGGCTGCGCAAACGTCGCCCGCGCACGGCGCTGATCAGAAAGCGAAGAACCAAAAAAACCACAAAAGCGGCAACCACCACACCCATCGCCATCAATTTCATGCGCATGGTCGTCAAGCCAACGTATTGCCCTGCATACCAAATCAGCATCAATACGGCGGCAATGCCAGCCAACCAGCCAGCCGCCTTGGACAACAGCCAACCTTTGAGTTTCATTAAAATTGCGCTAGCCATCGATCGCTTCCCTGTTTTCCTGACTTGTCATCACTTCCCGCTCGACCAAATGTGAGGCGCTTTCCTCGAGGGACGTTCGCATCATGGCGCTATATGCCAGAAACATGCTCATAATGACGGCCGCACCGATGGATGCCATCACCCAATACGGCTGGTTTCCGCCAATACGGTATACAAGCCGACTCTCCGGTACGGCTTTATCGGCCAGCTCACGGGGAACCGAGCCACTCATGTCCTCAAGCTGGGCACGAAGGTTGGCGATCAATGCCTGCAATGGCTCATACCCTCGCAAGCGATAACACCCCTGATAACCAAACTGAAGACAACTGAAGTAAAGCTCCACGACCAAACGCTGATTGGGCAAATCCTGGCGTAACTCTTCCAGACGAGCGAAAAACGCCTCACCCGCATTACTTTCTCCAAAATATTCGACGCACAAAGGCTTAACCATCCAGTCGAATTTATGTGGCCAGCGGGAGGACATGACCAATTCATCCACATAGGCCGCCATGCCGAAACGCACATCCCGCGTCACCTGGCTTGGCCATTGCTTTTCAAAGGCTCGACGCTCCAGTTCAAGGAAGGCCTGCTCGATGTCTTTTCGCATTTCGGCGGGCACGGCCTCGGCCTGTATCGGGTCCCGCAAGGGTTCAACCAAGTTAAAAAGCGGCGCGCAACTCTCAACCAGGGTGGCATCCAGCTCTCTGAATCCTGCGTCCATCAATCCTATTCCTCGATCACCAAAAGCTCGACATCCGCACTGACGAACTCGCCCAGACAAAACGCCGAGAATTGCCCTTCACGGCGAATGTCCAGCCACGCATCACTGTTTTTATCGAGCATGAAATATTCATAACCGGATTTGATACGGACTTTTTGCGGCACACGCTGGGTGTGAACCAGCGGCAATCCGGGCAAGGCACTCGCGATCATGGTTTCGATCTGAGATGGAGCGCCGACTTTGAAGTAATTCGGGAAACGGGCAAACCAGGAAGGGTCAGACACCTCATGATTCACAGCCAGGAAGAAAGTGCACTTGTCCATGGCGGCTTCCGAGAGACGGCTTGATTCGTAGCGCCCCGGCGCAATTTGCGCAATGGCAACGCCCGAATCCGGCCGGGAACGCTCCGCACCGAGGATAGAGCGGAAGGCATCGAACAAGGTAACAAAGGAAACGCCCAGCTCATCATGCCGATACTGACCCGCATGCGGAACCCGCTCAGGCATCAAATGCAACGCGAGACGGTCATGGTGACGAATCAGCATGCTGTATAAATCAAATGGAGCCTGCTGGGGGTGAGCTTCCATCATCCGCAGATCGCTGAGCGCTTCAGTCACTTCAGACAGCAACAGAAAATCAGCCATTTCCCCGGCGGTCATATTCGCCAGGTCGCCCAACTTCAGCCGCTGTTCCTGAAGTGTCCGGAATTGCGCCTGAAGGATGTCGATCAGGTTGGTGACCATTCCGCCAAGACGGGGTGTGGCGTTTAAATTCAGCAGTGGCGGTATGTAATCCGCATCCAGCTTGTATTCCGAATCATACCGATGAACCAATCGAACCAGATTCAACGAAACCAGATTGTCCTGAACGCTGTCCACGGTTTGTAATTTCAGATTGGGCTTGGCCAGGCATACTTCGCGGGTACGACCGACATCGTACATATCCTCGACCTCGTCATACTCCGCCTGCCACCCCGCCAGACGGCCGGAGTTGTTGTAGCCCGTGATGTTGTTGGCCGAATCGTTCCGGGGGACCACCAGCGCGATGGTCAACCGCTCTTCCGGATACTGGGACAGATCGAGCTCAAGTGGCCCGTCGTGGTCACGGCGATAGTCGAAAACCCGACCGTCGGGGAAGATACCTTGGCAGGAAACGAGATCAAGGCGGCCATTCAGCAGCGCACCTTCGTTGACCTCTAGTTTGCTGATGCCCCATTCATAAGGCTCATGGATGCGCGAGCGAAGCGCCTGAGTAGTGAACTGGTATCGATCCCAGGCCTGAAAATGCTGCTGACCGAGAAACACGCCCTCAGCCCAGACTACTTTTCTTAGTCCTTTCATGCTGATCCCTATTTACGTCTTGCGGTGCGGCAGACGCCACACATCGAGTTATTACTTTGTAGCCGCGGCAAGAAAACACCGAAACGACCAAACCATTCAATCACACTAAATTCAGCGATACTGCAAATCGATATCGGAACCGGATACCGTCAGCACCATCTGAGTCGAAGCCGGAATAAAGCCGTGATTCACTTTCTTATAGGCCTTCCAGTCACCCTGCTGGGAACGAAAGAAAGCAACAATGCCCGCGTACTGCGCACTCTCATCTTTCTCGATCTCAACCGTTTTGCTTAGTGAAGGCTCTACGGTGATTTCGTGCACGGAAACGAGCGACGAAGATAAGACAGCGGTGTCGGACTTCCACAGGTCGTCGTAAGCGGCCTGTTCGAAAAGATCGGGGTCATTCAACTGATACACACGCAACAACACCGCATAGGTGTTTCCGTACTCGTCAGCATTCAGCGTATCAGAGGCATTAATACGGATATTCAAATGAGGAGTGGAGCAGGCACTGAGCACAAGAGCGCACAATACAGACAACAATATGGGGAATTTGGTGATCGGACGACTGAGCATCCCGGCTCTCCTTGTAGAGTATTTTCCATCTGTCCTTCAACTGAGGGCGCGAACTCTACCACAAGCTCGCATCGAAAAGTGTGACCCACTTCCTATTGCCGGACCAACATTCCAGAGCCTAAAACTATGGAAGCGCTCGCACCAATAGCGATCTGGAACACGACGGGACAGCCTTAAGACGTCGGTGTTCACCCTCTTTTTAAAGGAATACCATCGGAAAAATGGGAAGACAATGAAAATTTTCTTTATTTGAAAAGTGTGACGCAAGTCCAAAATATATGCTTGAATGGTTCTCATACCAATGGCATTCTCTCCCGCCAAACAAGACACAACTCACGTTTTTGACACATCCACAAGGATCTACGCACTAGCACAAGGATGCCTCATGTTTCCCAGAATCCCCCTACTGCTGGGCCTGATGGTTTTCGCTGCTTCGGCTTCGGCCGTTGAATGGCAACAGGCGCAATTCTCTCTCGGCACCGGGCCGCTCATCGCCTCTCTCAGGTCTGATAACAGTTACCCACTCGCCATTGGCATGGGTGTCCAGGCGGACTACCAGGTTCCTGTTTTCGTGGAAGGCCATACCCGGGCTTATGCGCGAGGCGCGCTTAACTGGGCTCAACACAAGCCGGATGTCGAGGACGACCAGCACGGCACCACCAGCTACAACCTGAACGCCGTTACCGGCCTTCTGCATGATTTGAAGCTGGGAGGAAAGGTAGCCTGGGTCGGGGGTGGTCTTGGCCTGCACAGCCTATCTCAGCTCAATCATTATTCCTGGCATCAGGACGGCAATGACTGGAGTCAGACCCAGTACGACAACAGCCACGACCTCGGAGTGGTGATGCAAGGCGTACTCCAGGTGCCGGTACATGAGCGGCTTTTTGTTGATCTTACATTCAACTGGCCTTTCCTCGAACCCAACCTGATGACCACGCGATTGAGTGTGAACTTCAAGCTGAATTAACGATCACCGCATGGCCGGTGATTTTTTGTTGTAGCCAGCCAGGGAGCCTGCTTCCAGGGTCGGCCCCTTTTTAAAAAGGATGAATCATGAGACGGACAATCCCCCTCCTCACATCGTCACTTGCTATTGGCCTGGTCGGTTGCGTCGCCGAAATTCCCGAGTTGCCGGAAGAATATCAAAACAAGGCTCCGGTCATTCAGGGCGAGACACGGCTGGAGTTGACCGAAGGCACCCAAAGCAGAATCGAGCTGTCCATTTCCGACGACCGGGACAAACTTGATGAACTGACCATTAACTGGGAAGTCAGCCAACAACTGACCAATGCAGTGGTGATCGAGCCTGATGGGCAGGCTGCCGATGTAGATATCCCCTGGCAGACGGCGGGAGCAGGTTCGGCGGTCGTTTCCGTTACTGTTACAGATAAGGATGGGGAAACCACATCCACCGATATCGAACTGGTGGTTACAAAGCAAACGTTTCTGATTGCCCAGGCGCAAAAAGAACGGGCGGACCAGGGCGACCTGTACCGAGTGGGTTATCCCGCCTCTACGGCGTTGCACTTGAATGAAGCCATCCAGATTCAGGAGGCCATCGAGCAACCTGTGTTATCGCCCCGTGGTGAATATCTTGCGTTTGTTCGCAACCACTCGGTGAATGGTGAACAACTGGTCCTGATGGCCTCCGCCGGGTCGGACGAGACAGACATTGTTCTACCCGAAGAAACAGGTAGCGACATTGTTCGCCTGGCATGGAGCCCGAAAGCCACCTACCTCGTTGTAGTTACCCAAACCGACGCTGTCGAACCGGTACAACACCTGAATCTGGTGACTATGGATGGCACGGTACTCAGTGTGACAGCTGACCCTGGCTTGAAGTCCGCGACCGATTTCTCATTCTCGGCCGATGAATCCACCGTGCTCTGGGTAAACAAAACCGGCGAACTGATCTGGCACGACCTGGCAACGGAGACGCCCGCCACCCTTTATGCCAGCACTGAAGCCGGTTTTGCAGACAGTACCTCTTATCTCTGGCACCCCACCGAACTTGTGTTGGCTTATACAGCCATGCGGGGAGCGGATGGTTCCAAAAAACTCTATCTGGCCACCAGCGAGACCCTGGCTGACGAAAACCCTCCGGTTGAAGTGTCCACTCTGCTCGGCAGTCATGCCTATGCTGTTCATTCATTGCAGTGGTCACCCTCCGGCCAGTACCTCAGTTTTCTGGGGGATTTGGTAACTGATGCCCAGGACGAATTGTTTGTGCTGACGCTCGCGGAGTGGCAGGAAGATCCAACCGATCTGAATCAGGTAAGGGTCAGTGGCAGTTTGATCGCGGCCGGGGACGTTTCCGACTACCGTTGGAGCCCGGAAGAGACGCGCCTGGGTTACGCGGCGGACCAACTAATCGATGGCGAGGTGCAACTGTTTTCATCCAACCGGGATGGCAGCACCAACCGACGCTTTACCGATTTAAGCGACCAAAGCCATCTGTTGTTCTGGGATTGGGCGACGGAGAGCAAACTGGTATTCGTGATCAGCGAGTTGAATCCGTCCGCAGCCTCTCCAAGCCACCGGATCAGTGTTTATGAATCGGTTTCGGTCGCCAATCAGGCTCCGACGCCGACGCTCCTGACGCAGGACCTGTACAACGACGATTTCTCCAACGGCATCGACGATATTCGCCTTTCGCCTGATAAGTCCAAGCTGGCGCTCCAGTCCTTGATTGTCAGCAGTCGCGAATACCAGGCCCACGTACTGGATCTGGAATCCGGTGAGATGCAGTTGGTGACTGAACTCACGACGGACGAGACCGACTACGACTACATCTGGTCCCCCAACAGTGACGGATTGATCTACCTGACCCTCAACAGCAGCGACGAAGGTTTGCGCCTGGTCTTCCAACCTTTGGACAGCCTGCCCGAGAAGGTCACAGAGTCACTACTGGGAGACCTGGCTCCCAACGGACGTATTCTTAATTATCAGGTAGCTCAGTAAGGGTTACCCCAAAATGGCGGGTGGCGGACCCGGTATCGCCGCCTGCCCTTTTATTGCCCCCACCCGGGCATCAACCCGAGGAAAATCCCCACCCCAAGGCCCATTAGCAACAAGGGCCGCCATTGCTCACGCGCATGCCAGGCGCCAAATACCACCGCAATGGGCGGCAACAATACCGCCAAACCCCACAGCAGGGATACTTTGAAGGCTTCGGCCAGCATCCAGGCATAGCCGACGATAAAAAGTGTCAACGCCAGATAAAAAAGAATGAAGGTCATAGTGGTTGTTCGCTGTCAGTCAGATAGGGAGCCAGCACGGCATACAGCTCCGGTCGATGAATGCGGATTTCCTCGGTGGTCAGCCCTTCCAGTGAATGTGGGTACTTCAACCAGGCATCCGTCTCGTGTAAGTAATAGTCCGGCACGCGGGAGGTCTCGTTTCGGGACGGCTTATAATAAGGCACCGCTACCCGAATGTCCGCCGGGGTGTTCAGGCGTGCGCGTCGTTGCAGTTCAGCCAGGATCGCCTCGATGGAACGACCGGTGTCGTAAACATCGTCAACGATCAGCAGCGCATCGTCGCATCGGATGTGTTTCACCAGATAATCGAGCCCATAGACCGCCACCTCCCTGCTCTGACGGCCGATGCCGCTGTAAGAAGCCGTGCGGATGGCGATGTGGTCGGTAGGCAGGCCGTGATAATCCAGAAACTCCTGTACGGCCGCGCCTATGGGCACACCACCGCGCCAAACGGCAATCATGAAGGTGGGCTTGAACCCACTCCTGACGATTTTGGAGCCCAGGTGGAAGGCGTCTTCCAACAACCCTTGGGCACTCAAGTATTGTTTTTCCGGCATGGCGGGGGTAGCGTGTCTCCTGTTGTCCTTCCGGATGTAGGAAGGAGATTTCTTTTATCTTTCCCAGTAGCAGTTGTGTACGGCAACCGATGACAACAAAACCCCACCAATTGACCAAGCGCTTTCTGGATGAACATGAGTTAGTTGTAGACTCTTTCCGCCTGGGCGTGCAAATTTTTGAAAGCGGATTTAAGCCCGATTTCATCGTCGGGCTATGGCGCGGCGGCAGCATCGTGGGTATGTACGTCCAGGAATGCCTGCAAACATTGGGCGTAACGACTGACCATATCGCCGTGCGAACATCCTATCGGGGAATGGAACATTACTCCAAACTGGTTGCCTCGCCCGAGACAGAGATTCGGGTACACGGAACGGATTTTCTGATCGACCGGCTGAATGCCGAAGATCGTTTGTTAATTGTCGATGACGCCTACAGTTCCGGCCACAGTGTGGCGGCGGTACTTGATCGTCTGCGCAAACAACTCAAGCGCAATATGCCGTGCGAGGCCCGGGTGGCAACACTCTATTCCCGCCCCTCGGCCAACCAGACCGGTCTGTTGCCGGACTACTGCCTGCACAGCACCGAAAACTGGCTGGTATTTCCCTATGAAATGAATGGACTCACCCGCGATGAACTCGATCATCACAAACCGTTCCTCACCCCCATTCTCGATTCTGTGGGTAAACACCCTTAATTCAGGCTCCCCAGCAGCGATTGGAAAGCGCCACGTGCCCGCTGTCGCTCAAACTCTGAAGTGCTGAGACTTAACCATTGCTCACCGGTAAGACCGAGCAACACCTGATCGGTGGCGGTCAGCATTTCATCCAGATGATGGGTGACCAGTAAAACCGTACTGCCCTGCTCCGCCTGCATGTCCCGAACCCAATTCAGGCCTTCCTGACGCAACGCCGGGTCGAGCGAGGAAAAAGGCTCGTCCAACAGCAACACCGGTTTACGCTGCAGGAACACCCGGGCCAGGGCTGCGCGCTGTTGTTGGCCGCCACTGAGTTGATCGGGCGTTCTGCCCAAGAACTGGGCGATATCGAACCGTTGGGCGGCCTGCCGAAGTCGCTCTCTTTGTTCTTCTGTCAGTTTTCCGGAAGGGTTCAGCCCAAGCGACAAATTCCGTTCAATGGTCAAATGCTCAAACAGATTATGGCTTTGAAACAGAATGCCAAAGGGGCGGCGATGAACCGGGAGCCCCAGAACAGACTCACTCCGCCAACGAATCTCTCCTTCGGAAGACGGTTGCAGCCCGCAAAGCACATTCAATAGAGTGGATTTTCCCAGCCCGCTGGCTCCGACTATGGCCAGCAAATCACCCGCCGCCACCTGGAAATCCCAATGGAACGCCTGTTCACCCAAACGAGCGCTTAATTGCTTCACTTCAAGCACGATCAGGCCCCCTTGCCCATTCGGCCACCAACAACAATGACGCGCATAGCAACAGCAAAATCAGCATCAGCTGCGCCGCCAACGCCATTTGGTAACTGCCCATGGATTGATAAATCAGCAGTGGCAGAGTGACAAAATCCACCTGCCCGACTAGCGCCGCCACGCCCATATCGCCCAGGCTGAGCACTGCGCTCAATGCCAGCGCCCACAGTAAGACGGATCGTACCAAGGGCCAATACACCAGCTGAATAACGGTATGCCAGGGCATGCCCAAAGTGCGAACCAACCGATGATACTGAGCATGGGCCGTGCGAATACGTGCCTTGAGTGGCTGAACAATCAGTGGCATGGCCATCAGGGCGTTGACCCAGATGATCAATGGCCAGGTGGCTTCGCGCGCCCACCCCAAACGCAGACACAGGAGAAAGAGGCCGGTGGTCAGCACCATGGCGGGGATTACCAACACGCCGAAATCCAACCAATGGGCATGGCGACCACTCCGCTCGCCCGGCAGACACCGGCTGAGGGCCAGCAATACCGCGCATACGGCACTGCCTGCGGCGATTCCCAGACTGGTGCGCAATGCGACGACCAAACGAGCCGGCCATTGCCAGTCGGCCTGAATCGCCCGCACCACCATGGCGAGATAAGGTGCCAACAATAGGCTCAACAAAACCGCGATGGCACACCATTGCAACAACGAGGGCCCCCGGCTTCCTCCGCGTGGTTGGCGCACAGCCGCTTCCATCGCCAGAATGCCGCCCCGCCCCAACAGGGCAATGGCGGTTATGGCGATACCGCCGTGCATCAGGGCATACAGCATGGCGGCACGGCTGTCGAATTCGTACTTCAGCGCCTGATAGACAGCCACTTCAAGGTTGGTATTGGCCGGGCCGCCCCCCAAGGTCAACACCACGGTGAAGCTGCTGAAACACAACAACGCAATCAACACAAAAACAGGGCCGGAGGCGGTTCGAATAAGCGGCCATTCCAACCACCTCAACCGATGTCGGCGACCCAAGCCCAGCACTTCGGCAAGGCGTTTTTGATGATCGGGAATCTGACTCAGCCGATCCCACAGCAAGCGAGTGGCAAAGGGTAAGTTCAAGGCGACATGGGCTAGCAAAATACCGGGCAACCCATAGACGGTTCCTGGCAAAGTTAACCAACCGTTTCGCCCGAACAGCGCGACTATCCCCAACACCACGGCCAGTACCGGCAAAACAAACGCGAGGTTCAGAAAAGCGGCCAACAGCCACTGGCCGCGAAACGGTCGTTGCGAAAGCGCCCAGGCAAAAGGCCAGGCCAACAATAACGAGAGAGTGGCGGAAAGCACCGCCTGATAGAGCGAAAACCAGAGAATGCGGGCCAGCCAGGAATCAAAATAGCTGGCCCATGCATAACCCCCGCCCGGGTGCAGCACCATGCCCAGTGCGGCCAACATCAGTGTCAGCCAAAGCAGGGCGGCGCCGAAACGACGCATGAGTGCTACAGCGGGAGCCATCGAGACTGATGCGCTTATTGGCTGGCCGCGTTACGCCATTCCCGTAACCAGTCGCGGCGATATTCAGCGATCGTTTCACTGCTGTAATGCAGCGTTTTGGGACGTCTCATCTTGCCAAAGGCCTCGGGTTTGTCGGCACTTTCCAAAACAGGCCACATCCAGTTGGTGCCCGGCAGGATATCCTGAGCCGGTTTACTGACCAGAAACGCCAGGAAATCACGTGCCTGCTCGAGCTGGTCGGACGAAGACAAAGCCGCCGCCACTTCGATTTGTGCGTAATGGCCTTCCTCGAAAATGGCCGCCTGATACTGATCGGTCTCTTCCCAGGTCATGTGGTAGGCGGGTGACGTGGTATAGCTCAATACCATGTCCGCTTCGCCCTCCTGGAACAGGGAGTAGGCTTCGCTCCAACCCGGCGTCACGGTAACCACACGTTCCTGCAGGGTTTCCCAGGCCGCATCCGCGTTGTCTTCAAATACGGCTTTCATCCACAGCATCAGACCCTGACCCGGCGTGCTGACACGAGGGTCCTGATAGATGATGCTGAGATCGGATTCATACACCAACTCCTGCAACGATGAGGGAACTGAATCGACCTTGGTCTGATCGTATACGAAGGCAAAATGGCCGTAATCGTAAGGTACGAAGGTGTTGTCGCTCCAGGAATAAGGCAGCGTCAGGCCGGACAAGTCGACCTGATGCTCCGCCAACAGACCCAGCTCTTTGGTTTCCGCGATGAGTGCGTCATCCAGCCCCAGAATGATATCCGCCTGGCTGTCTTCACCTTCCAGGCGCAGTCGGTTCAGCAAGGCAACACCGTCTTCCAGGCCCACGAATTCGATATCGCAGCCGCACTTTTCCTCGTAGGCTTCTTCGATCATTGGGCCCGGGCCCCATTCGGAGACAAAGGATTCGTAGGTATATACAGTCAGTGGTTCAGCGGCAAACACAGTTGTCGCCAGCATTGGCGCAGCCACGAGGGCTATTTTGTGTACAGCGGTCATATTGGAATCCCGTATCAATCAATGGCATTGATACCGGCGTACAAACCCGATATAGCATTCTGGGCATATCGTCGTTTGCTGAGGGAAAGGTTGATCGGCCCTGGGCCTGTCGTCTCAACTCCCTACGCCAGCATTAACTGGTTCAGGTTCGGCGGGTGTATCTCAGCCTCGGGGAGCGCCTGAACAATTCCCGTGTGGCTCTGGCTTTTCCGAGGGACGGTGCAACAAGGCGGACTCATGCCGGAATGTCTAGACCTTTCAAATGAGTCCAACGCAGTGGCACCGTTCCTCGGAAAGCCCCTTCGGGCGGGGCCAAAACGCTCTGCCCCGTCGTTGGACTTCTTGACAAGGGCGACGGCCATTGCGCTGCGAAGTCCGTCGGGATGCCGCACCACTGTGGCAAAGCGTTTTGGCTCCCGCAGAGCCGCACGGGAATTGTTCAGACGCTCCCTTAGGCACCCCGGCGAGAACGTCTAGCAGGCGCCATTCTACTGAAGACGGCGACGAAACCAAAATTCTGCCAGAATACAGACCCGTTTTTGAAAAGTAGCACTATGTCATTGCCGTTGTTCCAAGCCCTCGACCAATTGGGAAACACTGTGAAAGACCCGCTAAGGATTCGCCGCTGGGCCGGGGGCGCCTGCAATCGTGTCTTCCAACTGAAAGAGACCGAGTGTTGCCTGGCTCTGCGACTCAACCACGCGGATATCGATAGGCTGGGGGTAAACCGGCTACGTGAAAAAGCGGTGCTGGAGGCGATAGAAGGGCAAGCCTGGGCGCCCACTGTGCTGTCCATTACCAATGAATGGCTATTGACGGAATGGGAGGAAGGCCAAGTACCGGCCAGCGGAAGCGAAACCGATCTCGAGTGGCTGGCGGGAGCCTTGCGAAGCGTGCATTCCATAGCTGTTTCAGCAACTCCGCTGAACGTGGCGCACCAGATCGAGCATTTACAGGAACAGGGGCCACCGCTGGAGTCAGCCATTGCCTCAGCATTGCGCGCCCATTGCGAAGCCTATCGCCTGCCTCGCTCGCTCGCACTCTGCCACCACGACTGGCACCCGGGTAACCTGGTGGTAAGCGATGATCGATGGGTCTTGCTGGACTGGGAGTTCGCCGCCTTGGGCGACCCGGCTATGGATGTTGCGGCGGCGGCTCAGGGCTTCGGCCTGACCGACGCTCAATTAGAGTATCTGGCGGCTGAGCTGGGCATTTCCACACAACGAACGCAGCAGGCCCGCTGCCTGATGGAAGCGGTCGCCCTGCTTTGGTATCGAGCCAACCCCAGCGCCGCGACTGGCTCACCCCCAAGCGCTGAAGACTGGTATCGACGTTGGGGGTGATGGCGACGGTCAGCCGCCCAGTGCGAGCGACACTTCCCGTATAACCCGTTCAATGGCGGCATCGTCCAGGTCGAGATGCGTAACGAGCCGGATATTGCGGCCTCCGGCGACCAAAATGCCTTTTTCTTTCAGCGCTTGCTTTAACCGGTCCCCCACCGATGCTTCTCCCAGGTCGATATACACCATATTGGTATTCACACTGGCCGATTGCACCTGAGCCAATTCCCCCAACCCTTCGGCCAGACGCGCCGCGCGACGATGGTCCTCCGCCAGCCGCTCAATATGATGATCAAGGGCATAATCTATGGCCGCCGCCAGAATCCCCACCTGACGCATTCCCCCGCCCACCATTTTCCGCCACCGGCGGGCTTCGGAGATTAACGATTTCGGGCCGACCAATAGGGAACCGGCCGGTGCGCCAAGCCCCTTGGAACAACACAAACTCACGGTGTCGGCATAACCCGCCAGTTGTCGTACCGGTATGCCACTGGCGACTGACGCGTTGAACAGCCTTGCACCGTCGAGATGGACGGAAAGCCCATGGGTGTTGGCCAGTTCCCGAGCCTGCTTTAGAAAATGCTCCGGCATCACTTTTCCCGCATGGGTATTCTCCAGTGCCAGCAACCGGCTGCGGGCGAAGTGGGAATCGCGTGGTTTGATCACACCGGCAATATCGTCGAGCGAGAGAGTACCGTCCGGCTGGACGGCGATGGGTTGGGGTTGAATGCTGCCCAGCACAGCCGCGCCACCAGCTTCGTAAAGGTAGGTATGGTATTGCTGACCGACGATGTACTCCTCACCGCGCTGACAATGCGCCATCAGGGCTACCAGGTTGCTTTGCGTTCCGGTCGGCAGAAACAGCCCCGCTTCCTTACCAGCCAGATCGGCCATGCGTTCTTCCAGGGCATTAACGCTGGGGTCATCGCCAAATACATCGTCGCCCACCTCGGCGCGCATCAGGGCTTCGCGCATAGCCGGAGTCGGCTTGGTAACGGTGTCGCTGCGTAAATCGATGAAATCGGAAGTCGGGTACGTCATGTCGCTACGCTCTGTTTTTCAGACTGAGCCGCTATTGAACCCCAACTACCCATTGCATTGAAGCCTTAATACCCCAACTTAAAAAAATGTCATTCGACATCAAAAATTATTAAGTGTGACCCATCCTCAAGGAGATCCTAAATGGCTCAGGTAACATTGAAAGGCAATCCGGTTAACACCGTTGGAAACCTACCGGCCGAGGGCAGCACGGCGCCTGACTTCAGCGCTACCAAAACCGATCTGTCGGACGTTAAACTCAGCGAAGTGTCGAGCAATACCGTGGTATTGAATATTTTCCCAAGCGTGGACACACCCACCTGTGCAGCTTCGGTTCGGCGGTTCAATGAAGAATTGAGCAAGCTGGACGGCGTTGAGGTGCTGTGCGTTTCAGCCGACCTGCCCTTCGCCCTGCAACGTTTCTGTGGCGCTGAAGGTCTGGAGCGGGTAACGCCGGTTTCCGTTTTCCGCAGCAACGCCTTTGGCGAAGAATATGGCGTTAGAATCACCGACGGCCCGCTGAGAGGCCTGTTGGCTCGCTCGGTTGTCATCGTGCGGGACGGCAAGGTCATTCACAGCGAACTGGTAGCTGAAATAGCGGACGAACCCAACTATGAAGCGGCCTTGAAAGCGATCGCCTGATAGCAGCTCGGGCTGGGCTTCACTAGAACCCAGCCCAACCCATCAATGATGGTGACCACCCACACCGTGGGCATGTCCATGTGAAAGCTCTTCGGCCGTTGCCTCTCTCACTGCCACGATTTCCACATCAAACGTCAGAGTCTTACCGGCCATCGGGTGGTTTGTATCCACATCCGCGAATTTGTGCCCGACTTTCGCCACCAGAACATGACGCGCGCCCTGCTGCGTATGCACCTGGGCGATCATACCGGGCTTCCAGCGTTTGGCACCCCTCAAATGCTTGATCGGCACCCGCTGGATCGAATCCGGGCGGCGTTCGCCATAGGCTTTCTCCGGAGGCAGGGTCAAAGTAAATTTGTCACCGGCTTCGCGGCCGGCCATCGCTTCCTCCAGACCGGCGATTATGCCACCGTGACCGTGAAGATAAGCATTGGGTTCGCCACCGGTGGATGATTCAATCAGTTCACCCTGCTCATCGGTCACGCTGTAATGAAACTGGACTACCCTATTCTTTTCAATCGACATGATGCACCTTTGTTCAGGCTTCCCACTGTTGGGAGCAGCCGCCCAGTATAGCCGCTGATCAAGAGCCCGTGAACGGGTACGAATCCATCCGAAAATATGGTCCACTTGCGCTTTTGATTCGCATGGGACAGGGAAATGATCGCCTTCGGACTGTTTTACTCTTTTGCTTTGGTTATTCTGGGTTTGGCCCGGGACGATCGGCTGCGCTTCGGCGGACCTCTACTGTTGGCGTTGACGGCGACCTTGATTGGATACAGCGCTTGGCTGTTCACCGGGTTTATCCTGGTCTACGTCGCCCTGACAGCGGGGATTCAATACCTGCACCGGCCGGAAACGTCATCCCCGGTCTTTTTGAGGTGGACCAGTTACAGCTTGTGGTTTCTGCTCAGCACCGCCCTGGTGATTCATCAGGCACCCGGTTACCAGGGCTTGGTTCTCAGCGACGCCATAGTGCTAAAACCCGGCAGTTTACCCACGGCCCTGTATCTGAACCACGATAAGGTCTGGGTGGCCTGGTCGCTGCTTATTTTTCTGCCTTTGTTTCGCCGCTCCGCCCCGCCTTCTGCCACCAGACCGCCTTTATGGCATGCCTTCTGGCCGATTCTCGGATTTATCGCGACACTTGCTCTGGCACTGGCTTTCGGCCTGATCGACTGGCAACCCGGTATTCCCGCCCTGTTCCTGGTATTTGCCCTGTCCAATCTAATCAATACCTGCGTGGCCGAAGAATTACTGTTTAGAGGGGTGTTGCAGCGGCAACTCATGAGATACATGCCCATTGCCGCCGCCCTACTGATTGCGAGTGCTCTTTTTGGGGTGGCTCATCTGGCGGGAGGATGGGCCTACGTAACAGTGGCCACTTTGGCTGGAGTGGTTTATGGCCTGGCTTATTGGCTGACAGGCCGTCTTATCTGGGCTGTTCTCACCCACTGGGGGCTCAACATGGCGCATTTATTGTTATTCACCTATCCCATGAGTCAGTAAACAACAGAGGTTAAAGCGGCGGGTCGACCGGCACAGGCACCCGCCCTTTGGGTTGCTTCAGCGCCAACCAGGAATGCACGAAAATAGCCCCCAGTATGGCACTCCCTCCCAGCAGGGTGAGCGGGGGGACACTTTCGTTCAGCACCAGCCAAACCCAGAACGGTCCGAGCACGGTTTCAATCAATAAAAACAAACTGACTTCGGGGGATGGTAGGTATTTGGTCGCCATCATCAACATGACCGAGGCAATCGGCATCTGCAGTAACCCCATTACCGCCAACCAACCGTAACTGGCCGGTTGGAGTGACAGCGGCTGAGCAAACCCCAACGCCATTACAGCGGTCACACACCCACTCAACGCGACCACCGGCATTTTGGGCAGCTGAGGTAACCGGCGCAGCAAGGTCAGGGTCAACCCCATCAGAATGGACAATACCAGAGCCAGAAGGTCACCCACCCAATTGGCAAGCCCGATGGAACCCGAAAATACAACCAAAACACCGGTCAGGGCGACACCAATGGCCACCCAGGTTCGCAAGGGTATTTTTTCCTTGAGCAGCCACCAGGAAAAAATCGCCGCAAAAAACGCTGAGCTACTCAGAATCACCACCGCGTTGGCGACATTGGTATGGTTTACACTGAAGACAAAAAGCGCGGTGTTAATGCCATAAAGCAGTGTAACCACCAAAGCAGCCACGCCATGTTCACGGTAAGTACGAAATTCGCTCAAACGCTTGCGGGCCGCCATGAACACCAACAACGACAAACACACCAGAGCACCCCGCCAAAAGGCAATGTTAACGGAGTCGGTATTCGCCAGCCGGACCAGCAGCGCATCGAAACTCAATACAAATACACCGATACCGGCAATGCTGATGCCCTGACGATGATCAACAAGATGTTGAGTGCTCATAACCATCCATTCAAATAATGTGAAATAGCCATGCTAACCATTGGCCCGGCAAGATGCACTGCGAATATCAGGCGAAGGCGGTATCGAGCAAGGTTTTGGTGTATGGGGAGTCGGGTGATGTAAAAATGCGTTCCGCTTCGCCCTGCTCAACCACCCGACCGTCTTTCATGACGATAACGGAGTGACACAGGGATTTAACCACTTTTAAATCGTGGCTGATAAACAGGTAGCTCAGCCCGTATTCCATCTGTAACCGTTTCAACAGTTCGATCACCTGAAACTGCACAGTACGATCCAACGCCGACGTGGGTTCGTCGAGAATCATAAACCGGGGCTTCATCACCAATGAACGCGCGATCGCAATGCGCTGACGCTGACCACCGGAAAACTCATTGGGATAGCGAAACCGGAGCTCCGGGTCCAACTCGACATCCTCCATCGCGCGGATGACGGCCTGTTCGCGTTCTTCGATTGTGCCGATCTCGTGGATATCCAAGCCCTCACGGATGATCTGCTCCACCGACAAGCGAGGGCTTAAGCTGCCGTATGGATCCTGAAAGACGATTTGCATGGCGCGGCGATAGGGTCGCATGGCTTTTTTGTTCAGTGCCTGTAAATCCACACCGTCGAACATTAGAGATCCTTCACTTTTTTCCAGCATCAGAATCGCCCGGGCCAGGGTCGATTTTCCGGACCCACTCTCCCCCACCACCCCGAGGGACTCCCCAGTCCGCAACCGGAAATCGATACCATCTACGGCCTTAACGTGACCTACAGTTCGTTTTAAAACACCCCGTTGAATGGGGAACCATACGCGAATATTCTTCCCTTCCAATAAGACCGGAGGGTCGTTGGCCAGGGGATCAGGATGACCGGATGGCTCGGCCGCCAGCAGTTTCCGGGTATAAGGGTGCTCCGGGTGATCAAACACCTGCCTTACCGGCCCAACTTCGACCAAATTGCCCTTTTCCATAACGGCTACACGATCGGCGATTCTATTGACCAGGGTAAGGTCGTGGGTAATGAACAACACCGTCATTCCCATGTCTTTTTGCAAACGGGCAATCAGCTCCAGAATCTGTGCCTGAATGGTGACATCGAGCGCCGTCGTTGGCTCGTCCGCGATTAACAGCTCGGGCTCGTTGACCAGTGCGAGCGCGATCATCACACGTTGACGTTCACCACCCGACAATTGATGTGGATAAGCCTTCAATTTCTGTTCCGGCTCACGCAGCCCAACCTTTTCCAGCATTGCGAGCGCCTTTTGCTCGGCCTGACGGTTGGTTACCGGGTTGTGCAGTTGAATCATCTCGATGATTTGTTTCGCGACCGTATGCAGGGGGTTCAGGGACGTCATCGGTTCCTGAAAAATCACGCCCACCTTGCTGCCTCTCAACGCCCGCAGATCCCGCTCGCTCATACCGAGCAGGCTGGTGTCGCGCCATTGGATATCTCCCGAGGTGAATTCAACCGGGGGATTAGGCAACAGCTTTAACAGCGACATGGCGGTGACACTTTTACCGGAGCCACTTTCCCCCACAAGCGCCAGAATCTCCCCACTTTCAATGGTCAAATTCAGATGGTGCACCACTTCCGCTATCTGACTACCCTTCCGGAAGCCAATGGAGAGGTCATTTAAAGTAACCAATGACATGAAAAGCCCTTAATAAGACTTACGCGGATCAAAGGCGTCGCGCACACCCTCGCCCACAAAAATCAGAGTGGTCAACATGAAACCGACGATAAAGAAGGCCGTGAAACCCAGCCAGGGCGCTTGGATATTCGCCTTGCCCTGAGCCAGCAGCAAGCCGAGCGATGGCGAACCGGGTGGCATGCCGAACCCTAGGAAATCCAGCGAGGTCAGAATGGTGATGGACCCCGACAGCGTAAAGGGCAGAAAGGTGAGTGTGGCCACCATGGCATTCGGCAGGATATGACGGAACATCAACCGTCTATCGCTCATGCCCATGGCTTTGGCCGAGAGTACATATTCAAAATTGCGGGTTCGGAAAAACTCGGCTCTTACCACCCCAACGAAGCCCATCCACCCGAATAGCAATACCACGATCAATAGCCACCAGAAGTTGGGGGTGACGATACTCATCAAAATAATCAAGATGTAGAGAGTGGGCATGCTGCCCCAGATTTCCATAAACCTCTGCATTAACAAGTCCAGCCAGCCACCGTAATAACCCTGAACGGCCCCTGCGGCAACGCCGATAACCGCCGACAGCAAAGTGACGGTGAACCCGAACAGTACCGAGATTCGAAAACCGTAAAGCACATTGGCCAATACATCCCGGCCCTTATCATCGGTGCCTAACCAGTTCTCCGAGGTAGGCGGGCTGGGCGCAGGGCTGGGAAGATCATAATTGATGGTGCTGTAGCTGTAGGGAATGGGAGGCCAGAGTATCCAGCCATCCTCACTTATGAGTTCCTGAAAATAAGGGTCGCGATAATCGACCGGCAAATCGAAATCCCCACCGAAATCCGTTTCCAGATAGGTGGTGGCGACAGGAAAATAAGCCTGTCCATCATCCCAGATCATCAAAGGCTGGTCGTTCGCCACCAGTTCGGAAAACATGGAGATAACAAATACGATGCCGAATATCCACAGGCTCCACCAAGCCCGCCGATTGGCTTTGAAGCGAAGCCAGCGTTCGCGATTAACCGGAGAAAGCTGAAATGTCCGACTCATCCACGCGCCTCGAAATCGATTCGGGGGTCCACCAGGGTATAGGTCATATCACTGATAATACCCATGACCAGACCCAACAGGGTAAACACATACAAGGTTGAAAACATAACCGGGTAATCGCGCTGAAGAGT
Organism: uncultured Saccharospirillum sp.; assembly: GCA_965652395.1. Lineage (GTDB taxonomy): Bacteria > Pseudomonadota > Gammaproteobacteria > Pseudomonadales > Natronospirillaceae > Saccharospirillum. Next base: position 3,712 of record CBFGUW010000029.1, on the reverse strand, counting down.
CGACTCAAAACCCAGCAGGCCCAGACCATCGAGCGAAAAAATCGTCTCAATCAACAGCGAACTGCCAAAAAAGATACCGATAAAAGCGGCTGGAAACCCCGCTATGATGATCAGCATGGCGTTTCGAAAGACATGGCCGTATAAAATGCGCCGTTCGGTGCAGCCTTTGGCACGTGCCGTCATCACATACTGCTTGTGAATTTCGTCCAGGAAGGAGTTCTTGGTCAACAACGTCAAACTGGCAAAACCGCCGATCACAATCGCCGTGACCGGCAGAACCATATGCCATAAATAGTCGAGGATTTTCCCACCCAGGCTCAGCTCATCCCAATTGGATGAAACCAACCCCCGCAGCGGAAACCAATCGAAATAGTTCCCACCGGCGAACAGGATGATCAATAAAATTGCGAACAGGAAAGACGGAATGGCATTGGCGGCGAAGATCACACCGGAGGTCCATACATCGAACCGGCTACTGTGCTTAATGGCTTTACGGATGCCCAAGGGGATGGAAACCAGATAAATAATCAGCGTACTCCACAGCCCCAGAGAGATGGACACCGGCATTCTGTCCACGATCAAGTCCACAACGCTGCCGCCCCGGAACAGGCTGTCGCCGAAGTCGAACCGTAGATAGTCCCACAGCATTGAAAAGTAACGTTCGTGCAACGGCCGGTCGAAACCAAACCGGGCTTCGATGGCGGCGATGTCTTCCACGGTAAGACCGCGCGCGCCCCGATAACTGGAGTCCGCCGTACGGCTGGCACTTTTATCGTCTGCCGCCCCCGGAGAATCGAGCGTCTCGACCTGATTGTTCCCCGTCATCCGGTCCAGCAGGGAGCCCGTCTGCCCTTGAAGGTTGGCGATCATCTGATCCACCGGGCCACCTGGAGCTACCTGGATGATAAAGAAGTTGATGGTGACAATGGCCCACAAAGTGGGCACCACCAGCAATAGACGGCGTATTAGGTAGGCTGTCATGTAGGGGCTCTAGCGGGCGTTCCGGTCCGGTAGTGCGGCCTCGGCGGCTTCGTCGAGCCACCAGGTGCTAAGCCCCAATGAGTAGCGCGGCGGTGTTTCCGGGCGCCCGAACTTATCCCAATAGGCAACCCGATGCGCACTCAAATACCAATTGGGTACGACGTAATAGCGCCACAACAAGACTCGATCCAACGCCCGACCGTAGGCCAGCAACATTTCATCGTTATCCTGGTTGTCGGCAATACCCTGAACCAGTTCATCCACAACGGGATCGGTTACCCCCGTCGTGTTGTAGGTGGAGTCGACATACTGACTGTGCCATTCAAGCATTAGGTTCTCGGAGGGGTAGGCACCGCCGCCCAGAGAATCCACCCGCATGTCGTAGTCACCATCGCGCATCCGATTGGTGTATTGAGTAGTGTCGATGGTGCGGACGGACATGGTAATCCCGGCTTTGGCCAGATTCTCCTTGAACGGAATGGCAATTCGCTCAAACGTCGGCTGGTACAACATCAACTCGAACTCCAGCGGCTTGCCGGTAGTCGCATTCACCATTTTGCCATTGCGTAATTCATAGCCCGCTTCTTTCAACAGGGCTAGTGCCTGCCTCAGTTGCGGTCTGATATTGCCACTGCCATCGGTCTGGAAATTCTCGTAGGGCTGGGTAAAGAGCTCCTCTGGCAGTTCTTTTCGGTGTTTTTCCAGCAGTTCCAGCTCTTTTCCTTCCGGCAGCCCGGTCGCCATGTATTCGGTATTCTGAAAGTAGCTCTCCAACCGGGTATAGGCACCATAAAACAGGTTTTTGTTGGCCCATTCAAAATCGAACAACAGGTTGATGGCCATCCGTACACGACGATCTTCAAACATGGGGCGACGCTGGTTGAAGACAAAGGATTGCATCGCCTGGGGAATCTGATGCGCTATTTCTTCCTTGATGATATAGCCCTTGTCGAAATTCGGGCCGTTGTACTGGGTAGCCCACCGCTGGGAGGTATTCTCCATCCTTAAATCGTATTCACCTTTCTTGAAGGCCTCGAACAGGACGGTTTCATCCAAATAATAATCGTAGCGTTCGAAATCGAAATTCAATTGCCCCACCATGGTGGGATGATTCAGCGCCCAATAATCGTCAAGGCGCTCATAAACCGCATATTTCCCCATCTGGTAGTCTGAAATGGTATAACCGCCACTGCCCAGAGGTATTTCCTCCAACGGTTCTTCCAGGTTCACATCCTTAAAATAATGTTCCGGGAACACAGGAAAACCGGCGATGTCCATCAGCATGGATTTATCAGGCTTGGGCAACGTAAAACGAATGGAGCGCTCGCCCAGCACCTCTGCGGTCACCCCCTCGTAGTAAGTGCGAACAAACTGCACCCCTTCGGTCATCAGCAGATTAAAGGTGAAAGCCACATCGGAAGCCATAATGGGCTTTCCATCCTGAAAGGTGGCGTTCGGGTTCAAATGAAAGGTGATCCATTCATTGGAGGTTGGGTACTCGATACTTTCGGCAATCAACCCATATAAAACGCCCGGCTCTTCGGCATTACCAGTCATAAGAGAGTCGAATAGGTAGGTTTCGATAGCGGCTGGCGTCGTTCCACGCTGAGCGAAGCGATTGAAATTATCGAAGGTGCCCAAGGTTCCCATCGTCAGGTAACCCTTTCGAGGCGCATCAGGATTTACGTAGTCCCAATGTTCGAAATCGGCGGGGTATTTGGGTTCGCCCCGCTTGGCGATGGCATGGGACTTGATGATCTCTTCCGCCGCGACGGTCGAGAGCGACATACAAACCGCAACCAGAATGGCTACCAGTGCTTTCATCGATACTTCCTCTCCAGATCAAGCGAAAACCAGGGTTTTCGTACCTGATACCTTACTTCTTACGAAAACGGCTCAAAACCGGTTTCGCTCTGATATTCAGTACAACCATCCTTTGAGAGATATTATGACTGTCCCGGTCTTACCGTTCTTTGCGAGCGCGGTACGGTGGGCAGGCGACTGATGAAAAAAGTACAAATTGCCCAAATGGTTACCAGCATGACCTTCAGCGGTAAAGGTTCCACCGAGAGCAACGAAATACTGAAGGTCACGGCCACCACGATCAAAGCCACTCGCTTGGAGCGCGGTTTGATGTATTGCTCCTGCTGCCAGTTTTCGATCAGTGGCCCAAACAGCTTAGTCGACAACAGCCAGCGGTGAAAGCGTGGCGAGGACTTCGCAAAACAGGCTCCCGCCAGGAGCATAAAAGGTGTGGTGGGCAGCACCGGCAACACGACCCCCAGGGTGCCAAGCCCTACGCTCAGCCAGCCTGTGCCAATGAGAATCCAGCGCCATACCAACGCCCGCATCCGGTTACGACTCCCGCCTGTTCATATTTAACCCCTGTCTCTCATTGTGATGCCTCTGGCCGACCCATCCGCTGCTCTTCAAGATCCTCAACCATCTAACGATGATAGAATGACTGAGGCGTATTAATTTGAAACCCATCACCAAAGATAGCAAAGGCATCCCCGGTACGGTACACCCATTTGCAGCCTTTACAGCTCTGACCAACCGACGTAAGACACTGATTTTGATAATTTTTTTAGAAAAAGTGTTGCAAACCGGAAAACCGGTGGTAACATGCGCCCCGCTTTCGACGGAAACGTCATCGTTTTGAAACGTCCCGTTCGTCTAGTGGCCTAGGACACCGCCCTTTCACGGCGGTAACAGGGGTTCGAGTCCCCTA
>CBFGUW010000028.1:0-58475 GCA_965652395.1 uncultured Saccharospirillum sp. | reverse complement strand
TGAGCGTTGCATAAAAAGTTCTTAAAATGTGTCCAGAATTACTTGACCACAACAACCAATAGCGAATGGCAAGGGCTCCACCGCGAGGTGTGGTCAGGAGGAAGCCGCTAGCAAAACTACGAGCTGATGAACAAGAACATCATACTAGGTAGGCTGAAGGCGAGTTGGCACAAGACAGGGGGCGGCCTTCCGTAAACCAGGTGATCTAACAGCCACCCTAAATGATGCAGTTGTGTAGTGAAAGTTCATGTCCTTATCTGGGGAGATCTGTTCTTCGGGCGATCGGTTGTTAACCAGTAAGACCCTGGTATATAAGTGCCTTGGCCCTTAGATCCCATCAATCTAAGGGAGCGTACAGATGAAAACCGATAGCGCAGTTGGAAGCAATTCCCTATGTGATTGAGCAGAAGTCAGCAGATGGCATACGACTGCATGGATGCAGGAGGTAGGACGGAACAGGACGCCGGAACCGAGTAGCCTAACGCCCACCGTAATGGGTGGGACATGGTGAAGGCCTGACCTCGGGATTCAATGAGGAGTCTGGGCCGCTCAATGCCTCCGTGTCCGACCGGATCCAGGAGCATTGGCGCAAAACCAGAAACCATCATTGGAGTAGGCGGAGGTGATCGGCCGACTTGCTCAAAACGTTTTCGAGAAACGCCCTGAGCGGTCCCGCATGCAGGGTGTTGTGGGGGCTGGGGGCTAGATGCCCCCGGCTACCCGATTAGGCGATCAGTCTGCCAGGATCGATAATAGGCCATTTTTCGCAAGCTCTCGCCATGTATCGATGTAAACTTGCTGCCCCTCCAAATTAGAAACACAAGTTTTCACTGTGTTTGTAACTCGTTGAAGAAACTTCTCAGCACTATCTTCCTCGGTTGATTCAGCATCTGCCAAGATCATAGTCTTTCGCGTTTCAGGAATTGACTCTCCTAAGGTTTTTGAGTAGTTCCAAAGTGCGGAGAATTCCTCATGCCCCATGTCTGGCTCAAGGCCACCAGAAACATGCGTCATTATGACGGCTAACTCCGCCCCATTACCGAAATCTTTGAACTGTTGCGACCTCGCAGGCTGATCTTCAAAAAACATTGCCATAACATCATAAGCTGCGGCACAGGTTCCCCAAGCTTCCGCTTGACGATTCACGTCGTCGATTTGGATAATTGGGCCGTCAATGCTCAGGTAAGAGTCATCTGCTGCTGTTGCCACCCAAGGCCACATCAATAGCAATGAAGAGATAGTGATCTTCTTGGCATATCCCATTGTTCTAAGCTTCGTATTGCCTAACGTTGGCGCTCAGCCATGCTTGACGGCGACCAACCGGAGCGGCAGCGAAGGGCGGGAGCGGTCAAGCGTCGGACTGCAGCGCCTTTGTTATAAGTCACTTTTCTATCTCCTTCTTAAGTTCGTCTATGGCATCGACCAGCATACCGTACGTGATGGCTTCGACTTGCTCATCCCTCTTCGTATATTCCTCATTTCTCTCTTCCTTTGGTACTAGCGCTTTCTCCAATGCCACCAGACATAGTCTCAACCAGGAGTCGGTCGGCTGACACTTGGCACCTACGTTCATGGCCAAGGCAGAAATAGCCTGAGCAAATAGCGACTTTTCCCACGACCCAAGAGATTCTTTACGTTCATCGATATGGACCGATATGGTATCGGCTATAGACAACCTCAAATCGTTGTCGATCGGGCCTTCGTTGACCTTCTCAAAAAGCTCGTCAATTTCACTCACGGGAATTATTCCTTACGTGTTGGTATCTGACTTATAACAACGTATTCATCGTCACATCCACCTCTTATCCCGAAACACCACAAGCTAACGCCATCACCCACCTCCCCGTAAAACCCCATTCCAAAACCTTCGGATACAATCATCCCCACCACTACACCTGACCATCAACTCCTGAAAAAGCATCAAATCCGATGACTATCTCGAATGTTCAATCGTTTGTGATGCACATTTCGACAAATATCCCGCATATCCGTCGCTCACCCTGCATAGGTTTAGAAGATTTTGTGACAGAGTTCAAGTTCGATTTAAAAACAGGTGCACATCTGTCCGCTTTGCAAAGCAAAGCTCATTCACCACCATTTCAACGCGGCAATATCACCCACCGTAATGAAGAAAAGTCGTCACCAAAAACAACCAAAAAAACGGTTGCTTTCACCACCACTTCATGAGTGAATTAACAGCTGTGCTTCCACCAAAACGAGCACGAAAACCAAAGCGCAGAATGAATGAATTGAAGTGACTTGAAGAGAGTTTCGCTATAGAAAAGCCGATTCATTAAAGAAGCGCTACCCCCGGGTGTTGCCGCACCCAAGGGGTAGCTGACCAATGCAGACTGAACAGGAGTCCACAATGGCTATCAAGCATGATACGTCAGAGCACCACTCGTCCCAAAATAATTCTCTCACCGTTCTCTCCCACGCCATCCGCCGTCAGGGCGATTATTATTCGTTGACCGATCTTCACGCGGCGGCGGGTGGGCGTTTGGAGCATCATCCTGATCGTTATTTTGAGTCGTCTTTGGGGCGGGTTTGGGTGGGTATGGTGGGTATGGTGGGGGACGATGGTGGTAACGGGGGTGAGGAGGGTCGCGCACGGCGTGCGCTCCTACACCAAGGGCTTGGGGTTCGGGCGGTGGCCGAGGCTTACTCTTTGTGGGTGGGCTCTGGTTTTACGGTGGCGGTGGCGTGGATGGCGTCGTCCGGCAGTCAGGCACTGCCCGATTATCCGGGCGATGCCTGAAGGGGTGGCTGCCGCAGCCCGGCCAACCTGAGGCGGCGCGGCCGCCTTCCGCGCCTGGCTGGAGCCCTGGGCATGCAGCGTTGGTGTTGCCACCTCATCTTAAGAAGGCTCGGCCAGCACCTGCGCCTGGGGCTTAATGCACCCGAGCCCTATCAAGGCTTCCTCCACGGCTTGGTCCAGCGGTGTGGTGGGTTCGGTGCCGAGCACGTTGCGCAATTGGGTGTTGTCCATCTGTATCGGTTGCTGCCAGAGGTAGCGCATTTCCATCAGCTCGCGCATGGTTTCGTGGAAAGGGGCGATCAGGCGCAGCGCCCACCAGGGGAATGGTTTCACCTTGGGGGTATGGCCGCTGTGTCGCGCCACTACGCGGGCAATGGCGGCGATCATCTGAGTGCCGTCGGCGTCCCAGTGGCTGCCCAGGTGGAAGCGTGCAAAGGGCTCCAGTTCGGCCCGGCGTTCCAGCAACTGCACCATGGTGCGGGCCACATCCGGCAGGTAAGACCATTGGTGCCCAATGCCCGGTCGGCCGGGGTTGGTGATGCGGGTCACGGGTCGGCCGGGTTTCACCAGGCCCTGGGCAAACCAGTTGTTGCCTGTGTCTCCACCGAAAAAATCCCCGGCGCGAACTATCAACACTCGTGCGCCGCCGTCGCTTGGGTAGCTTTCCGCGAATTCCCTCAGCCGTTGTTCCATGGCGACTCGAATCGCGCCTTTGCGGGTGGTGGGTTGCTGGGGGGAATCTTCCCGTAGCAGGGGGAAGGCGCTGGGGCCGAAGTTGTATACCGTGCCGGGCAGCACCACGGTCGCCTGCGTTTTCCTGGCGGCGGCGAGGGTGCTCTCGAGCATGGGCAATACCAGCCCGGCCCAGTTGCGGTAGCCGGGCGGGTTCACCGCATGCACGATCACGGAACACCCCTGGGCGGCGGTTTCCACGTCGGCGGGGTTGAGGGCGTCGCCTTGCAGCCAGGTGATGCCGTCGCGTTGGCCCGGTGCGGCGGTGCGGTGCAGCGCCCGCACGGTCCAGCCGGAAGCCCGCAGTTGCCGCGCCATTTCTCCGCCTATGCCACCGGTTGCGCCCAATATCAGTGCTGTGTTGTTCATGGCTGTCTCCGTTCGTGTAGGTTGGAGACCAGTCTATGCGCGTAGCGGGCTAAACGGTATTGACTAAAACCAGTGAGCGGCTATACGTTACCGTATGGCTAAACACATCGGTTGGGAATTGTATCGGTCTTTTCTGGGCGTCCTTCAGGAGGGGTCGCTGTCGGGTGCGGCCCGTGCGTTGGGGCTGACGCAGCCGACGGTCGGGCGCCACATCGAGGCGCTGGAAACCTCGCTCAGGTTGACGCTGTTCATTCGTTCCCAAGGCGGGCTGCAGCCCACGGCGGCGGCCGAGGCTCTGCGGGTTCACGCGGAGGAAATGGCCAACACCGCTGCGGCATTCCAACGGGCAGCGGCCAACCAGAGCGATGGGGCGAAGGGTGTGGTGCGGGTGACCGCCAGCGAGGTGGTCGCGGTCGAGGTGCTACCGCCCATATTCACGCGCATACGCGAGGCCTATCCGGGCATTCAACTGGAACTGGTTATGTCGAACCGCCCACAGGATTTACTGCACCGCGAGGCGGATATCGCCGTGCGCATGTTCCGGCCCCGCCAAACCCAACTCATCGCCCGACGCATCGGGGTAATTCAAGTCGGGCTGCACGCTCATGCTCATTATTTGGAGCGCCACGGCTCCCCTTCCCGCTTGGAAGACCTGAACCAACACGCGCTGATCGGGTACGACCAGACCACCGCCTATGTTCGTCAGGCAATCAAGGCCCTGCCTGTTGAGTTCGTTCGCGAACAGTTCGCGGTCAGCGCCGACAGCGACATCGCCCAGTTGGCGATGATCCGCGCGGGTGTCGGCATCGGTTTTTGTCAGGTGCCGTTGGCGCGCCGGGCGGAAAACTTGGTGCAGGTTATGCCGGAACTCATTACCCTCCCGCTCGAAACCTGGGTGACCATGCACGAGAACCTGCGCAACAGCCAACCCTGCCGCGCGGTTTTCGATGGGCTGGTCGCCGGGCTGCAACGGTATATGGAATAACTGATGAAAACACGTTTGGGGAAACGCCTAACCTCGCTGTTCAATGCCATTCCAACCGGTTACGACTGCGTGTGGGATTTATGCTGCGACCATGGCCGCCTGGGTATGGCCGTGATAGAAACGAAGCGGGCTCCACGGGTGCACTTTGTGGATTGCATTGAAAGCATCATGGTCGATCTGGAAAGCCGTTTGGTGCGCTACGGCGCCACGGGGTATGAGTTGCACACCACGGCGGCGGAAAACCTAAGAATACCAACCGATGGAAAACACCTGTTGGTGCTCGCCGGTGTCGGCGATGAACTCAGCCAGCGCATTATCGATGCCATTATCAGCCACCAAGAGAATGCCAAAGTGGATTGGTTGATATCGCCCAGCAACAACCTTTTTCAGGTTCGGCGTCACCTGCGGCTTAACAATTTCGGATTGCAGGAAGAAGGCGTGGTGTTCGAAAACGGCCGGGCTTACGAGTGGCTGAGAGTAACGCAGAACCGAACCCGGGCACCGATTGAAGTGCCGAACCCGGCTTCGTTTTGGGATGCCGATAACCCATCGCACCGGGCGCATTTGCAGAAGTTGATCCGCCACGCCCGCAAGCAATTGAATTCACCAAATCAAGCGGATGCCGAACAAGCGCTCGCACTTTATGAGGCGGTTTTTTCCAGCGAATGAAGGTGCGCGGTTACCACTGGGTTAATTGAATGCAGGGGCCTTCCAGCAATGCCAGTTGAGGGTTGAACTGTTCAGGGCTGGTGTTCACCGCGAGTCGATGGCTGCTTTTCACAGCCTCCCAGCCTTCTTTATCGACCGCCCAACGCCAGTTGTCCGTCGCCAGGTTGCCGAGATAAACCCACTCCCGCTGCTCTCCGGTTTCGGCCCAAAGATGCAACTCGCCCTCGGGCTTTTTATCCAACCGGCCCGACCATTGTGCCGCCAGCCAGGCGCTTTTCCCTTCCCCACCCCGGTAACCACTGACGACCAGGGCGACATCGCCATTCAAACTGAGCGGCGCCATATAATCGGCCCCGGAAGGGGTGTTCGGTTGTAGAAGATTCAGGCTCAGGGTAACCACCAACAGCAGCGACACCGCCATGCCACCCAACCCGGTAGCCCGCCACAAACCCAGGTTGCCCCAGAGCCGCTCCCAAAGGGAGCACTCGGGTTCGGCATTCACTGGCGGACGGGTTTGGGTGGATTCAGCATCCACTCCCAAACCGGCTTCAATCCGTTGCCAAAGCGTTTCCGGGGGTTGAACTTTGGGGTAATTATCCTGCAGCGGCAGCAGACGATCGGCCCATTGCTGTACGGCTTCTTTCAGCCTGGGGTGCCGGTCGATCAATACTTCCATGCGTCGGCGAACGCGAGGTGTCATATCGCCCGCAACATACTGCGCGGCCAGGCGGTCGCACAACTCCGGATGATCGTATCTCAGGCTTCCAGACATTGCTTCAACTCCTGCAAGCCGCGACGGATCCAGGCTTTGATCGTACCCAAGGGTCGGGACAGACGTTCTTCCAGTTCCCGGTGGCTGTATCCGTGAATGTAGGAAAGCAAAATGGCTTCGCGCGCCTGTTCGTTCAAACGGCTCAGGCAATGTTGAATGCCGAGCGTTACTGCCGGTTCCGCGCGCTGGTCTTCTTCGGAATCGTCCGGGTCGGCGCGCAGGTCTTCACGTTTACGGCGTCGGCTTTTCAACCGATCCAACGAAGCGTTACGGGTGACCACCGCCAACCAGCCCAACGCCGAGCCACGCCCATCGAAGGCTTCGGGGTGTTGCCACACTTTCAGGTAAACATCCTGCAGCACATCCGCCGCTTCACCTTCATCATCCAGAACGCGCACAGCAATGCCCATCAGCCGCGCGCTGGTGGCATCGTACAGGCTGCGGAGCGCGGCACGGTCTTTACGACAGATGCGTTCGATCCACCCGTTTACACGAGCGAAATCTTCCGGCTCACCGGTATCTGACTGTGAAGGGGATAGCAGGGCCAATGTCATCGGTCGGGTCAGGGGTTCTCGTCAGTATAAGAAGGCTTGTTCCAGTCAACAATGCCTAAGCCGTTCCGGACAATGGAGAATCGGAACAACAGGGCTCCGCTTACCGGAGCCCTGTTACAGCCTGTCAGTAAGACATGCCGCCCGATTTTTCCATCTTGATCACGTACCAGACTTCACCCACGCCATGGCCGGTTACATCACCCGGGGCTTTATCGTTCACCCAGTAGTACAGAGGTTCACCATCGTAGGCCCACTGTTGTGTGCCGTCTTTGCGGTCAATCACTGTGAACTTGCCCTCGCCGGATGCACCGCTGGAAGCGAACAAAGGCGGCCAGTTTTGGGCACAGCCGTCGTAGCAATTGGATTTACCGGGTTCGTCGCGAGTGAAGATGTACAAGGTCATGCCTTTGCTATCTGTCAGTACTTCGCCCAGGCTGGTGTCGCGGGTATCGACCGGTACCCCTTCAGGAATGGTGGACGTGCTCGCGCAAGCGCTGAGAGCCAGAGTCATTAGAGATGCCAGTGCCAATATTTTCATTTTTTTCTCCTTCGTTTGTGTTGTAGAGCGTCACCTATTAAGACGACCGCCGAACTCCCTTTGGATGCAGCTGGATGAATTATTTTTTGCTCCTAACACTTTCTTTACATTCAGAACATGCTTGAAACCCGAAATGCGAGCCCTATATTTTTGCATGCGGAAGGACGTCTCAATGAGAGTCCACCACCCGCAAACATCATCAGCGCCCTTGAGGGCTGAACTTTTTATATTGCTTCCTTTGGAGGATATGAATATGACCACTATTGATCTGACCCCTCTCTACCGCAGCACCATCGGTTTCGACCGCATGGCTTCTTTGATCGACTCTGCCCTGCGAGGCGAACAAACCACCTCCGGCTATCCGCCGTACAACATCGAAGTGACCGGTGAAAACCGTTACGGCATCACATTGGCCGTGGCTGGCTTCGAGGAAAACGAGCTGGATATCCAGGTGGAAAACGGAATCCTGAGTGTGCGCGGCAAAAAAGCGAACAGCGAAGATGAGCAACAACGCCGCTTCCTGCATCAGGGTATTGCGTACCGTTCTTTCGAACGCAAGTTCAACCTGGCGGACCACGTTGAGGTGAAAGGCGCCGAGTTGAAGAACGGTTTGCTGACCATCAGCTTGGTCAAAGAAGTGCCCGAAGCTATGAAGCCAAAAACCATCGCGATCAATTCGTCCACTTCGGCTATCGAGCATCAAGCCGAGGAAAAAAAGGACTCAAAAGTCGCCTGACTCCGCGACTGGTTTTCTCATCACCTAAACGCTGAATAACAAGAGGGGGCGGTCCGGTAACGGTCGCCCCGTTTTTTTGCCAGTGGGTTTCTCCGAGGCTTTCGCTTCCTTCTGTTGACGCTTCTACATTGCCGGGAATTCGTGGAGGGGGCCGGTGTTCCTGTTCCGGGGCCGTCGTGGATACATCCATGTAGACTTGGCCGCAGCATCCTTGCTGCGGACGCCCCTCCACAGAAACACCGGCCCCCTCCACTTTCCATTCAGTCTTTCTTAATATCCTTCTAAACCCACCACAAAGCTCGCACCAAAAACTCCTTACTTAGCAGTTAGTCTTTCTTGTACTTGGCTACCAACATGCGAGGGGTTGGAGGTGGGGTAGGTACCTTTCAGGGGGCGTCCGCAGCAAGGATGCTGCGGCCGAGTCCCGAAGCGTCGGACCGACATGGATGTATTCACGACGACCCCAGAAAGGTAGCTACCCCACCTCCAACCCCAAAACCACAGTAGAAAGCCTAGAAAAAACCAGCCACAGCCACAAAACGAACATTAACGAAAATATTTTTGACAATATCGAAAATAGGATTAGTATGGAGGCATTCTGATATTACGTTTGGGAGATAACCACCATGCCTCAAGCCGCCGCCATCAAAGCCGACCAACCCTGGGATCGAAAAGCCCAGGTGGATGCCTTGAAACAGGCCGAGGTCGACGTACTGGTCATTGGCGGCGGCGCCAGCGGTGCCGGTGTCCTGCTGGATGCCCTCAGCCGTGGCCTGAGTGCCGCACTGGTTGACCGGCAGGACTTCATGGCCGGCACCTCCAGCCGCTCCACCAAACTCATCCACGGCGGCGTTCGGTACCTCGAACAAGCCTTTAAAACACTCGATTACGGCAAATATCACCTAGTCCGCGAAGCCCTCGCCGAACGCAAACGCATGCTGCAGATGGCACCACATCTCGCCTGGCCATTGACCCTCGTCACCCCAGTAAAAAGCCTCATTGGCCTACCCTACTACCGCATGGGCCTCGGTTTTTACGACTTTCTATCCGGCTCGCAAAGACTCGGCAAATCGCGCATTGAAAGCAAAAGCGAACTCAAACGCGCCTGCCCCAGCCTCGACACCGCCCCCCTCAAAGGCGGCGTCAGCTATATGGATGGCCAATTTGACGACGCCCGCTTTGGTATTGCCATGGTGCGTTCCGCGCTGGAACAGGGCGGCATGGTGCTCAACCACACCTCGGTCGATGAGTTGATTGAAACCAATGGCCGTATCAGCGGTGCCCGCTGCACCGACCTGATCAATAACGAAACGCTCAACATTCGCGCCAAAGCCGTGGTCAATTGCACCGGCCCCTGGACAGACCACATACGCCACATGGCCGTACCGACCGCCAAACCGGTCATGACCGTGAGCAGTGGTATTCACCTGCTGATCAATAAAAACCTGCTGCCCGAAGGGCGCGGTATTCTGATTCCCGAAACCGACGACGGCCGCGTGCTCTTCATGCTTCCCTGGCTGGGCAAAACACTGATCGGCACCACGGACGATCCGGCTGAACTGCAGGACAATCCGAAAGCTGGCGATACCGAAATCAATTACATCATCAAGCACATGAACGAATGGCTGGCCGAACCAATCAGCCGGGACGACATTACCGCCACCTTCTCAGGCCTGCGTCCGCTGGTAAGCGACCCGGATGAAAAGTCGACCTCGGGCTTAAGCCGCGACCATGTGATTTTGAACGACAAGGGCATGATCAGCCTGACCGGCGGTAAATGGACCACCTGGCGCCGGATGGCGGAAGACTGCATGGATACCGTGGTAAAAACCGCCAAATTGAATGCGGGCCGCTGCAATACCCAGGAGCTGCGCTTGCCGGGCGCCAATGGGGATGCCCTAGCCGCGAAGCAGGCTCTGGCGAAGCTGCCGGAGGATATCGCCAATTACCTTTGGCAGGCCTATGGCGACCGCGCCCATCTGGTGCTGCGACAGGGTTCCAGTAAACGTCTGGTCGAGGGCGCGCCTTACATCGAGGCCGAGCTGAACTGGGCGCTGCATTTCGAAGGTGCCTGCAAACCCGATGACGTGCTGAACCGCCGGTTGCGAGTCGGCATGCTCGATGAACGCGTAGCCCACCAAATTCGCGACCGTTTGATCACCTACCTGCAAGCCGCTTGATTCTCACCTCCAGCGACGATTCCCGCACCGTCTCGCACGGTGCGTTTTTTTTCCTCAGTCCGAAGGTGTCCAAACCGCATCGGGGGCGCTACCATTGTGGCTATCGCTCGCTGTATGGAACACACATGACCAAGGCCGACCAAGCCATTCTGGCCAAAGCCTACGAACATTGTCAGTCACTGGGGGAACGGCTCACGCCTAAGCGTGAACGCCTGCTCGCCCTGCTGCTGGCTACCCAGGGCCCTAAATCCGCCTACGATCTGATCGCCGAACATGAAAGTGTGTATGGCGAAGCACCTCCGGCCATGTCGGTCTATCGTATGCTGAATTTTCTGGTGGATGCGGGGCTGGTGCACAAACTGGCAACCACCAACCAATTCATGGCCTGCTCTCATATAGCCTGCGAGCACGACCATCAAGTGCCCCAATTTTTAATTTGCGATACCTGCCACGGGGTCGAGGAAGTGGGCATGCAACGGAGCCTGTTGAATCAATTGAAGGCCAGTGCGGCTGAGGTGGGGTTCGACATGGGCAACCAGCAATTGGAAGTGCATGGTCGCTGCAAGCGGTGTACAAAAAAAGGGGGAACAGAGTAAAGCCCGCTGTCGCGGGCTTTACCTCAAAGGCCTCACATCAGCCGCCAGTTACCCCTTGGTGATGGGAATGCTTCGGCCGCCTTCCGGCTGTTTGTTCTTGTCACGGGGCACTGAAACTTTCAGCACACCATCCTTGAAACTGGCGTGAATGTCCTGGGCATTGGCATCATGCGGCAGGCTCAACATCCGGTAAAAACTGCCGTACCGGCGTTCCACACGATGGTACTTGCCCTTCTCTTCGGAGGTTTCCTCCTGACGCTTCTCCCCACTAATGGTCAGTTGGTCACCATCCACATTCAGTTTGATGTCTTTTTCTTCGACACCGGGAATTTCCACACTGATAAGATAATTGTTGTCTTTCTCCTGAATGTCGACACTCGGCCGCCAAGCGGACGAGAGATCTTTCAGGGACTCACCTTGCCGGCGAAAAACGGAAGGAAAACCGAAGGAACGGAAAGTCTCGTCGAAGATGCGATCCATTTCTTCGTGCATGCGCAACATGGGCCACTCAAAATCACTGCGTGGTGTCAGCTCCGAGGTTTTCTCACCCTCGTGCTTCAACCAATTCCAAGGTGCCAGTCTTGAGGTGGATAAAGTATTTTTAGCCATGATCTACGCCTCCTTTCAGCGACAGTATAATTACTGCGTCATCAAATATAATGACGCCGAAAATGCCTTCAAGAGTCGCGATATAAGGTGTTGACCTGGGTCAATAGGAAAAATTACAGGAGGGAAAAACAGTGTTTTGGCGCAGCCTGATCAATCAATGACCGCGCCGTTTTTCATCGGATTGGCAGCGCCTTAGGCGTTGCGGGTCGTACGGGACGGTGTGAACAAATCACGAACCGCCTGACCGATCGAATGGCTCAGTCCGCTCGCAAAACGGGCGACGGCGTCAGAGCGCATTTTAGCGGCTTTGGCCTGGTAATAGGCCACGTCGACCCGGCCAAACTGATCGAGAACAACACGTTCGTTTGCTTGGGTATTCATGGGTCAACCTCCGGTGAGTAGTGCGAGTTACGGTGTTTAGAATAGGGTTCGGGCAGCCTACTCACAAACGATGCTTTTTCATGCTATGGTTGAATATAACTCACCCATGGAGACGCCCACATTAAACGCCTGCCCCCTCTCAACAGCCTGCGCACCTTCGAAGCCGCCGCCCGTCTGGGCAGCTTCCAGAAAGCGGCGGGCGAGTTGTTCGTTACCCCTTCGGCGGTCAGCCACCAGGTAAAGTCGCTGGAGGAATTTCTGGAGGTGGAATTGTTCCTGCGTCAGACGCGCAAAATTGAACTGACTTCCGCTGGCAGGGCTTATTTGAAAACCGTACAAAAAGCACTGAATGATATTGAGCGTGCCACCCAAAAGCTGATTGCCACCCATGGTAGCGGTGAACTGAACCTCGCCGTGGCACCCGCCTTCCTGCACCGCTGGCTACTGCCGCGCATGGGGCACTTTTACGATCAATATCCGAATGTGGAGTTGGAGATATCCGCCTCGAACGGCCTGATCGATTTCGCCCACAGCGATACGGATATGGCGGTTTACTTTGGCGACGGCCATTGGGATAACGTGGAATGTCACTTCCTGAAACGCTCAGCCTTGATCCCGGTGTGCGCGCCCAGCCTGCTGAAAAGGCACCCTATTCATACACCGGAAGACATTACCCACCACACTTTGCTCCACGTAAACAAACGCCAGGACGAATGGCGGGACTGGTTCAACGCGGCGGAAACGGAGATGACGGAGCGTCGTAAGGGGCTGTATCTTTCAAGCGGATTGCTAACATCCCAAGCAGCGGCCCGCGGTCTGGGAGTCGCGCTGACGGATGTGAGCCTGGTGAGCGAGGAGATCAAAAACGGGCAGTTGGTGGCACCATTGGACATTCCGTTGGAGCTGCCGAAATCTTTTTATCTGGTGTATCGAAAAAACCGCCCCCTGACCTCGGCCATGCGGCAATTCAAGGATTGGATTATGGAGGAAATGGCGGAGGATGCGCTCTCGGCTAGGTGAAGCGTGTAGGAGCGTATGGTCCGCATCCGGGGCCTCTGCGCGACTTTGGGTTGCCCAGGTTGCCCAAAGTCGCGCAGAGGACTGCGCTCCTACACTATAAACATCAGTGGCCTATGTTGAAGACGATTTCGCCTTCTTTCACGTCCGCCTGAATGGCGTCTCCGTGGCCAAAGTCTCCTCTTAGCAACGCCTGGGCTAGACTGTTTTCCAGCTCCCGTTGAATTACCCGCTTCAACGGTCGGGCGCCGTAAACAGGGTCGAACCCGGCGGAACAGATTTTATCCATGGCTTCGTCGGTCAAATTCAGCTTCATGCCCTGGTCGGCCAGACGACTGCGCAAGGCGTTGAGTTGAATCTCGGCGATGCCGCGAATCTGGTCGCGCTGCAATGGATGGAACACCACCACTTCATCGACCCGGTTGATGAACTCCGGCCGGAAATGCTGGCCCACCACGTCCATTACGGCGGACTTCATGGCCTCGTAATTTTCCTCTCCCGCCAGCGTCTGAATAATGTCGCTGCCGAGGTTAGAAGTCATCACGATCACGGTGTTGCGGAAGTCGACCGTGCGGCCCTGGCCGTCGGTAAGGCGACCGTCGTCCAACACCTGCAGCAGGATGTTGAACACGTCCTGATGCGCCTTTTCAACTTCATCGAGCAGAATAACAGAGTAAGGTCGCCGCCTGACCGCCTCGGTCAGATAGCCGCCCTCTTCGTAACCGACGTACCCTGGGGGCGCACCGATCAGACGGGCCACGGAGTGTTTCTCCATGAACTCGGACATATCGATCCGCACCATGGCTTCCTCGGTGTCGAACAGGAAGTCGGCGAGTGCTTTGCACAATTCGGTTTTACCCACCCCGGTGGGGCCGAGGAAGAGGAAAGAGCCGTTAGGCCGGTTCGGGTCAGAAAGACCGGAACGCGACCGACGTATGGCGTTCGATACCGCCATGACCGCCTCGCTCTGACCGACAACACGATCATGCAGCTCGGCTTCCATACGCAGCAATTTCTCGCGCTCACCTTCGAGCATTTTGTCGACCGGAATACCTGTCCAACGGGCAACGACGTTGGCGATGGTTTCGTCGGTGACTTTGTTGTGCAGCAACTGCATGTCCATCATTTCGGCCTGGCTTGCCATGTCGAGCTGTTTTTCCAGCTCGGGAATGCGGCCGTATTGCAGTTCGGACATTTTCGCCAGGTCACCGGCGCGGCGGGCGGTTTCCAGTTCGATGCGCGCCTGTTCCAACTGCTCTTTAATATGTTGCGAGCCTTGGACGGCCGCTTTTTCGGTGTTCCAGATCTCTTCCAGGTCGGCGTATTCGCGCTCCAGTTCCTGGATGGTTTTATTCAGTTGGTCCACCGTTTTACGGGTGAGTTTGTCGTCGTCTTTTTTCAGCGCTTCGGCTTCTATTTTCAGCTGAATCAACCGACGTTCCAGTTTATCCATGCTTTCCGGTTTGGAGTCGATCTCCATGCGGATGCGGCTGGCGGCTTCGTCGACCAGGTCGATGGCTTTGTCCGGTAATTGCCGGTCGGTAATGTACCGCTGCGACAGGCGCACGGCGGCGATGATCGCCGTATCGGTGATGGTAACGCCGTGATGCACTTCGTAGCGCTCTTTCAAGCCACGCAAAATAGCAATGCTGTCTTCCTCGGTGGGTTCGTTGACCATGACCTTTTGGAAGCGACGTTCGAGCGCGCCGTCTTTTTCAATATGCTGGCGATATTCGTTCAGCGTTGTGGCACCGACGCAGTGCAATTCGCCACGCGCCAGGGCCGGTTTGAGCATGTTGCCAGCATCCATGGCGCCTTCGGCTTTACCGGCGCCGACCATGGTGTGCAATTCGTCGATGAACAGGATGATTTGGCCTTCCTGTTTGGAGAGTTCGTTGAGCACGGCTTTCAGGCGTTCTTCGAATTCGCCACGGTATTTGGCACCGGCGAGCAAGGCGCCGAGGTCGAGTGAGAGCACTCGTTTGTTTTTCAGGTTTTCGGGCACTTCGCCGTTGATAATGCGCTGTGCCAGCCCTTCGACGATGGCGGTTTTGCCGACACCGGGTTCGCCGATCAATACGGGGTTGTTTTTGCGGCGGCGCTGCAATACTTGGATGGTGCGACGGATTTCGTCATCGCGTCCGATCACGGGGTCGAGCTTTCCGGCTTCGGCGCGTTCGGTTAAGTCGATGGTGTAGCGTTCGAGGGCCTGTCGGCTTTCTTCGGCTTCCTGGCTACTGACGGCTTCGCCTCCTCGTATGGCTTCGATGGCGGCTTCCAGTTTTTCGCTGGTGACTCCGGCTTCCTGCAATATGGAGGCGATGCGGGAGCGGTCCTGGGTCATGGCGAGCAGGACCATTTCGCTGGCGATGTATTGGTCCTGACGTTTTTGGGCGAGTTTGTCGGCGAGGTTCATGACCCGGCCGAGGTCGTTGGACATGTGGACTTCGCCGTCGTGATTCTGGATTTTCGGGAGGGCATCCAGATAGGTGGCGACAGCTTGTTTGAGCTGGCTGAGGTTGGCACCTGTCCGTTGCAGCAGGGGGTTAATGGAGGACCCTTTTTGGTCCATCAGTGCCTGCAGCAAGTGGGCGGGCTCGATAAAATTATTATCCCGGCCCAGGGCAATTGACTGGGCGTCGGACAGCGCGACCTGCAATTTGCTGGTCAAACGGTCAATTCGCATGAGATGTCCTCATTGAGCGTTACTCTTGTCCATCAAATAGGGGCTGTACAATTAATAACAAGCTCTTGAAAACGGGCCGGTTGATCCAGGTCAATAGCCCGCAAGCTACTTCAGTTGTTACATTGCCTGAACCCGCACCGGCAACCAGGTAGGCTGATCCAGGGTCGTGCGGTATGCCGCCCACTCAACCCATCCATGGGGCCTGGACCGCAGCATCCTTGCTGCGGACCACCCTGGATCAGCCTACCTGGCAGCCGGTGCTAGCCTTCACAGGCCCACACAGTCGAGTTTAGAGGGAATGTCATCTATCGCGAGTTTTAAGATAAAGCTTAGGCTGCCAGCCAAATAAGGTTGGCCATGCGCCCTGTTTGACCATCGCGTCGGTAGGAGAAATAGCGGTCTGACTGCCGATAAGTGCATTCTCCACTGGCATATACGGCAGTAACGCCTGCCTGTTTGAGCCAAGCGGCGGCTAGCTCGGGTAAATCGGCAAGCCATTTGCCGGGTTCGAGGCGGGGCTGGAAACAAGCGGTTGCTTCGGGCCAGTTGCGAAAGGCCTGTAACACATCCTCTCCAACTTCGAATGAATCAGGGCCTATCGAGGGGCCTAGCCCGCAACTAACAGTATGAGGGGAAGCAAAGTTCGACAGCGTCGCTTCCAGAATGCCGTCGGCTAATCCACGCCAACCGGCATGGGCGACGGCCACTTGGCTGCCATCCTCGTTCCAGAAAAACACTGGTAGGCAATCCGCTGTCATTACGCAGCAGGCAAGGCGTTGCTGAGTCGTGAAGGCGGCGTCGGCTTCGATGCCGTTTTCGGTTTGGGTGGCGTCTACGGCGATGCGGCTGTGTGTCTGGCTTAACCAGCGGATGTCGTCGGCACCGGCCAAGTCGGTTAGGAGCCGGGCGCGGTTTTCTGTGATGTGGCTGTCCTGGTCACCGACGTGACGGGCGAGATTGAAGGTGTCGAATGGGGCGGGGCTGACGCCGCCCTGGCGGGTGGTCCAGCCGAGGGATACGCCCTTTGGCAGTGGCCAGTCCGGTTGGATGAACCTCACAGGTCGTGCTCCAGGTCGCCTTCGGCGTCGGCTTCCAGCAGTGCGAGGAGGTCGATCATGTCGTCGGGTAGGTCGGATTGCCAGCCCATGGTGTCGCCGGTGGCGGGGTGGATCAGTTCGAGATAGACGGCGTGCAGTGCCTGGCGGGTGAAGCCGCGTAGGGCGGTGGCGACTTCGTGGCTGACACCTTTGGGCAGCCGGTTCCGTCCGGCGTAGAGGGGGTCGCCGACGAGCGGGTAGCCGATGTGGGACATGTGCACCCGTATTTGGTGAGTGCGGCCGGATTCGAGTTTACAGCGGATCAGGGTGTGGTTGCGAAAACGCTCCAACACCCGGTAGTGGGTGACGGCGGCTTTGCCGACGGGTGTAACGGCCATTTTGGTGCGGTGGGTGGGGTGGCGGCCGATGGGTTCGTCTACACGGCCACCGCCGGTCATGACGCCGGAGACAATGGCTTCGTATTCGCGCCCCATGGTTCGGTCCTGCAGTTGGCCGACCAGGGAGGTGTGGGCGGTGAGGCTGCGGGCGACGACCATCAGGCCGGAGGTGTCTTTGTCGAGCCGGTGTACGATGCCAGCGCGTGGTACGGCTTTCAGTTCGGGGTAGCGATGCAGCAGGCCGTTCAGTACGGTGCCGCCCGGTGTGCCTGCGCCTGGGTGAACGACCAGACCGACGGGTTTGTCGATCACGATAAGATCCTCGTCTTCGTGGATGACGTTCAGCTCGACGGGTTCGGCCTCCCAGCGTTCTTCGGGGACCAGTTCGACGTTCAAATCGAGGGTTTCTCCACCAATCAACTTGTCTCTTGGCTTGCGCACCTGACCGTTTACAGTTAATTGACCGTCTTTAATCCATTGCTGGATGCGCGAGCGGGAATGCTCGTTAAACAGTGCCGCTGCGATCTGATCGAAGCGTTTTTGACCCATGTCCAGGGGGACCTGAACCCGGTCTTCCAGCCGTTGGTGAGAATCGGTCATTGGAGCCCTTCGTTGCCTGTGGTTACAATAGCCGCCCATTGTACTGCAAGGGCCGGATTCAACCCATGCTTCAACGCTATTCCGTTAATCGCTCCATCCATCATGCCGCTCGTGTGGCCGTGGTAGTGGCCACTTTGATCATGAGTGGTTGCAGCCTGTTTCAGAAAAACACCGTGGAATCGGAGCAAGCGCTGTACGACACGGCGAGCCGTCACCTGGAGAACCACAATTACACCCTGGCGATCGATACGCTGGAACGTCTGGAAGGTCGCTTTCCTTTTGGCCGCTACGCCCAGCAGCTGCAATTGGACCTGATGTTCGCTCGCTACATGAGTGGCGACTACGCCCAGGCGCTGCTGGATGCGGACCGTTTCACCCGTTTGAACCCGGACCATCCCACGGTCGACTACGCCTGGTATCTGAAAGGCATGAGCTATTACAAGCTCTATGAAGAAAACAGCGGGCTGACCGGCATGGGCGATCTGGCGCAACGCTCGCAGCAGCAGGGCGAGAAGGCTTTCGATGCGCTGCGAACCTTCGTAACCCGCTTTCCCGTGAGCGATTACCAGGAAGACGCGCTGGAAACCATGGTTCTGCTGAAAGATTCCCTGGCCCGCCACGAGCTGATTGTCGCGGACTATTACATGCGCCGGGGTGCCTGGATTGCCGCAGCGGAGCGAGCTCAGGTGGTGCGGCAGCATTACCCCGGCGTAACGGCTCAAGGCGATGCGCTGGTGGTGCTGATTGAGTCCTATAAAGCCATGGGGCTTGAGCAGGACCAGGCGCTGGCGTTGGAACAGTTGAAAGCGGACTACCCGGAACATGCCACGCTGAGCAGTGGCAGCTACAGGTCCCCTTATATCCAGCAGGACCGCTGGTGGTTGAAGATTCTGACGTTGGGCTGGCTGAGTTAAACCATCCCGTTACCTCGGCCTGGCTTCCCCAGCCAGGCCGAGGATTCATAGTTTAAACATCAGCACACGCAAAACAGGCTGGCGCGTATTCTTTCCAGTAACTCGGCCGGTGTTTCCACCAGGCTGTGTGCTCCTCCTGCGATAACATCCTCGGCTTTGCCATAACCCCAGGCCACGCCTATCGCGGTGAGATCGTGCTGTCGCGCGGCTTCCATATCGAAAAAAGTATCGCCGACCATGACGGTTTCGGCGGGGCGCAGCCCTTCCTCGGCCAATAGATGGTCCAGCAATTCGGGTTTATGCCCCAGTTCACCATTGGCGCCAGAGCCATAGACCTCGACAAACCACCGCCGCAAACCGGTCAATTCCAGCAGAGTGTGAGCCACTTTCCGGTATTTCGCGGTAGCCACGAACTGCTGGCAGCCCGCCTGATTCAAGGCTTCCAGCACTTCGACAATACCGGGGAAGACCGGGCTTTCGGCCATCAGGTCGTCGTAACACAGCCGGTAATGCTCGACGGCGGCATCGATGCGGCCGACGTCATCCGTCGACAGGAAGGTGGCGAAGGTTTTGTGGATGGAGGGGCCAATGAACGGCCGCAGCTGATCGTCACTCCAAACGGGAAGGCCAAACCGCTCACGCGTCTGGTTCATGGAGCGGGCAATAACGGGCATGGAGTCGATCAGGGTTCCGTCCAGATCCCAGATAATATTCATTGTCCCGGTCTCCAGCCCTGGGTGATGGGGTAACGCCGGTCACGCCCGAACCCTCGCGTGGTGACACGCACACCTTCCGGTGCCTGACGGCGCTTGTATTCGTTGATATCGATTAGCCGGATGACCTTGTAGACCGTTTCCCGTTCGAACCCAGCGGCGACGATGTCTTCCAGGCTTTCGTCATGCTCGACATAGCGTTCGATGATGGCATCGAGAATATCGTAGGCGGGCAGGCTGTCTTCGTCTTTTTGGTCCGGCGCCAGTTCCGCCGAAGGCGCCCGCGTGATCACCCGTTCCGGAATGACCAAACCCTGCTCATTGCGCCACCGGGCCAGGCGATAGACCCAGGTTTTCGGTACGTCTTTCAGGGCGTTGAAGCCGCCGCACATGTCGCCGTATAACGTGGCATAGCCCACGGCCATTTCACTCTTGTTACCGGTGGTGAGCACCATGTAGCCCAGTTTGTTGGACAGCGCCATCAAAAACAGCCCCCTCATTCGGGACTGCATGTTCTGTTCGGTGGTGTCGACAGGACGGTCCCCAAACAGGGGGGAGACGGTTTTGTGTGCCGCTTCATAGGCATCGCCTATGGGCAATACTTCATAACGGATGCCCAGCAAGCGGGCTTCCGCCTCGGCATCTTCCAGGCTCATTTTGGCGGTGTAGGCATAGGGCATCATCACCGCCATCACCCGATCAGCGCCCAACGCATCGACAGCAATGGCGGCGCTCAGGGCTGAGTCGATACCGCCGGAAAGCCCAAGCACCACGCCGGGGAAGCAGTTGCGGTTCACGTAATCCGCCAGGCCCAGTTTTAGTGCGCCATACAGTTCGGCCTCTACGCTCAATTTGGGTTCCTGAACCGGCGTCACCACTCGCCAACCGCTCTTGGCCGGTTCCAGATCGCAGCATTGTAGGCATTCTTCATAGGCGGGGAGCGTTACGGGGATTTCACCGTCGTTCTGGGCAATAAAGGAGCCGCCATCAAAGACCAATTCATCCTGACCGCCGATGTGATTCACGTAGACGGTAGTCATGTTGTACGCCTTGGAAACGCGGGCCACCTGAGCATGGCGTTGCGCCAACCGGTCGATGCTGTAGGGGCTGCCGTTGATATTGATGTTGATATCCGCACCGGCTTCGGAGGCACGCCGCGCCGGGCCGTCATACCAGATGTCCTCACAGATGGTCAGGGCGATTTTCGCGCCTTTGAAACCAAACACACAGGTCTCGGTGCCTTTGGTGAAATAGCGCTTCTCGTCGAACACCTGATAATTGGGCAAATGCTGTTTGCGGTAATCGGCCACGACATGGCCGGATTCGATCACCATGGCTTTGTTATACAACTTGCCGTTTTCGCGCTCGGGATAGCCAACCACCATGGCAATGGGCAGGTTCGCCGCTTTCAATTCATCAATGGCGGCATTTACGCGTGCAGCCAGGCTGGGACGCAGGAGCAGATCTTCCGGCGGGTAACCGGCCAGCGTCAGTTCGGGGAAGACAATCATATCGGCCTGCTGTTCAACAGCCGCCCGCGCCAGATCCAATACCTTGGCGGCATTACCGGGAATGTCGCCCACCGGGAAGCGATATTGGGCCAGTGCAATGCGCAGTGTCATAACCAACTCCTACCAAATCAAGCGCGGGGGCGGTATTGTCCGGGAAAGCACCGGGTAGGACAAGCGCCCGGGGCCGTTTATACTGACCGGAAAACCAATGTGACCCAACCATGATTTTTTCGCCACAGTACCCAAGCTACCGTCGGCAACAGATACTTTTTTTCTATGGCATTTATCGATTGATGCTGGCCAGCGCGCTATCCGTGCTCGCGCTGCTGCCGGATCAAATCATGCCTGCCCTGCCCGGCTTGAACCCCGAATCCTTCCTTTATGCCACTCTGGCCTATGTGATCATCTGCATCATTGGCTTGGTTGTGACCGTGCGCGGGCAGCTCGGGGGAACCCAAACACTGGTGCTTCTGCTGACCGACCTGATGATGCAAGCATTGATATTGCACTTCTGGGGTGGGGTAAGCACCGGTTTCGGCAACCTGATGATCGTTAGTGTCGCCATCGGGAGTTTGCTGCTGCCTTTGAAACAGAGCCTGTTGGTCGCGGCGGTCGCGGCTTCCGGCGCTGTATACACTGAAATGCTCGGGCGTACCGGCGACACAGAACGGGCACTGTTCCAGGCGGCCCTGCTAGGAGTTGCATTCTTTGCGATCACCCTCCTGCTGCAGTATCTGACTTCCCGGGTACGCTCCACCGAACAGCTGGCCAAAGCCCAGGCGGATACCATATTGGACTTGCGGCACCTGAACGAGCTGATCGTTCAGCGTATGCGCACCGGTATTATCGTCACCACCTGGGAAGGAGCCATCCGCCTGATGAACGACGCCGCCCGCGACATGCTCGGCATGTCGGAACAGCGTGCTTTCTGGCTACCCCACCCATTACAAACCCGGTTGGAGAAATGGCAACTGGAACGCGATGTGCGGCCCGAACCACTGCAAATGGACAGCGACCACCCACAGGTCCAGGTTAACTTCGCCCCTTTGCAGGAAGGCGCCCGCTGCGACCTGATCCTCTTTATTGAAGATACGGGGCGCATGCAACAGCAGGCCCAGCATCTGAAACTGGCTTCTCTTGGTCGCCTGACCGCTTCCATCGCCCACGAAATCCGCAACCCCCTCGGCGCAATCAGCCATGCGGCCCAGCTTCTTGAAGAAGCGACCGGCCTGGAAGAAGGGGATCGGCGCCTACTGCAGATCATCAACAACCACAGCCGCCGGATTAACGACATCATCAACACCATCCTCAAGCTGTCGCGCAAAGAGGACTTCGATACCCAGGAATGGAATATCAAAGAGTTCATCCAGCAATGTGTAACGGAATATCAGCAAAGCCGCCCAACGCCCGACGACATCCAGATGACCGGGCCTGGCGCGGTTAAGATCCGCATCGACGCCAACCGCATGCGGCAGGTGCTGAAAAACCTCATCGACAATGGTTTACGCTACAGTGAACTCCAAACAGGATCACGCTTTCTGGCCTTGAAGTGGGGTACACTGCCCGACACCGAACAACCCTACCTCGACGTGCAGGACAAGGGGCCGGGCATCCCCGCCGAACAGGCCAAGCATCTGTTCGAACCCTTCTTCACGACCGAAGCCTCGGGCACCGGGCTTGGGTTGTACATTGCCAAAGAACTGTCCGAAGCCAACCGGGCTCGATTATTCTATATCGACCGGCCCAAAGGGGCCTGCTTCAGGATCGTATTCGCTCACGCTGCCGTACAGGAATGACTATGACCAGTAGGAACTTGGCTGATCAACGCGTACTCATTGTCGACGACGAACCGGACATTCGCGAACTGCTCGAACTGACATTGATGCGAATGGGTCTGGACACCCTCAGCGTACCGGATCTGAAATCCGCTATTCGACAGGTCGACAAAGAAAGCTACGACCTCTGTCTGACCGATATGCGCCTGCCGGATGGTAACGGCCTGGAACTGGTCAAATACCTGCAACATAAAAGACCGGATACCCCCGTCGCTGTGATCACCGCCTACGGGAATATGGAACTGGCCATTGAATCCCTCAAGGCGGGCGCGTTCGACTTCGTTTCCAAACCCGTCGAAATAGAACGACTCAGAAGCCTGGTCAATCAGGCACTGAAAATCAGCCAGCAACCCAAAAACGGCGGAACAGGGCCGGAACCGCCAGTAATGGTCGGCGAATCATCCGCGATGAAATCCCTGCAGGTCAAAATCCGAAAGCTGGCACGCAGCCAGGCCCCGGTTTTTATTCAGGGGGAGTCAGGTACCGGCAAGGAGTTGGTGGCCCGACAAATTCACGGTCTTGGGCCCCGTGCGGACGCCCCTTTTGTTCCGGTTAACTGCGGCGCCATTCCCAGCGAATTAATGGAAAGCGAATTTTTCGGCCACAAGAAAGGCTCGTTCACAGGCGCCAATGAGGACAAAGCTGGCTTCTTCCAAGCCGCAAACGGCGGTACGCTTTTTCTGGATGAAGTGGCAGATTTGCCGCTGGCCATGCAGGTAAAACTCCTTCGCGCCATTCAGGAAAAGAAAGTTCGACCTATCGGCAGCCAACAGGAAGTATCCGTCGATGTGCGGATTCTGAGCGCCACCCATAAAAACCTGGAAGCACTCGTCGCCAATGGTGAATTCCGCCAGGATCTGTTTTATCGGATTAACGTGATCAACCTCGAAGTACCCGCATTAAGAGAGCGAACCGAAGATATCCCACTGCTGTGTCAACGCATTCTCGCGCGCATCGCGGATTCATACGAGCTACCCCCGGCCCGGTTGGACCGGGGTGCTGAAGAAGCGTTGAAAAATTATCCGTTTCCGGGGAATGTGCGGGAATTGGAGAATATTTTGGAACGGGCTTATACGCTGTGTGAGGATGATCGGATTGGGTTGCGGGATTTGCAGTTGAGCGAGGCCGGAGACCAACTCGCCGGACAATCCGCCCCGTTAAGTACAGCGAGAACCCAGCGACCGGCGGATATGAACCTGGAAGATTATTTGATGGAAGTTGAGCGCGAAGCGGTGGAGCAGGCTTTGGAGGAGACCCGCTGGAACCGGACTGCGGCGGCTAAGAAGTTGGGGATTACTTTTCGGGCTTTGCGGTATCGACTGAAGAAACTGGGGATTGATTAATCATGCGGCCTACCCCGCTCTGAATTTGCGACCCTTATCACAGGAAAAATAAAAAGACATGCAAGGAATGAAAAATACAGGCTAGAATAAAACCTTGATGACATAATACCACCCAAAAATCAGGCAAAAATATTCCGTAGCCACAAATAAAATTATCGTGACGTCTTAACCGATGTCGATACAAATCACAACCAAGGATGGATAATTTAATGAAAAGGATGCATGGTACAACTCTTCCTGAGTTGATTATTTGTATTTCAATTATCGCCATTGCCACTACGGCATCGATCCCGTCCCTTATCAATATGATCACTCAAGCTCAGCGGACAGAGGTTCAAAATAGCTTAATTGCCATTTTCGCCCTAGCCCGCCAAGAAGCAATCAAATCACAAAGAGTATTGACTTTATGCCCATTAGACTCAAACAACCAATGCGGCAAAGATTGGAACAATGACCTTAGTGTCTTCCATGACCCCTCCAATGAACGCAAGCTTACCAACAAAAGTAACTTGGTTCGCGTGTTAACCAAACCAAGCCATGGAACAATCAAAGTGCAATCGCTTTCAAAAAGCCACTTTCAATACCATCCTAACGGAATGATCTTTAGCGATTTAGGCAATATCACTTGGTGCCCACCCAGCTCAGCAGACCCTTCCACCGCTGTTCACATCATTATTAGCCGTGGCGGAAGGATTCGTGCTGCGACAGACAAAAATGGCGATGGCATAGTCGACACCGCCTCAGGAAAACCCCTTCCATGCTAGCTCTAGCTTCACCAACAGTCAGCTTGAGCAGCGGATTTAACACCTGTACTTGTTATCGTTAAAGTTCCACAAGTATCACTCGACTGTACACCAGTAGGAACGGCTTGAATCGTGAAAGCATTCTGGGTTACAGCGGAGCTGAAAGAAATGTTATAGAAAACTTTACCGCTTAACTGAGGCGATGTTGTGAACGGTAAAGTTGGATTACTACCACCATCCCGGTAATCATAACTGGCCGTATAACGCCGATCCATCCACTGTGACAATTCAATCAAGTCAGCCTGGGCGGTTGACCGGCGTGTCTCAAAAACATACTCCATATAAGCCGGATAGCCTATAGCCCCTATTATGCCAATAATAGCGACCACGACCATCAACTCCACCAAACTAAAACCCTTTGAATTTCTCATCTTGCCGCTCCAAACTTATCGATCAGGTTCACTACTCCAGATTCGCCTAACATAACGATCACCATTAATATCCACATCCGGCCGAAAATATAGTTTCTGGCCAAGCTTCAACCTGTCAAGAAGCACTGGCTTGGAGATACGCTTACCATCCATAACAAGAATTTCGGGTAATTGGTATAACATATCATCTACAACAATGCTGCTGGATTCGACGTCAATAAGCTGCACCTCACCCTGTAAGAGGCGGGCATCTTCCAGCATAGACAGCGGCGATTGAATTCCATTCTCCGCATTGGCGTACCCCACCCCTAACACAATAGACAGCAGAGCAGCACTTAGTATTCGCACGTTTCTCATAGAATCCCCTATCACACGATGCCATTAACGCTGAATGATTTCTTGCCAGCCACGCTGCCCAACACCGGTTGAAGACCATGGAGGAACGGGTATAGGCGGTGGTGGGTTACCGCCACAATTAAAACAGGGCGGCGGAGGGATAAAGCTTGTATCATCCGAACCATCGATCGTTTCAACTTCCCCGCCCGGTATACCGGGTGTTGCAAACCCGGAGATAGGATCTGGGTAGTTTAGAAAGAATGGAGTTTCAGGCGTCAACCCATCCAACCCAACAGCCATTAGCCATCCCGTGCCGCCACCAAGACATGGATCTTGATCGGGTACCAGAGAGTTAAATAGTATGACCGTGGAACCCCATTCACTATAGCCATAACCATAGTGATACACTTGCGGCTGATAAACAATTCTCTCACCCGTACTAGGCAAGGGAATGTACCATCCTTTCTCACCACCAGCGAAATCAACAGGATCACCGGTCATAACCCTTGCAGCCAATGAGCCTCCATTACCATCATTTACGGTCTTAAGAGACACGGTCCGCTCTGCCAGGTTACTCTCCGTGATTTCCGTATCACCTTTATCCCAAACACCATATAACCGTTGTGCTCCCGTAGTTGAAACATCGGAAGACTCCAAATACTTACCGGTACCAAAATACACCATAAAGTTCGGTACGTTGGAGGAGTCTGTGTCCACAAAATTATTGGCTGCTACCGTTGGGGCACCAGTGATGGGTTTACCAGCTTTAAACAAGGGCTGCCCATAAGCTTTTGCCCAACTACCGCCGCCACTATCCGCAGCAACCCATAAGTCGCCGGACAAATCTCCCGCGTATACACGATCTACGATGAAGTCACCATCCGAATCAATTTCGACCAAGGGGGACAAGCCACTTCCTCCGGAGTTAAGCTCGATATAACGATAATCGTCCCCTTCGGTCCATTCATCATCCAGACCACCCTCAACATCCAACATAAAGAAGCCCGTACTTTTATTATCGGAGTTATAACCATTTGAAACGAATACGGTCCAGCGAATGTCACTGCCTCCCCACTTCGCCAACGCGACGGTTGGCGCTTCCAACAAGTGCCCCAGCCGTGCATCATCCTTTTCAGTAAACTCCCAAAGAGCAAGCGTAGCTGCATTGGCTTCGGAAAATTGACTCGGGTCTGTCACATCCAAGGCGAAAATACCTTTCGCACCAGAGCGTCCTCCACCAATAACCACCGTGCGCCATGCCTCACCACTGGTAATGTCTCCATTCGCCTTTCGATGGCGCATGTAGATATCCTGCTGGCCAACATCCAGATCAATATAATATCGATGCTCATACGTCGGGTCGGATAAATAGTGCAACCCATCAGCGCTACTACTGGAGGATACAAAATTCGGAATATAGGCGAGCAGTTCTTCACCGCCACTATTGTTGGGATCCGTCGCTTTGAAACCATGCAACATGCCGTCGTTCGCGCCTACGTAGATAACCGGTGTCCGGCTCGCCGAATTGCTTTCAAATGCAGAATAGTTCCCATCCCCAAAAATGCTCAGGTTGGGCCAATTACTTGCTGGCGCACCAACAAAGCTCGGAGACGAGTTCACCAGCGACCCCATACGACTTCCTCGCTTACGAAACCCAGCAGTGCCATCCAAACTGGTGTCACCACGTAGATAGTCGAGACGTTGCTTACCGAGATCGGCATCACCACCATATTCAAGGTCCGCTTTTTGCGTCGCATCAAGGCTGGAATAGTTGCTCACATTAAATGCAGTCCCTTCACCCCCGGAATAAGTAATCACCAGCCGTGATGATGTTGCCCAGGTATTGTCTTGGGCGTCCATTATTTCCTGAGCAGACCAGGCCTTATTTTGATCCACAAGCTTTTCGAAGCTCTCACCCGTAAAAGCTGGAATAATAGGCGGATCCCCCTCGATGACTACAGCTTTAAGGTCGCCGGTCCACCCATTAGGATCGAACTGTGCCGCGAAAGCCAATGTGCCCGCTTCTAATTTGGCCGCATCAAACTCGACATTGGTCGCAGAGCTGGCTTGGTTAACAATTTCCCCAATAGTACCTTTCAGTTTTTTCGCAAAACTCTGAGGGTCTTTTGAGCTAAAAAAACCGCCATGCCCATTTACAGCGGCGTGCAACATGTCATTAACCCTGTTTTCAGCAGTACTGCCTGACCACCAACTAACTGCAGCCTCTTCGTCCACTGCCTTCCACGCATCATCGGGGTCTATACTGCCTTCCACCCCAAGGCCTATTGTATAAGTGGACATATGCTGCCAAAAAGCGGGGTTATTTTCGGAAGTAGGCACATAGTTATCTATATCGGTTCGAAGATCCCTTTTCCAGTAGTACATCGCCACATCGGCCAGAGAGTTACTGACATTATCCTGATAAGGGTCCGAAGCCTTGTACTGGTATTCGTACCCCTTTCCATTGGAAATAGTACTACCACTAGCGTCATCCACATTGCCAACATATGGATTGGCGCCATTATAATAACCATCAGACATCAGCACGGTAAAAGCTTGCCGACAAGCCCGGACATCATTACCGCCTCCAACACCTATAGCAGGGTTATCCGCCCAGGCCCGTTCACTTTTTTCATAGTAATCGCCAGCACCTTGCAGTGCACTCCTTAGAGGAGTACCCCCACTTGGTGAAGCACTATAGAGCCAATCATAGAAAGACTCTTTCCATGTACCGGTATATTGGCGAACCCCTTTCTGTACCGCTCGAACACTGGAGGCATCGTCTATGGTTGAACTGCCAGCGTTAATTTGCCCCCAACCAAGCCGAAAATTTTCCGGTAACTCATTGAAAGCCTCGCCAATCCCCGCTCGTGCGGCTTTCATACGAGTATTATAATAGGAATACCAATTCGCAAAATTTTGCTTTCCATCAGCGGACAGGGAATCAGCCCACTGCAAAACGTAGCAAGAGTTGTCATTCAAATCACTACTGCTGGACAGGTCACACCCGGCCGTATCGAATTCGTAGTAAAATGCCCCATTATAGTCAAAAGTAAAACGCGGTGTTTTATATTGAACCGCAAGATCATACTTTGATGAGCCTGAATCGTATCCATCGAAAGGAGCATTATTAAAATTCACATTTGGATAACGCCCACTTCCATCACCTTTCATCGGAGGCAGATAGGTCACATTAGGGTCGAAATAGACTTTATTGACAGTACCGGACCAGTACCATCGATCATTATATTTCCACTCCAGGGCATCGGGCATATATTCCCAGGCCATTGAACCGGAGTCATCCAAAATAAACATCAAGTTAGAGTCTACACTGGAACCAATAAACAAAGGCTTCGTGCTGAAATTTACAGCCTTCACAGGGATTGCCTGAACCGCTATCAAGCACAGAAGCATTTTTTTCATCTTGAACCTCATATTCCCCTTCCCCCTTTGGGCACTCAATTATTACGAGTCCGGGTCAAAAACAATGAACGATTCCAGCACTCGGCGACTTGTCCCCGACGGCCCCTGCGACATAACCACTACCCGCGCGGATTCGAGCTGCTCTGGGGCTTTACTTCCCTGACTGGGAGTCTGGGTTAAAATATAAGGCCCCATATATTCAATAAAATACCGAGAACTTACTCCATTGATAGAGGTGGCCGCCTCGATGGAGGCATTATTGCTGGGATTCCATGTATCATCATCAAACGGGTCGGGCGCATTACCTGTCTGGTAGTAACCCACGGTGTTTCCAAAGTTAGTAAGGTCTGGCAAAGCCATTAGAACCCCGGTCGCATCACTCAGACCACTTTCCCCTATGGTTAAAGCCAGCGTGCCTTCGCGCTGGGCAGATGCCATACGCTCTTGTAATATGCTGTCCTGCATTGAAGAGATAGCAATTAAAGTCATTACTATCAACATCACTAATGCCATTATCAAGGCAGCACCTTGCTGCGAACTCCTGGCCATTGCTGCAAGCCACTCCTCTATTAGTTTCTCAACGCCACCGTCGAGCTATAGGTTCTATACAGCTCGTCGTAGCTTTGACAATTGCTTAGCCAATACGGAAAGCAAACCTCACGGGCCTCTTCTAACCGATGAGGGGAAACACTTCTAACCAGAAAGCTGATCTCAACAGTATTTACATTATCCCAATTGGTGACAGCCGTTCTGGCCTCCCAGCTCGACCCTCCATCGGAGCTGAACCTCACCGCCATGGCTTCGATTCCTTCAACCAGTTCAATGGCGGCTCCTGAACTATTCTGCCAAAATAATGAGTTAATACCTGAAGTTCCAGGCGCAACAAAATAGTATTCATTATAGGCCTTGATGACCTGGGCACCGGATTGATACGATTTGGATAAGCAATTAACACAACTGCCTCCTGCGGCCAAAAAGTCGTTCCCTGGGGAGCCACTACCGGAGTTTCCGACGATAGTGATATTTCCGCCACCACTCGATATATTATTGATCTGAAAAATATCGCTCCCACCGCAATCCGTTATCATAATAATGTCTCCATCCTCCAGGTTACCGATGGAGCTGACCTGAATTGTTGCTGAGGTCGCCGGCCCAGTGCTTGTAACCGACACTCCCTCACTTCGACCGCCAGAGACACCGATGAAATCTCCAATCGCATTGTCGGGACGAGAAGCGTCATCTCCAAAAACGGCGGAAGTACGAATATTGTGAAGGTTGGCATCGTATCCCGTGCCCGTCTGATCCAAGTTGTTGGTGGCACTCCCTGCCGAGGAGCAACCAAAATAGCCAGCATTCCTAATTTCACGGGAGACAATATCTACGGATATACGACCGCTTTCCTGTACTCTGGAACTTGCTTGATTAAGGCGATATGCTTGGTTGTTGGATGAAAAAATCTGAATGAGTCCAATTGTTAAGAACGCTCCCAGTAACAATGCAATCATCAACTCAATCAAAGCCAAGCCTTGATTGGATTTAACGGTGGTACCTGGGCGTATAGAATGTGGTTTCATTGACCCGTCCTAACTACCATACTAAAAGACTTTTTTTCATATCCCGCATTATTCCCTTCTTTCTCATTCCAACTAATAGTAATGGTGGCCGTGGAGGAATCTGTGGTTACATCTATAGACGACCCCTCACCCAACGTACCCTTCATCTGGGTTGTTATGTCTGTCAGACTAGGCACATCTCCGCCACTTGCATTAATTCTTTCGGCCGCATCCTGAGCATACAAAGTGGCCTGGGAACGAAGGTTGGCACTGGTTGTCTGCTGAAGAGACGCCAGTTGCACCCCAGCCACACCTAGCAACCCGATGGCAAGAATCAAAACAGCGATCAGCACCTCAACTATTGAGAACCCACCCTGACAATTTTGCCTGCAACACACTTTAAACATGAAGCCCGCCTCTGTTTCCTTTAGTTACAGGTAATAGACGCAGAAGATACTTCACCGCCAACAGAAACGGTAATTCTCGTACCCTCCGTGACCGTACTGCCACATATATCAAAAACCGTGGCTGCAACCTGATTGGTTAAACCATCGGCTCGAAATGCGAAAGGCGTCGTGGCCGAAGGAGCAACAGAAGTAGGAATAGCCACACTAACCCCCCCTGTGGGTAACGTTAGAATTCGCAATACGCCCCCCCCAGAACTAAGAGTCAACACACCTGAACCACTAACAACCGTAGCCAACCTCCCACGTCGTCTGGCTTCTGAACGGGAGTAGGACAGAAAGCCAATCAGCTCATTTCCGGCGGAAGCGATTCTATTTGCTTCGATCAACCGGCTAAACCCTGGCACAGCAATTGAAGCAGCTATTGCAATTACAGCAATTGCCACCATCAGCTCAATCAAGGTAACCCCTTTTTGACGACGCATAAGCAACCTCTTCTGGCACACACAAAGACTACTGCCTTTTCAAAGCAGCACCTACTGAGAACGATAAGCGGTATAACGAGGGAGATAAACGGTATCCGAAAGTTGAGCTTTGCCAACTGGCTCAAAATTCGAGAGACGAAAATAAACGATTTCAGCCACCCAACGATTAAGTCATGTCCTTCAACCGTAGCTCCCGCGGTATTGAAAAAGTAATGTTCTCAGGAATACCTTCCAGCTCAACGGGCCTGTCAGCCCCTAAAGCCGCCAGCCCATCCAAAACCTGAGTCACCAGAATCTCCGGGGCCGAGGCGCCTGCTGTAACGCCGATCCGGCTTTTGCCCTCAAACCAGGAAGGCTCCAATTGGGCGGCATCGTCCAGCAGGTGTGCTTCACAGCCCATGCGCTCGGCCAGCTCTCGGAGTCGATTACTGTTCGAGGAATTGGGGGAGCCCACCACCAGCACAACGTCACATTCGGCAGCCAGTTTTTTGACAGCATCCTGGCGATTTTGGGTGGCGTAGCAGATGTCGTCTTTTCTTGGCCCTTGAATGTGGGGGAAACGGTGCCGCAGCGCGTCGATAATGCGGGCGGTATCGTCCATGGAAAGCGTGGTTTGGGTGACGTAGGCGAGTTTACGCTCGTTTTGTACCTGAAGGTTTTCGACATCGGCCTCGTCTTCCACCAGATAAATGGCGCCGCCGTTACTGGCGTCGTATTGGCCCATCGTGCCTTCCACTTCCGGGTGGCCTTTGTGGCCAATCAGGATGCATTCCATGCCTTCGGTGCTGTATTTGGCCACCTCAAGATGCACCTTGGTCACCAAAGGACAGGTCGCATCAAACACTTTCAGTCCCCGACGGTCGGCTTCGGTGCGGACCGCCTGGGAGACCCCATGGGCGGAGAATATGACCAGTTGGTTATCGGGCACTTCGCTGAGTTCATCCACGAACACAGCCCCGCGGCGGCGTAAATCGTCCACCACGAACTTGTTATGCACGACCTCATGGCGCACGTAAAGAGGGGTGCCGTGAATTTCCAGTGCACGGTTGACGATGTCGATAGCGCGGTCGACCCCGGCGCAAAAGCCTCTGGGGTTGGCCAGTTTAATGTCCATCGGTTACGGCCTCGATGTTGAGTATTTCCACTTCGAAATCCAGCTCTTTACCGGCTAGCGGATGGTTGAAATCTACGGTCACCCAGTCGCCGTCCACTTCCGCGATCACCCCTGGCAGTTCGTTTTTACCGGCATCGGCGAAGGACATCACCATGCCCGGCTCCAGCGATTCGTGCGAAGCGAACCGGTCGCGTTTGAATTGCTGCCGGTTTTGTGGGTTGGGTTGCCCGAAGGCGTCCTCCGGTGGAACACGGACGGTACGGCGGTCGCCCTGGGCGAGGCCCAGCAAGTGTTTTTCAAAGCCTTCCGGCAGGTTGCCGTCGCCGATGGTCAGGGTGGCGGGCCTGGCATTGAAGGTACTGTCGACGGTCTCGCCATTGGTGAGACGCAGGGCAAAGTGAAGTGTAACCCGGCTGTTTTCCTGAATATGAGTCATAACCGTTATCCACGCCTGCTTTCAGAGACCGCCTGGGTGCGCCGTCTTTGCAGCCACACCGCGTCCAGAATCATCATGCCGGCGCCTATGGTGATGGCGGAATCGGCGATATTAAATGCGGGGAAGTAACGGTAGTTCCAGTGAAAATGAATGAAATCCACCACATACCCCAAGGTCAACCGATCATATAGGTTACCCAAGGCCCCGCCCATGATCAGAGTCAGGGCGATCGCCAGCCAGCGTTCGCTACGCTTTAATTGCAGAACCCAAACGAGCAACACCAAGCTGATAACGATGGCAATCCCCGCAAAAACCCAGCGCTGCCAGCCTCCGGCGGTATTCAAAAAGCTGAAGGCCGCACCCCGGTTATGCAACAGTGTGAAGTCCAACACAGGCAGAATGCGGACCGGCTGACCATAATTCAACAGTTCGGTCGCCAGGGCTTTGGTCCACAAATCCAACGCCACGACCGCTACAGCGATCAACAGCCACTTGGCCTGGCGCATAAGATCGGTTTTGTTCATTCCCTTCCCTCAGGCGTAGTGGCGAACTTCACCGTCGCCGGCGACATTTTCCACGCAACGTCCACACAACTCAGGATGCTCCGCGTGCTGGCCAACATCCGGGCGCTGATGCCAACAACGCCCGCATTTGGGCTGGTCGGAAGCCACGACCTGAACTTTGAGACCTTCAAGCTCAGTGTTCAGCGCGTCCTGCGAGGCATCGCCCAGGTCGGCCAGTGTGGCGGCGCTGGTCAAAGTGACGAAGCGGAGCTCATCGCCCAACTGAGCCAGCAGAGCCTTCAGTTCGGAGTCACAGTACAGCGTTACCTCCGCTTTCAGGCTGCCCCCGACCCGCCCTTCGTTCCGGGCGACTTCCAGCACCTTGTTGACACCGTCTTTAACGGCCTGAACCGTCGACCAGAAGTGCCCGTCCATAGTCTCACCTTCGGAGAGTGGGCTCAGGCCTTCGTACCAGAGGTGCTCAAATACCGTCTCGGAACGCTCACCCGGTATGAATTGCCAAAGCTCGTCGGCGGTGAAACTGAGGATCGGCGCAATCCAGCGAACCAGGGCTTCCAGAACGTGGTACAGGGCCGTCTGGCAACTGCGACGCGCGATGGAATCCGCCGGTGTGGTGTACTGACGGTCTTTGATGATATCGAGATAGAAGCCGCCCATGTCGAGCACGCAGAAGTGGTGGATCTTCTGATAGACCTGAACAAACTGGTAGTTGTCGTAGTGGTCGTTCAGCTCCTGCTGCAAGCGGTAGGCGCGATCAACCGCCCAGCGGTCCAACGCCAGCATGTCGTTATTGGCCACCAGGTCACGCGCGGGATCGAAACCATTCAGGTTGGATACCAGGAAGCGGGCTGTGTTACGAATACGACGGTAAGCATCCGCAGTGCGGTTGAGGATGTCCTTGGACATCGCCATATCGCCGCTGTAATCGGTCGCGGCGACCCAAAGCCGCATGATGTCGGCCCCCATGGTGTTCCAGATTTCATCCGGGCCGATGCCGTTCCCCAAAGACTTGGACATCTTGTAGCCCTTCTCATCGACGGTGAAGCCGTGAGTGAGCACTTGCTTATAAGGCGCGGAGCCATTGATCGCCACGGCGGTTTTCAGTGAAGACTGAAACCAGCCACGGTGTTGGTCGGACCCTTCGAGATACATGTCCGCCGGGTACTGACCAAGCTCAGGGCGCTTGCGAAGAACGGACTCATGGGTGACGCCGGAGTCAAACCAAACGTCCAGCGTATCGGTCACTTTTTCATATTGGTCGGCTTCATCGCCCAGGATGTCCGCGAGATCCAGATCCCACCAGGCATCCATCCCGCCGGTTTCGACCCGTTTGGCGACTTCTTCGATGACACGCGGCAGTTCCGGATGCAGATCGCCGGTTTCTTTATGCGTGACAAAGGCGATGGGCACGCCCCAGGTACGCTGACGGGAGATACACCAGTCCGGGCTTTGCTCCATCATGGCTTCGATACGGTTCTGGCCCCAGCCGGGCACCCAACGCACGCCTTTGATGGCTTCCAGCGCTTTTTCACGCAGACCTTCTTTTTCCATACTGATGAACCACTGAGGCGTGGCCCGATAGATCAGCGGCGTTTTGGTGCGCCAGCAGTGCGCATAGCTGTGGGTCAGCTTGCCTTCACTCAGCAGGCGACCGTGCTCCTTGCACACTTGGATGATGTGCGGATCAACCTTGTAGACATGCTCACCGGCAAAGAGCTCGACGTTGGTGCGGTAAACACCTTTGTCATCCAATGGGTTCAGCGTATGGATGTCGTAACGCTGACAGACCAGGAAGTCGTCCATACCATGGTCGGGCGCGGTGTGGACGATACCGGTACCCGCGTCCAGGGTGACATGGTCGCCCAACAGGAAGGGGATAGTGCGCTGGTAGAAGGGGTGGTCGAATACCAGCCCTTCCAGCGCCTTACCCTGGACCCGGGCCAATACGACGGGCTCCGCCAGCCCCATTCGTTGCGCGGCGGTTTCCAACAGGCCTTCCGCCAGGATCAGTCGTGCCGGGGTGTCTTCGACTTCAGCTTGAACCAGCACATACTCCAGATCCGGGTGGATCGACATGGCCTGGGATGCCGGTAAAGTCCAGGGAGTGGTTGTCCAGATAACGGCAGCCACCTCGCCTTCGCCCGCTTCGGTGCCAAAGGCGCTTAACACGGCGGACGCATCCTGAGCGGCATAGCGCACGTCGATGCTGAATGACGTCTTATCGTGGTATTCCACCTCGGCTTCGGCCAGGGCCGAACCACCGACCACGCTCCAATAGACCGGTTTGAATCCGCGGACCAGATGACCACTTTGGGCGATTTTGCCCAGAGCTCGGATGATGTCGGCTTCGGTTTCGTGGTTCAGCGTCAGGTAAGGGTTCTGCCAGTCGCCGAACACGCCCATACGGATGAAGCCTGCGCGCTGCCCGTCGATTTGCCCAAGGGCAAACTCCCGACATTTCGCGCGAAAGGTTTTGTAGTCCACCTTTTCACCGGCACGGCCGATCATGGTTTCGACCTTGTGCTCGATCGGCAGGCCATGGCAGTCCCAACCGGGCACATAGGGCGCGTCATAACCGATAAAGCTTTTCGACTTGACGATGATGTCTTTCAGAATTTTATTGACGGCGTGACCCAGGTGAAGGTCGCCGTTGGCATAGGGCGGACCATCGTGAAGAATGAATTTGGGACGACCTGCACTGGCGGCACGAATGCGTTCATAAACGCCGCTTTTCTCCCAGCGAGCCAGGATTTCCGGCTCGCGCTTGGCCAGGTTGCCGCGCATGGGGAAATCCGTATGCGGCAGATTCAGTGTCGCTTTATAGTCAGTCATGGAGCTCGGTCACTTCCGTCAGTTGGGAAAACCAGGCGCGGGCGGCCTGGATATCTGCTTGGATCTGGTTTTTAAGGGCGTCAAGCGTATCAAATCTTTCAATACCCCGCAGCCTGTGCAACAGCTGCACCTGCAACCGCTGCCCGTACAGGTCGGAATTCACATCAAACAGGTGAACTTCCAGCCAGGAACGAAAATCCCCAACCGTGGGTTTGGGCCCCAAATTGGCCACACCCTGGTATTCTCGCCCCTGATGATGGGCCTGAACAACAAAAACCCCCGTGGTGGCGAGTTTGGGGTGGGCGAGAAGGATATTGGCCGTGGGTACACCAATGGTTCGGCCCAGTTGACGCCCATAGACCACTCGGCCGGTCAGAGTGTAGGGCTCGCCCAGCAGGGTAGCCGCTTCCGACAACTTTCCTTCGGCCAGAAGAGAGCGGATTGCTGTACTGCTGATTCGGGATTCCCCTAAACGCTGCGAGGGCAACTGGGCTACTTCAAAATCGTATTGGCGAAGGAACTCGGCGTCACCCCGGCGGTCATTGCCGAACCGAAAATCATCCCCTACCTGCACCCACCGGGCGTCCAACCCTTGAACCAGCACTTTCTGAACAAACTCATCGGCCGACATGGAGCGTAAGTGGCTATTGAACGGCAGGACCACCAGGTGATCCACCCCCAACGCGAACAGCCGCCGGACCTTGTCGTTCAGTGCGGACAAGCGCGCAGGCGCACCTTCAGGATCAAAATACTCCCTGGGCTGGGGTTCGAACGTCACCAGGACGGCCTCCAGGTTCTGTTCACTGGCTTTGTCCTTCAGGGCGGTAACAAGCTGCTGATGGCCCAAATGGACACCATCGAAACTGCCAATAGTGACGGCGGACGGCCTGCCGAGATGTCGGGGACGACGACTGATACGCATAGAATTCAGAGAAGTTCGGACAAGGCCGCGCAGTATACAGAAAAGCCCGGCCTTCGTCTGTACCCCTCCACTTCCTTAGGGGCTCTTCAAATGGCGGACCCGAACACCCACCAATAAACCAACGCCGGTAAAAGACATCAGCCCCGCCGACACCAATAAGGCCAACCGCCAGGCACGACCCAATACCGCCTCGGGGAACGCCATCCACGGCTGCTCCATCAGCACCCACAGCAATACGGCCATTACCACCGACGCCAGCAGGGACCGCAATGCAGTCGCCAACCAGAGCTGCGACTCGGGGAAATCCCCCCGTCGGTTCAATGTCCAGGCAAGCATAAGAGCATTGAACCAGGCGGACATTGATGTCGCCAAGGCCAATCCGACATGAGCCAGGGGCCAGATCAGTAACAGGTTAAAAACCATATTCAAAACCATGGCCCATATCCCGATTTTGACCGGCGTT
The DNA here is from genome assembly GCA_965652395.1 of uncultured Saccharospirillum sp. Lineage (GTDB taxonomy): Bacteria > Pseudomonadota > Gammaproteobacteria > Pseudomonadales > Natronospirillaceae > Saccharospirillum. Next base: position 20,876 of record CBFGUW010000028.1, on the reverse strand, counting down.
TTGGTGTCCTGACGGGAAAAGAAGCCCGGTGCCAGAATCTTAATCAACATGAAAGCGGGGAGCCCCAAAGCGTAGGCCATCAGACTTCTGGAGCTGAAGAGCACATCGGTCGCGGTAAACGCCTGATATTGGAACAGGGTGCTCAACAAGGGTTGCGCCAACACGATTAACGCCATCATCGCAGGGAGGCCAATAAACAGAACCACTTTCAACGCCCACCCCAAAGTCCGCCGAAAATCGCCCGGGTCACTGTGCGCTGCCTGTTCGGAAAGCCTGGGCAACAATACGGTGGCAATGGCTATACCGATAACCCCCAGGGGCAGTTCGGACAGCCTGTCGGAATAATACAGCCACCCCACTGAGCCATCTTTCAACAGCGAGGCCAAGACAGTATCCAACAACAGATTGATCTGACTGACCGACACGCCAAACAAGGCGGGCACCATAAGCCGTCCTATCCGCCTGACACCCGCATGCGACTCCTTGAGACGCCAAGGCTGCCAAACACCCAATTGCAACAGAGACGGCCAAAGCCAAACCCACTGCAACAGGCCCGCCAGCAAAACCCCCCATGCCAAACCGGTCATCGGCACATCAAACTGGGGCGTCAACCAAAACGCCGAGCCGATCAGGCAGAGATTCAGAATAACCGGCGTCACCGCCGGTGCGGCAAAGCGGCCATAAGTATTAAGGACCGACTGACCCAGGGCGGTCAGAGAAATAAACCATAAATAAGGAAAGGTCAGCCTAAGGAAGCTCGCCGTTTGAGCCAACTTCACGCCATCGTCATGGAAACCCGGTGCGAAAAGCCAGGCGACCAAAGGTGAAGCCGCCATAGCGGTGACCGTAATCAAGCCGACGACAGCCCCGAGAGTGACCTGGGTGGCCGCAATAAGCCGCCGAACCCCTTCTTCGCCTTCCAGGCGACGGGTTTCGGTTAATACCGGAATAAACGCCTGATTGAAGGCCCCCTCGGCAAACAGGCGGCGAAGAAAATTGGGTACTTTGAACGCTACGAAGAAAGCATCCATCGCGCCACCGGCGCCAAACAAAACAGCAAAAACGACGTCCCGAACCATCCCCAAAACGCGTGAAGACATAGTGGCGCCACCAACAATGGCGGAATTGGCCAATAACCCCCGGCGAGGCCGCGGTTTTGGCTGGACAGGTTCATTGGCAGGCGTCATATTACTCCGGCTGTTCCGACAGGGGGCGCCCAGTTTACAGCATTCGGAAGTACGAAGAAGCCTGCCATATATGGCTCTCAACCAAGCATCCGAGCAAAGCATTGACAGGGTTGAGACAAAACCCTAAAATCGCGCCCCTCAATTTTGACCCCATTTCCAGTTACTTATTAAGGAGCTGCCCGTGGCAAACTCTGCTGGTTCCAAAAAACGTGCTCGTCAGGCAGTGAAGCGCCGCGCGCACAACGCCAGCCTGCGATCCATGGTTCGCACCTACGTCAAGAAGGTTGTGAATCAGATCGAAGCTAAGAATTACGATGAAGCAACCAAGGCCCTGTCTACCGCTCAACCGGTAGTCGACAGCATGGCCCGCAAAGGCATCATCAGCAAAAACAAAGCGGCTCGCACCATGAGCCGTCTGAGTGCGCGCGTTAAGGCCCTCAAAGCCTAATAGCGAAGCGACACCGCCCTGACGGGCTATAAGAAACCGGCTTTTGCCGGTTTTTTTATGCCCGCCATCTGCATCCATCTTGCCCAACCGGCCGTATCCCTTTTACTCTTCAACGCTCAACAATCTTGGGATGGTATTCTACGGATGACCTCTATCAGGCTCGTATTTGCCAATATTCTGCTCTGCTGGCTCGCGATCTCACCAGTACATGCCCACGAATTCTGGCTGGAGCCGCTCAACTTCCAACTGGAACCTGGAGAGCCGGTAAAAGCCCACATCAAAGTCGGCCAGTATTTTAAAGGCAACACTTACGCTTACCTGCCACATCGTCTTGAGACGTTCCGCTGGATCATCGACGGAAAAACGGAACCGGTAGATGCGCGCCTAGGCAGTATCCCCGCTGTCTCTCAGGTGGTCGAACACCCTGGCCTCGGCATTCTCGCTTATGAATCCACTTATGAGTACCTTACTTACGACGACCCCGACACCTTCAAGAATTTCCTGAGACTGGACGGTTTAACCTGGGTTGCCGCCGAACACAACAAACGCAGCCTCCCCTCAAGCGGGTTCACAGAAGCTTATCGACGGTTCGCCAAAGCCTATGTCGGCGTCGGCGAAGCCGAAGGAAATGACCGCCCACTCGGCCTGCCCTTGGAATGGGTGCTGAATGAAAACCCGTACCGCCTCCCCGCCTCGACACCTGTAACAGCCACTTTACTGTGGCAGGGTGAGCCCATGACAGGCGTATTGGCCAGAGTTTTCACTAGGCAAGGCACTACAATCGAAGAATTGCGCCTGGAGACAGACGACCAAGGCACCATCGTCATTCCCTACCATCCAGGGACCGACTACCTTGTCAGCAGTGTGCACATGGTACTTCCAGGAGAAGGAGTTAACCCTGACAAGCAACCCGTATGGGAAAGTCTATGGGCTTCCGCCGTCTTCCACCGGGAGTAATCAATTTCTTAAGAGGCGCCTCGCGCCCCTTAAAACCGACCTTCGTTAAAATCCACGATAGCCTGCTGCACCTCATCCACCGTATTCATGACGAAAGGGCCGTATTGCACGACTGGCTCACGGATCGGGTCACCCGCTACCACCAGCAAACGAGCCCCTTGCGAGCCCGAGGCTTTTACCCTAAGCACGTCGCCATCACCCAATATTCCTAAATGTCGCTCGGCAAGGTGAGTGCCTTCGATGTCGACCGAGCCTTGATAGACATACACAAACGCAGACTTTCCTCCCGGCACCTCAACCATTTGGTCTGAGTCGACATTCAGATGCAAATCGAGATACAACGGCGCGGTCACCACACCCTCCACTGGGCCGCGAACGCCTTGAAACTCTCCGGCCAGCACCTTGACTTTCCCATGCTCTAATTCCAGCACCGGCACCTCATCGGGAGAAATGTCCTGATACCTCGGCTCAGTCATTTTTTGATTGGCGGGCAAATTGACCCAGAGCTGAAAGCCCCAAACCGGACCGTCCTCCTGATTAGGCATTTCTTCGTGAACGATACCTCTCCCCGCAGTCATCCACTGGATCGAACCAGGCGCCAAATAGCCCGTATTGCCTTGGTTATCGGCATGACGAAACGCCCCTTCAAGCAGATAAGTCACTGTCTCGAACCCCCGGTGGGGATGCATGGGAAAACCAGCCTGGTAGTCGGCTTTGTCATCGGATTTGAACTCATCCAACATCAGGAAGGGATCCAGGCTCTTGACGAATTGATTGCCTATCACCCGGGTTAATTTCACTCCCGCCCCATCCGATGCGGGAACTCCCTTCGCCACCTGCCTGACCTTTCTATAAAGACTCATAACCTTCCGCCTCTTAAACCCGATTGATGAAGACTCAGTCTAGAACCTTGAAAGAGAGGGGATAAGCGGAATATATTGCGGGAACCTTTCAAAAAAACTGAACAGCTATGGCTCATAACCCTATTACGCTGGACCTGCTTCGCGCACTGGATGCCATCGATCAAAGAGGCAGTTTCGCAGCCGCTGCGGCGGCGCTGCACAAAGTCCCCTCCGCACTGACCTACACGGTTCAAAAAGTGGAGCAGGATCTCGGCATCGAACTGTTCGACCGCAGCGGGCACCGAGCCAAAATCACACCCGCGGGTCGCCTGATCCTGGAAGAAGGCCGGGGCATACTAAGAGACATAGATACCCTTGCCAGCTCCGCCAAGAAAATCGCCAGCGGCTGGGAGCCGGAGCTGCGCATAGGTATAGACACCATTTTCGAACCCTCTCGACTGTTTTCCTTGATACAAGCTTTTAATGCGGAACATCCCCACATCAAAATCCACTTGATTCACGGAGCACTTTCAGGGACCTGGGAGCTGCTGATAAACGGCAGTGCCGATCTGATTTTGTCTGGAGACGGGCTCGACCCCAAAGCGGAAGGCTACGAAGTGAAACACCTGGGGCAGATGAAGCGCCTTTTCGTGGTCGCCAAGGATCACCCCCTGGCCGAGAAATCCTGCACGGTAAGCGAGGATGAGATCGCCGAATACCCAACCATAGTGATCAAAGACACCACCCAGCTGTTAACCCCGCAAACCGTGGGCTGGACGCGACATCATAGAATGATCACCGTCCCCAGCATGCAGGATAAGATTGACGCTCAAATTGCGGGACTGGGAGTAGGCTACCTGCCTTTGCATAGAATTCAGAGCCACCTGGATAGCGGAGAGCTGATACCGGTCAAAATCCAACAACCGGAAAGTGAGTTCAATGCCATTATCGCTTATCAGAAGGGAAACACCGGGAAGGCATTGGCCTGGTTCAAGGAGCGCATTACGGCTCGCCTGTTAGGGCTGGAGCTGGAGTAGACTACCAACCTGATCAACGAACAGCCCAAGCAGCACTTACCACCCGCCTTCGAAGTCCTTCATTAACTTCCGCCACTCAATCAAAAAAGCCGCCCCGAGGGGCGGCTTGGCTTCTAAGTTCAGAGGAATCCTGAATTAGAATGCGTAGGCAGCAGACAGTTTCAGCATGCTTTCGATGTCAGCTTGCATGTCGTAGTCTGCAGCGTATTTCACACCGTTGTCTTTGGTGTAGGAAACGCCAACGCCAAACTGCGGATCAACTTCAGGATCAGCATCAACGTAGAATGTAGCGTCAGCGTAGGCGCTCAGAGGACCATCGGTGTAAACAACTTCACCGAAAGCTTCGTCGCCACCATCTTCAATAGCTGTGTAGGTATACTCACCAGTTACAGTGATCATACCAGCAGTATAGCTAGCACCAACAAGCACTTTCATGCTGTTGGTAGCGTCGTCTTCGACTTCATCCGCAGCATCGAAGTCCTGACCTTTCAGGTATACAGACAGAGCTTCAACCGGAGTAACAGTCAGCTCGAAGCCATACTCTACAGCAGCTGTATCGTTAGCATCTGTACCGTCGAAGGTGTAACGGTTAACACCGGCTTTGGCAGTAACCATATCCATGGTGTAAGTAACACCAGCACCTACATAGATGTAGGAGGTGTCATCATCACCACCCAAGCTGGAGCTGCGGAACTGAGCGTCAACTACATAGCTCAGAGCGTCGGCTTCGCCAGAGTACTTGGCACCCAGACCGAAATCAGGAGCAGCTGCATTCTCAGAGTTTGTATTCTCGCCTTCAACCTGAACAGCCAGGCTATCCATGGTGTAGCGAATAGCTGCGCCTACATCCTTACCTTCTGAGTTGCCATTAAAGTCATCGTTGGAATCACCCATGTCAAACGCGTATTCATGAGTCTCAACCAAGCTACCGGTCTGGCCAAAAGAAATGGCGCCATCAGTAATGACAATATCGTCAAGCTCGACAGTCACAGGACCGTCGCCACTTACGTCGTCACCTGTGATGATAACACCGCCAGAAAATGGGCCATGGACAACGCTCAGCTTAGATTCCAAACCCCAAGCTTCACCCGCAGTGGCGCTATCGAAGTCATCACCTTCGTCAAGGTCCATATCCATTACTGTGTCGACGGTGTCGCCATCAGCATTGGTCGCACCAGCTTCCATATTGATGGTGTAAGCAGCTTCCATGGAGCCAGTGAAGCTCCAGGTAGTTTCGGTGTCGCCACCGTGTGCAGCAGCGTTTGCCTGGGCAGAAATCGCAGCAGCCAGAGCGGTAACCGCAACGCCAGAAGCAATTTTGATCGCTTTCATTCAAGATTCCCCTTTTTTTATTTCAACTGGTTTGGTGACCAGACTTCTCGATAAATCATGGCCGGGCGTCGTGTCCGGTACGTTACCGATTAGGCAACCAATAACGAACCACGAATACAACGTCAACCTATGATCATTGTTATCGTTATATCCTGCGATACATATATTACAACTGTATGGCAGAGTCAAAACGTTACCGGGTGGAAAACGACCTGCATCAACCTTTTATCAGCAAAACCAACCACGACTTGGTTAAAATTTCGCCAGCTGTGCATTAAATGATCGCCTCAAGAATTTCCGCGGTCCTTTCATCCGAATACCAATAAGCGTCTTGATTACCAGATTTTGCTTATTCGGATACCAGGATCGGCGATTCAACATCGGCTCCGGGAGTTTCTTGTTTGGCGACATCCAGTCTCATTCAATGAGACTTAGTTGGTCTTCGTTTCCCTGGCCCAGGATTGATCGAGAACGCCTCAATCAACGTCCGTGCCCTATCAAACCAGAGCCTTAGGAAGCGGTCAACCCATTTTTTTGCGTTTTTTTGACGTTTCAAGCTTTTTTCGAACGGGGAGCGGGCATGAAACAAAGTGGCTTGAAAGCCCCATAACGACGGGGCTGTTCAAAAAGAGGCGTCAAGAGTTGGTCGGGGTGTTTTTCAATCACACACAAACGGCTCTCCAATGAACCGTTTTTCAGCCCAAAAGAAGAGAAAAAGCACTTTTTAAGCGTTTTTTTGACGCTTACATGGCACGAAAGCCGAGAACATCTTCCATGTCATAAAGGCCATTTCCCTGCCCGGCTAACCACAAGGCGGCCCGGACAGCCCCTCTGGCGAAGGTTTGACGACTACTGGCCTTATGGGTGATTTCCAGGCGCTCACCTTCTGTCGCGAACATCACGGTGTGCTCACCCACGATATCCCCTGCGCGAACCGTCGCAAACCCTATGGTGTCGTTCTTACGTGGACCTTCCTGGCCCTGACGACCGTATACGGCGCACTCTGCCAAGTCCCGCCCCAGCGTTTCCGCTACGGCCTCACCCATTCTTAGAGCCGTGCCACTGGGGGCATCGACTTTATGACGGTGATGAGCCTCGATGACTTCAATATCGGCGCCTTCGCCCATAACCCGGGCTGCGGTGCGAAGTAACTGGAGAGAAAGGTTCACTCCCACGCTGTAGTTGGCCGCAAACACTACCGGCAATTGCTCCGAATAGGCTCTTAATTCAGCCATTTGCGCGGCCGTAAAGCCGGTGGTGCCAATCACTATGGCGGTATTAGTGCCCGCAAGCTGGGAAAGATGGGAGAGTGTGGCTTCCGGAGTTGTGAAATCGATCACAACATCGACATTATCCAGACCTTCCTGTAAGTGCGGCGTCAATAACAAACCCAGCTTACCCTGGCCCGCCACTTCTCCCGCGTCGCTCCCCACGAGGGAGGAAGAGGGGGAAACAGTCGCGAGAGTCAGCTCAGTCTCTGCGGAAGACTGCACCGCTTCTATCAGCGCGCGCCCCATGCGGCCGCTGGCGCCGGTAATGGCTATTTTCAGCATCTGTTACCTTTTTGTTATTCCTTTGTCACCCCAGGGGTGAATGGCAAAGACGAACCCGCTTTCACGTCCTTGCTAAAGACGTTGGAAGCGGCGGACTTTACATTTCTTCGAAGAATTTTTTTACGCCGTCGAACCACCCTTTGCTGCGTGGAGAGTGTTTTTTACCCTCAAGGCTTTCCTGAAGTTCACTCAACAGCTCTTTTTGCCGGGCATTCAAGTTCACCGGTGTTTCAACCACCACTCTGCACAACAGGTCGCCTACGCCGCCTCCCCGAACAGGGCTTACCCCTTTACCACGCAAACGGAACAAGCGGCCGGTTTGGGTTTCAGCGGGAATCTTCAGCTTGACGCGACCATCGAGCGTGGGTACTTCCATTTCACCGCCCAGAGCGGCATCGGCGAAGCTGATCGGCACTTCACAATACAAATTGCTGCCGTCGCGCTCGAATATGGAGTGTTTCTTGACGCGGACTTCAACGTACAAGTCTCCGGCGGGGCCGCCGTTACGGCCTGCCTCACCCTCGCCACTGAGACGAATACGGTCCCCGGTATCGACACCAGCGGGGATTTTCACGCTCAGCGTTTTGGTTTCTTCTTTTACGCCACGCCCGTAACAGCTGGAGCAAGGGTCTTTGATGATCTTACCGGTGCCTGAACAGGCGGGACAGGTTTGCTGAACCGCAAAAAAGCCCTGCTGCATCCGCACCTGACCGACACCCCCACAGGTGGTACAGGTCGTGGGCTGGGACCCTTTTTTGGCACCGGAGCCGTCGCACGTATCGCAATTGACCAGCGTCGGCACCTTAATGGTTTTCTCGGTACCTCTGACAGCCTCTTCCAGGGAGAGCTCCAGATTGTATTTAAGATCCGAGCCGCGCTGAACGCTGGAACGGCGTCCACCGCCACCAAAAATATCGCCGAACACATCACCGAAGATGTCGCTGAAACTGCCATGGCCAGCACCGTGCCCACCGCCAAAGCCACCCTGGCCGTCTACACCCGCATGGCCAAACTGATCATAAGCCGCCCGTTTCTGGGAGTCCGCCAGGACATCATAGGCCTCGGAAAGCTCTTTGAATTTGGCTTCCGCTTCGGAATCGCCTGGGTTTCGGTCCGGGTGGTATTTCATTGCCAAACGGCGGTACGACTTCTTGATCTCTTTTTCGTCCGCGCCGCGCTCGACACCGAGGACTTCGTAATAGTCTCGTTTGGACATAACTGCTGTTGCCTTAAGTCAATCGTTATAGCTTTGGCACCTTGAGACGAACAAGAACGCGGGCCGGAGCCCGCGTTCATCAGTTCACCTCAGTCGAAGCCCAGGCTGTTACTTGTTGTCTTTAACTTCTTCGAACTCGGCATCGACGGCATCATCCGATGAGGATTCCGCATTTTGCGCGCCTGCATCGCCACCTTCAGCGCCCTGCTCGGCATAGATTTTCTGAGCAAGAGAGGAAGATGCCTGGGTCAAGGCTTCCACCTTGGTGTTAATAACGTCGACGTCATCGCCCTTGATCGCCTCTTCCACTTCCTCGATGGCTTTCTCTATGGCGTTCTTCTCGTCTTCGGTCGCTTTATCACCCGCTTCTTTCAATGTCTTGCGTGTAGCATGAACCAGGCTGTCGGCGGTGTTGCGAGTCTGAGCCAGCTCTTCGAACTTTTTGTCTTCCTCGGCGTGAGCCTCGGCATCCTTAACCATCTGGTCGATTTCGTCGTCAGAGAGACCGGAACTTGCCTTGATGACAATAGACTGTTCTTTACCGGTGCCCTTGTCTTTGGCGGATACATTCAGAATGCCGTTGGCATCCATATCGAAGCTGACTTCGATCTGCGGTACACCGCGCGGTGCCGGCGGTATATCCGCCAAGTCGAAACGACCCAGAGATTTATTCTGGCTCGCCATTTTGCGCTCACCCTGCACCACATGAATGGTTACGGCGGATTGATTGTCGTCGGCCGTGGAGAACACCTGACTCTTGCGAGTGGGAATGGTGGTGTTCTTCTCGATCAGCGGAGTCATGACCCCACCCATGGTTTCAATACCCAGAGTCAGGGGCGTGACGTCCAACAACAGCACGTCTTTTACATCACCGGAAAGAACGGCACCCTGAATGGCCGCACCGATGGCGACGGCTTCGTCCGGGTTCACATCCTTACGCGGGTCCTTGCCGAAGTACTCGGACACCAGCTTCTGCACCAGGGGCATACGGGTTTGACCACCGACCAGGATGATATCATCCACTTCGGAGATTTCTTTATCGGCATCTTTTAGGGCGGTGCGAACAGGCTCAAGAGAGCGCTGAACCAGATCTTCCACCAAGGACTCCAGCTTGGCGCGGGTCACTTTCACGTTCAAGTGTTTCGGACCGGAGGCATCTGCCGTGATGTAAGGCAGGTTAACATCCGTCTGCTGGCTGGAAGACAACTCGATCTTCGCTTTTTCAGCTGCTTCTTTCAGCCGCTGCATTGCCAGTGCGTCGCCTTTCAGGTCGATGCCGGAATCTTTCTTGAAGGTTTCCGCCAGGTATTCGATCAGGCGCAGGTCGAAGTCTTCACCACCGAGGAAGGTGTCACCGTTGGTCGCCAACACTTCAAACTGATGTTCACCGTCCACTTCGGCAATTTCGATAATGGAAATATCGAAAGTACCACCACCCAGGTCGTACACGGCAATGATGTTGTCGCCGCGTTTCTTATCCATACCGTAGGCCAGAGCGGCTGCGGTGGGTTCGTTGATGATACGCTTGACTTCCAGGCCCGCGATGCGACCGGCGTCTTTGGTGGCCTGACGCTGGGAGTCGTTGAAGTAAGCCGGAACGGTGATCACCGCTTCGGTTACTTTTTCGCCCAGGTATTCCTCGGCGGTTTTCTTCATCTTTTTCAGCACTTCGGCTGAAATTTGCGGTGGGGCTTTCTTGTCACCCTTCACTTCCACCCAGGCGTCGCCATTGTCGGCCTTGGTGATTTTATAGGGCACCATCTTGATGTCTTTCTGAACCACGTCGTCTTCAAAACGACGACCGATCAGACGCTTGACCGCATAGAGGGTATTGGTGGGGTTGGTTACCGCTTGGCGCTTGGCTGGTTGACCAACCAGAATTTCGTCGTCATCGGTAAAAGCGACAATGGACGGGGTGGTACGATCGCCCTCGGCGTTTTCGATCACCTTCGGTTTGTCGCCTTCCAGAATGGCCACACACGAGTTGGTGGTGCCCAAGTCGATGCCTATGATTTTGCCCATTTTTACTGACACTCCGTAGTTCGTTTACCTGCTGCTTCGCTATATGAGAGCAGCTTTATTGAATTCAAGACCCTACTTTTATTCGGGATATAATCGGGACGTATTCGCCCCTGCCCTCAGGCGGTTTCGTCAATGGTGTTTCCACCGCCCTTGCTGACCATGACCATGGCCGGACGCACCAGGCGCCCATGTAGGGTGTAGCCTTTCTGCATTACGGCAATAACAGTGTTTGGTTCAACTTCGGGATTCTCGACCATCGACATGGCTTGGTGCAGTTGAGGATCAAAAGGCTCACCTTCGGGATCCACTGCTTCGATCTTAAACTTGCTGAAGGTGTCGAGCAGACCTTTGAGGGTCATTTCAACGCCTTCTTTCAAAGGTTTAATCTCATCGGAATCCGACTCGATAGCGGCCAGGGTACGTTCCAGATTATCCGCTACCGTAACCACTTCCTTAACCATCTTTTCCTGCCCGAACTTATGGGCGTTTTCGACATCTTTTTCGACCCGGCGACGCAAATTGGCCATTTCAGCTTCAGCCCGCAGGTACTGATCCTTGTTGGCCTGGGCCTCGGCCCGCGCCGCCTCAAGCTCCGCAGCCAGATCCTGCTCCGGCTCAACGGCAGCCTGTTCGGCCTGCTCGGTCGTCACGTCTTCAACCTGAACGTCTTCCTGTGTTTCTACGGATTTATCGTCATGTGCCATCTTGCGAACCCAATCGTACTGTGAAATTGAGAATGTCCCCCACCGCCCAAAAAAACACCCTGCCTACGTTATTGGCGAGAGCGTTTTTCAATAGTACCGGGCGATACGACCCGCTATTTCGGGGAGGCCTTCAACTGGCCGTTGTTTATTGGGCCAAGCGTAACTTTTTCAAGCATTTTAAAGTCGCGACCGACAAGCCTCTTGTCAGACAAGAATTTTTACTGTACAAAATCACAGTATTTCGTCTCCAAGGAGCCGGTTCATGCTGCACAGTCTTGTTATTCGCAACATCGCCATTGCCGATAATATCGAGATCGAATGGCATCGGGGTATGACCTCCATTTCCGGTGAAACCGGGGCGGGCAAGTCCATCTTGCTCAATGGTCTGTCGCTGGCGCTGGGTGAGCGGGCCGACAGCAGCATAGTCCGCCACGGAGAGAAACGGGCGGAAGTCACCGCCAGTTTTCAGGTCAGTCGGATCAGCGGCGCCCTGGCTTGGTTGGGCGAACGGGATCTGGACCAGGGGGACGAGTGCATCCTCCGCCGCACGGTGTCAGCGGAGGGCCGGTCCCGGGCCTATATCAACGGCCAACCCGTTCCCCTAAGCGAACTGAAGGCGCTGGGCGAATACCTGATTGATATCCACAGCCAACATGCCCACCAGTCCCTACTGCGTACGGATACCCACCTACGGCTTCTGGATGAATACGCCGGCCATGACGATCTGCTGCAACAAGTGAAAGACCACTGGATCCGCTGGCAGGGCAAGGCCCGCAAATACCAGCAACTGAAGGCTCAGGCAGACGAAAACAGTGCGCGCCAACAGTTGCTTGAATACCAGTTTGAAGAGCTGAACGCGCTTGCGTTGGGAAGTGGCGAAGTGGAGGCACTGGAACTGGAGTTCCGGCGCTATAACCAGACCGAAACCCTGGTCACCGAAGCCTATGCGGCACGGCAACTATTGGAATCGGAAGACGGCGAAGGCGATGCGCTTGCCCCGCTCAAGCAGGCACTTCACCGCCTGCAGGGGCTGAAAGACAGCAATGACTCCCTGACCAATGCCGTGGGGCTGCTTGAAAGCGCCTTGATTCAAACCCAGGAAGCCGTCAGCGACTTGGACAATTATCTGACCAGCTTTGAAGTGGATGAAGAAAGGGTGCGTTTTGTGGAAGACCGACTCGACCGGATTCACACCCTGGCCCGCAAGCATCAGGTGCGGTCCGAGTCCCTACCCGAACATATCGCTGCCCTCGCCGAGGAACTAACCCAGCTCACCGCCGATGTTGAAGGGCTGGACCACATGGAAGAAGAGGTGGTGCAGTTGGAGCAAACCTACCTATCGGCGGCGACAGCATTATCAAACCAGAGAAAACAGGCGGCGGAACGCCTGGGCACGGAAGTCATGGAAAAGCTCAACCAGCTTTCCATGCCGGGCGCGCGGTTTGAGGTGCAGAGCCACAAGCTGGAAGCCCCTACCCCACTCGGGTTGGATCGCGTGGAATTTCTGGTCAGCATGAACCAGGGGCAACCGGTACGCTCCCTGGCCAAGGTAGCCTCCGGTGGTGAGCTGTCTCGAATCTCACTGGCTATCCAAGTAATTTGCGCCGAGCACAGCACCATCCCGACCTTGGTGTTCGACGAGGTGGATGTGGGCATCAGTGGTGCGACAGCGGAAATCGTCGGTTTGATGCTGCGGGCCGTCGGAGAACGGGGGCAGGTGATTTGCGTGACTCACCTACCGCAGGTCGCGGCTTTGGGACACCACCATTGCGTGGTGGCCAAACACCAGGCTGACAACCAAACCCGGACCGATATCCGGCCCATCAAGGACGATCATCGGGTTGATGAGATCGCTCGCATGCTGGGGGGTATTGATATCACGGCCCAGACGAGAGCCCATGCGGAAGAGATGTTGATGCGGCACCAGCGGCCACACTGAGGGTGGCCGCGCCTACCGGTATCAGGGTTATAGCAGGCTTAGTAATAGCTCACGAGTCTGCTCTTTGCCAGCATAACCTTCTTTGACGGTGTGCACCTGACCGGATTTATCGATGACGTAAGCCGTGGGGAAACCCGTCGGGTTGAACTGACTCACCACTTGCTGGGTTTTATCGGACAAGACCAGGAAATCGACCGGGGTAGTGCTTAGGAAACGCTCGGCCAAGGCGGGATCTTCATCTGTATTGATGCCGATAAAGACAATACCCCGGCTTTTCAGCTCGGCATGCAACTCATTGAGTTCAGGGAAGGATTTGCGGCAGGTGGTACACCAACTGGCCCAGAAATCGATATAAACCACTCGGCCATTCAACACCTGGCTGTCCAGTACACGACCATCCAGAGTGGGTAACTTGAACGCGGGCAAAGCGTCCCCTTCGTTAACATCCGCAAAGACACTCATACTGACTACAGCGGCCAACAGCCAGACTCCCAGACGTTTCATACTGCTTCCTCTTTGTTTTCAGCCTTCAATGGCCGCAGTGTACCCCAAGCATCACACTCAGTTCCGGAACGGGTTCACGCTGGATCAAGCCCAAAATGGGCCAAATCAGCCTTTTTTGGGCCGTACGTACAGAACCAGGCTGTGATCCACCAGATCAAAGCCATGTTGCTCGGCAATTTCATGCTGGCGGCGTTCGATAACATCATCCACGAACTCGATCACTTCACCGTTCTCGACGTTGACCATATGGTCGTGATGTTCTTCGCTGGCCAGTTCATAGACAGCATGGGTGCCGTCGAAATTATGCTTGGATACCAAGCCGGCGGATTCAAACTGGGTCAGTACCCGATATACAGTCGCCAGACCAACGTCTTCGCCGCTTTCCTGCAGGGCTTTGTACACTTCTTCGGCGCTCATGTGTCCTTCGGGATTCCCCTCGAACATCTGCAATATCTTCAGCCGCGGCAGGGTTACTTTCAGGCCAGCCTTTTTCAGTTCCTGATTTTGCGTGGTCACCTTCTCGTCTCCTCCAATCTATATGGTACACTGCGCGGCGACCCTAGCGGGTCGGCATCAGGATATCCCATCGGTTTTTGTCAGCATTGCGTAGGATGATAACGATTTGAGCCAGAAAAGAACAAAGGTAATTGCAGCGGCCATGACCGCCCTTTTCCTCTCCGGCTGTGCACTGTTCACACCCTATGAGCCGGAGCTCAAGCAAGGTAATTTCGTCAAAGAAGAGCAGTTACAACAATTGGAAACCGGCATGACGGCGGATCAGGTCCAGTTTCTGCTGGGCACACCCATGCTGACCGGCGAGTCCCCCGAAAACCGTTGGATTTACCCGATTCTCGAAGGTGAAGGCGACTACCGCCATATTGTCGTGGAATTCGATAACGGGCGAGTTTCCAGAATCAGCCGCTCTTCCTGACCCAATAGCCTCTGACCTTATTCAGAGGCTTCTCCTGCTTCAACTGCTGAGTCCTTGGCCTGTTTCGCTTTCGCCGCCCGATTTTGACGGGCTTTCTTGGGGTCTATCAACAGCGGGCGATAGAGCTCCACCCGATCACCGGGGTTCAACACTTCCTGATCGGGTTTAGGCACCTTCTTCCCGAATATGCCCATTGGCAGAGAGTCCGCTTCCAACCCGGGGAATTCACGGTCAATGCCGCTTTGCCGAACCGCTTCCACCATGGTGGTCCCCACCGGCACGTCCACTTCCACGATCAATTGCTTTGCCGGGGTGGCGTAGGCGACCTCTACTTTCATCATATCCATGGAGATACCCTCAGGGTTGGCGGAAAAGGTCATCCGCGCGACGGACGAAGGAATCCACCATTCTGTCCGCCAATTGTTTAAAAACAGGACCAAAGGCAAGCGCCGTCAGACGGCCTTCCGTTTCGAAACTGAGGTCCAATGTAACCCGGCACCCTTCCTCGCCCAGTGGTTTCAAGGTCCAAACGCCATCCAACTGTTTGAGCGGGCCTCGTTCAAGCTTCAATTCAATCCGATGCGGGGGCTCCAGCCGGTTTCGGGTCACCAGGGTTCGTTCGATGCCCGCCTTGCGCACGACCATGCTTCCGACCATGTGGTATTCAGACACTTCCAGCACTTCAGCCGCGACGATGCCATCCAGGAATTCGGGGTATGAAGCGAGGTCGTTGATCAAGTGATAAAGCGTTTCGGCCGAATGCGGCACCAAAGCCGAACGATGTATGTCAGTCATGAAAGCCTGTCTTTTAATAATGGGGGTAAATCGCCTGTTTCTTTAACCAGAGCCATCCCCGCCATACCAGGATGCACCCCAATACCAATACCAGGATACGCGGAACCGTTACGCCGCTGAGCCCCAGGGTGGCGCGGGCGAATGTTAACGCAAGCGCCAGTGGGACGACAAATTTGAGCGACAGGCGCCACGCAAGGTAACGAATGCCCGTTTTCGGGTTCACCTGCTTCAATACCTGATTGGGGGAAACGCCCCACCCCACCCAGATGGCCGTCAGCGCCGCCATGATGGGCGCCACCACACTGAAGCTGAACCAACTGAGTACCTCGGTCAATGGCATGCCGTACCAAGTCAAGGCCGCCTGCGCCTGAGCGGAAAGCAATAACGACAACCCCAGCAAGAGCGCGAAAAAGGCCAACAACACCAGACCACCCCGGCTGGTACGGCCGGTCACCGCCAGGGTTACCAGCAGCAGTAAAGGCAAGCTGCCCAGCGCACCTATGGCAGACGCAAGAACGACAAAGACCGTCAAGGTGGGTGTGAGCCCCGCGGTTGAAAGGCGTTCGACCAACGCTTGCAGCACCCAACCGGATTCGGCACGGGCATTTACGGATTCAAGCCCTGGAGCAAGCGTAGCGACGATCACCACCCCCAATATCAGATCAAACAATTGGACCGACAAGACCCAACGACCCGTTGGCAAGCGCTGCGGCAGCCGCGTTCCCACCAAGTACCACACCATGAAACCCGCGACGGAGGAAGTGAGCGCGTATTGAAGCGCAAGAAACACCGAATCGACATCGACCTGAAGCCACTCCCAACTGTGCCACAAGCGTCCCAGCTCTGGCAGTTGCAGCAGTATCAAAGAAAGACACAGCGGCATCACCAGCGCATAGGCCAAGGCGATGCCGTACCACGCAAACCAAGCCAGCAGCACCAACAGCAGCACCTGGACCAGCATCAGTTGCCCTAACCGGACGTTATCGGCGCTGAGATCGTACCAATACAGCACCCTGTCCAGCGCATCCAGGCCTTCCAGATGTCCGGTCAGAGCATCTCCCCCCAGCGCCAGCGTCCAACTGGCGTTATGCAGGTTGGCCGCCACCACAAACAGCACAGCCAATACCAAGCCGGTCAATAACCAAAGCCCCCATCGATGCCGCATGGAGTCCCATACCAGTTCAAAGGGGGATACCCGGTAATACCGCCCGGCCACCAGTTCGGCATGCAACAGGGGCAAAACGATCACCAATTTAAAAAAAGCGTACAGCAGCAAAAAGCTCAGTTCGCCATGGCGCGCCGCATACACCGGCAGCAACAGGAAGTCGGACAGCCCCAGCTGGCTGCCGAAAAGGATCAGTAGAATCAACGGACGGTTCATTGGCCCAGTATATCCCGATACAAGAACCATTGAGAACGCGTTCCCGTAGAACCATCTACACTGGCATATCGCCACTCATTCAAGGAGGTCTCATAGCCATGCTCAGGCTCCTGCTCAATACTGTCTGCATCAGCTGCTTTCTGCTCGCTGTAGCCCAGGCGAAGGTTATTCACACCGGTTCCAGCGAAGGCCAAAAATACCAGGTAGAGGAAGTGGCCACCGGTCTCGGTGTTCCCTGGGGTATGGCGTTCATTGGTGACCAACGGCTGTTTATCACTCAAAGAACCGGGTCGGCGGTGCTGTTCAGCCTTGAGGACGGCAGCCGGAAGGCCGTGCGGGGGTTACCCGAAGTCGCCGATTCAGGCCAGGGCGGTTTGCTTGATGTCGCCACCGGCCCGGACTATGCCACCTCAGGCTGGTTGTATTTCACCTACAGCAAGCCCGGGAGGGACGGCGCCCGAACCACTTTGGCACGCGCCAAACTTGTGGAAGATCGGCTCGAGGAATGGGAGGACCTGTTGGTCACGAAGTCCGCCACGGATACCAACCGACATTTCGGCAGCCGAATCACCTTCGATACCCAAGGCCACGTTTTCTTTGGCGTAGGGGACAGAGGTGAACGCCCCAACGGGCAAGACCTGGGCACCCACGCCGGTACCCTGATCCGGCTGAACCTGGATGGCAGTGTGCCGGACGACAACCCATTCGTGAACCAAACGGACGCCCTTCCGGAAATCTGGAGTTATGGGCACCGAAATCCCCAGGGGCTGGACTACGACCCGACCAACAACCGCCTCTGGGAAATTGAACATGGGCCGCGCGGTGGCGACGAAATCAATCTGATCGAAAAGGCCGCCAACTATGGCTGGCCGGTGGTCTCACAGGGGAAGGAATACTGGGGGCCGGTCGATGTGGGGGCTGACCGGAAACAGGGTATGGTCGACCCGGTCAAAGTCTACATCCCCTCCATTGCGCCGGGCAGTCTGGTGCATTATCGGGGCGAGGCGTTCCCGGCCTGGCAGGGGAATTTATTCGCAGGCGCGCTGGTGTTAACTCATTTGAACCGAGTCGTATTGAACGATTCCGGTGAGGCGGTGGACGAAGAACGCTTGCTGGAAAAGCTGGGCGAACGCATCCGGGACGTCTCAGTCAGCCCAGAAGGGTTCCTTTACCTGACCACCGACAGCGGCAAACTGCTCAGGCTCAGCCCCCGGCCTTAAACCCGACCAACCCCTTTGAAGGCCGGAACCAGCATTCCGGCTACCTCGGTTGCCAGTGAGAATACGGAACCGGCCAGAGGTTCCCTTTCGAGTTGCTCCGGCGTCAGATGCTTGCGGGCACTGGTCAGGTAGAGCGTTTTATTGTCCCGCCCTCCGAAACAGCAGGAAGTGGGGTTGGTGACGGGGGCGGGAATCTCCTGAATCACCCGGCCCTCCGGGTTGATCCGTACCACTCGCCCCTGCCCCCACAGGCAGGTCCACAGGCAGCCGGTTTCATCCATGGCGGAACCGTCAATGGTCCCCTCCTGCCCTTCCACATCAAAGAAATGCTCCGCCTGGCCCAAGGCTCCTGTGTCCGGGTCAAATGGGTGGCGCCAGAGTGTCTGCCGGGAGGAATCGGCGGTATAAAACCAACGTTCGTCGGGGCTCCATACCAAGGTGTTGGGAATGCCCAAACGGGTCTGCACCGGGGTAACGATCCTTCCTTCCAGATGGCACAACACGCCTTCGGCAAGGGACTCATCCAAATGAGTGGTGCCAAGCCACAGCCGGCCACGCGGGTCGACTCTGGCTTCATTGGGGCGGATGTCAGGGCCGGAAGGCCAGCATGGCCCACTCCAGGGGGTCACCTGACCACTACGACTGTTCAGAGTTGCCAACCCCAGATGAGTGGCGACGAGCAGTAAATCGGGCTGCTCTGTCAAGGCGAGACCGGCGGTGTAGGCACCCAGCGACCAACTTTGATGCCACTCGTCCATGCAGCCGAACCGGTGCACTTCTCCGGCCATGATATCGACCCAATACAAAGCCTGCCGGGCTGGATCCCAGACCGGGGTTTCGCCAAGAAAGGATTCCGTGCGGACCACCAATTTCCATTCAGCCATGTTACCTCCCCCGTGGTTGAGCAGTCCGATGGGAACAACGACGAACTGTAACCGGTTACAATAGACGCGCCACTATAACGAATGCCAGCTTTGGAAACCAGATTGAAAAGCAAAGGAGGGAGTGGGAGTGGCCGGAGCCACTCCCCGAGTGGGCGGCTCAGTCGACCATGATCTCGAAAAACAGATAATCCTTGCGGATGCGGGTGTAGGTGCCATCGCTCTTCATGGCGGCCAACCCCCGGTCGAACAGGCGTCGCAGATCATCGTCGCCCTTCCTGAACGCCATGCCAACGCCTTTCCCCAGTTGCTGAGGCTTGCCAATGATGGGGTACTCCCCTTCCACCATGAATTCCTGCTCCCACTGAGGGTAGTCATTGAATACCACGACGACCTCCCCATTGCGCATGGCCTCTGTGACCTCCGCATTGGTTTCGTAAGTGCGGATGTCGATGGCATCACCATAGGTTTCCCGCAGGTAGCCTTCCTGAACGGTATTGGCGATCACCCCGACGGACAAACCTGAGAGCGCACTTTTAGCGGCCGAAGTGATACCGGAATCCCGATGGGTGAAGAGTACCGATGGCGTGGTGTAATAGGCCTCGCCGAAATCGACCAGTTCGGAGCGCTCGGCATTGATGGACATGGAGGACATGATGGCGTCATAGCGGCCTTGCTGCAGCCCCGGAATGATGTCATCCCAGGGGGTGATCACCCATTCGCATTGAATGCCTAGATGCTTGCAGGTGGCGTTGCCGAGGTCGATTTCAAAGCCGACCAGGTCACCGTTATCGTTTAAATAGGAATAAGGAGGATAGGGCACATCCACGCCGATTCGAACCACATCCAGGTCGATTTCGGGTGTATACAGAACGTTTTGGTAGTAGAACCAGCCGCCGGTGGCACCGGCGACGAGGAGCAGCAGTAGGGTGAGCGTCAGCGCTTGTCGTTTCATTATTATTATGAGCCTTGCAGAGGGTTAATGCGGAACCTACACCCTAAAGGCTTGTCCCGGCAAAGTTAACCCGGGAGGTCGAGATTTAGAAAACTGACGACCGTTTTACAAAATTGACGACTGCGCACTTAACTGAACGCTAGCGCGAATGACGTTGCACAGCCTGGAGTACCTGCCCATTGCCCTGAGAACCGGGACGGCCCAACAGTTTGGCCTTAACTGTATCTGCATAGCCCTGATCTTCAGTCATGATGTGTTTGAGCAACCAACTTTGAAGTACGCCCGCCAATTCGGATGCTACTTCGTTCCCCTGGTTGAGCCGCTTGCGGAAATGCTCGATCTGACGGGCAAAGGCTTGGTGTGCCAATTGATGATCGGTCAGGTCGCTGTATTCGGCCTCTTCCATTAGTGATTCTTCAAATGCGAAGTGTGAAAGTGTGTAGTCGACCAGGTTGTGCAATACCTCATTCAGCTCATTGGCGACGTTCTCTTGCCCTTGCAGGTCGTGAACGGCATTAATGTACTCGACGATCCGCTTATGTTGATTGTCGATCACCTGTATCCCAATTTCATACTCGCTCGACCAGACGATTCTCATGACAGTCCTCCCGGCGTTGAATCGATGGTTTATGATCAGCCGAAGAGTCGGCTGAGCCACCCTTCTTTGCGTGACCGTACGCGCTTGGCCGCACCTTCAAGGTTGACGCGCACGACGTCGGTATAGTCGCTGTCGTCCCGTTTGATGTGGTTGACGAGCCAGGCTTTTAATACGTGCAGCAGTTCTTCGGTGATGTCTTCCCCGGCCTTGGCCTGTTGCTGGAAGTTGTCGATACGTCGGGCGAACAGCTGATGCACTTTTTTGTGGGCCTTGGCGAAGGGGTAACCGGCTTCTTCCATGAGGCTTTCTTCGAAGGCGAAGTGACTGAGAGTATAGTCGACCAGTTCGTCGAGGACGGTGGCAATGTCTTCGTC
>CBFGUW010000027.1:0-62363 GCA_965652395.1 uncultured Saccharospirillum sp. | reverse complement strand
GTCCGGATTTGCAGGGGGGCGGCAGTGGTAACACTGCCGTCTACCCAACAGTTATAAGTCGACGACATACCCCTGCCATTCGTCATTCCGCTTTTGAGCGATAACCAACGCCCTTTGGCTTTCATCCGCAGTAGCCAGCAAACCCGAGGGTGACCAGATCGCACTTTTTCCGATAGGCGACCAGGCACCTGTGGGTTGGTTGTGGTTTGCCATGGCCACAATAATGTTGTGCTCTTTCGCGTAGTGGGCGAGGGCGGCCGTATCGGCTTCATACCCTGATGCGGTAATCAGCACTCCGGCTATATAAACAGCCGCACCCTTCTCGACACAGTATTGGCAATGCTTGGGGTTATTAGTATCCGCGCAGACAGCATTGGCGATAGAGGTCTGATTCAGGGTAAGGAAGTGGTGTTGGGTGCCCTGGCTGAAATAACGGTCTTCACCGGGGTGGAGGTTCATTTTGGCATAGGTTTGAATGGCGCCGTCGCTGCGGATTATGAACAGACCAATGGCGGGCAGAGTATCCGTCGCCAGGGGCGCCCCAACGGCAATGGTCATGTTGTATTGTTTGGCCGCTTCCACAAAGGGCTGAAGGCGAACATCATGGCTGTTCAAAGCCAGCGCCTCCGCCAATTCCGGCTCATAACCAGTGAGGGACAGCTCGGGGAACACCAGATAATGAACATTTTCCTTGGCAGCAGCCTGTATGGCTTCCAAATGGAGTTGCGTGTTTATGTTCAGATCACCTTTAATCGAACCGATCTGGCAGACGCCAATGTTTAATTCGTTCATCGAGGGACTTCAATCCTTGGAGGTTGGAAGCGCTGGATTCTATCACCGGAGTGACCATTGTTTCATTTTTCGATAGAGGGTGGAGCGGTCGATACCCAGCACGCGTGCTGTAGCGGATAGATTCCAGTTTTGGTTTTCCAGTGCTTTCAGAATCGCCTCCTTTTCGGTGCTTGCCAGCGATTCCGCGCCGGTTGGTATTTGGTTGGCTTCTTCGATAAAACCAGCCGGTAGGTGCTTGAGGTCGATCAGCCCGGGTTCTGCGAGAATGGTTGCCGTATGTATCACGTTGCGCAATTGGCGTAGATTGCCCGGCCAGGGGTGTTGCTGAAACAGTGCTTTCACTGCACGGGTCAATCCGGCGGCGTTTTCTTCCTGCAATATGCTCTCTGTGAGCGCGGTAAAATCCTCTCTTTGCCTAAGCGATGGAAGATTAAGGAGCAGACCGTTAATTCGGTAATAGAGATCCCGCCTGAAGCGTCCATCATTAACCGCGCTGCCGAGATCGATGTTGGTGGCGCTGATCAGATCGAACGTGACAGCCCGGCCGTTGCCGCCACCAATGGGAATCACCTGGCGTTCCTGTAGGACTCGCAGCAATCGGCTTTGCAGCGCCAATGGCATATCGCCGATTTCATCCAGAAACAGCGTGCCGCCGTCGGCTTCCAGAATTCGCCCGGGAGCGCCGTTCTTATCAGCGCCGGTAAAGGCACCACCGCGATATCCGAACAGTTCGGCCTCGATCAAACTTTCCGGTATGGCCGCGCAATTCACCACAATAAAGGGCCCGTGGCGTTTGGGGCCGGCCTCATGAAGTGCTTTGGCCCAGACTTCCTTTCCGACGCCGGTTTCGCCTTGCAGCAATATCGGTACATCTTTGCCTAGCACACGACCAGCCTGTTGGATATGAAGGTCTACAACCGGGTCGCCATGGCTGAGCGATTCCAGGTGATGGACGGCCGTTAGTTGAGTACCGGATAAGGTGTGGGTTTCGGAACGTTTTTGAGTTTTTGCTTTTTCACGGTGGCGCGCGTGGAAAAGCGTTCCATCCGAGCTTCTCAGTTCACTGAAACGGGCCGGAGAATGGCCGGTGGTGTTGAACAATTCGGTCAGGGTAAGGTCACTTTGCCGTCCGGAGGATAGATTCAAATGCTGCCTCGCCCAACGGTTGCTGCCGAGAATGCGGCCGTTGTCGTCATAGGCGACGACGCCTTCGTAGAGACCACCCAACAAATGGGCATCGGGATGGAAAAAGAGCAGGTGGGCGTCCTGGTGTTCGCGCTCAAGCAGTTGGTTTTCAATCATCGACACGGCGAGATTGACCAGTGCCAGGGTGTGGTGCTGGGGGTGGTTGGCATCGCTCGAAATATCAAGCACGCCCAACACATTTCCCTGCGGGTCGAATATTGGTACGGCCGCACAGGTGAGGAAGCCGTTTTGATTCAAATAATGTTCGCCCGCATGAACCACCACAGCCCGCCCTTCGCGCGCGGCGGTCCCTATGGCGTTGGTGCCTCGGGCGGTTTCGCTCCACACACCGCCGGGCATCAGCTCCACCCTGCGCGCCTGTGGTACGAAATCTGCGTCGCCAATGCCGTGTAGAATGGTGCCGTCTTTGTCGGCCATCAGCACGGCGCAGTGGGTGTCTTGAATTTGGGTATAGAGGCTTTCCAGTTGGGGCCGGGCGGAATCCAAAAGGGTGGCGCTGCGCTCGCGGATGTCCCTGAACTCGGGCTGGCTGAGGCGGGCTTCCCGACCACAGGCATCGGGTGCGAGGCCATTGTCATAACACCGCTGCCAGGACCGCTCGATCACCGGCGATATCAGACCGGCCTGGACCGCACCGCGTTCGAAAAAATGCTCTCGGGCAAGCAGGATGGGGTGGCTCGCTGAATCGGACTGTGGTGCCATGGTCTGGTCTCCCGAGTGTGGCATTTTGCAACAGGTGTTGCAGCCTGCGACAGCTCTTTGGATGCAGGCGCGGCCGCCTGTTTTGGTGGTTTTTGTTGTAGTGTCGTTGTAACCGTACTTTTAGAAGGATTGCCGCTTAAAAGCAAGGCTTGGCACGCCGGTTGCGATACGACTTTCGCCGAACACAACAACAAAACCGAAAGAGGTATCGACAATGATTTATGCACATCCCGGTCAAGACGGCTCTATCGTGAGTGTTAAACCCCGCTATGAAAATTATATCGGCGGTCAATGGGTGGCACCGGTCAAAGGTCAGTATTTTGATAACTCCACACCTGTGATGGGCGAAGCCTTTTGTCAGATTCCGCGCTCCACTGCGGAAGACATTGAACTGGCACTCGATGCGGCTCACAAAGCCAAGGCCGACTGGGGACGGACCTCGGTCACCCAGCGTTCCAATTTGCTGCTTAAAATCGCCGACCGTCTGGAACAGAACCTGGAGATGATCGCGGTCGCCGAAACCTGGGATAACGGCAAAGCGGTGCGTGAAACCCTCGCGGCCGATGTTCCCCTGGCTGTGGATCATTTTCGCTATTTCGCCGGTGCCATTCGTGCGCAAGAGGGGTCGATCGGTGAGATCGACGAACACACCGTTGCCTATCACTTCCATGAACCTCTGGGTGTGGTAGGTCAGATTATTCCCTGGAATTTCCCTCTGTTAATGGCCGCCTGGAAACTCGCCCCGGCGTTGGCGGCCGGTAACTGCACGGTGTTGAAACCGGCCGAGCAGACACCCTGGTCCATCCTGAAATTCATCGAAGTCATTGAAGACCTGTTGCCACCGGGTGTTGTGAATGTCGTCAACGGTTTTGGCAGCGAAGCCGGGCAGGCGCTGGCAACCAGCAAGCGCATTGCCAAAATCGCTTTTACCGGTTCAACCCCAGTGGGTTCTCATATTTTGAAATGCGCCGCGGACAACATTATTCCGTCGACGGTAGAGCTGGGTGGCAAGTCGCCTAATATCTATTTCGACGATGTGATGAATTTCGAAGACAGCTATCTCAGCAAGTGCATCGAGGGGGTCGTACTGGCCTATTTCAACCAGGGCGAGGTCTGCACCTGCCCGTCACGGCTGTTGGTTCAGGAAAGTATGTACGAACCCTTTATGGAAAAGGTGATCGAGCGTTCCAAGCAGATCAAGCGCGGTAATCCGCTTGATACCGAGGTCATGGTGGGAGCCCAGGCATCAAAAGAGCAGTACGACAAGATCATGGGGTATTTCGCCATCGGCCGTGAGGAAGGGGCGGAGTTCTTACTGGGCGGCGATAAGGAAACGGCGGACGGCACCTACGATTCCGGCTTCTATATTCAGCCAACCTTGATGAAAGGCCACAATAAAATGCGCGTTTTCCAGGAGGAGATATTCGGGCCGGTTATTTCGGTCACCACTTTCAAGGATGAAGCCGAGGCTTTGGCCATCGCCAACGATACTATCTTCGGCCTTGGCGCCGGTTTGTGGACGCGTGACATGAACCGGGCCTATCGTTTGGGCCGGGGCATCGAAGCCGGACGGGTGTGGACCAACTGTTACCATCATTACCCGGCCCATGCGGCCTTCGGTGGCTACAAGAAATCCGGCATTGGCCGCGAGACCCATAAGATGATGCTGAATCACTACCAGCAAACCAAGAATATGCTGGTCAGCTATGATGTGAATCCCATGGGGTTCTTTTAAGTCAATTCGCGTAAAAAATTGCGCCAAGAGTACGCACCGGCTGCCTGGCTGCCTTATCAAGGGTCGTGCGGGATGCCGCCCACTCAACCCATCCATGGGGCCTGGATCGCAGCATCCATGCTGCGAACCACCCTTGATAAGGCAACCAGGCATCCGGTGCTCGCCCTTGCCAGCGAACAGCATAGGGCTTGATGCTGACTGACGGTACCTAGGGTTATACACTAGTGAGGGTATTGACCAATCAGAGTGCCGCTATTCATGATCGCTGGATACCAACCGCGCCAGGGCCGGGTGACTGGAGAGCGGAGCTATATAACATGGATGCCACCCGCTCCCTTCTGTGACTATGTCGCCTGCTTTTGGCAGCTGGAAGTACCTGGAGGAGGGCATCTCTATAGCAGCGTTCCGGACAATTGCGTCGATTTGATCATCAACCCGGCCCAGCCTGACGAGATGATACTCGTCTCTCCTTTTTTAAGCTCGATGACCTTCGATCTGATTGGCCCCGTGACCTATTTTGGAATCCGCTTTCAGGTGCTTGGCAGTGCCGCTGTTACGTCGCAACCTGTGGGTGAGTGGGCTCCGGTCGGGTGCCAGATTGATGCCCGGTTACTACTGAGCATGCCCATCCGCGAAACATTGGCGGCTGCCATAACCGGACAAAGAACCTTCGCAGTACGATGCCAATCGCTGCTGGCAGCCCTTCATCCATGGCTTAAACCTGTGTCGGTCGACAGGCGATTACTTCGTTTTCTGAGCACTGTCCATCGCAACCCGGCACTCAGGTTGGCGGATTCAGACTGCGCGGACTTCGGGCTTTCCGCCAGACAGCTGAGGCGTTTAGCCCAATTGCATTTGGGGGTCTCCCCCAAGGCCTATTGCCGGGTATTGCGCTTTCAAAGCCTCCTGCACCAGCTTCAGAACAGTAGCCCGCTGCTTTCCTGGCAGGACTTTTACTATGATCAGGCGCATTTCATTCGAGAGTTCAAAACCATGAGTGGATCAAGCCCGCAGCACTTCAACCGATCGTCCGTTTTATACAATACGGATTCTTAGCTTCGCGCCATGCTTCAGAGACCATTGGTCAAACTAGGAGCCACTGCTGATGATACCCACCAATGCACTTTTCCCTGTCTTGGTTGTGCAGAATCTGCCCCCTTTAAAGTCGTACTATGAAGCTCACTTCGGCTTTCAAGCGGTGTTCTATGATCCATCATTTTATCTGCATCTGATGCATCCGGAGGGTGGGTACCAGGTCGGGTTCCTTATGCCGGATCATCCCTCCCAACCCGACTTCCTGAGAAAGCCGATGAGCGCGCAGGGGTTTGTGTTGTCGCTTGAGGTCGACGATGCAGAAGCCGCATGCCATGAAGCCCGGCAGTCCCGTCTTGACGTGGTTCTGGAACTAAGAGATGAACCTTGGGGGCAACGGCACTTCATCGTGCGGGATCCGGCAGGCTTCCATATTGATGTGGTCCAGCACCTGGAAACCCCCGACCACCTGTGCGCGATATCCCACCCCTGACTTTTGACCCTTCCGGTCGTTCGATAACCTGTTAACTTGATATTCCGGTGCGTGCTGTTTGCACGCACGGTCCTTCATTCCCAAAGGAGTCGAACCATGCTTAAAACCACCACTGCCGTCGTTCAAGGTAAGGAAATAGATCAATATCTGGATATCGTTGTTGGCGAAGCCATTCTCGGTGCCAACATTTTCAAGGATGTTTTCGGTGCAATTCGTGACGTCGTAGGGGGCCGGTCTGCCGCCTATGAACGGGAAATGGGGAAAGCCCGGGAAATTGCCTTCCAGGAAATGGAAGAGAAAGCCAGCGCCCTGGGTGCCAACGGCATTGTCGGCATTGATATCGACTACGAAGTGGTTGGCGCGCAAGGCGCCATGATGATGGTCAGCGTTAGCGGTACAGCCGTGCGCTTCAAGTCTTGATACCCACCACCCATCCGCTCGGCGAACCTCGTTTCTCCGAAGGTTCGACGTTGGAATTTGGTTGGGGTTCAGCAGGGCTGCGAAGCCTGGCACCAGTGGCCGATGTGGTGATACTTGTTGATATTCTGACCTTCACGACCGCTGTTTCCGTTGGGGTGCGCAATGGGGCATCGATTTACCCTTTTCGCTGGCGGGACGAGCGGGCTGCCGCCTATGCCGAAGAAATGGGAGCGCAACTGGCTGGACAACGGAGGAATAGTCGTTATTCCCTATCCCCAGCGTCTTTGATGAGTCTGGGGCCTGGAAACAAGCTGATTTTACCCTCGCCAAATGGCGCTACCCTGTCTCTGCAGACAGATAATAAGCCAACCTTCGCCGGTTGTCTGAGAAACGCTCAGGCAACCGCTATGGCTGCCAAGTCCATCGGTGAGAAAATAGCGGTCATTGCCAGTGGTGAACGTTGGCCACAGGATGGGGCTTTCCGACCAGCACTGGAAGATTATTTAGGTGCCGGAGCAATACTCTCATACTTGGACGGAGCTCCCTCTGCCGACGCCAGAGTTGCGAGAACCGTGTTTGATAATAGTCGTGACGACTTGTTTCCGATGGTGCTTGGCTGTCCCTCTGGATACGAATTAGACCGGATGGGCTATCGAGTGGATATAGAACTGGCCACTCAGTTAAATGTAGATGACCAGGCGGCTGTGATTATCGAGGGTGCTTACCAGGCTGTCATTGTTTCTTAATATAGAGGAGACGACCTTTGAAGATCGAAACCGTAGAGCAACTGCGTGAACTGTATGGGCAACCCAAGGAAAAAGCGGTGCGCAAACAGCTGACAGAGTTGGAAACTCATTCCCGTCGGTATATTGAGCTTTCGCCATTCGTGGTGCTCGCCACTTATGATAAGTCGGGTTTGGTGGATGTTTCCCCTCGGGGTGGTGAACCGGGTTTTGTGTCTATATTGAACGACAAGCAGCTGTTGATTCCCGATGTGCGCGGCAACAAACGGCTTGATAATCTGGTGAACATTATCGAAACCGGCCGTATTGGCACCTGCTTTATGATACCGGGCGTCGATGAAACACTTCGGGTTAACGGCCGGGCCAGCCTGAGTACTGAGCCTGGGCTGTTGGAGCGTTACCAGGGTGCTAAAAACAAACCTATTAGTGGCATAGTGATCGATATCGAAGAAGTTTTCCTGCACTGTGCCAAGGCATTCATGCGTTCCAGGTTGTGGTCGCCGGAAGCGCAAATAGACCGCCGCCTGTTTCCATCGATGGGGCAAATGCTCAAAGATCAGATCCACTCGGATGAGGCTCCCGAAACTCAGGAGGAGATGTTGGCCCGTTATCGAACGGAGCTATAAGCCCTCTGTCGTGGGTTATTATTTCCAATTGCTCTGTGCACTCTTGGTTTTAGAAACCAAATAGAATATTTCCTATAGTGGTTCCCGGATTGCTGGAATCAAAACTTGAATTTATGAGCGAGTCAGCATAGTTTCATTACGACAATACTACAGGGTGAAGTATCCAACCGAAGCCAGGAAGGATGGCTCAAGCCCTGTTAACAGATGGGCATGCATGCCTTAAGGCCCTGGCGGTCGTTTGCAGGAGGACTCACTGCATGGTGGAGCTGGAGAAGGAATTCGATAAACTGAAAACATCGGAATGGGCTCTCTGTACTGAGCGCGGCGACTTTTTCTCCCGTAAGGTGGGTCTACCGGTTTCCCTTTTCATTACCCGCTTTTTTTTACGCTTCCAACTCACTGAAAACCACGCTTCCTTTGCCATGTTCCTGACCGGCATTGCGGGCGCGATACTGTTGATATTCCCTCCCTGGGGCGTGTTGTTCGGTGCTCTGTTATTGCTCCTGCATCATTTGATGGACTATGTCGACGGGCAATTGGCCCGTTATTACGGGCGGGCCAGTGTGCATGGGGCCGTTCTCGACCGGTGGAATCACTTTATGGTCGAAACCGCCACCTTTCCCTGCCTGGCGTTAGGACTGAGTCTGCAGACTGGAGCGGCCTGGCCTTGGGGAGTTGTTTGGCTGCTCTTCGCCTGGAACCGTCTTCGGGTGTTGCTCGCCCAACTGACCGCCAATATCCTCTCGGATGAGCTGGCACTCTACCCACTGGTGGAACGCAGGATGATGCAAAAAAATCTGGCCGCCCGGCTTGCTGACAATGCTGCCCGGCCTGAGACGGAAACCGTCGTAGCGGAGGCGGTTCGTTCGGAAAAAACAGCGTTCCAGCGAATGCGGGATTTTATCTCCCGAATGCGTACCGCCAGCACATCCTACAACGGTTTTACTATTCTGCTCGCGGGATCGGCGACGGTGGATTTGGTGCTGAGACTGGCCGTTGGTATCACCGGTGGGCTGGAGGTCCTGGTGTGTCTGTTGGCCGCTTACGCGGTCTTCAATATGATCGACTATTCCTGGACCTATCTGAGCACCGATCGTGTCGAGCGGGAAGTCTCCTCGCGATTGGAGTAACGGCCATTCATGAGTTCCACCTCCCGGGCACTGATTAACAGCTCATCGCTATTGCTTCTGGCCCGGTCCGTTCAGCGCGGCCTGGGGTTGATCAGCGTGGTGGTCCTGGCTCGTCTGCTTTCTCCTGAGGATTTTGCCGTTGTCGCCATTTCTGCTCTGGTCTTGTTTTTTTGCGAGGCCCTATCGACCAGCGGTAGTGAGCCCTACCTGATTCGAAAAGAGCAGGTTTCGGATGCTGATGCCAGCAGTGCCTGGACATTGGACATGGCGCTGAAAGGTACGGTGTTTCTGCTGTTGAATGCCAGTGTGCCCGCTATCGGGCAATTGTACGACGACCCGCGTCTGGTGCCGGTGCTGCACGTCGTTTCTTGTGTATTGCTGCTGAATGCCGTGCGCAGCCCCGGTTTGATCCTGCTGAAGCGGGAGCTTCATTACAGCGGCATCATCAAGTTATTGGTGGTGCAGAAGTTTCTGGCATTCGGTGTCACGGTGGCTGTCGCCGTATGGCTTCGATCCTATTGGGCGCTGGTGATAGGTGATCTGGTGGCAGCGTTGGTGATGACGGTCGGCTCCTATCTGGCGCACCCTTTTCGGCCTCGTTTCACCCGTCGGGCCTGGAAGGAACAGTGGTGGTTTTCCCGCTGGTTGCTGGTCAAGGAAAACGTCGGCTACACCAAGGCGCAGATGGATATTTTCTTTGTCACCAAACTGTTTTCCGACGAAGCCGTCGGGGCTTATTTTCTGACCCGCAGCCTCTCGGTGGTGCCGAGTGACGATGTGATTGGTCCGGCGGTGGAGCCCTTGCTGGTGCCCTTGTCTCAAAGCCGGGACAACCTGGCGGTGTTCAGGCAGCAGTTACGGAAGATTCTGGTGGCCATCGCCATGCTGGCCATTCCCCTGGCCGCCTTTATGTTCACCCAGCCCGAACCGTTGATCGACTTCATGTTCGGGCCTCAGTGGACGGCTGCCTATGCGTTGTTACCCCCGTTGACGCTGGTTTTTTTGAGCATGGCATTCAGCCAGGTGCTCAGCCAGGTGTTCATGGCGTTGGGCCGGGTGAGAACTCTGTTGACGTTCGAAACCGGCAGTATGCTGACTTTGTTGGCTGTATTCCTGATGGTCAGTGGCACCGACATCGAATCCTTTGCCTATTATCGTGCCTTGCTGGCGGTGGTGCTGGTCTTGGGTTTCTACCTCTACCTGAATGCCACCATTCGCTTGTCGCTCGTCACCTTGGCGCTGCGGTTTTTGCCACTGCTCTTGGCCGCAGCGCTGGCGTGTATCGCGGCCGCAATGATGGCGCCTTTGTTTGATCAGTGGCTCGGTTCGTTTCGTCTTTTGCCGCTGGGTGTTGCCTATCTGGTTATCTATGGCGTTATCGCACTGGGAGTGTTGGTGGCGGGGCGGCGTTATTGGCGGGAATATGATTTCATCCTGGGTTTGATCACGGAACGTGTCGGCGGGCGAATGCTGCGTTGGCAGCGCGCCCGCCAGGAATAGCGGCAAAATCGCTTAACCGTTCTGGTCTCCGCCGGACATCGCGGCCATATCCATCCACATGATTTCCCACACATGGCCGTCAGGGTCCGCCAGGTTCCGGTTGTACATGAAGCCATGGTCCTGAATTGGGTTGATATCGGCCGTGCCGCCGTGGTTACTGCCAGCCTCGTTCATGGTATCGACGGCGTCGCGGCTCTCACAGGAGATGGCCAGCATCACCTCGCTCGAGGTCGAAGGCGGAATAGGGCGGTCTGTGAAGGTACGCCATTTCTCATGGGTGAGCAGCATCACGTTGATTGTTTCACTCCACACCATGCAGGCCGCAGTGTCATCCGTGAATTGAGGGTTGTTTTCAAAACCCAGGGCGCTATAGAACGCCATCGAGGCTTTGAGGTCGGTGACCGGCAGGTTGATGAAAATCATTTTGGACATTGTTATGACTCCTTATTGGTCAGGGTGTGTTGCTCCAGGGAAGCAGTGTTGACTGTTGTCTTCTCTTTGTCGAATAACAGTGAGTGATTTCGACCAAAGGTTAAAATTTTTTATTGGTTGGGAAATAACCGATAAACCGCATAGAGGACCGCCTCTCAACATCCGCTTGCGTAATGTTTACATTGAGTGTGATAGGGGTATCAGGAACCCGGCCGTTCAGAGTCTACACTGAAGGACTAAACAGCCACCCGCCACCGAGTGATCGGTGCGGGTTGCAGATGCGTCACCGCAGTCGCATGAGGTCGTGACCCGTAACACCCACCGCTTGGTGCGGCCAGTTCTGGAGCCTTACGGATGCGACGATTTTTCCTCTTCATTCCCTGCCTGTTTCTTGTTCCCACCCACGCTGAAACCACGGCCAGCACCACCTTTCAGGTCGGTGCTCAGGTTCAATCCGGGTGCCGGGTGCAGGCGGATGACCTCAGATTTGCCGCCTTGGAAAAGCCGAATATTCAGCGGCTGGATGCCGGGGGCTCCCTTATTGTCCATTGCACGCGCGGTACCTTTGTCGGTTTGTCGCTGGATTACGGTCGGAACCCTCACCCCGAAACCGGCGAACGGCGGCTGACGGGGGAGAACGGCGCCATGCTCGGGTATCAACTGCAGTACCAGAAAGCGGAAACCGCCGCCAACGAAACCGGTTGGGGCAGGCCATTGCCGACTCTGGTCAGCGATGGGAGCCGTCAGGTGCTGACGCTCTATGGCGAGCTAACCGAAGCGCCGGAAGCGCCCCGGTTTTTGTCCGACACTCTGACCATCACTCTGGTGTACTGATGGTGGAAATTCTCGGGCGAGTATTGATTGGTTGGCTGGTGGCATCAGCATGCCTGGCGGCGGGGTTGCAGGTGACGCCCATCCTGCAGGAAATCCCGGTGGGGGAGACAACGGCGGTGTATCGGGTCCGTAATACCGGCCAACACCCCGTGACCGTTCAGGTAAGCGCCCTGACCTGGCGCCAGGAGGAGGGCGTTCGGATGATGGCGGATACAGCGGATATCCAAATCACACCACCGCTGATGTCCCTATCCCCCGGCCAGGACGAGTGGGTGCGGGTGATATTGAAAACGGATCGAACAGCCACCGAGCAAGCGTTTCGCGTGTGGTTCACTCAGGTGCCTGAAACGGCGCAAACGCTGAGACCCGGCGTGAGGACGCTGCTCAAACTCGATACGCCGCTCTTCTTTCAGGCGGCGGAGCCCGAAACCGAGTTGAAATGGGCGCTGCATCATGATCTGGATGGCTGGCACCTGGCGGTGCGCAATACCGGCACCCGCTTTGGCCGCCTGACCCGATTGGTGTTGGAAACCGACGGCGGGCGGCGCCTGCCCGTTTCGGATGGCGTGCTGTATATCCTGCCCGGTACCTCACAGTCCTGGCCATTGGACCTGACGGATGCCGAGGCTCACAAAGGCCTCTCCCTGCAATTGCTGTCAGGCGGGCAGGTTCAGTTCCAACCCTTGACTACCGACTAGGCGGAATATGGATGGTCTCAACAGTGTGCGTGGTTTTCTGGTCTTGTGTGTGTTGAGCCTGATGCCCACCTGGGCTGAGGATCTGCCACCCATGGCCGACGGCGGTGAAGACCGCCAGCGCAGCCTCAGGGTCGAGTTGATGCAGCGCGAAGACGGTTCATGGGCTCTGCCATTGGCGGATTTGGCCGCCTTCGGCTGGCAACTGCCCAACGAAGCCGCATTGCCTGTGTTTGAACAGGGCGGGCAGCGTTTTGTGCCGGTTTCCGCACTCGAAGAAGGGCTCATTCGTGTGAATGAGCGCGATGGCTATGCCAGTTTTCAGGCCGAGGACCTGTTTCCGGTCGAAGAGGGTGACAGTACCCAATGGCAATTGCCGATCTCCCTCAACAGTCAGATCGCCAGCAAGCCTCACCCCCTGATTCGTACCGCGGGCCACTACTATCTTCCTCCCGAGACCATGGAAGCGCTCGGTATTTCGCTGACGGCCATCAAACCCAATTCAGCGGGTCATTATTCTTTGGATGCCCTCGCCGATGGTTTCTACTGGCTGGACCTGTCCCGGCCCCAGCTCACCCTCTGGATACGCACCAGCCGCTTCAAACCCTACCGTATCGAGCGTAAACGCGCCGAGCCCCTGGTGCCGCAGAGAGGGTATTCGGTGCTGTTGGATTACCGCCTGACCGAAGGCATCGATGAAGACGCCGAACGCTGGCGCACGGGCTATTTCGATGCCGCCGTCAGCGCGGGAACCGCCTATTGCGAAACGCAGCATCTATACCGTTCCACCACGGAGATGTTGACCCGTCTTGGCAGCCGCTGCGTGTTGGACCGACCCCGCTCGTTGGTGTCTCTGGTGTTGGGCGACACCTTCACGTCCGGTTCCGTGCTCGGGCAAACCGTCTCTTACGGCGGTGTTCGATTGGGCACCAACACTCAGTTGGTGCCTTCCTGGGTAACCCGGCCCCGACCGTCGTTGCGCGGCGCAGTGCTGACACCGGCCATGCTGGAAGTGTGGATCAATGAAAACCTGGTGACTCAGGAGGAGCTGCCCCCCGGGGAATTCGAGCTTTACGACCTTCCGGCGGCGAGTGGCGTCAGTGAAATCCTCAGCCGCATAGAAGACAGCACCGGGGTGCCGATCACCCAACGGTTCGCCTTCTATTCTGACTCCTCTTTGCTGGCTCAAGGTTTGAGTGAGTGGTCACTCTCGTACGGGCATCGCCGGGCTGGCGTGGTGGACGGCGAGATTCAATATGATGAGTCCCCGTTCGCTTTGGTTACCGGGCGGTATGGCGTCAACAACCGGTTGACCATGGGTGGTCGGGTTGAGTTGTTCGACACCGGCCGGGTATCGGGCGGCACCACTCATTGGGGCCTTGGGCCGCTGGGCATGCTGGATCTCGGGGGGGCACTGAGCATCAACGATGAGACCCTGGAGACCGGCTCCACCTGGCTGTGGGCATTCAGTCGCCGGGCGAGCAAGCTGTCTTTTCGTTATCAGGAGCAACGCACGGACGACACCTTCATCCAGTTGGGCAGCGCCATCCCGAACCGGATGCCGGAAATCGATAAACAACTGACGTTTGGCTGGTCGGTGCGTAAGGGCGTGTCTCTATCGCTGGGGCGGTTCGAGCGGGAATACCGAACCCGGGCCGATTATATGGCCAACAACGCGACCCTGGGATTGACCTGGTCCGGCCGGGGCTCGTTGCGATTGTCCGCTCTGGACGTGATCGAGCCGCAGCCCAGGCGGCAATACAGTGTGAGCTTCACGCTCGCTTTGGGTAAGGGACGGTCTTTAATGGCGGGTGCGACCGGTGAGGAGTTGGAGAACCGGGGCGTGACCTACCAATACAATTCACCCGGTGAGGGCGGCTACGGTTATCGGCTGCACGCGGGAGTTCAGGGCGAGGTGGAGGTTCAGGATGCGGAAGTGAACCTCGATGGCAGCTTGGCGTCACTGCGGTTGTACGGTGAACGGCGTGACGGCGAGCCCAGTGGTTTCGCTGAGCTGAGTGGTGCTTTGGTGCTGAATGAGGCAGGGGCTTTTCTGAGCCGGAACCCCGCCGGGAGCTATACGGTGGTGGACGCTGGGGTGCCTGATGTCCGGGTGTATAAGAATAACCGTTTGGTGGGGGTGACCGACAATACCGGTCGATTGTTGGTGCCGGGGTTGAAGCCTTACACTCGCAACCGCTTGCGGCTGTCGGGTGAGGATCTGCCGGTGTCCGCCAGCGTGGCGGAGCCCACTCTGAAGCTGGTGCCTGGTAACCGTCAGGTATTAACGGCCCGTTTCGATGTCACCTTTGATCGTAAGATTACGGCTCGTTTGGTGGACCCGGACCAGAATCCGATACCGGCGGGTACCTCTGTTCTCCTTGCAGGCTCGCAGGAAGCGCTGACGGTGGGGCATGACGGGCTGTTGTATGCGGATGTGGGCTCGCGCCGAGTGCTGGTCGGCCGGGCGCGTTTGGGTGATCAGCGGTTGTGTGAATTCGATGTACCATTGGATGGGGTGGAGTCTTACCCTGCGGATCTGGGAACTGTGATATGCGAACCTTTGTGAGAGGCTGTTTTGTCGGTTTACTCTGCGCTGTTGCGGGAGGTGCGGGGGCGTGCATTGTGAATGCTACGCCGGTGGCTTTTGGTGATATCGATCCGTTGTCGGATGAACCGACTGAGAGCGTTGGCAGCATTGCTGTCGAGTGCCCGGAAAGCACGGCTTATACCCTTAGCATTACGCCTGGCAAGGGGACCTATAATCAGCGGTTGATGACTTTTGGTGAGCGGACTCTGGCCTATAACCTTTATATCGATCAGGAGTATTTGTTTATCTTTGGCGATGGGACGGGGGATACGCGGGTGGTGACGGGTGAGG
Organism: uncultured Saccharospirillum sp.; assembly: GCA_965652395.1. Taxonomy (GTDB): domain Bacteria; phylum Pseudomonadota; class Gammaproteobacteria; order Pseudomonadales; family Natronospirillaceae; genus Saccharospirillum. The sequence goes on along the minus strand of CBFGUW010000027.1, from coordinate 47,142 downwards.
GTGTGGTGACCGAACATGGGGTGTACGGCAGGGTGCCAAGCCAACCCAAAGCCTACCCGGGAACCTACACAGACGACATAGTAGTAACTGTGTCTTACTGAGCCAGTGTTAGGGCAGCCCTATCGTGCCTAAACCCGCACCGGGTGTCGGGTAGGCCCATCCGGGGTCGCCGTGAACCCGTCCATGGGGGCTTGGCGGCAGCCGTCCAGGCTGCCGACATCCCCGGATGGGCCTACCCGACGCCCGGCGCTAGCCTGTTGTGGGCAATGGTTTCGAGTTACCAAAAGCCAACGGAGTCACCTTGCTTTTATAGAACGAAAAGGTATCATCCGCCCCGTTTTTCAGCGTTTTCCCTTCTAAACGTGCATCCGCACGGCTGATTTCCCTGGCCACAGGCCAAGAATACAAAACTGAATACAGAACCTGGCTGAGCGTATAACGCGCGGTCACGGCGGCCTATGCGCCGAACGGACGGAAACGGAAAACGCCTTCACGGGCTCAGAGAGGTACAGAATGCTTTTATCGTCTACCCGCCAAGACTGGCTTGGCAACCTGAGAGGCGACTTATTGGCCGGGCTGGTGGTTGCACTGGCGCTGATTCCGGAGGCCATTGCGTTTTCCATCATTGCGGGGGTTGATCCTAAAGTCGGGCTTTATGCGTCTTTTTGCATTGCTGTGATTACCGCTTTTACCGGTGGTCGACCGGGGATGATTTCGGCTGCTACGGGCGCTATGGCTTTGCTGATGGTCACTCTGGTTAAGGAGCATGGTCTGCAATATTTGCTGGCCGCTACGCTGCTGACCGGGGTTTTTCAGATTATCGCTGGTTATCTGCGTTTGGGTGAGTTGATGCGGTTTGTTTCCCGTTCGGTGGTGACGGGCTTTGTGAATGCGTTGGCGATTTTGATTTTCATGGCGCAGTTGCCGGAACTGACGAATGTGACCTGGCATGTATATGCCGTGACGGCGGCGGGTCTGGCTATTATTTATTTGTTTCCGTTGATCAATAAGACCATCCCGTCACCGTTGGTGGCTATTTTGTCGTTGACGGGGCTCTCTTTGCTGTTGGGGTTGGATATTCGCACGGTGGGCGATCTGGGTGAGCTGCCGGATGCGTTGCCGATCTTTCTCTGGCCTGATGTGCCGCTGAACCTTGAAACTCTGGCGATTATTCTGCCGTATTCGCTGCCTTTGGCGATGGTGGGTTTGTTGGAGTCGCTGATGACGGCGACCATTGTCGATGATCTGACGGATACGCCCAGCGATAAGAATCGTGAATGCAAGGCGCAGGGTGTGGCGAATATCGGTGCGGGCTTTTTGGGTGGTATGGCGGGTTGCGCGATGATCGGTCAGTCGGTTATTAACGTGAAATCCGGCGGGCGGGGGCGCTTGTCCACCTTCATCGCGGGTGCCGTGTTGTTGTTGTTGGTGGTGTTTCTGAAAGACTGGGTGTCGATGATTCCCATGGCGGCGTTGGTGGCGGTGATGATCATGGTTTCCATCGGTACTTTTAACTGGGGTTCCATTCGGGACTTGCGGGAACATCCGTTATCCACCAATCTAGTGATGCTGACTACCGTCATCGTGGTGGTCTGGACTCACAACCTGGCCTTTGGCGTTGTTGCGGGTGTGTTGTTGGCGGCGTTGTTTTTCGCCAACAAGGTGGGTCACTTCATGTATGTGGAGTCGAGTTACGATGAAACGACGGATACCCGGACCTATCATGTCAATGGCCAGGTATTCTTCACCTCGACCCAGAAATTTCTGGCCGCCTTCGATTTCAAGGAAGCTGTCGACCGGGTAGTGATCGACCTGCACCGGGCCCACTTTTGGGATATCACCGCTGTCTCCGCGTTGGATAAGGCCGTCATCAAATTCCGACGCGAGGGCGCGACGGTCACCGTGGAAGGGTTGAACGAAGCCAGTGAGACCATCGTGGACCGCTTTGGCGTTCACGACAAACCCGAAGAAATCGAGAAAGTTCTGGGAGGCCACTGATGACCAATAACGAGAACAAAGTGCTGGCCTGTGTCGACGGTTCCCGCTTCAGCCGGGCGGTGTGCGATTACGCCGCCTGGATCAGCCGCCGAACCGGCGCACCATTGAAATTACTGCACAACATCGAGCATCAATCCACCGCTGCGACCATGGATCTGACCGGTGCAATCGGTATGGGCAGCCGCGAGATGCTGATGAAGGAATTGACCGAAATTGAAGAGCAGCGCAGCAAGCTGCTGTTGGAACAAGGGAAATTGATGCTCGAAGCCGCCCGGGAAAGAGTGGTGGCTGCCGGTGTGGAGCACCCGCTCATCAAACAACGACACGGTAGTTTGACGGAGTCTCTCATTGAGTTCGAAGAGGAGATTCGCGTGTTGGTGTTGGGGATTCGTGGTGAAGACCATGAGCAGGACCACCATCATTTGGGCGCGCATTTGGAGTCGACTGTCCGGGCGTTACACAAACCCATTCTGGTCGTAAACAGCGATTTTAAAGAGCCGGAACGGGTCATGCTGGCCTACGATGGCAGCGAAGCCTCGGGCAAAGCTTTGGATATGCTGGCCCAGAGCCCGTTGTTTAAAGGCATCCCCGTTCATCTGCTGACCGTCGGTGAGGACCCGGCCACGGCCGGAAAATTGCAGCAGGCCGCCACTGATAAACTTCAAGATGCTGGCCACGACGTGACGGCCGTTACGCTCGACGGTCGGCCCAGCGACGTACTGTGCCGCTATCAGGCCGAACACAATATCGATCTGACCTTGATGGGCGCGTTCAGCCATACTAGGCTTCGGGAACTGGTATTGGGCAGTTTAACGGCTAAGGTACTGTTGGGAGCCAACAAGCCGCTCCTGTTGTTGCGGTGACAGTTGCGGTAACAGTTGCGATAGCAAAGGCTTTACGCCCCGAAGCAGGGTGTGTTGCCAGGACGAAGAGCCCGCAGGGCGTCATCGGTTGTTTGTCGTTTATGTTGGTTGTGGTGAATGCCATGGGCAACCTAATAAGCAGCCGATGACGCCCTGCGGGCTTTTCAATGCATCATTTGTTGTCCGATACCTCTTGCTCCAACCTGTCGAGCAATTCATCAATCCCGGTTGCGATGATCAGGCTTTTGGTTAAATCGGACCAGGCGAATTCCTGCTCTGTCATTCGTGCGATCATCGTGATCAGCGGATCGTAATAGCCGTGTAGATTCAGTAGGGCAACCGGCTTCTTGTGATACCCCAGCATCCGCCAGGTCCACACCTCGAACAGTTCCTCCATGGTTCCCGGCCCACCCGGCAAAGCGACGAAAGCTTGGGCCGCATTCGACATGATCGCTTTGCGGTCATGCATCGTCTCGACGATCTCCAGCCGGGTCAGTCTCGGGTGTGCCACTTCTTTTTTCTTCAATGCCCTGGGCAGGGCACCCAGCACTTCGCCGCCGCCCGCCAACACCGCATTCGCTACGGCGCCCATCAACCCCACCTGGGCGCCGCCATAAACCAGATGGTGTCCGCGCACGGCCATCTTCGTACCCAACTCTTGGGCTGCTTCCATGTAGCGCGGGTCCTTACCCGGTTTTGAACCACAAAACACCGTAATGTGCATTCATCTGTCCTCATCATGTGCCGCCCGAAATCGGAAGAGGCGATCTCCGGCGGCAGGATTCGATTTCAGAGGACAGAGTAACTTACTTAACGAACCAAAGGCATGTTCCTCCTTGTGGTTAGGCCGTCTGTTAGGTGCTTTGCATAGGTACTTAAGTAGGGTTTTCGTTGCGATTGTTGGGTTTTAAAAACACTCACAAACGTGACGGAAGTCTCGTTTTTATTCGGAATATCCCTTTTTTTGCATCGTGAAGAAAATGCCGATTTCTCCCCTATGAACTTGTGATAGTTTCCCGACCGTTATGCCTCCGGCCAGGCTAAGACCCTTACAAACGGTTGCCGGTATTGTCAGACAAGAGGAAGTTTCCAGCCATGTTATCCGTATTTCCCCATGCTCAAAAAGTATGCATAGCCGCGCTTGGCTTGTTTGTTGCCGCTTGTGGAGGCGGTGGCGATTCCACCGGTACGGACGATGGGGTAAAGGACATCCAGCCCAGGGTCACGATTCAGTTTCCTCCGGCCCGGTCCCTGACCGAGGCGGCCAGCATCAGGGTGCGTGGCACCGCCAACGGCAACGGAGTGGCCATCGCCTCGCTCAAGGTTGCCGGTGTCGAGGCGGTGAGCAGCGACGGCTTTGCACACTGGTCGGCAGAGGTGCCGCTGACGCTCGGTGACAACACCCTGGCCGTCGATACGGTGGACGTGGAAGGCGATGTGGACGGTCAGGTGACCGAGGCGAGGAAAAAACATTGAACTGGAACGGCCCTTGGCGATCACCCTCGACACCGTCAACAACCGGGCTCTCATCGTAGACGCCGATTTGGATGCCCTGGTCGCCATCGACCTGAGCACCGGGCGGCGATCCATCCTGTCGGGCCTGGAAACCCCGGACGATGCCAATCCCTTCGACTATCCCCGTGGCATCGCACTGGACGGGGAAAATAACCGGGTACTCGTGGTCGACTCCGGAAACGACGCTCTGTTGGCGGTCGACCTGGCAACCGGAATGCGCACACTCATTTCAAACAACAACACCCCCAATGATAGCAACGCTTTTATATCACCGGCCGGTATTGTGCTCGACGCAGCCAACAATCGGGCTTTGATTCTGGATTCCGATTCGAACCGGCGAGCATTGATGGCGGTCGATCTGGCAACCGGTGAGCGGACCATCCTGTCCGATGCGACCACGCCCAATGGCGAGCACCCGTTTTCCTCGCCCTATGGCATAGCGCTGGACAGCGTCAACAACCGCGTTCTGGTCACAGATTTGAATCTGGACGCCGTCCTGGCGGTGGATCTGGCCACCGGGGCACGCACAGTTCTTTCCAGTGCCAGCATCCCCGACAATACCAATTCGTTTGGCTATTCCTTAGGCATTATTCTGGACGAAGCCAACGACCGCGCCCTGTCGGTTGACACCCATTTGGATGCCGTTGTTGCCGTGGACCTTGCCACTGGCGCGCGCACCATCCTATCCGGCATGAATCAACCCGACCGCGCCAACAGCTTCGAGGCACCGAGCGATCTGGTGCTGGACGAAGCCGGTGAACGGCTATTGGTCGTGGATTACGGTTTGGATGCAGTCATCGCCGTGGATCTGAATACCGGCGCACGCAGTCGGGTATCGACTTTTCACACTCCCGACCCAGTCAACGTGCTTGGCAATCCGGTCGATATGATTCTGGATTCAAGCCACAACCGAGCGCTGGTGGTGGATGATGAACTCGCCACAATTTTCGCTATGGACCTGAGCAGCGGTGAACGCACGATTTTTTCCGGCCCGGATACGCCGAGCGATGTGAATGGGTTCGAGTTCCCCTGGGACATGGTTCTGGATCAGGCCAACCATCGCATCCTGGTGACCGACCCTTACCGTCAGGCCATCATGGCGGTCGATCTTGACTCCGGAGAGCGTAGTGTTCTGTCGACATCGGATGGCGAGAACACGCTGGATTTTCCGGTCGGCATCGCATTGGACAGTGCCGGTAACCGAATTCTGGTGTCGGACGCCGGTCTGGAAGTGTTGGTGCAAATCGATCTGGCCACGGGAGCCCGCACCCTTGTCTCGCCTGTCGACGACTCTTTGTGGGGCTGGTCGGAAGACATCATTCTGGATGCCGACAATAACCGGGTACTGCTGACCAACTACCTGCGGGAGTCTCTGGTGGCCGCGAATCTGGAAACCGGAGAAACAACCACAGTGTCGAATGATTCCACCCCCGACGGTGATAACCCACTCGATTATCCAACGGGCTTGGCTCTGGATAGCGACAACCAACGCGTGCTCCTGGTGGACAGTGGGATCGACGCTTTGGTCGGTATCGATCTCGGCACCGGAAAACGCACCATTCTCTCCAACAACAGCACACCGAGCGATGCCAATGCGTTCAACCGGCCTTCGGATGTCGTATTGGATAAAGACAACAACCTCGCGTTGATAACGGACAAGGGTTTGAACGCCATCCTGGCGGTGGACCTGGAGACCGGTGAGCGGGTGTTTTATTCGAGATAATCCTGAACTTTTGTGTGGCGGTGACCCGGCCATAGAGCGGGGCATCGCGTTGTCTCACTGTAGAAACCGGAGGTTCTTTACATGCAGTTCACTTCCCCGGCCGCACACTCATGACTACCGCTCAATGTCATACCGAGGAACCCGAAGCGAAGGAGTCAAATCGCTATTTGGAATCGTTACCTATCGCTGAGCGGCCTATACAACACGATGTGGGTAAGGTTGATATCGGCATCAGAACATGGGTCGCACGAATTTGGGCAATGAAACGCCGGGTTTTGTTCGCCTTGGTTAGCGTTGTGGTTGTCTTCGTCGCCCTTCTGATCACCCGTTATTTCGACGGCAACAAAGTCGTGACCTATCGGCAAGTTTTCGACCTGACCTTCGAAGGCTTGAACGATGGGCGGTTCCCGAATGGGACGCCATTCCTGGTCAGTGACATCATCAACCCGCAGGTAGTGGAGCGCGTATACCGGGAGAATAATCTGGCCGGGCAGGGGGTTTCCCTCGCCGATTTTCACCACGCCGTCAATATCGAACCCTATGCGCCGGACTACTTCGCCATTCTCCAGCGTTACCGGGAGCGGCTGAACAACCGCGACCTTGCAGTATCAGAAATCGCGGCTTTGGAGAGTCGAATGCGTAACGAGTTGAATGCCGCCACCGGTAGCAGCTTGATGCTCAGTCTGCAGTTCCCGGCTGAAACCCTTGCCCAAGGTCAGGCTGAGAAACTCCTGACCAACATTACCCAGGTCTGGGCTCAGCGTGCGATTGAAGACAAGGGCGTGCTCAAACTGAATCTGCCCTTATATACGGCGCGCATTTTTAATGAAGAGCGTTTTCGGAATCTCGATTACCCGGTTGGTATCGAACTGTTGCTCAAGAACATCGAATTGCTTCAACAAAACATCAGCTCGCTCAAAAAAGAACCCAACGCCACCTCTGTCGTCGATGATGAAACCGGCTATTCGCTGGAAGATCTCCAGAAAGCCATACAGGACGTGGCGGATTATGACCTGCGACGATTAGCTGATCCGATCAAGGAACTTGGTCTCGCGCGTAACCCGGATTTCGTCAAATTGTTCTACAGCAGTCGTCTACAGGAACTCTGGTTGCAAAAATATGTCTGGGAACAGCGGGCCGAGGTAACCCGTCAGGTACTCGGCTCCTATTCCGGTACTACCGCACATGGCCGTGATGATTCAAACGCTGCTACGGCGATGGCCAACACCATGACACCCAATGCGCTGACCCCACAATTGGGGGATGCCTTTTTAGATCGACTGCTGGATCTTTCCCATCAGGATGAAGATCTTGTTTATCGTCAGGAGTTGACCAGACAAATTCTGACTTATGAAAACGACGTCCTGGATGTGGAACACGCCATCGCTGAAATCCAGATCACTTTGAATACTCTCAATTATAAGCCGCAAAACAACAGCGATTATGCGAGAGAAATAGAGGCGCAACTGCCACGCCTTCTTTCAACCTTGAGGGGTTATGCGGAAGTAGTCGATCGCCTTTATGAAACGCTAAGCCGTCAGGCTGTAGGCACTGTCAGCGAGTTGATCCAACCCCAGGGTGGCTCCTTCCAGAAGATAGCTGCACAACCGGTTACCGACACCGATATAAAAACCCTCGCCGCCCTTCTGGTGCTCACTTTATTTGGAACATTTTTTATCAGCCTGATTGTCGACTCCCTCCGTACAAGCGTCGGTGAAGAGCCGTGACGGATACCAATTTCGGCACTCGATTTTAACTAAAGGAGCTGTGCGATATGTCTTATCTAAGCCAAACCTCTGTGAAGCTTTGCCTGGCGTTGGCGGTCAGTCTGTCCGCCGTTGCCTGTAACGACGCCTCCAAAAACCAGGCAGCCGAGGACACTCAGGACCCTACCGAAACCGCCCAGGAAGCCGTGACGACCATCCGGTTTCCGCCTGTACAATCCCTGACCGAAGCCGAACTCATCACGGTGCGTGGTACCACCGAGCACTATGAGTCGGGCGTTACCTCGGTCAAGGTAAATGGGATTGAGGCCGCCACCAGCGACAATTTTACCCATTGGTCGGTTGACGTGCCGTTGAATGCGGGTGAGAACTCATTGGCTGTCAGTGTGGTCGATGGCGAAGGACAGATGCACACTCTGGCGGATGAAGCTGTCATCACGCAAAGCGGTAACCCGTTCAGTTATTCGGGCGCCGTGGTGTGGGACAGCGCCAACGACCGTGCCCTGGTGGCCGATGTCGATTTGGATGCTCTGTTGGCCGTGGATTTGGACACCGGTGAACGCACCCTGTTTTCCAAGCACGGCATTCCCGACTATTCCCCGGGTTTCGATTTCCCAAGCGATATGGTGCTCGATCCCGCCAATAACCGGGCTTTGGTGATCGATAGCGGCCGAGACACCTTGTTCGGTGTGGATCTAAGCACTGGCTCGCGCACCGTACTCTCCGATGATGCCAAGCCGTTACAAGGCCCTAATCGTTTCGATGTTCCGACGGGCATCGTTCTGGACGGCGACAACAATAGAGCCCTGGTGATCGATCGCGGCTTGGATGCCCTGATCGCGGTGGACCTGAACACCGGTGCGCGCACCGTCATCTCAGACGACGGGCATCCGGACAGTGCTCACGTTTTTCAATTTCCAAAAGATATCGTTCTGGACAGTGCCAACAACCGGGCTCTGATAACGGATACCGGCCTGGATGTCCTTTTGGCCGTGAATTTGAGCACAGGCGAGCGAACGCCGATTTCCGAGGGGCTTGGTCTGTATGATATGTGGCTGGACAGTACCAACAACCGGGTATTGGCTCTGGATGCCGACAATGCCCTGGTCGAGGTGGCTCTGGATACCGGTGAGCGGACCCTGTTGTCAAGCATCGATACACCGGATGATTTCCTTACGTTCGGCAACCCTACCGGTCTGACCATGGACTCTTCCCGGAACCGGCTAATGGTGATGGACAGCGGTTTGCGCGCCTTGTTGGCGGTGCACCCGGCTACCGGCAAGCGCTCCCTGATATCCGGCAGCAACACGCCCGATGGTGTCCATGCGCTCCGCTATCCCAAAGGTCTGGTACTGGATAGCGAGCACAATCGTCTGTTTCTGGTTGATGGCCGTTACGTACTCGAGATTGACGCGGACACCGGGGCCCGTACCCGCCTGCTGGACTCATCGACTCCGGATGCGACCCCGGCGTTCCATTCCCCCTTGGGTATAGCACTGGATAAGGCGAACAACCGCGTGCTGGTATCGGATACTCTGCTGGACGCCCTAATCGCCGTGGATGTGGAGACCGGAGCACGCACTCTGATTTCCGACGACACGATGCCAAACGATACTCAGGCGTTTGTCTACCCCGGGGATGTAGTTCTGGATACCGACAACAACCGTGCCCTGGTGTTGGATGAATCCCTCGACGGGATATTGTCCGTGGATCTGGCTACCGGCGCCCGCACCGCTCTATCGGACGCCCAGACACCGAATACCGATCATGCGTTCGCCAGGCCGATAGGCATCGCCCTGGACAGCGTCAACCATCGAGCCTTGGTGGTGGACTTCACACTGGGTGCGCTGATCGCGGTGGATTTAACCACCGGTGAGCGAGCCCTGGTCTCCGACAGCAACGTTCCGAATAATAACAACACCTTCGTCGGCCCGACCGCCTTGGCGCTCGACAGCGGGAGCAACCGTGCCTGGGTCGTCGACACAGGTCGGGACGCTTTGATGTCCGTTGACCTGGACACCGGGGAACGCTCCATCGTTTCGAGTGGCTTCGTGAATCCTATAGCCCTGGCTCTAGACACGGAAAACAACATCGCCTTTATTGTGGATCAGTTCAAGGAGGCAGTGTTCGTCGTGGATCTGACAACGGGTAATAAGGTTCTGTTCTCGAAATAGTCAGCATTGGCTCAACGTTTTGATGTTGAAAAACTCAAAGCGAGAAGGGGGGGTGTCAGGCCAACAAACCCAACTCCCGCGCACGCGCCACGGCTTCGGTGCGTCGCCTGACGCCGAGTTTGTCGAAAATACGCTGGTTGTAGCCCTTGACGGTACTGAGTGCCAGGAAAAGCGCTTCGCTGATCGCCTGATTGGAATGCCCTTGGGCGATCAGCCTCAGCACGGCCAGCTCGCGTTGGCTGAGCGGCTCTACCAGCGCAGGATCGGGTTCGGTGGCGGCAGCCTCAGTCTGGAAGGCCGCCAGGATGCGCTCCACATAGCCAGAGCCGAACCCCTTTTCACTGTACTCCGTCAGCAGGTGGGCAAAGGCCGGGCCTTCATCCAGAAATAAACGGATGAACCCCTGAGGTTCGGCCAACTGCAGGGCGTCCTTCAGGCAGGCAAAAGCCTCGTTGATTTGACGCTCGGCCTGGAAGGCCAGAGCCTGTAGCAGGCGAATGGAGAGTTGTATGTTCAGCCAGCCCCTGGTCTTCGCCTCCTCGTAGGGCGCTTCCAGCAGCGTCAGGGCTGTGGCTCCATCACCCTGGGCAAGGGCCACCCGGGCTTGGTCCCTGGGTGTACCGGATTGATTGGCCAGCGTCGCAGCCCCATCGATATCATTCTGCAGAACCCGGATTCGGCACTCCTCGGCGACGAGATCGGGTAGGTGGTACCTGAACCCCTGGTTCTGGGCGAACTGACGCGTGCGCCCCAATCGCATCAACGCAGTGGTCGGGTCGTGATGCGCCATGGCAAGGCAGGCGCTCAACCATTCGCAGGGCACGGTGCGATCCAGGTTTTCATATTGTTCGGCCAGCGCATAGGCCTGGCGAAGGTGTTCCTCGGCCCTTGGTAGGTCGTTCCATTGGTAGTGAATCCACCCCAGCCCGAGATGCGCCTCGCTGAAGATGGGCCAGGGTGGATCACCCGCCTCGGTCAGAAGTTGCTCGAACGTATCGCGGGAGACCGCCAGTTGGTTGTTCATAAGGAGTAAATTACCAATCCCGATCATCGCCAGAACGGTGGTCATGCTATAGCCAATCTCCCGGCTGACCGCCAACGCTTCGACATGGGTGCGCATGGCCTCGGCACGGTTGCCGCTCAGCGTATGGGCATGCCCCAGCGTTAATTGCGCGCCCGTTCGTGGGGCGAGGTTCTTCGGGTCCAGGTATTCCAACGCTTTTTGTGATTGGTCGCGCATGGCCTCGACGTCATGGCGGCTCACCGCGAGAAAGGCACGGATGGCCGCAATATGCCCATGAATATTACGGATCATGCCATTCGGTTTCGCATCGGCCAGGGCCGCTTCGGCGGCCTCAAGCTTGGGCGGAATCTTGGCCAAACGACCTATCATCATCAGCGCCGAAGCCTGTATCACCCAAAGTACCGGGCGTTTATCCTTTTCCTCGGGTGCCAAATTGGATAGCCAGTCCAGTACCGGCCATACCTCGCCGCGCATGTGCAGGGGCAGGTTGTCACCGATGATGCAAACCGTAGCCAGATCGATATCGCCCGCAGCCACAGCCTGTTGGAACGCCTCCATCCGCCAGCCCTGGCCGGCAAACCAAAAGCTGGCGCGCCGGTGCAGCCCGGCGATCATCCCGGCTGATTCAACCTGCCGCAATCGCTGGCGCAGCAGGTCGGCGAACAGATGGTGATAGCGATACCAGCGCCGCTCAGTGTCCAGCGGGATCAGAAATAGATTGGCCTGATCCAGCTTTTCCAATGTCGCCTTCGCCTCGGCGCCGTCGACCCCCAGACAGGCACCGCAAAGCTCAAAGCAAAACCGGTCGAATACCGAGGTGCGCAACAGGAATGACTGCATGGGAGGCTCCAGTCGGCTAAGCACCTCTTCCAGAAAATAGTCGAGCACAAACTGATGGCTGCCACTGAACGCCTGGATCAGCCGCGCCGGATCGACGGTATCCTGAATGGAAATAGCCGCCAATTGCAGACCCGCAACCCAACCCTCGGTTCGACCCTCAAGGTCCGCGATGTCTTTGCCGGTCAGCGTTAGCCCCATGGTTCGGTTCAGGAAATCGGTTGCTTCCATCTCATTAAAACGCAGATCGGCCGCGCGCAGTTCCGACAACTGACCTCGCGCCCGCAATCGGCCCAGAGGCAAAGGAGGGTCTTCCCGGGTAACGATGACCAAACGTAAATAGCCGGGGGCATGGTCGAACAGAAACGCCACCGCCGCATCCACTCTTTTGGAATCGAGTCGATGGTAATCATCCAAAACCAGGGTAAGAGGGGCCGCGTGACGAACCAGATCATTGACCAGCGCCGTCATCAATTGCTCCATCGGCGGTGGTTGCTGGGCTCGCAGCGCCGTCAGCACACCCGCCCCCACATTCTCCGCCAGGCCCTGCAGAGCAGCGACCACATAGCTCAGAAAGCGGGACGGCTCGCTGTCGGCTTCATCCAGCGACAACCAAGCGATAGGGTCCTCCCGATTTGCCACCCACTCACTCACCAACGTCGTCTTACCGAACCCAGCCGGAGCCGACACCAGAGTCAAAGGGCGGTCGGCGCCCGCATCCAAGCGCTCCAATAACCGCGACCGTTTGACAGCCCGGGGGCGGGGCGGCGGCGCGAACAACTTGGTGGAGAGAACATTCTGAGACATAGGTCGAATCATCCGGGGCTGGGCAAAGAGGCTGGAAAACCGATTAGTGTACCTAATCAGTCATACCAGCCAACGCTCGGAAGTGCATTTAGACAGCGTTCAGACCACCATCTGAGATCGGTTTCACATTTTAAGGCAAAAATATCGACCATTGTTGAGTTGTTAGACTTAATCCTACAAGTGGCACGAATAAGGTGAATACCCCCCAAGAGTGGGATAGGATCAACGCTGGCCCGCACGGAAGCGATAACCCCCTCAACAACCTGTCCAGACTCCAAAACCGCCATGCCCCACACTTGCTTCACAGAACTATCCTGCCCACTCGACAACCAACCTCTAACCCGCCAGGAAAACCGCTGGACCTGCCCCCAAGGCCACAGTTACGACATCGCCCGCCAGGGTTACACCCACCTGCTCCCCGTGCAGCACAAACGCTCCCGCGAGCCCGGCGACAGCAAAGCCATGGTCCAGGCCAGAAAGCGGTTCCTCAACGCCGGACATTACCAATGCATCGCCCAGGCCGTCGCTCAAGCCACCTTGCAAACCGCCAAAGCCACCGACTCGCTAGCCTGCCTGGATGCCGGTTGCGGTGAAGGGTATTACCTGCGTCAGTTAGCCGCCCAAGCGCCCACTGACCAACCGTTGGCACTGGTCGGACTCGACATTTCCAAATGGTCCATACTCGCCGCCGCCAAGCAGGATAAAAACACCACCTGGGTGGTTGGCACCAACGCCCATTTACCTGTCCAAAACAGCAGCCTGGACCGGGTGCTTTGCATGTTCGGTTTCCCGGTGTACCCGGAATTTTCACGCGTGTTGAACACCGATGGCCGGTTGATCCAGGTTGACCCGGGTGTGGACCATTTAAGGGAATTGAGGTCGGTTTTGTATTCGGAATTGAAAGGGGAGGGCCAAACCGAATTTAAAGTTCCAGGCGAGTTTGAGATGCTGGCGGAAGAGCGTGTACGGCAGACCATTCGTGTGACGGACCAGGAAACCATTCAGGATTTATTGGGGATGACTCCGCACGGGTATCGAGCGCCGAAGGAGGGGTTGGAACGAGTGGCGGCGCTGGAAGAGATCGAGGTTTTGGTGGATGTGATGATTCGTACCCTCGGAAAAATATAAGAGGTCAGGATCATCCTGCTTAGGCGAGTTGTGTAGGTAGTGCCGGGGGAGGGGGCCTTCATCACTTCTTACACTAATGCTGGAGCAGGGTTTTAGCGTGGCTGTGGTTTGAGGATTGTGGCCTTTTCGCATCAGTATGACGCTTTTCTTGGCCATTGTTGTCGTTAACACGCCGTAGATTGGCTGAGTTTATCGTTTTGTACCCGATTTTCTTTATCGTGGCTGTCCAGTATATTCGCAGGTCCGACAACATGCGTTTGTTATACTTTACTTGCACAATCTTCGCGATGTCGAAATCCGACCAGAAGCGGACTTTACGAGTTTTTACTCTGACCCCAGCCATCTAAATTTGATTAATTTTTTAGGGAGTGACGTTTAGACAGTAACATTTTCTTATTCTCATCCAATATTAAAGAAGCTTTAATTGGATCGATACCCCACAACTCCGAAAGCTCGGGTATACACATACGGTTTGCATCCCAGGGGTATAGTGATTGTTTGTTGATCGAAGTGAATGGGCCGTCGGTCTCTAACAAGATTCGATCTTGAGGAATTCGAGATACAAGGCTCTTACCTTTTTTCCCCCTCAGCATCAACGGGCCAACACTAAACCAGCAGCCAATTTCAACTGCCCGGCTAAGCTCTTTAACAGAGCCGGAAAACCAGTGTAGGATGAAGGTGTTGTTGTAATTGAAGGGCTCCAGACAATCCATGACTTCAGTAGCTGCCTGACGACTGTGTATCGATAAAATCCTTCCCCCATGAATATCTGATAGTTTTAGTGCGTGGGTGAAAACTTTTATCTGGTTCTCCCAAGAACCTCTATATCTCGATGAACCGTCAAGGCCGACTTCACCAACAAAGTCCGTTGAATGTATCCATTTGTCAAACAATGATAATTCACCGAATCTTTGATGGACTAGCTCCGGGTGTAGGCCAAGCCCGGTTTCGATATTCGGACAATCCTTGGCTAGAAGTGCAGTTTTTTCGTAAGCAGACGGAGTTGTTGTGACAGATAAGACAAAAGTACCTTGTCGCTTCGTCGTAGCAACTACCTCAAAGGGGTCAGGATACAGGTCTAAATGGCAATGAAAATCCACTAAGTTACACCTTGGGCTTTAAGAAAATCATCAAGCTCCTTTAAACCACGCTGGGCTATATCATAGTAGGGTTGAATGTTTGAAATTGGCGCAGAGGAAAGCCCAGCACCCATCCAGCGACGAATACCTACATCTTTTTCTTGTATGATTGCCATTGCGACTGCACGAACATCGTCAAAGCCAGAATTCTCAGAGTCCTTTTTCCCTAAGTTTTTGTATACATAAGTGGTTCTATCCACCTCTCCCCACTTATGAAATGCCGCTCTTCTAACTAAGCAGGGAACGCATCGACCACAATGGGTTTTCTTAAAAAGCAAAAACCTACCGCAGCTCGTTGACTGGTGGGCTAACTCCTTGATGAGGGATTGATTTTTGCACTCTGATAGCATTTCTCCCTTTGTTTTCAATGCATAGGGGGTGTCGATTTTTAGTCCAATACCTGCTGAATCAAAAATTTTCTGAATACCGGAAAGATACGTTGGATGTGTTGTTCTTGTACTTAGGCTGCCTACTCTCATGGGGGTTAGAGGTGTATTCAGCGAAATAAAACCGTTTTCTGAGACTACTAATTCAGTATTGGAACCGTTTAGATTTTTTAAAGATGATGCTGCGAGGGCAGCATAAGCCAAAAAAGCTATTGATCGTGAACGCTGAGACGCTGGGGTTTCGCCATTTGGTACTTTGGCTTTATGACTCATTACGAGAGACTCGATGTCACTGTGAATCTTTTGTGGAAATAACTTTTGCTTGGCTTGATCACCTTGTACTACTTGGCTAATAGTGACTGGCATTCGCCCATCTTTAACAAGGTTAATTGATCCAATAAGACTATCCATTCCACCAGAGAAAAGTGTCAAACAATCAGCATCGAATTTTTTCTCTGGCTTTGATGGTTTTGGATAAAAACCTCCTTCAGAAAAATTGATAAGCCATCGGTCTGTGGTCAGGAAATTTAAAGTCTTCTGAATGACCGCTGCTTGTGATCTCCAGAAATCTGGATCAACGACTGCAATTGTAAGATCGAACTCTCTAGTCCAACCGTCAGGACTTTGCTTTCTGTGTCCAGCTGTATCAGCGCATACCACTGAAAGTGCGATTGATAAAAAGTCCCACGACCTTGTGGAAGGGTTGACTTTTCTTTTCCTAACTACTTCTGCAATTCCGTGGCCTGCATACGCTAATCTCTTATTGTCTGGAATGGAGTAAAGCTGAACGTCAAGGTTTGATTTATGACCTTCGAAGTTATATCCTTTTGGCCCGCATACTATTTTCATCGCGTATAGTCCTCAAAAACTTCATATGTGTCTTCTAATACACTACGGGCTAGAAGAGTAACTTGGTTCTGTGACAGCGAGGATAGGTTGTTTCCTATTTTTTTAAATGAGGACTTAACTGTCTCGCGTACATACTCTTTTATCTGCTTTAATCGGCTTACCCCTGCTGCTGCATTGGGTGACTTTTCTTGTATGTGCTTCCCGACATCTAAGGCGATTCTTTGATAAATATCGGTGGCAAGAAAAGTCTCTATAACTAAATACTTGTCGTTATCATTCAGCTCCAGTAGATCAGCATCGGGGTTCTTGTCTAATAGCTCGCTTAATGCGTCCTTGATAGATTCCCGTGAAGCTTCTGAATCCTGGGTTCCATCAATAGGTCTGACCGCTTCAATGATTGCATTCACAACATCATCGGAGTTTTTCGATTGAAAAGTCAGCGCATTAAAGTGGTCAGATTGAGTGGTTGTGCGTGTGCCGGAAGATAATATTCCTGCTAAACTACCAGCAGTAGACGCAGTGCTGCCCATTCTTCGCGCTGCACTTTTAGCCCCGCCATAACCTCTGGATACATATTGACGAATTCCATTACGCATACTGCTTGGGCTACCATCGCCAGCGAAAGCACCCAAGCTACTGCGCGCGCCTCCAAATCTTCCTGGAGGAGCGTTTAGGGGAGGGGGATTAGATTCTTTTTTGTTGTCCTCGGCGTTGTTATCTTCAGGGCTTGATTGATTGTCGTCTTGACCACCTTGGCCAGCATCTGGTGCTTCCGTGGGGTTGTCAGCCCAAGGGGGTACCATCGGTATTCCTGAGCCGGGGCCATTGCTTGAACTTGATGTTCCCATTATCCCTTACTCTTCTCAATTGCTTTTTTTACTGGCCCTGATACGTTTGACTTTGTCCAGACATCAAATGGAATATCGACCCAGTCTTCCTCAGCGATTTTTGGAACAATGCTAGGCTCGATTTGGCTTGCGGGGCGTTCACTCAAAAAAGCCCCGAAGCGTTTGCCAACAGATTTATGCGACTGCCCAACGACGATACAGGCAGTTAGTATGTCCGGCGCCCCCCATGATTGCTCGCGAGCGGCAATTTCCAGCAATTTATCCATTATCAGATTCAAATCTTCAGTTGCTAACTCATTAATTGAATCTTTAAGTGCTGTTGCCATGTCAGGTGTTTCTTTTAATGCACGCAAAATTTCTAGGCCACTCGATGAAAGTTGTTCATGGCTGAGGAGTAATGGAGAGTGTTCTCGGCTGACATATAACGCCCCACGAATATCAATATCAGCTAATTGTGGCTTTGAAGCAGCCCATTGTTTAAAGAAAGCAGTATCGAATTCTGATGGCCAATCAATCTCTTTACCTTCTTCTAAGTTGGCTTCAATATCCTTCAGAACTGATGGGAGGCCCTCATCATTACTTGCACAAGATGTCGCAATTTTTTTGTAGGCCTCATCTGAACCGCAGCGCTCCAATAAAAGTATTTTTGTCAGAACGGCTTCATCAATCGCGATATCTTGGGCGTTGCCGATTGCTAGGCGAATTGATATGGCGTTTAGAAAACGCTTAATTAATCTGGGATTTGCATCAATGGCTGTTTCTGAAGACATTAAAGGTGCTAATCGATCAGCAAGATCGATCTGTGTGGATAGTTTGAGGGGTATTTTTATATTGAGATCTTGTGACAATCCTTCCAGAAACTGTCTATCAACACGAGCACCTTTCCAGGTTTCAGACAACTGTCTGCATATCCTTTCTCTCAGTTTGTCTTTTTCGTGTTGTTCAATATTGCTAAGGTCGATGTACAACATGCAGAGGTAAGCTTTAATATCCTGTACACCGAGTTTTGGTACTTGAATAGGTATTTGTATCAGCTTATCGAAATAGTTGGTTACTAGCTGATCGTCTGGCATATCTTGAAAATGCTTTCTGACAGAATGGCGAATCATTTTTGTGTCAGCGGCGATAACGAAAGCTGTGTTTTTTAGGAAGAGGAATAGTCGCAGTGCTTCCAATGTCGATATTGCAGTTTCTGGTAAGCAGCGATCTAAATCGTCAATGAGTACAACCAGCGTAACGTCAAGTTCTTCAAGTGAACTCTCGAAACCTCTTCTAATTGCTTCTATCTCTTGGGGAGGAGATTTTCTTTTCTTCGGTTTTACAAAGTTTTGCCCTTCTCGAAGGGCTTCGCTACCTGACTCTTTAGCAGACTTTATGTCTTCTTCTGTAACTTCTCCATCCAGTAGAGCTTCTCCCGAGTCCCAAACTCTACCGAGAAGGCCACCAATGGGTAGGCCAGTTATAAGTGAAGCGGCTACACCACCGGTTGTTTTTGCTGCGCGTAACCAATCAATGCGACCAAGTAAGTCTTTAGTCTTATCAACCGCTGTTTCTTGCTGTTCTGCCTCTTTTGCAAGTGTTCTAGCGATGACTTCCATCAATGCAGCTTTAGCATCGTCGTAACCCTGATACAACCAAGCATTGAACTCAACAAATATATATTTTTTTTCGTTGGGATTGTTACAGGTGTTTTTTAGATTGGCTTGGACAAGTTTGATCATGGACGATTTTCCGACGCCCCAGCTTCCTGAAACCCCTATAGAAACAGGCTGTCCATTTGCCCTTGCGATAATCTCCGAAACCGTAGCTGCTACGGTAGAAAAATTAAGAAAATCGCGATCAGTTTCATTATCTGTCCACATCAATTACCACCTTGATTAATTATTTCGTTAGAAACTTTCTTCCCCGTTTGAAAGCCTTTAAGTAGTTCCAATTTTAACTATCGCTGATCATAGCCCCACCAAGAAGGAGAATGATCATGAGCTACGGAGCACTCTTAGCCATTATTGTACTTACCATTGCCTCGGCTTCTCAGGCCATAATAGATCTCGAGCGCGCGGTACCCCAATGGCTAGCTGCTACTGGTTCCATTTGTACGTTCCAACTTATTTGTATTAAACCTCTAATGACTGTGATGGGTTGAAATCAGACTTACTACGACCAGCGTATAATATTTTATTCATCTTAAAAGTCGCACGTGATCCAGGCCTATTCTGTCCAATCACACGATGCTGATTGCTTGGAACCCTGATTCCAAAGCCTCTCAACGGTAGCCCAAGCCATGAACCGGGCCTTCCCATGCTGTTGGATCATTGATAAAAACAGCAGTGATCCCGGATATTCCCACACGTTTGACACATATCCTGGCGAATATCAGCGATATGCGACGCAACCACTGTAAGGTTTAGAGCAATCCGTGACAGAGTTCAACAAAAAATTTCCACAAGGTGTCGGATGTGTCCGCTTTGTACCCAAAACCGGTAGTGATTCGCGGAAATCCACTAAAACAATCCTAAAAAGCCCGTTGAATTAACCGAAGCTCCACACCTCCAAAAACCTGTTGAGTTCACTAGTAGTTCATGTGTGTCCCATCCTATTTTCGCCAGTGTGGCGATTTGTATTCCCCTGACCGATCTGCACGAGGTTACCGGGGGAGGTTCTTCGCTTCTTCCTAAGCGTTATTTGGAGGCGATGGTTGGGAGGGGATGGTTGGCTGAGGGTCGCGCACGGAGTGCGCTCATACATGAATTTGAGGTACGGGCACTTGGATGGCTTCAAGCGAAACCGGGGCTTTACAGCTACAGAAGGAGTGGGCCGGGAATCATCCTGTTTAGACGAGCCGAGTAGACAGCGCCAGGGGTGGGGGTCGACCTATCCAGGGTAGTGGGCAGCATGGATGCTGCCGTCTAGCCTACATGGATGTATCCACGGCGACCCTGGATAGGTCGACCCCCACCCCTGGCGCGAACCACAGCCACCAACTAAAACCGAGCCTCCAAAACAAAGAACCCGGCCTTAAGCCGGGTTCTTAATCAAGCCTGGTCTTTAAAAAATCACAAGACCAACCGACGAATATCCGTCAGCACTTCACAGAGGTAGGTGGTGAATCTCGCCGCATCGGCGCCATTCACGGCACGGTGATCGTAGGAGAGCGACAGCGGCGTAAAGGTGCGCGGCACAAACTCCTTACCGGTCCAGTGTGGTTTCACCTGGTTCTTCGAGACACCCAGGATCGCCACCTCAGGCGCATTCACGATCGGCGTAAAGGCCGTGCCACCCAAGCCACCCAGGCTCGAAATGGTAAAGCAACCGCCCTTCATTTCATCGGACTTCACCTTACCGTCACGGCCACGCTTCGCGTAATCGATAATCTCCTCGGCGATCTGCCAAATCGACTTCTTATCCGCATCGCGAATCACCGGAACGATCAACCCATTCGGCGTATCCACCGCCACACCAATGTGCACATACTGCTTCTGAACGAAACGCTTACCGTCCGCCATCAACGACACATTGAACTGCGGGAATTCCTGCAGAGCCGAAGCCGCCGCCTTCACGATAAAGGCCAGAGGACTGATCTTCACACCCCGTTTTTCCATCTGAGGTTTCAGCGACTGACGGAATTCTTCGGTATCCGTCACATCGGCTTCGTCGAACTGAGTCACGTGCGGAATGTTCAGCCAATTGCGCGCCATGTTCTGCGCCGTAATCTGCTGAATGCGGTTCAGATCCTTGATCTCGACTTCACCGAACTTACTGAAATCCTGATCCGGAATTTCGGGAATACCGGCGCCCGCTGTCGCACGAGCCGGTTCCTGCAACCGCTTCTTAACCCAACCGGCCACATCGTCTTTCACGATACGGCCTTTCGGACCGGAACCCGGAACCAGTGCTAAGTCCACCCCAAACTCACGGGCCAGCTTGCGCACCGCAGGGCCCGCGTGAACATTCTTCGACGGCTTCGTCGGCGCTTCATCGTAAGCGTGAGCCAGAGTCGGCGCTTCTTCTTTCGCCGCCGCCTTGGGTGCCGGTTTGGTTTCCTCCGGCTGCTCCTTGGCAGCCGCCTTCTCGGTCGAGTCGGACTCGCCCGCGCCACCGCTCACCTTCAACTTAACCAAAGGCGTGCCTTCGCTGACCTTGTCACCGGTTTTCACCAGCACTTCAACGACCTCACCGCCCTCGGTGGCCGGCACTTCCATGCTGGCTTTGTCGGTTTCCAGCACCACAATCGGGTCGTCTACGTTCAACGTATCGCCGGGCTTAACGCTGACCTCGATAACATCCACTTCAGACGCATCGCCGAGGTCCGGCGTGTTAACGGTTTTCACCGTCTCCTTGCCGCCGGAAGCCGGTTTGGCCTCGGAGGTGGTTTTCTCCTCGGTTTTACCCGAATCAGGTGAACCACCCGCGGTTTTCACTTCGATCAGAACGCTGCCTTCGGAAACCGAATCGCCTTCTTTCACCTGAACCGAAACGACCTCACCAGCGACATCGGAAGGAACTTCCATGCTCGCCTTGTCGGATTCCAACACCACGATCGGGTCTTCTTCCTCGATGCTGTCGCCGACTTTCACGTTCACTTCGATGATGTTGGCGCTGTCCATGCCGATGTCCGGTACTTTCACGGTCTGCACGCCACCACCGGCGGAAGCCGCCGCCTGCTTAGGTTCGGCGGTCGCAGTGTCGGCTTCCTCTTTTTCGGAAGAAGCCTCTTCTTCGCCACCCTTGCTGCCGCTGTCGCCACCGCTCTCAACTTCGATATAGAGGATTTCATCGCCTTCCGCGACGGAATCGCCTTCTTTCACTTTGATCTGGGTGATCCTGCCGGCCTTGGGCGACGGCACATCCATCGACGCCTTGTCCGACTCCAGAACAATGAGGGTGTCTTCTTCGGCGACCGTATCGCCTTCTTTGACGCTCACCTCAATGATCGAGGCCGAATCCATTCCCAGATCGGGAACCTTGATGATTTCAGTTGCCATGTATGACTCCTAAATCCGCTCGTATCCGCTGCCCAAAATTACGCAGTCACCGGGTTGGGTTTGTTCGGGTCCAGGTCGAATTTCTTGATGGCCTGGGTGACCTCTTTCGCCTCAATGGTGCCTTCGTCGGCCAGAGCCTTCAGAGCGGCGACCACGACCCAGTAGCGATTCACTTCGAAGAAGTGGCGCAGTTGGGCGCGCGAGTCACTGCGGCCGAAACCGTCGGTGCCGAGCACGTAGTAAGGCTGCGGAACCCACTTGCGGATCTGGTTCGCATAGTTTTTAACATAGTCGCTGGCGGCGATGACCGGGCCGCGACGCTTGGCCAGCATATCGGTCACGTAGGACGTACGCGGTTTGTCTTCCGGATGCAGCATGTTCCAGCGGTCCACATCCAGGCCGTCGCGAGTCAGCTCGTTGTAGCTGGTCACGGACCAGACATCGGCCTGAACGCCATAGTCGTCACGCAGAATCTCAGCGGCGGCGCGCACTTCCTGCAGAATGGAACCGGAACCGAACAACTGAACGGCTTTCTTGCCTTTCTTCACGCCGTCTTCGAGCAGGTACATGCCGCGCTTGATGCCTTCGACCATGTGGTCTTCAAGGCCCGGGTGCTGATAGTTCTCGTTCAGGGTGGTGATGTAGTAGTAGACGTTTTCCTGGTCTTCCACCATCCGCTTCATACCATCCTGAATGATGGTGACCAACTCGTAACCATAGGTGCAGTCGTAGGTCACGCAGTTCGGAATGGTGCCGGCCAGAATATGGCTGTGTCCGTCCTGGTGCTGCAGACCTTCACCGTTCAGAGTGGTACGGCCGGAGGTCGCGCCGATCAGGAAGCCGCGTGCCTGCAGGTCACCCGCCGCCCAGGCGAGGTCGCCAATGCGCTGGAAGCCGAACATGGAATAGAAAATGTAGAACGGAATCAGCTGCTTGTTGTAGGTGCTGTAAGAGGTCGCCGCCGCCAACCAGGAACTGAACGCACCGGCTTCGGTGATGCCTTCCTGCAGGATCTGGCCTT
The DNA here is from genome assembly GCA_965652395.1 of uncultured Saccharospirillum sp. Taxonomy (GTDB): domain Bacteria; phylum Pseudomonadota; class Gammaproteobacteria; order Pseudomonadales; family Natronospirillaceae; genus Saccharospirillum. Next base: position 24,124 of record CBFGUW010000027.1, on the reverse strand, counting down.
TGATGTCCTCTTTGTACCACATGACCTGGCCTTTATCCTGAGGGATATACAGCTGGCCGCGCGGTGCGTAAATACCGAACTGGCGGAACAGACCTTCCATACCGAAGGTACGGGCTTCATCGGGCACGATCGGCACGATGCGTTCGCCGACTTCCTTATCCTTCATCAGGTTGGAAATCATGCGCACGAAGGTCATGGTGTTGGAAATTTCACGGTCGCCGCTGTCTTTGGTCAGCGACTCGAAGGATTCCAACGTCGGGATTTTCAACGTTTCCTTCGCTTTCTCGCGACGCATCGGGATATAGCCGCCGAGGTCGTTGCGGTGGTTGCGGATGTACTGCATTTCCGGGCTGTTTTCGTCCGGACGGTAGAACGGAATCTTACCGGCTTCGAGGTCTTCATCGGAGACCGGAACGCCGCAACGGTCGCGGAACGCCTTGAGGTCGTCGACACTCAGTTTCTTCAACGAGTGGGTCGCGTTTTTCGCTTCACCGGCTTCGATGCCATAGCCTTTTACCGTGTGGGCGAGAATCACCGTCGGCTGGCCGTTGTTGTCTTCGACGGCGCGTTTGAAGGCCGCGTAGACTTTGTAAGGGTCGTGACCGCCGCGGTTCAGACGATAGATATCGTCATCGCTCAGGTCTTTCACCATCTCGGCCAGTTCAGGGTATTTGCCGAAGAAGTGTTCACGGGTGTAAGCGCCACCGTGTGATTTGAACGCCTGCAGTTCGCCGTCGACGACTTCGTCCATGCGCTTCTGCAACAGGCCTTTGCTGTCTTTGGCGAACAGCTTGTCCCAATGGCGACCCCACACCACTTTAACCACATTCCAGCCGGCACCGCGGAACACGCCTTCGAGTTCCTGCATGATCTTGCCGTTGCCGCGAACGGGACCGTCGAGACGCTGGAGGTTGCAGTTGATGACGAAATTCAGGTTGTCCAGACCTTCGCGACCGGCCAGGGAAATGGCACCGAGGGATTCCGGCTCGTCGCACTCACCGTCGCCCAGGAAGGCCCATACACGGCCGCCTTTGTCGATCTGTTCGCGGTTTTCCATATAGCGCATGACGTGCGCCTGGTAAATCGCCTGGATCGGGCCGAGACCCATGGATACAGTCGGGAATTGCCAGTAATCCGGCATCAGCCAAGGGTGCGGATAAGAAGACAGGCCTTTGCCATCCACTTCGCGACGGAAGTTGTCGAGCTGTTCTTCGCTCAGGCGGCCTTCAACGAAGGAGCGGGCATAGATGCCGGGGGCGATGTGGCCCTGGAAGTACACCATGTCGCCCGGGTGGGTGTCCGTCGGCGCGCGCCAGAAATGGTTGAACCCCATGTCGTACAGGGTGGCGGAAGACTGAAAGCTGGAGATATGACCGCCCAGGTCGTCACCGCTCTTGTTGGCGCGTATCACCATAGCGACGGCGTTCCAACGGATCATGGCGCGGATTTTACGCTCCATGTCGTTGTCGCCCGGGTATTTGGGCTCTTCATCCAACGGAATGGTGTTGCGGAACGGAGTGTTCAGTGCAAAGGGTACATCCGGACCGGCTTTGGTGACGTTGTCCGACAGTCGCTTCAGCAGGAACTGTGCACGGTCAGAGCCCTCTTCGCGCATGACGGATGCCAGGGCATCCAACCATTCCTGCGTTTCAATAGGATCGATATCGTGTTCCATAAAGTTCAGACCTCTTCCCCTAGGGGGTGAATCATCAAATGGGCAGATTCGTAGTATTTGGCTCGTCAGCCGCGCGGACCGGCGAACCGTAAAAAACATCTTCGACCACTGTAGCAGCTCGTCGAAAAAGGCTGGGTGCCTTTTCAAAGAGTTTGAGCTGACTGTGTTTGTCGTGCCGGTTACCCAGCGTGTTTATCCCTTTTGGCGAAATTTCGCTTTTTTATTATCCCAAAACGGCAAACGGCAGCCCTCAGGCTGCCGTTTTTGTCGCATCAAATTGTCGGGCGTCTTTTTACAGGATATTTCCCACGCTGACAATCTTCAGGGTGTTGGTACCACCATGAACGCCTTGGTGATCGCCATAGCTCAGCAGTACCAGATCGCCGTCTTTCACGATGTTGCGCTTCTTCAGTTCATCCACGGCCAGCTTGTTGATCTGCTCGTTGGGAACGGAGGAAACATCGAACGGAATCGCCTCGACACCGCGATACAAAGCCACGCGGCGCTGGGTGGATTCCTGACGCGTCATCGCATAGATCGGCATGCCGGAGGAAATGCGCGACATCCAGCGCGGTGTGGAGCCGGACTCGGTCAGAGCGATGATGGCCTTCACACCTTTCAGGTGGTTGGCGGCATACATCACCGACATGGCGATGGTCTCGTCGATGCGCTTGAACTCGGTGTTCACACGGTGACGCGACTGGGTGGTCAGCGGGTGTTTCTCCGCGCCCAGGCAGACGTCGTGCATGGCCTTGACGGTTTCGACCGGATAGGCACCGGCGGCGGTCTCGGCCGAGCACATGACGGCATCGGTGCCGTCGAGTACGGCGTTCGCGACATCGAACACTTCCGCCCGGGTCGGGAACGGGTTGTCGATCATCGATTCCATCATCTGGGTGGCGGTGATGACCACTCGGTCCAGCGTGCGGGCACGCTTGATGATGTGTTTCTGCACGCTGATAAGCGCCGGGTCGCCGATTTCAACGCCCAGATCGCCACGAGCGACCATGACCACATCGGACGCCAGAATGATGCGGTCGAGGTTGTCGTGATCCAGCGTGGCTTCGGCACGTTCCAGCTTGGCGACCAACTCGGCGGTTGAGCCGGCGGCGGCCAGAAGCTGGCGGGCTTCGTTCATGTCTTCGGCGCTGCGCGGGAAGGAGACGGCAATGTAATCGACGCCGATTTCGGCGGCGGTCTTGATGTCTTCCTTATCTTTGTCGGTCAACGCCTTGGCGGAAAGACCACCACCCAGCTTATTGATGCCCTTGTTGTTGGACAGAGGGCCGCCCTGGGTAACGGTGGTGTGAACTTCGCTGCCTTCCACTTTCTCGACCTGGACCTTTACGCGGCCGTCGTCGAGCAGGTAAACATCGCCGGGTTTGCTGTCGGCAGCGAGTTCGGGGTAGTCGATCCCCACACGGGTGTTGTCACCGGCGTTCTTATCGAAGTCGACATCCAGAATGAAGGACTGGCCGTCTTCCAGTTTTACCTTACCGTCCTTGAAGCGTGCGATGCGGATTTTCGGGCCTTGCAGGTCACCCAGAATGGCGACGAACTTACCGTGCTTGGCGGCAATCTCGCGAACGGTATCGGCGCGGCGCTTATGGTCTTCAGGACTGCCGTGGGAAAAGTTCAGGCGGGCCACGTTGGCCCCGGCGATAATCAACTGTTCCAGTACACCTTCTTTATCGGTGGCCGGACCCAGAGTGGTGACGATCTTGGTGCGTCTCATCGGTGTATCTCTTGTTTTCTTACCTGGCTGGACTGTAACAGAAAAGCCCGGAGGTTATCCGGGCTTTCAGACTTCATTGCCTTACTTTGCGTTCATCAGGGCAACGGTGTTGTCCAGCATACGGTTGGAGAAGCCCCACTCGTTGTCATACCAGGACATCACCTTGACCAGACGGCCCTGGACGCGGGTTTGAGTCGCGTCGAAGTTCGAGCTGTAAGGGTTGTGGTTGAAGTCCATGGAGACCAGCGGCTCGTCGTTCACGATCAGAACCTTGGCCAGGTTGGCATCGGCGGCGATGGCATCGGCGATGACTTTGTTGATCTCTTCAACGCTGGTGTCTTTACCGGCGGTGAAGGTCAGGTCGACCAGGGAAACGTTGGCGGTCGGTACACGAACGGCCATACCGTCGAACTTGCCGTTCAGCTCGGGAACGACCAGACCGACAGCGGCGGCGGCACCGGTTTTGGTCGGGATCATGTTCAGCGCGGCGGCGCGGGCACGGTACAGGTCGGAGTGGTAGACATCGCTCAGACGCTGGTCGTTGGTGTAGGCGTGAATGGTGGTCATCAAGCCGTTTTCGATACCCACGGTGTCGTTCAATACCTTGGCAACCGGCGCCAGACAGTTGGTGGTGCAGGAAGCGTTGGAGATAACGGTCATGTCGCTGGTCAGGGTGGAATCGTTCACGCCGAATACGACGGTGGCGTCCACTTCCTTGCCCGGAGCGGAAATGATGACTTTCTTGGCGCCCGCTTCCAGGTGCTTGCCAGCGGTTTCCTTGGTGGTGAACAGACCGGTGCACTCGTACACCACGTCGATGTTCAGGTCGCCCCAGGGCAGGTCCGCCGGGTTGCGCTCGGAAACGGTCACGATCTTGTCGCCGTTGATGTACAGGGCGTCGTTGTCGTAGGTCACTTCGGCGTTGAAACGGCCGTGGACGGTATCGTACTTGGTCAGGTGAGCATTGGTTTTGGAGTCACCCAGGTCGTTGATGGCAACGATCTCGATCGGGTACTCATTGCCGGCCTGCTTGGCTTCGTAGAGCGCCTTCAGGACATTGCGGCCGATGCGGCCATAGCCATTAATAGCAACGCGGATCTTGGACATGGTGTGCTCCTTAGCGTTAGTTGGGCGGTTTTGAGGCCACCGCCGAATGTTTTGAAATTCGATTATTGAGAGAGGCTGGGTCGAGCCCGCGGGCGCCAGCCAATTGTTTGTTGCTTAACGTCAATCGCCCAGCTGTAACTTGTTGGCTGCGCGATGGTGCGGAACGTCGTTCATGGGTGCGTCCCGTCTGATTATTCCGGCTACATGGTCCAGATGGTTGCAGCGCAACCGAGAGTCAATGGGTGTAGCTAACTTTCATAGTTATACAACAAAACAAGGCTATTCTGCCACTTTTCACCGATTTCGGATAGTGGTTTGTAGTTTTATTACATCGTTTTACCAAGTTTTGTGAATGCCAACCGCTGGGTCAGGCTGCAGTGTAGACGGGTTTTCAGAGGTTCCCAGGAAAGAGGGAGGGGCAGAAGGTCAGTGTCTCTTCTGCCCGGAAGAGGGGAGGGCTATTCGGTATCCGGCGACTTGAACCGCGTCTCGGCCAGGGCGGCTTTGATTCGCTTGAGGTGGCTTTGGAACTCGGGGCCATGCTTTAAAATCACGCCAGTCGCCAGGACGTCGATAATGGTCAGGTGCACGATGCGTGAGGTCATGGGAGTGTAGATGTCGGTGTTTTCAGGGCTGTCGACACCCAGCAATATGTGGCTTTCATCCGCCAGGGGTGTGTGAGGCTGGGTGATGGTGATCACGGTGGCGCCGGATTCGCGCGCGATACGCGCGGTCTCGACCAAAGCTATGGTGCGACCCGTATTGGAAATAATCATCACCACATCGCCCGGCTTAGTCGCGGCGGCGGCCATCCGTTGCTGCAACACGTCGGTGTAAGCCACGCAGGGCGTGTTCAGGCGGAAAAATTTATGCTGGGCGTCCATCGCGACACTGCCCGAGGCACCGAGGCCGTAAATTTCGATGCGCCGTGCCTGGGCCAGGGCATCCACCGTGCGACTGAGAGCATTCGGATCGATGGAGCGCTTGGCATCCGAAATGGCGCTCATCGTCGCTTCGAAGATCTTGCTGCTGTATTCCTCGACGTTGTCACTGGATTCAACGTTGCGGTTCACATAGGGCGTACCGGTGGCGAGGCACTGGGCCAGCTTAAGCTTGAAATCCGGGAAACCGGTGCAATCCAGGCTGCGGCAAAAGCGGTTGACGGTGGGTTCGGACACGTTGGCCGCCTTGGCCAGGCTGGCAATGCTGGAGCGAATCGCCTTATTGGGGTCTTCAAGGATCACCTGGGCGACTTTGCGCTCACTCTTGCTCAGGCAACTGGGGTTCGACTTCAGGCGCTCCAGAATGTTCAGTGACATGCTTACACAATCCTAGGGGGTTGATTGCCGGCGGATTGTATGGAATTCAACCCGCTCACGAAAGCTCGTTATCCTACACTAATGGCGATCCCATAAGGCAGGAGTGTTTCACAGAGCGTATCAGATGCTCACAAAGTGTTGTAAAATTACAAATATAGGCGACATCAGCCCGTTTGTACCGTAAAATTGGAAAAAAACTACAGCTTCGCCTTCAATCCCATGCGTCGTATTCGGAGTCTTCTATGGAACACCTGACAGCCAAGTATCCTTGTAACGTCGTCATCTTCGGCGGCAACGGCGACCTGGCTATCCGCAAGCTGCTGCCCGCCCTCTACAATCTGGACCGGGCCGGTTACCTGTGTGAAAACACCCGTGTTATTGGCGCTTCCCGTACCGATCTCGGCCGGGATGGCTATATTGAACTCGTCAAGCAAGGCATGGACGAGTTCATCGATCGCGATGAGTGGGACGAAACCGTATGGGAGCGCTTCTCTGCGCGTCTCAGCTACGTCGCCGTCAACGCCCGCGAACAAGACACCTTTAAACTGCTGGCCGAAGAACTCTCCAAAGACTTCAGCTGTCAGGATACCGTCTACTATCTATCCACCGCGCCGGATTTCTTCGGTGAGATCAGCCGCAACCTCAACGAAGCCGGTCTGGTCGACTCGCGCAGCCGTGTCGTATTGGAAAAACCCATCGGCAAAAGTCTGGCGTCCTCGAAAGTCATCAACGATGCCGTGTCCGAAATCTTCGCTGAAGACAACATCTACCGCATCGACCACTATCTCGGCAAGGAAACCGTTCAGAACCTTCTCGCCGTACGTTTCGCCAACGCCCTGTTCGAGCCGGTGTGGACCAACGCCCACATCGACAACGTCCAAATCACCGTCGCCGAAACCGTCGGCGTCGAAGGCCGTTGGGGCTACTACGACGACTCCGGCGCCCTGCGTGACATGATTCAAAACCACCTGTTGCAGCTGTTGTGTCTGGTGGCGATGGGCGTGCCCGTCTCCCTCGATACTGACGCCGTACGGGCCGAAAAGATCAAAGTGCTCAAGTCCCTCAAGAAAATGGACGTGGAGCAGGTGCGTCGCAATGCCATTCGCGCCCAATACGCCGCAGGTAACATCGCAGGCCGCCAGGTGCCGGGTTATAAAGAAGAAGAGGGCGGCAAGCCGGATTCCCAAACCGAAACTTTCGTCGCCATCCGCGCGGATATCCACAACTGGCGCTGGCGCGGCGTACCGTTCTATTTGCGCACCGGCAAACGCCTGCCCTCGCGCTACAGCGAGATCGTCATTCAGTTCAAGGACGTCCCGCACTCCATCTTCCCGGACGGTTCCAACCTGAGCGGCAACAAACTGGTCATCCGCCTGCAGCCTGAGGAATCCATCCAGTTGTTCATGATGAACAAGCTGCCCGGCCTCGGTGAGGGCATGCAAATGACGCCGGTGACCCTCAACCTGACCATGCCGGACCACATCGCCGATGTGCGTGTACCGGAAGCCTACGAGCGCCTGATTCTCGACGTGATTCGCGGCAACTCAACGCTCTTCGTCCACCGCGACGAAGTGGAAGCCGCCTGGGTATGGGCCGATGCGATTCTGGATGGCTGGAAACAGTCCACCGTGGCTCCGCACACCTATCCATCTGGCAGTTGGGGGCCTCAGGCCGCCTTCGAACTGGTCGCGAGAGACGGCCGGAGCTGGCACGAGAGTAATTGATTTGTTTGCTGGGGGCTGGACGGGAGACGGGAAACGCTAAAAGCTAAAAAGCGTGGCATTTCCGCCGGCTAGCGCCCGATGCCGGGTGAGGTACTCCAGGGCAGTTCGCAGCATGGATGCTGCGGTCTAGCCTACATGGATGTATTCACGGCGGCCCAGGAGGACCTTACCCGGCATCGGGCGCGGGTTTAGCCACGAAACGCTCCACCAGGATTGTAAGTATAAGAGGCATGAGAACTATGGAACGATTGGAATTTGACAGCCGTGATGCGCTGACCGACAAATTGGCCGGTGATGTGGTCGCCCGCCTGCAACGTGCCATTGAAGATAAAGGCGAAGCCGGTCTGGCCGTGTCCGGCGGTCGTACTCCGGTCGATCTTTTCAAGGCGCTCAGCCAGGCGGATCTCGACTGGTCCAAAGTGACCATCACGCTGGTCGACGAGCGCTGGGTTGCGCCCGATCACGACGACAGCAACGAGAAACTGGTGCGCACTCATTTGTTGCAGAACAACGCTGCAGCCGCCACCTTTATTCCTCATAAAACCAAGGCTGAAACGCCTTTTGAAGCCGAAGCGGAGCTGAACAAAGCCCTGGCCGCATTACCCGAGGAAATCACCGTCACCCTGCTGGGCATGGGCGAGGACGGCCACACCGCCTCCTTCTTCCCGGGTGCCGACACCCTGCACAAAGCGCTGGATACCAAACACCATGCGGATTGCTGTGCCGTCGTACCGAAAACGGCGCCACACCCCCGTATGACACTCACGCTCAAGCGCATCCTGCGCAGCCAGTGGATCGTGTTGCACCTGACCGGTGACGGCAAAAAGCCCGTGCTCAAGGCCGCGCTTGAAGAGGGCCCGGTGGAAGATCTGCCGGTGCGCTCCGTGCTGAAACAGTCATTAACGCCCGTGTCAGTGTACTGGGCGGCTTGATGCTTTTGTGCGGGAGACGGGAAACGCTGGACGGGAGATGCGAAAGAATAGGCATCCAGCCCTGGCGTCTTCCGTTAAGCGTCTCCCACTAAGCGTCAAAAAAATAAGAGGTTAAGTAATGAACGAAACATTGTTACGGGTAACGGACCGAATTATTGAACGCAGCCGCCGTTCCCGCCGGAAATATCTCGACCGCATGCGTGACGCCGGGGACAACATCCCGGATCGCAAACAGCTGAGTTGTGGCAACCTGGCGCACGGCTTCGCCGCCTGTTCCGAATCCGAAAAAGACACCATCAAGCTGATGAATGCCGCCAACCTCGGCATCGTCACCGCCTACAACGACATGCTGAGTGCTCACCAGCCTTATGAGCGCTTCCCGGCCATCATCAAAAAAGCTGCTCGGGAAATGGGCTGTACCGCCCAGGTCGCCGGTGCCACACCCGCCATGTGCGACGGTGTCACCCAAGGCCAGCCCGGCATGGAATTGAGCCTGTTCAGTCGGGACAACATCGCCATGTCCACCGGCATTGCCCTGTCGCACAACATGTTCGACGCCGCGCTTTATCTTGGCGTGTGCGACAAAATCGTTCCGGGGCTGGTGATCGGCGCATTGCGTTTTGGTTATCTGCCCACTGTATTCGTCCCCGCCGGGCCCATGCCCTCCGGTCTGCCGAACAGTGAAAAAGCCCGTGTCCGCCAGGAATTCGCCCAGGGCAAGGTAGGCCGTGATGAGCTGTTGCAGGCCGAATCCGACTCCTACCACAGTGCCGGAACCTGCACCTTCTACGGCACCGCCAACACCAACCAGATGTTGATGGAGTTTATGGGCCTGCATCTTCCGGGCAGCAGTTTCGTCAACCCGGACAACGTCATGCGGGACGCCCTCACCCGGGAAGCGACCCATCAATCCGTGCGCATCACCAAACAGAATGGCCAATACACACCGCTCTACAGCATTCTGGATGAACGCGCCTTCGTGAACGGCATCGTCGGCCTGCACGCCACGGGCGGTTCCACCAACCTCACCATTCACCTCATCGCCATGGCGCGCGCGGCCGGTATCATCCTCACCTGGGATGACTTCTCCGATCTGTCCAAAGCCGTACCGTCACTGGCGCGGGTCTACCCCAACGGCATGGCCGACGTGAACCACTTCCACGCCGCCGGAGGCCTGGGCTTCGTGATGGGCGAGCTGCTCGACGCCGGATTACTGCATAAAGACGTCAACACCATCATGGGCAAAGGGCTGGATCAATACGTGCAGGAACCCTTCCTGGACAACGGCGAAGTCGTTTTCCGCAGTGCCACGCGCGAGTCCCTCAACGAAGACATCGTGCGCCCCGCCACCAAGCCGTTCAGCCCCGAAGGCGGGCTGCAGGTGCTCAAAGGCAACCTCGGCACCGGCGTTATCAAAGTCTCCGCCGTTAAACCCGAGCAGCGCCTGATCGAAGCCCCCGCTGTCATTTTCGAAAGCCAGCACGACTTGCAGGCCGCCTTCAAAGCCGGTGATCTGGATAAAGACTGCATCGTCGTCGTACGCTTCCAAGGCCCCAAAGCCAACGGCATGCCCGAACTGCATAAACTCACTCCGCCATTGGGCGTATTGCAGGACAAAGGTTTCAAAGTCGCCCTGGTCACAGACGGTCGCATGAGCGGCGCCTCAGGCAAGGTCCCCGCCGCCATCCACATGTCGCCCGAAGCCAGCGAAGGCGGCCCGCTCGCCAAAGTGCGAGCCGGTGATGTCATTCGCCTGGATGCCAACGCCGGTACACTCGAAATCAAAGTCGACGCCGACGAATGGGCAAGCCGCCCCTTGGTTCAAGCCGACCTGTCCGACAACCAATTCGGCGTCGGCCGTGAACTCTTCGCCCCCATGCGCCACAGCGTCAGCGCGGCGGAAGAGGGCGCCACCATATTCCGTTTCGAAGACTTCGAGGACTGACCATGGCCCAATACGGACTCATAGCCGACATCGGCGGCACCAACGCCCGCTTCGCATTGGCACCCCTCAAAGAGTTTGACCCGGCCACAGGCCTTGCCCTGGCCGAAGAAGAACTGGTCGCCGTCGCCGCACTGAACGGCGCCGAATTCGCCACCATCGGCGACGCCGTTCGAGCCTATCTGGCCGGTCCCGCCGCTGAATTCGAAAGACCGAAACACGCCGTCATGGCGATCGCCTGCCCAACGGACCAGGACCAGATCACCATGACCAACCACACCTGGGCATTCAAAGTCAGTGAACTGAAAGTCGAGCTCGAACTCGACAGCCTGAAATTCATCAACGACTACAACGCCCTCGCCAACTCCATCCCCCATCTCGGCGCCGACGGCCTCATCAAAGTCGGCCCCGGCGAAGCCGTACCCGGTTGGCCCATGGCCGTAACCGGACCGGGCACCGGCCTGGGTCTTGCAGGGTTAGCCTTCAGTGAAACCGGCCCCGTCACGCTCGAAACCGAAGGTGGACACGCCCATTTCGCCCCCACCGACGAAGTGGAAATCCACATCCTCAGTTTCCTGCTGAAAAAATACGAGCGGGTCTCCGTCGAGCGGCTGTGCAGCGGCATGGGGTTGGAAAACATTTATGAAGCCCTGTGCGACCTGCGCGGTGTCTCCACAGAAAGCTTGAAGGCGCCGGATATTTCCGGTCGCGCGCTGGCCAAGAAAGACGCCATTTGCGAAGAAGCCCTGGCCCGTTTCTGCGCCATTTTCGGTAACTACGCCGGTGACGTCGCCCTGACATTGGGCGCCAAGGGCGGCTTGTATATTACCGGCGGCATCATTCCGCGCTTTATTGATTACTTCAAAGCCAGTCAGTTCCGTGCCCGCTTCGAGGCGAAAGCGCGACTGCGCGGCTTTGTCGAACCGATTCCGACTTACGTGGTGGTTTCCAAACAGCCCGGCCTTTTGGGGTCGGCTGCGGTTTTGAATCATCGAGTTAATAAGCAGTATTGAGAGATGGCTGGATGCTGGATGGGAGACGGAAGACGCTGAATGTGCATTGTCTTTTAGCTGAAGGCTAGCAGCCGATGCGGGTTCTAGGCACGCACGTCAGACCGATGGCGTCCCCGTCCGGCATCTCCAACAACTGAAGAGTAATGATTATGACGTATCAAGTTCAGGATATATTGGAACAAGCTTACCCCGTGATGCCGGTGTTGGCGGTTAATCGTGTTGAAGACGCCATTCCCTTGGCCAAAGCACTGAAAGCCGGTGGCTTGAAAGTGCTCGAAGTGACCCTACGCACCGACGCCGCCATCGACGTCATCGCCGAAATGAAAAAAGTCGACGGCATCATCGTCGGCGCCGGAACCGTCACCCGGGTCGAACAACTCAAACAGCTCGAAGAAATCGGAGCCGACTTCGCCATCAGCCCCGGCGCCACACCAAGGCTGCTCGAAGCAGGACAGCACCTCAACATGCCCTTCCTGCCCGCCATCGCCAGCGTCTCCGAAATGATGCAGGCCATGGAACTCGGCTACACCCACTTCAAATTCTTCCCCGCCGCCGCCAGCGGAGGCGTATCCGCCCTGAAAGCCTTTGCCGGACCTTTCCCGGATGTTCGCTTCTGCCCCACCGGAGGCATCTCCGTTAAAGACTTCAAAGACTACCTCGCCCTGCCCAACGTCCTGTGTGTCGGCGGCTCCTGGATTGTCCCCGCCGATGCCCTCAACCAAGGCGATTGGGGCCGCATTGAACAACTGGCCCGCGAGGCTTGCGAGGCGTGATCGCTTAACGGGAAACGCTGGAAAGGAAGACGCTGAAACCAGTTCGTTCCGCGTCTTCCATCAAGCATCTCCCGTCTCCCAAGAAAAAGCGTCTCGCTTTCCATCATGTAGTTGTTAACGAGGCATTGTCATGTCCAGTCCCAGTCATGAACAGCTAGTCCAACGTCTGGATCACTATTTCGACGAAGTGTACGCCACCATCCTCAGCCGACAGGATGCCGGCACCGGGTTATTCCCTGCCAGTACCGACGTGAATGACCACGGTGATTACACCGACGCCTGGGTACGGGACAACGTCTACAGCATTCAGGCCGTCTGGGGGTTGTGGCTGGGCTACCGCAGACTGAACCATCACCCGGAGCGGGCGGAATACCTGCGCCAAAGTGTGGTCCGGCTGATGCGCGGCCTACTGCAGGCCATGAAAAAGCAGGCGCACAAGGTTGAGCGCTTCAAATACACCCAAAGCCCGATGGACGCACTGCATGCCAAATACGACACCGGCAGCGGCGATGTCGTGGTGGACGACGACAAATGGGGCCACCTGCAACTGGACGCCACTTCCATCTTTTTATTGATGTTGGCGCAGATGACCCGTTCGGGGCTTTCGCTGATCGAGTCCACCGAGGAAGTCCACTTCGTCCAGAACCTGGTCTGGTACATTGGTCGCGGCTATCGCACGCCGGACTACGGCATTTGGGAGCGGGGCAATAAAATCAACAACGGCCGGGTGGAGATCAATGCCTCCTCGGTCGGCATGGTGAAGGCCGCCCTGCAGGCCATGCGCGGCTTGAATCTGCTTGCGGATGGTCGCCAAAGCGGTGTCATTCATGTGGTGCCCGATGAAATCGCCCGCTGCCGCACCACCCTTGAAAACCTCCTTCCACGGGAATCATTGTCAAAAGAAGTCGATGCCGCCTGCCTGTCGGTGATTGGCTACCCGGCCTTCGCGGTAGAGAAAAAGAGTCTGGTACGTAAAACGCGTGAACGCATTTTGAACAAGCTGGCCGGACCCTATGGCTGCAAACGCTTTCTGCGCGATGGTCACCAAACAGTGCTGGAAGACCATAACCGGCTGCATTACGAAGACCACGAGTTGCGCAACTTCGAAAACATCGAATCCGAGTGGCCGCTGTTTTACGCCTTCCTCTATTTAGACGCACTGTTCTCCGGGGACGAAGAACAGACCGAAGACTATCGCCGGAAGCTCGACTCGCTCCGCGTTGAAAAAGAAGGGCTCTGGCTACTGCCGGAACTTTACTACGTCGCCGCCGAACATATAGAGGCAGAGAAGGCCGACCCCGGCAGTCAGCCCCGCCTGCCCAACAGTAATGTGCCCCTGGTGTGGACCCAGTCGCTCTATACCCTGGGGTGCCTGGTGCACGAAGGGGTGATCAGTGTCGATGATCTCGACCCCACACGCGCGCACCTGAGAATCGGGGACAAATCCAAGTCGCCCGTTATCGTCGGGTTGTTGGCCGAAAGCCAGAGTGTGAAAGATCGCTTGCTGGAGCAGGGGCTTTTCGCGGAAGTACAGGAAGAGCTGGACCCGGTTCGGGTGCTGCCGCCCTTGGAGTTGGCCCGGGTGTTCAACGTGGTCGGCCAGAACCGCTCGCTTGGGCTGACCGGACGTCCGCAGCGGCGGCCACGCTCCCTGGCGACCGCCCAACTGTATCACCTGGATGGTGAAAGCTGCGTCTTTCTGCCCCAATTCCAGAACCGGGACACCTTCTATCTGGCTTCCGATAACCGCCTACTTAACGAAAAAGTGAAGGCGGAACTCAGTTACATCAGCCGACACTGGGACCAGGATGGCAAACCATTGATGATGCTCTACATCACCGAACCCATGATCGGCGCCCGAAATGCCGAGGCGCTGGTGGCACTGGTTCGGGACTTGATGAGCGGCCAATGTGGCGACGTGGAGGTGCAAACCGGCCCTCTGCTGAGCCTGCTGGATGAGATCGGCGCGGAGCGCATAGACGACCTGAACGACTATTACTTACCGGACGGCCTCTCTCTGGTGCCGCGCCGTCGCAAACAGTGGCTGCCCTTCGACGAGCACTACAGCCAACCGGTATTGCCTTCGATGATGACATTGTTGGAACCGGAGGAAAGCTGGGAGGCTCGTATAGACCGGCTGAAAAACACCGCCAACCTCTATGAGCAGATTGATATTCTCACTGACCTTGCCGATGAAGTCGGGCTGGATGCCGACCTCGGTATTGCCCCGCGTGTCACTGTCAAGGTGCTGTTGGAAGAGGTCTATCGTAAAGGCAGCGATGCTCACCTGTGGAGCGTGATTCGCAAGGCCGCGGGCGTGTTGCAGAAATATTGGGGTGGGCTTGAAGACGCCATTGCCGAAATCATTGCACGGCAACGCATTATCGTCGTGGGTCGGGCTTATTCGGACCAAGGCACCATCAGCCAACCCTTGGGTAACGACGAGGCCTTGGCCGTTATCAATGCCAACTGCGGTGATGATCGACGTGAAGCCATACTGAACCAGGAAATTCTGGTGATCCTGTCGGTCATCATGCGCGGCGAGCCCGACTTGTTTCGCGGCATGATGACCGTGCGCCCGGGCCATTTGGCGATGTTGATCATGGGGCAATTGGCGGAGGCGGATCACCTCGAGCCTGACCAGGCATTCGAACGGCTGGCTGCGCTCAGCCCCTTTGAGATCCAAAGCCGGATTCGCGCCATCCTCAGCAGCTATTCCGAAGAGGTCGGGCGGCTGTTTTCCACCGAATCCCTGAATGTGCGGTCAGACCCATCGGTCCTGCACGAGGTGGCGGTCGATGAATCCAAGGAGCCGGTGGAACTGGGCTCCGCTCACAACTGGTTTCAGTGGCGGGAACAGCAGGGCGTTATGCCACGCCTGCCGGAGGACTTTTATAAGCACCTCTGGAAGCTGCTTGAACAAAGCCGGGGCATCGTGGTGGGAGACCGCTTCGACCCCCGGTCGCGGCTGGAATCCTCTATTCTGAATCAGATGACGGCCGGCGAGCCTCAGTTCGCCCAACTGATCGAACGGCTGCTCAATCACATCAAAAGCCCGTCATACCGGCAAATGACCATAGAAGCCTTACTGGGAGTGATGAGCTTCGCCCAAGCCAATCCAGAGTTGGACGTCGAGGACTACATCATTGTGGAAGTGATCATTTCACATGCCGTCCGCCTGAATTGGTTGGCGCGCTACCCCGATGAAACGGTGGATTACAATCAGTATCGGGGGCAGGCGTGGCAGGCTTTCTACCAAAGTTCGCCGGTGCAGGTAAAAGCGCGCATACTGGAAGCCGTGGCTTATTTGATGCGAATGAGCCGGGAAACCAGCGTCGCCGTTTGACGGGTAGGGGTGGAGGCTGTTATCCACCCTAGGCAAATTCCGCCTGCCCTGAAAGGCCGTTGTGGCGAAAACAACACGATGGCCCGCTACACTCAGGTAGTCGGCTGCGGTGCACCGGCGTTCGATTCATATGACATGAGGTTGCTATGGCGCAATGGGAAGTGGCTGCGAAAATCGCCCATCTGAGGAACATTTCTTCTCGTTTTGTGGATTTTCAGGGGCGGGAGGTGGATGTCCCCCGGGAGAATATCGCGCTGATTCTCGAAGCCATGGGCTACGACTTGAACGACGAGGCCGGGCTTGAAAAAGCCGCATTCGAGTTGGATACCTATCAATGGCGGCAGTTACTTGAGCCGGTGAGGGTATTGAACCCCATGCGGGAGTGGACAGTCCCGATTTATCTCGCGGCTGAAGAGCGTTCCGAACCCGGTCATTGGACATTCGAAAATGAGAATGGCCGGGATTCACAACAGGGTGAATTTGACCCGTCCCAGCTTCAAAGCAGCGGGGAATATTGGTTGGATGGCACTCAATACCTGCGCCTCGAATTGCCACTGCCCACCGAGCTGCCTCTGGGCTATCACCACCTCCAAGTAAAAGTGGGAGGGCGACAGGCCGATGCTCCCCTAATCGTGACCCCCGAAACCAGTTTCCAACCCGAACCCATGGTGCGGGGTGATCGTGTCTGGGGAACCGCCATTCAGCTGTATACGTTGCGGTCCGACCGAAACTGGGGCATGGGCGACTTTACCGACCTGGCCGATTTGATGCGGGATATGGCCGCCCAGGGCGCGGATGTGATTGGTTTGAACCCCATTCATGCCCTCTATCCGGTCAGCCCGGAGCATGCCAGCCCCTACAGCCCCTCCAACCGCAGCTACGTCAATGTGCTCTACATCGACATCGAAGCCGTTCCTGAATTCGAGCTGGCTGAGGCGTTGCGCGAGCGGGTAGGCAGCACGGAATTCAAAGCCAGGCTGCAACGGTTGCGGGCCAGTTCCGATGTGGACTACAGCGGTGTCAGTTCCGCCAAATACGAGGCGTTGCGGGAGCTGTACCTGGCGTTTCGCACCCATCATCTCGGTCGGGACACCGGGCGGGACCGGGCCTTCCAGCAGTTTGTGAAGAACCAGGGCGAACCCCTCTTCCAGCACGCCACCTTCGAAGCCCTGCTGGCGCACTTCAAGGCAAAAGACATCAATGCCTGGGGTTGGCCGAAATGGCCCGAGGAATATCAGGACCATCATTCCGATGCCGTTAAACGATTCACCGAGACCCATGCGGACGACGTGACCTACTACCAATACCTGCA
Organism: uncultured Saccharospirillum sp.; assembly: GCA_965652395.1. GTDB lineage: Bacteria > Pseudomonadota > Gammaproteobacteria > Pseudomonadales > Natronospirillaceae > Saccharospirillum. The sequence continues at coordinate 7,246 of CBFGUW010000027.1, read as the reverse complement.
GTTCCTGGCGGATGAGCAGCTTCAGGCGGCCAACCGGCTGGCTACGGAGTTGGGCATGAAGATTGGTCTGTACCGTGACCTGGCCGTCGGGGCCGACCGGGGTGGTGCGGAGATCTGGACCAACCGAGAGAGTTTCTGTCTGGATGCCGCCGTTGGCGCGCCACCGGATGCCCTGGGCCCCAAGGGTCAGAACTGGGGGCTGCCACCGCTCGACCCGATCAAGCTGAAAGCCAAGGGGTATGAAACCTTCATTACCCTGTTGCGGAACAACATGAGGGCCTGTGGCGCCCTGCGCATAGACCATGCCATGGCCCTTTTGCGCTTGTGGTGGTGCCCGCCCGGCCAGACGGCGGCTTTCGGTGCTTACGTTTATTACGACCTCTTCGATTTGCTCGGCATTCTCAACCTCGAATCCCAGCGCAACACCTGCATGGTCATCGCCGAGGATTTGGGCACGGTGCCACCGGAAGTGGTCGAGACCTTTCCCCGGGCCGAGTTGTATTCCAACAAGGTGTTTTATTTTGAAATGGGCGAAACCGGCTGCACACCGCCGGAAAACTACGCCGAGAAGGCACTGGCCATCGTCTGCAACCACGACATGCCCACCGTCCATGCCTATTGGCAGATGAGTGATCTGGTCCTGCGTTGGGAGCTGGGCATGTTTGCCAGCGAGGAAGATTACAAAAACGAACAAAAAAGTCGCGCCCGCTCCAAACAAGCCATCATCGATGCTTTGAATCAGTACGGCCGCCTACCCGAAGGGCACTCCACTCAGGCCGAGGAAATACCGGAGATGACGCAGGCGCTCTGCTTCGCCATTCACCGTCATCTGGGCTCTTGCCGCTCGCAGATTGTCGCGGTACAGCTGGAGGATCTGATGTTGATCAACAAACCGGTCAACATACCCGGCACCAGCGATGAATACCCGAATTGGCGTCGAAAACTCACTCAATCGAGCGAGGAGCTCTTCCAACAGGCTGAAATTCAGACATTTTGTAAGGAACTGACCGCCATTCGCCAGGCCTGAGTGCAACGGATTCAGCGCTTTCAAAGCCTTCGAATCCCGTTCGAGAGCGGTCGGACTTGCATTTGGTAGTATAATTACGGCTATAATGGCTGAAATCGATCGAGCAACGACAAAGCTGTGAAAGAAAATTACAAACAGCGCGTCAGGGTCGATGGCTCGGCGGGGTCCTCCACATGGAAGGGCTACGGTTGCATAAATGTTTAACGCAGCGCGGAAGAGAAAAACGGAAAACGCATACGGCGGATAGGCCTTGGCCATTTTGGCGTTCAGCGTTTCCCGTCCAGCCTCTCCCGTCAAAGCGTTAACAATAAAAAACGAGTGGAAGCAGATGGCTAGTATTACTTTTGAGAACGTTATTAAGAGCTATGGTGATGTCAACATCATCAAGGGTCTGGATCTTGAGATCCGCGACAAAGAATTCATGGTGCTGGTGGGTCCTTCCGGCTGTGGTAAGTCCACCACTCTGCGCATGATCGCCGGTCTGGAAGAAATTTCCGACGGCAAGCTTTTCATTGGCGACCGGGTTGTCAATAACGTTCACCCCAAAGACCGTGACGTAGCCATGGTATTCCAGAGCTACGCTCTGTACCCGCACATGTCCGTCTACGAAAACATCGCTTTTGGTCTGCGTCTGCGCAAAATGGACAAAGCCGAGATCGACCGTCTGGTAAGCGAAGCCGCTGAAACCCTGGGCTTGACCCACCTTCTGGATCGCAAGCCCAAGGCTTTGTCCGGTGGTCAGCGTCAGCGTGTGGCTCTGGGCCGCGCTATTGTTCGTAAGCCTTCCGTGTTCCTGTTCGACGAGCCATTGTCCAACCTGGATGCCGAACTGAGGGTGCACATGCGTGCCGAGATCGCCAACCTGCAGAAGCGTCTGGGTATCACCTCTGTATACGTAACCCACGATCAGGTTGAAGCCATGACCATGGGTGATCGTATCGCCGTATTGCACGACGGCAACCTGCGCCAGGTCGGTACGCCGCTCGAACTGTACGATACGCCGCAAAACGTCTTCGTTGCTCAGTTCATCGGTACGCCGAACATGAACATCCTGAAGATGAAAGTGTCCGATGACGGCAGCGAGTTGGTGCATGCCGATGTAACCGTTAAAACACCGGATTTCTGGAGAACCGCTGTTAACGAGCGTAAGGGCAAAGACGTTATCGTCGGTATCCGTCCTGAGCATGTCACCGATGAGACCGACCACAACTGGACCAACGCCGCCAAGCTCTCCGGCAAGGTCGAGATCGTCGAGACTCTGGGTCATGAAGTGGTGGTTCACATCCGTCTGGCCAATGCCGAGAAGCCGATCGTCGCTAAGATGGACGTGCACAAGGTGCCGAAAGTCGGGCAGGAAATCGAACTCGAATTCAACGCCGACAAGATCCACATGTTTGATGCCGAGACGTCCCACCGTCTCTGATTAAACCCCGTTCCTGTCAACGGAATAAGCTCAAAGCCGGCCACGCGCCGGCTTTATTGTTTCTCTTCATGTGAGCCTGTTACTGAATGAAGATACAAATCGCATCCCCCAGCCATTACATCACCGATTTGCGCTACCCCTGGTCCAAGCATTTGTCGCAATGGCCGCCTGAATTGTTCGTGGAAGTCGCGCGGGGCATTCACCGGAATGTGGTGCGGTTTATCAGTAACAACAACCAGGTATATGCACTGAAAGAACTGATGACTCCCATTGCGCGCAACGAATATCGCCTGTTGCGCGAATTGCAGGAGATGGGGTTGCCGGTGGTCGAAGCCGTGGGGCTGATCACCCACAGGGACGAAGGCGTCTCGGAAGCGAAACGCAATTATGAACTGGTCGGCGAAGCAGTGGATATGAAAGATCGCGCGCTGCTGGTGACCCATTATCTGGAAGGTGCTTTGCCCTACCGGATCATCATTCAGCAGGGCATTTCCGTTCAGCAGCTAAACCACATGCTCGATGCGCTGGCAGAATTGCTCGTTCGGTTGCATTTGTCCGGTTTCTATTGGGGCGACTGTTCGCTCTCGAATGCCTTGTTCCGACGCGATGCCGGTTTGATGGCCGCCTATGTGGTGGACGCGGAAACCGGTGAAATGCGTGAGAAGCTGTCTGACGGTCGTCGCGAATACGACCTCGAACTGGCGGAACTCAATATTGGTGGTGATTTGATGGATCTTGAGGCCTATTGCGGCCGTCTACCCGGGGGGCAGGACCCGGTCGATCTCGCCAATTCCTTGGTCACCCGGTACAAAGCCTTATGGGATGAGCTGACTCAGGAAGATATTTTCGAGCCCGAGGACCAGTTCCGCATCGAAAAACGCATTCGCCGGTTGAATGAGTTGGGCTTCGATGTGGAGGAAATGGAGCTGACCACGGTCGACAACGGTCAGCGGGTGCGAATGGTGCCTCAGGTGGTCGAGCATTGGCATCATCGGCGCCGCCTGAATAATCTGACCGGTCTGCATGTGCAGGAAAACCAGGCCCGGCGTTTGTTGAACGATCTGAGCCGCTATCGCATTTACCTGAGTGATAAAGAAGGGCGGGACGTTCCCGAACCGGTGGCCGCCTATCGGTGGTTGTCGGAAGTCTTCAATCCCACCATCGAAGCCATACCGGATGAATTAAAAGGCCGGCTGGACAATGCCGAACTCTTCCATGAAGTACTGGAGCACCGCTGGTATCTCAGCGAGGCGAACGGTAAGGATGTCGGGCAGGCAAAAGCGACCCAATCTTATGTGGATACGGTGTTGAAGCGGCGAAAAAAAGGCGATTTTTCACGAGAGAGCGACCCCTTTATTTCATCGGACAAATAAAGGCGGGATAACCGGTAATGGAGTGAGTCTTTGCTTGAAGACTGAGGCCGTTCGGTTTGTTCAGTTGTGCGCCGTGTTCACAATTTATCCAGGAATGAGTGCTATAGTGGCACTCGGCTGAAGGTCTTCGTCGGCCTTTGGGATTGAAACGGAACATGCAAGGACAAGCCATGAATTTCAATACCTCGATACTGACATTAATCGGCATGGGATTGGTCGCCGGTTGTAAAACAAGCCCAGCTCCTCCCGTTACCGGCAGCGCGAGCGAGGCAGCCTCGACCCCTATGCACGCCTCCCTCGATTATCCCTTTGTGGCGCGTGGCCAGGAACCCGGTTGGATCCTGACGCTGACTGCCTCCCGGCTTGAGTTGAAAGCCCGTTATGGCGAGGTGGCGTTTGGTACAGAGCGCCCTGAACCCGAGGTTGTATCCGAAGAGAAGCTCAGTTATTCGGTAACGACCGATCAGCATGACCTCACCGCCGTCATCGAGCGCCAGTTATGCCACGACAGCATGTCCGGCCTGCCTCACCCTTATCAGGTAGAGATTCACTTGGACGGCGATGCCTACAGTGGTTGTGGAGGTGAACCCCGTGAATTGGTGGTCGGTCGAACCTGGCGGGTGACCGAGTTCGCAGGTCAACCGGTGGCGTCCAATCGAATGGTCACCCTTACTTTTGATCGGGAAGGTACCCTCACCGGCCAGGCCCCCTGCAACCGTTATTGGTCAATATATGAAATCACCGGCGGAGGTATGAACCTAAAGCACGATTCCACCACCGAAAGAGCCTGTGCCGCCGAAGTGATGAATCGTGAGAAACGCTTCCTCGACCTGCTGCAGCAGACCCGGACTTTTTGGATGACCGACACAGGCACCTTGGTTCTGGAAGCTTCGGATGGGGATAGATTAAAAGCCGTGCAATTGGCGCAAGACTCGGGTTAAGCCGGGGTCGTGTCATCGGCCAGACAGACACGGTCCCAACCTTCGGTTTTGGCCTGGTAGAGCGCATTGTCCGCGAGGGTCAGCAATGCTTCCGGCTGTTCGCAATGGTCTGGCCAACTGGCGATACCGGCAGACAGACTGAGACTGCCAATATCGCGGTTTTGGTACAGGACATGAATATTGCGAATGTCACGCAGCAGCTGGTTGGCCAATGTTTTTGCATCTTCCGGCGCGGCGCCGGGCAGTATGATCACAAACTCTTCACCACCGAAGCGGCAAACAATGTCGGTTTCCCGAAAGCGGGCTTTCATGGTGTTGGCGAGAATTTGCAGTGCATAGTCCCCCGCCTCATGACCATAGCGGTCGTTGAAGTTCTTGAAATGGTCCAGATCAGCCATGATGAGGCTGAGCGAACTATGGTTGCGCTGGGCGAGAGCCGCCTGGTGGGCAAAGAACTCATTGAAATAACGTCGGTTTTTCAAACCGGTCAGGCCATCTTCGTAAGAAAGGGTTTGCAGTTGCTCACGTAACGCCAGGCTGGATAACACAATGCCCAGCTTTTCCGTGGCTTGTTGCAGTGCCAGAAATAACCGTTGTTTGCCGCTGGATAGCTCCCCCTTCGAGATACCCGCCGGAATGGCGACAAAATAGAAACCCAATAACAGGCTACCCTGTTCGGCATCCTCCACACGAATGGGAAAGCACCAATATCGCTTGTTCTGCGGTAAATGAAGCCCTCGTTGGCAGGGAAACGTCTCACCGGAGTGAGTGGACTCCCAGGAGGGCCCATCCCATTGCTGCGGGGGCGAATAGTCATCTTCGTAACCCCAGCTCTTTTGTAACCGGAACGGAGCGCCTGCTTCCCGCCTGCGATAGAGCGCCCCTGAAAGAGGCTGGGTGTATTCCGGAATGGAACGGGCCAGCACTTCGAAACCCTGATCCAGCCCGTGACAGCCTTGCAGCCTGGCCACCAGGTCGTTCAGCAATATTGTTTTTTCATGCTCGTAGGAGAGTATTCGGGCGCGTTCTTTTTCCTGGGCGGCCATTCTCTCGAGCGCCTCGGTACGCTGCATGACCTTGCGTTCCAGGGACTGGTTTAAACCAATGACTTCCTGTTGAGCTTTGTGATATTGCCGTAATGAAATCACCATCGCCGCCAATGCGAAACAAAGTCCGCCCCAACTGAGTGGCACGCGACCCCAGGGTAGGAAGCCGTGGGCCACGGCCATATCGATGATCAGTAAAACACCATAAATGACAAAGGAACCCAATATGGCCTTTTGTTCCAATGAGGTCTGCGAGATCTGGCGAATAGCCAGAGTAAAGAGGGTACCCAGGCTGATCAACAACAAACCATCAAAAACCGGAAAGGTGGTCGACAGATTGACCAAGCCTGTCGCGGCGAACCCTAAAGCCCCTACCAGATAAAGCAAATGCCCCTGCCAGAGCCGCCTTACTACGGGAACTGCTTTGCCGCGAACCCATTGCTCCATCAGCAAGCCAATAGCAATGGGGAGGGAGTAGTAGCCGCCAGCCCCTAAGAAATCCCACAGGAGCGGTCGATTGATCAGCAACTGGCTGGCCTGGCTCGAAGATAGGATCATCAGGCCCGAGCCAAACGCAAAGAGAGCAATGGCCGCAAACTGTTTACGACTTGTTTGCGACAGGGAAAACACCAGGGAAAGCAGCGCCACCAAAAAAGAGAAACCACTGACAATCAAGGCTTCAATGGAACCTGACAGCACTGAGAGTATCAGTTCCTGACGGTTGGTGATCTTTACCTCGCCCCACAGCCCGATATCGCTGTAGTTGGAGTAAATTCGGAAATAGAGCGACTTTCCGCCAAACCCCTCAGGCAGGGGGATCATGTGCCAGGGCCAACCCTCGAAGAGGCCTTTCCCCTCGGCGTCGAACGTCCCATGTTGGTAGATCTTTTGGCCATCAAGGTAGGCCTCTGTAATTAGATCCACGCTATAAATATAAAGCACCGGATCCCACCATTGACCCTCCGGCAACGTGACTCTGAACCACACATTTTGGCGACCCTTCCGGTCGGGCGGATTGGAAGGAAAGCCGATATCGGACCATTCCGGGCTCTCGGCCGGGTCTTGGGTCCAGGCGGGAACACCCTCCGGATTGAACGGGGAATCCCCCCAGCGGTATTGCCACCCGTCCTCCAAGGGGAGAGGCGGGTTTATAGCAAACACATAGGGTATGGACAGAACCATGAACAGAAAAAAGAGCAGCCGCATCGGCAGGCAAGACAGCATGACCGGGATTACCGTGGTGTTGGCTTAATTAGGAGTTGCTTAAGTAAGGTATCAAAGGGTAGGTGTGAAAACCATCAAAATACTACTTGGGAGGTATGGAGTAGGGATGGGCGGTGCCTGAAACGCAAAAAGCAGCCCTTGGGCTGCTTCTTTAAAATTGGAGCGGGAAACGAGATTCGAACTCGCGACCCCAACCTTGGCAAGGTTGTGCT